>JABHFS010000055.1 GCA_018672475.1 Gemmatimonadota bacterium | reverse complement strand
CGTCGGTGTGCATCGCACGACGATTTCACGCGAGTTAAAACGAAATCAAAGCCCCAATGGGTATTATATCCTCAAGCGGCTCATCAACGTAGCCAAAACGGCGAGCAGACCGTATTCGCCCATTCAAGTGGACCGGACGCTGTCGCCGTCTGGTCGAAGGCAAATTGCGTCACGAGTGGAGCCCCGAGCAGATGGCCGGTTGGCTAGGACGAAACGAAACGTTTTCTATATCCCATGAGCGGATCTACCAGCCTATCCGTAGGGATCGAGACCGCGGTGGCCGACTTCATACCCACCTACGTCAGCAACAACCCCCCAAGAGGGTTTCTTCCAAAACCGCGTATAGAGGCTCGATTCCCCACCGGGTTTCGATGGATGACCGTCCCGATATCGTTGATGAAAAAACTCGGATTGGTGATGGGGAAGTCGATCTGATGATGGGCCGTCACGGCGGGGGTGGCCTGTTGACCTTGGTGGACCGAACAACTCGCGTCACCCGTATTGAACCCGTACTCTCCAAGCAGGCCGATCACGTCGCCGACGTAATCATAAGGGCATTGAGTGAGATCAAAGGTCAGGTCCATACACTGACGATGGACAACGGAAACGAATTTGCTCAACATGAAAGAGTCGCCAAGACCCTACGGGCCAAAGTCTATTTTGCTCACCCGAATTGTGCCTGGGAGCGCGGGGCCAACGAAAACACCAACGGGCTATTACGCCAGTACTTCCCCAAGGGCACTAACGTTAAGACGATCACTCAAGCTAACATTCGGCGGGCGGAAGACAGACTCAATGACCGACCCAGAAAAGCACTGGAATTTCGATCACCAAACGATATCTTTCAACACGATAAACCATAAACACTAAACGTGCACTTCAGAGTTGAGACCACATTTTATTGATCAGAATTAGCAGCTACTGCCAATGTGTATAAACCGATTCTTGCTACGCGGAATACGGGCGACCTAATTCACGTTCCTATTGATATGGTCAATCTCTTCGAATACAACCCTTCCCTCTGATTATGTCCTGATCGGCCGTCGCAAACGCGGCATCGCGACATGATCAACCCGCAATCCAACTGGTATAGCTTTCGGGGGAGAGACCATAAGGCCCAATGGAGAGATACTCACGAACGCAAAGCGCATAGCACGGAAGAGACTACCGTATTCGCCTACGCTCCTCTCTCGGCGATCTTAACAACCCGGCGTTTGGCCTCCTCAGAGAGTTCGTCCCATGCAGATAACACCTTCACGAGATCAGCGGGGATATTTTGGTACACACCTGGTACACACTTCGGCTGTCGAAATTTGTTGTCACCTTGTGTACTGGGCGTGGCTTTTTGTGAATCGGTCGATGTTGGTGGTGTCGCTAATGTGTTGTTTTGTAGGGGTTTTGCGGTGTGGTGTGGTGTAGATGTGGCATTTGCGGTTTTTACTTCTACGGGTTCGATTCCCGCCGCCTCCACCATTATTGGACAAGCGCAACTCCCTGTCAGCAAAGGGAGTTGCGCTTTCTTGTTCTGCACCGACAGCTTGTCGTGGCATGAATATGGCATTGTCAGCTTGAGCGGGACCTAATTCTTGGCCCAGCGAGCGGGTGAATATTTAGGTATGTATATCGCTCACTACCGCGACAAGACGAAGCCGGCCACCGCAGCCCCACACAGCGCTACATCCACGGCAAAGACCCGCGCTACAGCGTCTGGACAACTAGGTTGCGAAAGCGGATCTTCACATCTGACAGGCCCCCCATACCGGCGTGCGTTTGTAAACCAATGTGTCCCATACGGGGCATCGTCTTCCAGGCGTATTTGAACTTGTTGCGGGTACCATCCGGGTTCATCCCCGGCGTGTTGAATAGTTCGAGATCTGCCTCCACGACTAACACGTCGTTTAGTTCCACCTCGACTCGGGACCCTTCACAACGTAGCCGCATCCGGTTCCACTCTCCCGCCGGACTCAGTGGGTTTGTCGAGGGCGCGATCATGTCGTAGAGGGCGCCGTTGTCACTCTTGTCGAGAGGCGGCTCCTTACCATATGTGTCCAGGATCTGGATCTCCAGCCCGGTGTGCACCTCGTCGTCCAGGTCGGACACGCGCAGGAACACGCCGCTATTCACCTTGGCGTCGGCGTTGAACTCGAAGGTGAGCTCGAAGTCGCCGTACTGGGTCTGCGTGCTCAGATTGCTCATTTTGCCGGCCTCGGAGGTGCCGACGATCATACCGTCCACGACGGTCCACAGGTGGGGATTTTTGTGGTCTTCCCACCCGGTCAGGTCCCGGCCGTTGAACAGCTCGATGGTTTTTGTCATCAGGTATCCTTTCCAGTAGCGGTAGGGTGGTACGTCAGTGGCGTACTCACCTCGCGTGAGACGCTATGGGGAATCAGCACACACCCCCCTCTAGCGTGCATAGGAAATATAAAGGCCCTTTTGGACCATCGGGTCAAGCCGTCTTGGCGTCTGCTCGCCCCCTCCAGTCTGGTTTCTTTTTACATGGCGCTTAACGAGCCCACGATTCACGATCCCGCACATGCGGGGTGGGCGAAGGCCAAGGGGCGAAAGCGACGCTGCGTGAATGGCTGTGATATCTGACGCGGGACTTTACTCAGGGGTGGGGACAAGCCCGCTGCGGGTAGTCGGTTTTATCTCCTCATACATGATAGTCTCACCTTCTATCGTTACAGATTACCGTACGCCGTCTCCACGAATTTCGGTTTCGTCAATGTATCAAACTGGGCGGGGATTGCGGAGTGGAGCAGCGTCTTGGTGAGACCAAGTGCGACAGGTCATAGATAGAGGATGGATAGAGGAGTGGGACGTGTGATCGTCGGTTGGGGATGTAGCTATGTTTGTTTATTTGCACTTCGCCGTGTCCAACGCCTCAGCACTGCTCCGTCATTCCATCCGCGGCCAACTGCGGGATCAAATCCCGAGCGTTTTAAGCTATTCGCGCTTTGACGATAGCCAGTACCTGAGTCTTCTGATCATCCGATAGTTTGGGCCAGATAGCGACGACGGCAGCCAGATCGTTTGGCATAGATATGGCATTGTCTTTTTGCATATAAGTGCAATCCCCCTGCAATCCTCCTGCAATGGTGCTGTTCGGGGGGGGCTTGGAACGCACTGTAGCGCAATGCACTTGCAAGGCGGGTGCATTATCTGACGCCGATGGGAGGTCGGTTCGATTCCCGCCGCCTCCACCATTTTTGAACAGCGCAATGGTATCAAAGGGAGTTGCGCTCTTTAGGTCTGAGCCTACCATTTTTTTTGCGTTGACCGCTTCCAATACGCGATTCTTGAGCAGAGATTCGGCCAAAATCGTCTCCAACTCTTTGAGCCGCCTGGCATCGGCCAAATCCATGTCACCGTATTTCTTACGCCAGCGATGGAACGTGGCTTTAGAGATATTGGTATGGGCTAGTTTTCGTAATGATTCTTATGCCTCTAACACGAGTACTGAATCATGTATGATATTTACAAATAAACAGCTAATGCTTGGAAACCTAAAGATCCTCCGCGACTTATGGCGTTAAGACGAACAACTATAATGCGAAATACCACCAGCGTTAAAAAGCGCTTTTGGTTTTAAGCGATAATATTTCTCTTCAATGGCTTGCGACTGTTCTTCATAGGGGTGGTTAAGTACTTCTTGTAACTCTTTCACTAAGCTGTAGTCACCTTGCTGGGCTTGTTCGTAAGCGGGAACAATTAACCACTCTCGCCACGTAAATTTCGGGTTAACTTGTTTCATCTTTTTAGAGACCTCTTCCTGATTGTCATCTTGAATCACAAGTTTTCGCCAAGCCGTTAGCCAGTTTTGCCACTTTTCATCGAGTTGGGTAGATGTGTTTACATAGAAGCTCTTTTTCAATGCCAAGATATCATCGGGGATATTAGATAACTCACGGAACAAGATGGTGTAATCCACCTCTGACTGCGACATCAACTTGATTAATTGATTAAACAGTTGTGAGTTAAACTCAGCTAAGCCAAGTTTAGCGGCCCACATGGTTTGCAGTTGTTGTTGCATGGTTTCTGCAAAGCCTTGTCTAACGTTGTCCAAGCGTTCCAGCACATCGGCATCTTCTGCTAATAGTGGCCTCACGGCCGCCCAAAACATTTGGTAATTAGCTTCTGCAGCGAGAGGTTGATTGAAAAAGGCAAAATGTCCGCCGCCCCCAGTCCAAGGTTGAAATTCAGTATCAAAAATTTCACAGAAGCCAAATGGTCCGTAGTCAAGGGTATAGCCACCTGCTGAGCAATTATCACTGTTGAAATTGCCTTGGCAGTAGCCTACACGAAGCCAATTTGCGATGAGTGACGTAAGGCGTTCACTCAATATTTTGGCTAATTCTACGATTTGATCAGCAAAATGTAGGCTTTGATCTATTTCACTTAGGTATTCTCGCTCAATTAAGTGAGCGACGATCATACGTAGCTCTTCGAACGCTTTTGGATGTGCATTGCTGCGAGCACGGCGGGCAAATAATTCTAGCTGGCCCACACGCAAAAATGAGGGAGCAACGCGTGTTGATATGGCTACAGGGTTGTCGACTAAAATATCCGGATCGAAACTTTTGGAGTTTTGAGAATACCAAGGGCGGCTAACGGTCTCCGTTTGAGAGACATAAAGTGTTAATGACCGTGACGTCGGCACTCCTAAAGCATGCATGTATTCTTGCGCTAAAAACTCTCGCACACTTGAACGTAGGACGGCACGACCATCTGCGCCCCGACAATAAGGCGTTGGACCTCCACCTTTTAGCTGCATTTCCCAACGTTTGCCGTTAAAAAGGCCTTCAAAAATGGATATTGCACGTCCATCTCCATAACCATTGCCGGTTCGAAACGGACATTGATGGGTATATTCAGTGCCATAAATCGACAGTGCATATCCGGTTGCCCAGCCGAACGAGCGCATGGGATCAAGCACGGCTGATAGATCACCAGAAAATACCTGTTGAAAAGATTTATCTAGTGCCAAGTCATCACTCAATCCTAATTCTGCAAAAAAGCTACTGCTATGGAAAACATATTCCGGCGCTTCAAGAGGAGTAGGGGTAACAGGGACAAAATGACCCGAAAAGACCTGACGCGGGTGATGATCATTACCATCGCGAGTACTATCTGGGTCGGCACGTAAGGTATCCATGAGCGAATAATCAGCCAATTTTACAAACTTTTCGAAGGTTGTAATATCTGGCTTGGCGATGCTTTTGGCTTCATTGATCATGCTTGCAGACTCGGTGATAATTTATCAGTATAATACGACTCAGAGTATAATTTAGGCTAAAAAAATCATCGGAGCCAGGTCGTGCCCGCCCCGCCGTCGCCGGGGGCTTCACTCGCGGCGTCGACGGGCCCCCCTCGGATCTCCTGGGTGGCGTTGTTGGCGCGGGTCGCGCCCTCAATGTGACCCGCTGTCCCGCCTGTGGCGGGCGACGAGGGAGCTCCTGAGGAATGGAGGCGATCGAGGTGATGATCGAAGCCTTGCAGGGTGAGGAATCACGTAAGCTGATAAGGCTTGGAATGATGCTGGGCCAGCATCGAATCCCCGGCATGGAAAAAAGTTTTCGAACCCGCTTTCGGCCAAGAGCTTCAATATGCCTCCGAAGACGTTGCTACGAGCTCTCCCTTGGGGACCCGCATTGAAGACCTCCCCTATACTAATGGGTGATCAAATTCCGCGTGTTTTAAGCGATTCGTCTTCTGATTATAGCCTGGATCTGAGCCTTCTGATCGTCCGACAGACTAGGCCAGGCGGCGACGACCATGGCCAGGTCGTTGGGCATTGGCTGATGCGCGGGTTTGGTTGTACCGTACAACTTTTGCGCGTTGGGAAGTGTTTCGTTTGTGTCCCGAAAGCGCAAAGATGTGCTTTCGGGCTCGTGCTCGGCTCAGCAGCTTGACACTTGGCTGTTGCGCGGGTTGGGAAGTATGTGGATTCAACTCGTAAGTGGGACGTCTTAATGCGCAGCGTCCGTTTTCTGTTGCCGACTCATTATTAATATACTGCCAATATGCAT
The DNA here is from genome assembly GCA_018672475.1 of Gemmatimonadota bacterium. Classification (GTDB taxonomy): domain Bacteria; phylum Latescibacterota; class UBA2968; order UBA8231; family UBA8231. The sequence goes on along the minus strand of JABHFS010000055.1, from coordinate 11,887 downwards.
AAACTAATTCTTGCCACGCGGAATACGGGCGATCTACTTTGCGCTCTCGTTGATAGGGTCAATCCCTTTGAGTGCAAGCCTTCCCTCTGATTACGCGCTCAAGGATCAAAGGTCGGCCGAGGTGGATCCGCCCAATTACCTTCGGGGTCCGTCCCACGGCAGAGTATCCCTTTAGCCTGCAAGGTCTCATCGGCACGGACATCGATTGTTGCATAGCGGATCCCGATGCCACATCGCCTGCGGTCGGAATGGTTGGCGTCCGAGCCGTGCAGCAGTAGGCAGGAATGGATGGAAACTTCCCCGGCTTTCAGTTCAAGACAATCCGGGGTGCCGTACTGTTCTATATTGTCCACGGTCTGGTTCAAGACATTGTTCTCCTGGGGGTCGCTTTCGCGGTACGGCAGCAGACCATGACGATGGGATGCCGGCACTACCTGTATGCAAGCATTCTCTCGGTCGACATCGTCTATCGCCACCCAGATGGTTATCACCTTTGTCCGGTCCACGGGCCAGTAGGTAAAATCCTGGTGCCAGGATACTACTTGGGGGTCGTGCGGCAATTTGCAAAAGTAATGGGCCCCGATGGCGGCAAAATTAGGACCGAGGAGGTCTTCGGCCAGATCGAGGATTTGCGGACTTGTAACCAAGTCATAAACCCCGCCATACACTACGTGGGAACCACTGATTGAGTAGCTGCTTTTTCCTTGAGCAAGGGCAAAAGCAAGCAGGCCGTCAAAGTATGCCCGGTTCGCCGCCACCTGGTCTGCATCAAAGAGCGGTATGCTTTTCAGGTAGCCATCCTGGTTGTAGGTTTCTACCTGATCTGCTGTCAGACAGTTGAGGCTGGAGTTTGTACTTGGGTAAAAGGTAAAGTCTTTTTCCATGTGTATTTCCCTTAGGAGGTTAACGGTCTTCAGGCAGGGATTCCCGCTGTTGCCAATCGCCCAGTCCGAACGTGCGGTCGTCGGTTTTAGCGAGAAGGCTGGGCCGCTCTTTAGGCTGACGATTCCAATTCTGGCGTCCATGAAAAAGAATCTTCTGATTGTTGGGAATAGATTCGAGGAATTCATCTGACCACTCACCATCTCCCCAGTACGGAAAGTGACTCGGGCCATAGCCACTGATAATAATCACGCGCTCTCGCTCGCTGCGGATCTGTCCTGTTGCGTGGATCAACGGCTCGGCAAAAAGCAACGTGGAACCGGCCGGTGCCTTTACCTGATGAATCATCGAGCGATCTTCATAGGCGCAGGCAATTAACTCGTCTGGTGGAATATCAATCTTGTGGCTACCAGCGATCACCACGGTGCCGCCATCATCCGCATCGAGGTCGGTAAGATTGGTTAATGTTTTGACAAAGTTCGAATGGTACAATCCATTGCGCGTGTGACTTCCGTAGGGCACATCGGTGCCTCGGTGAAAGGAAAAAGTTGGGTCTTCTGTTTTATCCAAGCTTGGCAAGCGACTGTTTATATAGGCATTCGATTCTACTAGTCTAATTTCTCCGCCCATAATTTCGGCCGCCATACCAAGCAGTCTGGGATGAGAAATATAGCTGGTAATCAGGGGATGAGCCTGCTCAATATCCCGCATAAAAATATGATGTGCATGGCCAGGGTGTGCCACGCCTGCGCCGCGAACCTTGGTCGGAGGATCAGCTGAAAACGATATCGGTTCACCTGCTGCTATTAAATCGGTCTTTAATACCTGCAGGACATCGATTAAAGCTTGGCATTCCGCTGGCGTCAGCACTTCCGGAATAACCACATAGCCATAAATATCAAAATGAAGACGCTGCTGGGGACTCAGAGCCGGAAAGGGAATATCCATTGCCGGCAGAGATTCGCGATGATAATTCATATGGTCTCAATCGTGGCTTATAAAGTATGGTCAGCGACTTGGCGGGCGGAGGACAGCCATTTACGCCACCGCTCGCAGCGCATATGCCCTGCTATTTGCAGGATATGGATGGCCCAGGAGGGCGGCTGCTCGCTGTTCCAGGATCGCACCGTTCCGCGTTCGGCGAAAAGCCGACCGGCGACCGACGCGTGCTGCGTTTCTTCGCGGCGGATACGGTAGATGGTGGTCCGCTGTGCCGCGAGTAACAGCCATGGCGAACTGCTATCAACGAGGAGCGGAGGTTGCTGCGCGCCGCGCTCTGATGAGTGGGAGGCGTTAATGCGGGAACGCAGCATCACGCCAAGCGGCTGTTTAACTTCTCGTCGAGCTCTTCCTTGTAGCGACCGAAAGCGAAAGCCATGTCCATCTCGTCCATAATCGTTTTGCCTTCGTCATCCGTGATCATGAGCGTGGCCATATACGCCAGCCAGCGGTCGGCGATCTTTCCGGTATGACTCTGGTTAAAATGCTCCTCCGTTGGTGCTGTCATGTAGAGATACAGACGTTCTTCGTGATGATGAATGACCATGTTGACTTGATTGTCAGACATGGCCTGCGCCAACTCTGGCCAGACTTCATCGTGCGCTTTTTTATACTCTGCGTAACATCCCGGTTTTAGCCGGTAAGTAAGTGCCTTGGACCACATCTGTTCCTCCGTTTGTTAATCCCAAATTTGGGTTGCGATGATTCGTATCTACAGCCGAGCAGTATCAGATCATTCAGACGGTACTTTTGGCCTGGTCAAGGCTGTCAGCGTCGCTCAGGGGCTGCAGTGTCGGAGGTGACTTGGCCCATTCTATATATCCCCAGAAGAGCCGATCTTGTTCGCCGCAGAGAAAAGTCACTAGCCCAAAAGAGGGGCCGCGGTTGAATATCCGCAATCGGCGCGGCGACTCCCTCATAGGCCAGGGGTTCCAATGGGTCCTCAGCGACGGTGATGACTCCCACGGCCCAAGCCTCAGAACGGCTGCAAAGCCCTCCAGCGATCGTAGTAGAGTTGCATCTTTGCGGGCAGGCTTTCGCGAATATTAGGGGATAACATCCATCTAAAACGTTCGTCCACTTTCTCGTTGGTCGGTCCTCCCGATATTGGCCCACCTCCGTGCAGAGACATACGTTCGTGCAAACCCTCTGGAGCGACCCCCCGGTGGATTGTTTTACCGTTCCAGAACATGGTCTGGCCCCGTTTCATCTCGATCGTTTGCTCTCCCGGCATGGAGTCGCGACACCGATGATTCTTGCAACAAACCCCTATACGTGTCATTTAAATCGGATACGTTCCCACGGCCATCACTCCAACTTGTCGAGATTAGGCGTATGCACGGCTTTATTGCCCATATAACCGACGGCTTCGGCATGCTGGCTGTCGGTCAAAATCCATACGATGTTTTTTATCTTTTTCATAGAGGCATTAATTTCTTATTAACTCTACTTTGTCCAAATAAAGGACCTGTTCCTTAGAGCCTACATCAAGCTCCAAGCGCACATCCATTTCGCTCTCTTTGTTGTGGGTATAAAGCCTGGTGTGCGTTTTGGCCTCTTTGCCGATATGTATCCACCCGTTATCGGCTTCATAACTATCGTAGATCAGGTCGATGTTATGCGCATTTTTCAGCATAATTCTCATGCGACCTGTGCCGCCTTCACTTGCCGATATAAAACATATTCGATAGGTCTGCCCCTTTATCAGGTGGAGCAGCGTTTTGTCCGGCGCGCCGATATATTCTCCATGGCCTCCATAAGTCTGCTGGTATAGTTGACCTTCTGCGTTTTGTGGCACGTGTATCTTCAACATGGAGTTCCCACTGAACGCTTCACTGCCGTAGACGTACTCTTGGGTTATCTTGTCCGAAGTTAGACGCCAGGAAAGGCCCGGCTGATGGAATTCGCTATTGATTATCTGCGATGTTTTGGGCAGTGCCGTTGGCGTGAAGCCCGTTAATTGGTCCAGCACCGTCTGGTTCCACCCCAACTCAGAGTCAAAAATGGCGTATGATCTCTGGTTGTTCTGCATTCCCGTGTACCACATGCTGCCGATGTCGTGTTTTCTAAAGTTGGACATGTGATGCTGCAGCCATTCGGTTAGTTCTGCGTCCGGGCGCCCTGGGAAGGTCCAACAACCCCATTCCGTAGTGACAATCGGAATGTCGACGCCAATACGGTCTCTCCAGCGGACTGCCGTGGTTATTTTGTTTAAAACGATGGGTTTCCACTTTTTATCTTCTGGGAGGGGGGCGATCCACATGGCGAAATTGACGCCGTCTTCGTGCCTCGGATTATAAAAATGGATAGCCACCCCCGCATTTGTATCGTCATAGAATCCTTTACCGCCGTCAAACGTATAGGTGAGGTATTTTTCCGTCACGTATGGGTCTAAGTATTCGGGGTCATTGCTGCGAGGAGCGCCAATTAGAATGGGACGCGTCGGGTCTTCGTTGCGAATCGCCTGTGCGGCGGAATTGTATAACTGCATTACCTCTTCATAGCGTTCTTCTTCTTTATAGCCAATACCTTTGGGTTCGTTGAGTATCTCGAAAACGAGATCACCGGGGTATTTCTTCCAAGCTCTGGCTAACTCTCCCCATTTTTTTGCTATTTGCTCAGCACCCACTGCGATATTGTTTTTGGCCCAGGCAGAATTGCCCCACATACAGATTACGATGGCTAGGTCATTGGCTAAGGCATCGACGATTTGTTGTTCGGTCTCTTCGGTGCCCGCTCCAAAAGGCATAAACACGCGCACTGAGGTAAAGCCTGCATTCGCTGCAGCCTGAAATTGCGCGACATCGTGCTGTACCTTTGGCCACACTCCAGCACTCGGCAGCGAAGTGTCAATATTGATGCCTTTATGGAGTTTTTTAAAGACGGGTGCGTTGGCGCGTTGTGTGGGGTCTTGGCGCTGGGCTTCTGCTTTAGCATATGCAATGCCGAAGTGGTCAGCGAAGATAAAAAAGTCGTCGAAGTTGACCGCACCACTGCCATCCAGATCGGTAGCCTCAACGAAGTCTTCCTGACTAAAGTTGTCGGCGAAGATAAAAAAGTCGTCGAAATTGACCGTTGCATTGCCATCAAAGTCGCCTAAGATAGTGTTACCCTCGTCATCTTGCAAAACCTGGACTTCCTCCGCATCGAAACCGGCACCGGAGAGATCTACGGTGATCTCAGGCTCGTCCTCATCGTCACTGGCAATCACAATAGAGCCAATCATGATCAAACAGCAAAAAATGAAAATGTTAAAACGGTCCATCGTATAAATCTCTTTGTTTGGCAATGCTTTCTCGTCCCGGTAGCTTAGGTCGATAAAAGCCTGTTCTGGGGAATCCCAATCTAATAAGACGCCCATAAAATCTTGGTTTATATCGTGAAGCGGGTGTGAGTTTTTTGGGTTTGTACAAGCTCTTCCGGGCTGAGATAGCCCAGCCGACTATGGGGTCTTTCGGTGTTATAATGCTGTCGCCAATCCTCAATAACGAGTCGAGCTTCGCGTAGATTCAACTATCCTGGGGTAAGCGGAGTCTATACTGGATCGAGCAGGGCACGGCTCCTGTGATTGCGCAAATACTACGGTTTCGAGTGTTTGGGAGCAATATTCTCGTAATGAGCGACAGCTTTTACGTGTTCTTTGTTTGGTTGCCGCCATACGATGACCAGCGGCGGTGAGGATAGTTCATCTCCTGGGCCACGCGGCGTCTACGCTGAGCAGAGAAGAGCAGGGGGACGCCCCGACTCGGATCCCGGCCTGTTACTCCGCCTAGCGTTCACCTCGCCGCCGCCAACGCCTCCGCTTTGTGCTCCTCGAGGAGCGCCTCGGTATGTTGACCGGCGCGCACGGCACTTTACCCTTGAGCCGTTCCAACCACTCGTCCGTCGCACGTTTTTGCAACAGATCTTTTAAAAGTGGCAGCAATGCTTCTCTGTTTTGCAGCCGCAGTGCAAAGCTGCAAACGCGCGCATCTGCACCCAAGCAGGGCCAACTCTCGGGAGTCAGCCAGGTCACGCCACTTTGTAGGATTGTCCTGAAGGCCCGATGTAGAGGTGATGGTGCCGGGCACAAGTTAATTGTAGAATATTCATTTGCCATAAAAAGTTTACTGGAGGATTACAATTGGTGTCTCGGGCCTTTTTTCTGACCTTGAGGGTTAGATCTTGTACACTATCTATTATTGCCGTTCTTAACCGCTATAATTCAGCTAAATAATAAAAATGTCTATTTTGTCATTCCCCCAAGCGAAGGGGTCCGTAGCAATAAATGGAAATACATTCGTTATTTTACCCAAGACCCGCTCTACGAGGAGCTCTTCGACTTAGAAGCGGATCCGGATGAAACACAGAATATGTGCCAAAACCCAGCCTATGCTAAAGATCTGGACCGGTTGCGCCTACGGTGCGATCAACTGCTGGCAGAGGCGAGAGGGGCATAAAAAAAGTGGCAAGAGATACGTCAGTGTTCATTACAGCACCTGGCCCATAGGGTGCTAGCATTTCGAAACGAAAGAATAGATTATGATCCTGGTTACGGGGGCTGCCGGTAGGCTAGGCCGACGTGTAGTTCAGCTCTTCCTCGATCGCGGCTACGAGGTCTTAGGCACCGGCCGAGTCCCCTACCAGGAATCTCCATCATCCTTTGTTGTCGCCGACATTCAGGGCTACGAAGCTTTCCTCTTGGCCCAACAGACCACACGCTTTGACGAGCCAACCAAGGAACTGATCAAGCGCAATTTTGGCAAAGGGGAAATCCCAATCCGCGGCCAACTGGAAGATAACTCCAGTGTCATAAGTACAAAAAAAGCCCAAAGGTACTGGGCATGAAATTCAGACCAGAATGGTGCCCAGCCTAATGGATACTTTAGTGCCTCAGCGCGTCGAAGATGTGGACGTGGCGGTACGCTTGTTTGATCTGATAAACCGCATAGTTTACTCCTCGCGCCTGTTGTTCGGGTCGGGCAATACCATGTTAGAAGTGCGAGGAAGCCATGAATGAGGCAACGATTTCTATAGTGACGGAGAAGATCTTCCCGCGGCGCTTCGAGCAGGACGCGGACACGGTGGCGCTGTACCGGTTCGACGAGGGCGCCGGTGACGAGTGCCACGAAGCCACCGACCCAGCGCTGACGCTCCGCGCCCACAAGCGGGCTCTCTGGGGCTTGGTCGAAGGGCTCGGCCCCGTCATCCGCTTCGAGCGCGGCAGCAATGACGACGCGAACGTTCTGGTGGGCCCCGTCAATCACGACGCGCTGGAGTTGCGCCGCTGCCCCGACGAGTACACGGTCGAGGCCTGGGTCCGCTACACCGGGCCCTGGGGGGCGGAGCTCGGCGGCGAGTACCCGCGCACGACGGCGCAAATCTGCGGTACCGACGAGGACGGTTTCAGCCTGCCGACCGGCCAGCGCAAAGGCTGGAGCTTCTCGCTACACGACGGCACCCGCGAGCAGCCGCAGGACGGCCGGCTGATGCCGCAAGCGCGCAACTTGGGTCAATCTGGCCACCGCGATTTCAACGGTCTCACCGGGCTCGAGGGAACGCGCGGGCCATTTTTCTGCGGGTTGGCCGACGCTACCGCCGTCAGCCGCACCGGGCTGGAGGGCGAGGGCTGGCATCACATCGCGTGGCAGTGGCGGAAGCTGGACGAAGCTCACTGGCTGTTTGTTGACGGGGCGGTGGTCTGGTCCGGGCGCGCGCCAGAGACGCGCGTTGTTGGCCCCGTGGTCGGCAACACGATTCCATTCATGGTGGGTGGCGTCGTTCACTCACAGGACCCGCCGTTCTACCTCGGCTGGTGCTCGTTCGAAGGCGAGATGGCCGGCCTGCGGATCTCACGCGTGCTGCGGCTGCCGGTCGCGCCTGCGCTGCGGATCGTGCCGACCTACGGCCACCTGCACTACAACGAGCGCAGCGGGCCGTCCACTGAAAATCAACGCGCGGCAGCACGTGCACACCCGGCCAGCTTGTCGGATGCCACCGTGCAAGTACCTTATCGTGCAGCGGTGGTCGTGGAAGGCGGCACCGCCGCGTCATTTGCCCTGCTCGACAACGAGCAACCGGCGGCGCTCCCGCAAGGTCTGCAGCTCGATCGGCTGCAAGGTGTCGTGCACGGCGTGCCAACGGTGCCCGGGACGACAGCCTTCACCGTGCTGGTCACCGCAATCGATGGCCAGCAGGCACGACAGCCGTTCACGCTCGCTGTGGTCGAAGGGCGGCTGGCCACGCGCTCGCTGCCGCCAGCCTTCGGTGGGCGGCCGTACAGCGCCGCCCTCGAGAGCGGTACCCTCGGCCCCTCGGTACGCTGGCAGTCCAAGGGCGTGTTCCCAGCATGGCTATCGCTGCAGGAATGCGATGACGCTGGCGGCTGGTGCATCACAGGGACCCCGCCCGAGAGCTGCTGTGGAACCGTTGAGCGGTTGACACTCGAGGCGAGCGCCACCACGGGCGCCGCTGTCGACCAGACCCCCCTCGCACTGCGGATCTTGGCTCCCGGCCTGCGCGAGCTTGAGGTTGACGAGCACACGCAGGCGCTGTGGGATTGGCAGGGTGACGATGGCAAGATGATTGTGGACCGCGCCGGCCTAGCCGGAGATGACTCCTTGACCCTGAGTTGGGTCAATATGGCAGGCGACACGCGCGAGTGGTTCCCAGGCTGGGGTCGCTACCCGTGGGAGTGCGGTGGTGGCGAGTGGGGTTTCACAACCCCCGCAGAGGCGGGCGAGATAGCCGACTTGCGCCGGTGCACAGACGCCTGGTGCGTGGAAGCGTGGTTCCGGGTCGGTGACAACCAGATCAAGGTTGATCGCTACGGCCGTACCTTTAACTTCGGTCATATCTGCGGCTCCTTTGACAGCTCCGAACAAGGCGTCTGGGAGCTCTTTCTTTCGACGCATGACTCGCCGGACGGCAACACCCTGGCGCCAGGTGTCACCTTTGCGTCGGCGGGCCACCGGTGGGAGGGGCTCGGGCCGTGGAAATACCCACAGGGCATCGTCGCCGGTGACCCTGATGCCTGCTGCGTGTCCGACGCGCAATGGCACCACGTGGCGTGGCAGTATGAGTACGCAACGGACACCCACGAGCTGTGGTTGGACGGACGGCTGATCTGGAGCCTGGCATGCGCGGACGGCGTGCCGCTTGTCAACGACAGGGCTGGCCACGGGGCGCAGTTCAGCGTGTCGACGAGGCCCGCTGGCCATAGCCGCTACGGCGGCAAGGTCAATTTCTTGGGGTATGGCCACTGGTTTGGGCACATCGGCGACATTCGCATCAGCGACGCGCGGCGCCTACCGTGAATATGCAGTCGCAGTATGGGGCGTAGAGGGGGCGGTTGGCAGTAGTGATGTGTGCGTTGTGTGTGTTGTGCGCGTGGGGGGCATGGGTGACAGCGCAGTGGGTGGGTGCTTAGAGCTAGTAACCGTTACTCGTACGGTAGTCGGGCATCATCGATGCGCAGCGCCCCCCTCCGCCTCGCCGCCCCTCTTGCCGATCAGCACCACCGCGTCCAACTGCGGGATAAAATTCCGAGTGTTTTAAGTCATTCGTCCTCCGACGATAGCCAGGACCTGAGCCTTTTGACCATCCGATAGACGGCGCCAAACGCTCGCTTCGGGTTCGACCATAGAGATTCGTCGTCAGGTCGGGGGGCGCGTGACGAGCGAGGGCCTAGGCCTTTTTGACGGTGGCGTTGCTCGCAAATACGAAATTTCACACGCTTGCGCTGTGCACACAGGAGTCCGCGCGAATTTTACCGATAAATATCGGTCGATCATGATCTGTGTGAGCAAGGCTGCTCCGCACGGTTTGTGTGTATTGATACACTACCCGTACAGTAATACATAGAGGAGGCTCAGATTGCGCGCTCAAGAAACAGCCAATGGGGATTATATCGTCCACGATAAACCGGTGTTGCATTGGTTTGTGGTCATAATGATGATAGTGATCCTACTTTCTGCCTGGATCCGGGATGTTCATGGTGCATGGTACATCCTCCCGATCATCATTCTAATTTCTATGCTGAGTAGAAATACCAGTTTTAATATGACCACGATTTTTTCACTCAATGATCTAAAAATACGTACCGAACACAGAAAGCTCTTTGGCATCAAACGGCACGAGGTGGACTTCAGTGCTGTGCAGGAACTTGAATTTGCAAACGAACGCTGGGGTGCTCGGAATCAAAACCCCCGCGCGAGTCTGACGCTTTGTACGATTGATGAAGAGATGAATGGTGATTCATTCGCGGTCTTCACCATGGCGAACTCGGACAAGGGAAAGATTGTGGCAGATCGAATCTCCGAGATACTGAACCCGTACCTGGCGCCTGAGATCCCGGAGACGGCTCCGATTCCCCCCTGGTTTGGCAACGACGCTCCATCGCGTCTATACGACCTGTGCCGCATGCATTCCTCAGAAACCTGCTTTTTTGTGAGTCTGGAGGATCTGGACGAATCCCGACGGACAGCTATGGAGAGCAAGCTTTCGCTGCCCAAAGACGAAAAAATAGTGGCTTTTCACGATCTGACGACAGGTAGAAGCGGAGAGCGGGGGATCGCCGTGGGCTGCGGCGGTTTATACTGGAGAAACGGCTTTTCAACCTATTCTAAAAGCACCTGGATCAGTTGGGAGAGGTTCGTTGACGCCGAAGTAAGTGTAGATCCCAACGATGCCGACGTATGGATAGCTCCGTCGATGCAGCTTGATCTGGGGTCGGGGGAAAAGGCCCGACAGAAAACGGTCTACGAATTACTCTTGGCCATTCAGGGCGAGCTCAGGCAGATGCGAGATCAGCACGCCTAAGTAATGACTGAGACCCCGATACAGATCAGGCTCGGAGCCAATGTGAAAGCTCAACATAGCAAGTATTCGCCGGGTCGGAGGTTGAGGTAATTCCCTATACAACTCCACGATCCTCGTATCAGAGAGGTTGAACAGGAATGAGCTTTTTGCAAGGACATTTTATGGCAGCTGGCGTGCCCTTCAATAGTTGCCCTATTTATAGTGTGAGTCTTTCTGACCTGTAGGCTGCTCATGAAAGGCAAACCCATAGCACGGAAGCGATTATCCGTATTCTTCGCCAGGCCGATGGCGGCGAAACCGCCCATCGCTTTGCCGTGAGCACAACATCTCAGAGCAAACGTTCTATCGCTAGGTTGATCATATCGCAAAGAATGTCGATTTCCTGGATATTGAGGCCGCCGGTCGCCGCCGCTTCGGAGCTACCGTCAATGACAAACCCCATCGAATGCACCCGGGCTAATTTGATAAAGCCCTTGAGCCCCTGTTTGTCGTTAGGATTCTGCACTACCACGGCGTGGTAGCGGCCAGTGTCCAGGGCGTTGACGTCCAGCATCTCCAAGGCCATATCGATTCTATTCTCGGCAGTACGGGTTATGCTCAAGTCGACTTGCAACGGCATCGCCGGCTCCAGCACCCCACTTTTTACTCATAACGCCGAGTTGCCTTAGTGAGGCATGAAGTTTCTTATCTTATGCCACCCATCACTACACCATCTGGGCGTGGGGGACAAGAGATACCCGCCTCCACCTCATTCCACTTGTATTGCCTGGACTCTTTCACCCCGAGTTCACTGCGCAGCCGACCTACCGCCTGTAGTAGATAAGTATTGTATTTATTGGCATTGTTATGGGCTTTGTGTTAACTGGGCGAAAAAGGAAAGCGCGTATGGTCCAAGAGCAAAAACGCAAAAAAGGGTGGCGACGGGGTGCGACCGCTAGGCAAATGCCAATTTAGGCGCTCTCGGTTCCTTCGGAGAGAGAGACGGTTTTCGGCAAAACCAGGGAAGCGGTCTGTGGCTACGGACCGCTATTGTTTGATTCATCAAATTGTTTAGGTTGTAAGGTCATATAGATTCACGAGAATACAGGTGATAGATGAATCAGGCGATATCTCCAATTGAGGACAAAGACGAGGTTGATTTAACCTGCTGGATCCAGGCGGCCGCGTTGCGGAGGGAAAACGATGCGGATTTTCCCGAGCTATTGCT
>JABHFS010000054.1 GCA_018672475.1 Gemmatimonadota bacterium | reverse complement strand
CTCGATCGCCAGCCTGCCCGGCCTCGATGTCGAAGCCGTCGAATATATCGCCCGCGAGGGCAGTAAGATCACCAAAAAGGATCTGCGCAATATCCGCCTGCCGCGCGACTCGATCATCGGGGCGGTCGTGCACCACGACCGCGTAATCATCCCGGACGGGGATACGCGCATAGAACCGGGCGACAAAACCGTGGTCTTCACCCGCCACCACACCCACGAGGAAGTAAGGAAATTCTTCGGCGGTTAGACCCGCCGGACATTTCCCCGCTAAACCGGAGGCCCTTATGCATTTCCATAAAGTCACGCATATACTCGGCCTGCTGCTAATCTGCCTCTCCGCCTTCATGTTGTTGCCCGTGCCCTTTTCGCTGTACTACGGCGAAAGCGACGCACCGGCTTTCCTGATCAGCGCCGCGATCAGCTTTGTCGTTGGGCTCATCGCCTATAAGGCGACCCGGCTCGACGGCGACCTACGCCCCAAAGAAGGCTTCGCCATTGTCACCTTCGCCTGGCTGACCCTGTCTTTTTTTGGCAGCCTACCTTTCGTTCTGTCGGGCGCCATCCCCTCCGAGACGGACGCCTTCTTCGAGACTATATCCGGTTTTACCACCACCGGCGCCTCAATACTCACCGATATCGAACACCTGCCGCACGGCATCCTGTTCTGGCGCAGCCTCACCCACTGGATCGGCGGCATGGGCATCATCGTGCTCTCGCTGGTGATCCTGCCTTTTCTCGGCATCGGCGGCATGCAGTTGTTTAAGGCCGAGATCCCAGGACCGGTAGCCGACAAACTCGCCCCGCGCATCACCGAAACGGCCAAGATCCTCTGGGGTGTCTACATGCTCTTCACGGTAGTCGAAACCTTCTTGCTGATGCTGGGTGGCCTCAGCTTCTTTGACGCGATCTGCCATACCTTCGGCACGATGGCAACCGGCGGTTATTCCACCCGCAACGCCAGCGTCGGCGCCTATCACAGTTTATACTTAGACAGCGTAATCACCTTCTTTATGCTGCTGGCCGGAACCAACTTCGCCCTGCACTACCGCTTCCTCAAAGGCGATTTCCGCGCCTATATTCGCAACCACGAGTTCCTATTCTTTATCGGCCTCATCGGCGTAGTCACGCTCTTTCTCTGTTTCGACACCTTTTTCGTTTACGACAGAGACCCGGTCGCGACCCTGCAAAAAACCCTCTTCCAGGTCGCTTCGATTCTCACCACCACCGGCTACGCCACCGCCGACTATGAGCAATGGTCGCCGAGCAGCGAATTCGCACTCTTAGTGTTAATGATGGTGGGTGGTTGCGCGGGATCAACCAGCGGCGGGATCAAAATAATGCGCATCCACCTGCTGGCCAAATTCGTGCTCAGCGAGTTGCGGCGCCACCTCCACCCGCAAGCGGTGATCCCGGTGCGCATGAACGGTGTGCCGGTGCCGAAGGAGGTCGTAACCAATGTGCTCGGTTATTTTATTTTCTTTATATTGCTTTTCCTGTTGGGGGTGCTGGCGATGTCGCTGCTTGGCCTGGACATGCTGTCGGCCTTCGGCGCCGTGGCGGCGACCCTGGGCAATGTCGGCCCCGGCCTGGGCTCGGTAGGCCCCACCGACAACTACGCGCACCTGCCTGCGGCCGGCAAATGGCTGCTCTCCTTTTTCATGTTGCTCGGGCGGTTGGAGATTTTCACCGTGATCGTATTATTCTCACCGGACGCCTGGCGCAAATAAGCCGCGCACTTCCCAACGGATAAACTATGCGCACATCAGTGGTGTTTCGAGTACTCGGCGTATTGCTGATGGTCTTTAGCGCGACGATGCTGGTGCCCGTCCTGGTTTCATTTCTCTATCAAGATGGGGCCAGCGACGCCTTTCTCATCGCCTTCGCTATAACATTCTGCACCGGACTCGCATGCTGGTTGCCGACGCGCAAAAGCCCCGCCGAATTGGGCATCCGCGACGGTTTCATCATTACCGTCCTATTTTGGACTGTGTTGGGGTTTTACGGCGCTTTGCCGCTGATGCTGGAAGAGCGTTCGCATCTGGGTTTCACCGACGCCGTATTCGAGTCGCTGTCCGGTTTGACCACCACTGGGGCCACGGTGATCCAGGGTTTGGACGAACTGCCCAAGTCCGTATTGTTTTACCGCCAACAGCTACAGTGGCTCGGCGGCATGGGCATCATCGTGCTCGCCCTCGCGGTATTGCCGATGCTCGGTGTCGGCGGCATGCAGCTTTTCCGCGCCGAGACCTCCGGCCCGATCAAAGACTCGAAAATAACGCCGCGAATCGCCGAAACCGCCAAGGCGTTGTGGTATCTCTATCTCGGCCTGACCGTCGCTTGTGCCCTGGCCTATTGGCTGGCAGGCATGGACCTTTTTGACGCCATCGCCCACAGTTTTTCGACCGTTTCCATTGGCGGGTTCTCCACCCACGATGCCAGTATCGGCTATTTCGACAACCCCGCCATCGAGCTTATCGCCATCGGCTTTATTGTCATATCGGGGATCAGCTTCACATTGCACTGGTATGACCCCTTCAAACTGGACCGGTTTGGCTGTGAGTATTTTCTTGCCGTAGACGAAGAAGCTACTAATGAAGCGCAAGGCAAACAACCCGTGTCGTCGTTGAAGACTATCGACGCCGTTACAATGGAGAAAGACCCATAGTAGCTTGGGCTATAAAACGCCCGATCAATTCGCGCAAAACCTAACCGTGCAACCCGCTGATACACGGCAAACCTCACTGCCAAAGTGATCCAGTCTTCGGGGTCCTCTCAGGATGATAAAGTCCTGTCAATAGCCCGTACATATAAGCGCGAGAGAGGGCATCCTCTCTCGCGCTCGATTTATGGCAGATACAACAAGGACGGTTTCAGTCGTTGAAACTCGCCTTGATCCGCGCCCACGACTGGTCGGCAACCGCGGTAGCCCCGCCGCTACCAATGAGTCGGCCGTCGACGAAGCGCTCGGCGTAGCGGAAGGTCGCCGCCTGACCGGAGAGGTTGTGGTACCCCCGATACTCCTGCGGCGCGGTGTCGAAATCGGGCATCGCGATCTGGAAACCGATGACATTGCCGGCCTCAAGGTCCGTAGCTAGACTGCCCTCCTGGTCAGTGGCGATAATATCGTCGTAGGGAGTGACGTAGATTTCGAGGACCATCCTCGTCGGCCCACCGCCCGCCGATCCGCCGCCGCCGTCGCTCAATGGCGGCTGGTTGAGCCAGGCGGCCTGCCCCGGATAGCCCAACATCCGCCCGTCGGGCGAATCGAAGATGGCGTTCCACTTCTGGGCTTGGCTGTTCTGTAGACGCGCCTTCTCCTCGTCGGTAAACGAATCCTCATTATTGAAATTGTACTGCCCGCCCGAGTGGTCGCCGTCGATCATAAACTCGACCGAGTCGTATTGCCACACGGAGGCCGGGGCGCCGCCGCCGTATTCGTTGATATAGACGTCGTCGGTGCGCTCGGCGGCCAGGTAGAGCCGGTTGCTCGATTCGTTCCAGCCCAACCAGACCCGGTAGTCCATATCGGCCGGATTATACGAGGCTCCGTCGCCAACCGTCGGGTCGGCGAAGAAATCATCCGGCAAGAGCGAGGCGTCGCCGACCACGTCCTCCCAGTCGGTGATATCCGCGTCGAAAAGGTTGATATCCTGCAAATCGGCATCGGAAATTTCGAAAATTAGATAGACCTGCTCACCAATGTGAGCGTTGGCGTTACCAACCAACCCGACGGCCAGAGCCACACAAAGCATACTGATAAAACGCATAAGAGCCACTCCTTTTACTTGCTGTATTGGCTTGTGATTAACTTGAACTACCTGCACACCTGCTCTAGATCGGACTTCTCCTTTCTGCGGAGTATTTCAGAGTTCGACCGAGCGGGAAGCCAGCTTAGCCTGCAAGCTGGGGCTTTCTGCAGTCGGCCACGACATGCCATATTGTTTGTTGCGATCTCGTTTATAGCCCGCGTTGTAATAGGTGCTCGCCGCCTGCCATTCGAGCAGGCGCATCTTCAATTTATCGCGCAACGCGGGCTCTTTGTCCCACAGATTCCACAACTCGTCCGGATCCCGCTCCAGGTCGTAGAGTTCGCCCTGCTCCTGGCCGAGATAGTAGACCAACTTATAGCGTTCACCGCGTATCATAAGCGAAAAATTATCTTCGCAATACACATATTCGCGCGGTGCAAAATCACCGGCGGGACCGGCGAGATAAGGCCCCAGCGAACGCCCCTCGAAATAACTCGGCACTGCGACGCCGGCCGCCTCGAGCACCGTCGGTCCCAAATCCATTAGCGAGACCAGATCTGCCACCTCCCTCCCCCCCAACTCCGGCCGCCGGCTGTCGCGCACAATCAGCGGAATCTGCACTATCTGTTCATACATCAGCCATTTATAGGCCAGTCCGTGGTCGCCCAGCAGTTCGCCGTGGTCCGAGCAAAACACGAGCAAGCTATTTTCCAACAAGCCCCGCTCTTCTAACGCGTCGAGCACCTCACCCAATTTCTCATCCACCGTTGTGGTCTTGGCATAATAGTGCCGCCGCATCCGCGCGATATCCTCGGCGTTTGGCGAATACATATCGATGCCCGATTCGTGGTGGGCCAGCGCATCGCGCAATCGGCGTTTGTGCGCCTCGTGCTGCGGCGGATTCTCCTCCAGCTCGCCTTCGCGCAATACCGGTGTCGGGACCTGGCGATCCTGGTACAGCGCGAGGTGGCGCGGCAGCGGGTCCCAGGGTTCGTGCGGCCCGGTAAAACCGATTTGTAAAAAGAGCGGTTTGTCGCCCTGCCAGTTGCGGATCCATGACAAAGCCGCGTCGCCGATAAAGACATCCGAGTGGAAACGCTCCTCGAGATCCCAAACCACCCCCTGATATTTCTGCCGCCACTCTGGATCGGTGAGATGGCGATCGTAGGGGCGCTGCTGGCCGTGGTGAGTTAGAAAGCGGCCCCAATCGTCATCGGCTTGGCCATTTTTCAAAAAGCCATTGGTCGGATTTTCGACGATCACCCGCTCGTGAAAACCACCGTCGACGCGGGTCGGCGTAAAGTGCATCTTGCCCATATTGACGCAGTGATACCCCGCCTCACTGAGATCCTGTACCCAGTTGCGATGCTCGGCCCAGGGGTCGAAGCTGTAGACCCCTGTATTGTGCGGATACATCCCGGTGAAAATCGCCGCCCGCGAGGCCACACAGGTCGCCCCCGGACAATAGGCGCGACGAAACGACAACCCTTCTGCCGCCAGGCGATCCATCGCCGGCGTCGTCATATAATCACAACCCCAGGCGCCAATCGTATCGGTGCGCTGCTGGTCGGTCATAATTAGGATGATATGGGGACGTTCCGTCTGATCCATGCCACTATCTCTATGGTTTAGAGGCTATGCAAAACCCAATATACTGACAATTCGACCTCGCATAAACCCCTTTATACTACAGACACCCATCTGCAATAAAAAAACCGGCCCCGCAGGGCCGGCTAAACTACCAGTGAACCATTCCGCCCAGTTTATGCTCCGAGTGGTATGACCCCTTCAAACTGGACCGGTTTGGCTGTGAGTATTTTCTTGCCTAGGCTGCTCCCCATTTTGGTACCATTCAGCGTGAGAGTTGGGCTCTATTTTTGAGGCGTATTAGCATGTGTTTTTGCAAAGGCGTTCGGCGTTAAATAGCCCAACGCGCTGTGAGGATGTTCCTCGTT
>JABHFS010000053.1 GCA_018672475.1 Gemmatimonadota bacterium | reverse complement strand
CTAGCTTTTGACTGTCTTTTGGCGGTGTAGCTCAGTTGGTTAGAGCAGTGGAATCATAATCCAAAGGTCGTGGGTTCAAATCCCTCCACCGCTACCATTCATCCAGTATTGCAACTAGACGAGAAGGCACTTGCGCAGTTTTTCCGCAAGTGCCTTCTTCTTTGTTAGTTACCTATGCCGACATTTACGCTCCAGCGCCATTGGGAATCCCCGATCATTCTGCTCGCCGCCCTGCTCTGGCTGCCTGGCGCGGGGGGTGATAGTTTTCTCTCCGACGATATCGACCACCTCACCACTTGGGGCATCCCGCCCTTCGCGCAAATCTGGCAGTGGTTCTACAGCGAGTCCTTCCACTACTATCGCCCGCTAACCGCTTTGCTTTGGAAGATCGAGTTCGCAGTTTGGGGCCTCGAACCGCTTGGCTTTCAATTGGTCAATTTTGCGATGCATACGGCCTGTGCGCTATTAGTGCGAAACTTAGGTCGGCAACTCTTTCCCGGCGACAACCGCACCGGGCTGTTGGCCGCATTGCTCTTTTTGTTTTTGCCCGGCCATATTTTTGGCGTCCTTATGGTCGCGGCTCTGACCGGCTTGCTCTGCACCCTCTGTTATCTGGTCGCGACCGTCTACTATCTGCAAAGTCGCAGCGGGTCGAAGGTCGCCCAAGTCCTCGGGCCGTTCTTTTTTCTCCTAGCCCTGCTGACAAAAGAACTGGCGCTCTCGCTGCCATTGCTTATCGCGCTCTGGGAAGCGATTGCCCTGCGCAGCGAAAACAGACTCACCGCCAGTCGCTGGTTTTGGGCTTGCTTTCCCTATGGCCTTGTCGCAGCCGGCTACCTGCTTTTTCGCTTGGCGCTCTTTGGCCATATGCCCTCCAGCCCGTTGCATGCCCATATCACCGCACTGCGATTGCTGATCAACGCGGCGACCTACGCTGCCAAGTGTTTAGCCCCTTGGGGCCTCGAAGAGCTAAAACCCTTTTTCCGCGCCCAACCGCTGCTATTAGCCCTCAGTGCCGGCGCGGGTCTAATCGCCACCGGTAGCGCGATTTGGCATTGGCGACACCAGTTACAAAAAGGTCATTTCTTCGGTCTCGCTTTTTTTACTATAAGCGCGCTACCCGTCATCACCCTCTACTCCCCTTGGAACACCTACTTGCCTTCGGCCGGCATCGCTCTAATCTTAGGCGCGGCCCTAGATTGGACCGGTCAACACGCGAAATCCAAGCTCAAGCTCGCGGCCTTCGCCGCGTTTCTATCACTGTCGATAACCTACTCCCTGCAACACCAACGGGACTGGTTGGAAGCCCGTATTCTTTGCCAACAATTGACGGCCGCGACAAGCCGCCTCCCAACCACCGGCCCCATCTACCTGGCCAATCTGCCCGCCGAGTGGGATGAGGTCCCGCTCTTTATTTCTGATTGGGCGCTGCAAGGCACGCTGCGATTGCAAGGGACCGGCCGTGAAATCATCGCCCTAGCCAATGTGATAAAAACACAGCGCGCAGAGCAAATAACGATCAACCTCGTCAACGAGCAGACTCTGAGTATGCACCTGACGGTAACCAATGAGTTTTTTCGCCTCGAAAGCATGGAAATCCTCACTGGTGCCCGTCCGTTAGAAATCGGCTATGCCTATTCCAAAGGCACGGCCTCAATCCGCGTTACCGGCCTTAGCGACCAAGGGCAGGCAAATGCTCTGGAAATCGATATGGGCTCCGCCGCGAATCTCGCCAAGGTTCATTTCTGGAACGGCCAACAGGTATTGCCGCTAAGCGCGCTCTAATGGCTGCATCAATACCCCTTGTATCGCCAAACACTCCGCCCCGACAAATAGCCGCGCTTTTGCTGCTATCAGCGATAGCCTATTGGCCCGCCTGGCAGTCCTTCTTCGTCAAGGACGACCTAACGCTGATTACCAGCGCCGACCTCGACCTTGCAGCGGCACTACAGCACGCCTGGCCCGGCGGTTTTTTCCGGCCGGCAGGCGAGCTGGTCTTCGCCATCCAGCATCAGTTTTTTGGCCTGTATCCCCTGCCCTACCACCTGATGTCCTTTATCGCGCACTCGGCCGCGGTCTTATTTGCCTACCACCTCTTCCGCCTCTTTCCGCACTATCGAGCGATTGCCCTATGGGCCGCCGTCCTCTTTGCAATACATCCGCTCAATACCGAAACCGTCAGTTGGATCTCCGGGCAGTTGAGCCTATATGCGACCCTTTGCGCCTTGGCCACCCTCTACCTACTAGCCACTTCCCGCCCACTATTCGCACTGTTGCCTGTATTTCTGCTGGGTCTAGGCTTTTACGAGAATTTCCTCCTGGTCATTCCGCTTGCGGCAGTCTGCTACTGGGGCCTGCAGCGTCCACGCATGCGATTGCGTCCACTGCACCTTATTGTCTTGGGCTGCTGTGCGCTGATTTATCTTTATTGGCGTTTTGTAGGTTTGGGTTTGAGCGGAGGCAACTACCAGGCTTCACTGTCTTTCAAATCGGCCATTGTCAATTTGGCCTATTACCTTTACCTACTGGCCGGCGGCAGCGCCATCGGCGGCCGAATCATCCACTATCGCCCGGCCGAGATCGGCGACCACTTTTTTGCCGTTCTTACACCGCTTTTGCTCCTCAACATCATCATCATCCTGCTCTATCTGCTCTATCTGCGCCGTGAAAAATCGTCCTCGCCCGCTCGCCTGCTACTACCCCTCTGTTGGATCATCATAGCCCTGTTGCCCGTGCTGATCTTGCCTGAGCGCCCCCGCCGTCTCTCCTATCTCGCAGTGCCCGGTTTCGCCCTGGCGATGGGACAGATATTGTATTATCTGCAAAAAAAAATCCGCCCTGGCTCTTTCTTGGCCAAAGCGGGCATCGCCGTCTATATCTTGGTGTTGGTCTCTACGCTACACTTGCGCAATCGCGACTGGCAACAAGCCGGCACGCTGGAGCACTTCCTGCCGGCTGCCATTGAACCTACTTGCCGACAAGTGGCCTTCGATGTCCCGAACCTGCTGGGAGACGCGCTCTTCTTTAGCAACATCTCTACAGCGCAATGGATACAACTGAGCGGTGCGGACGCGCCTACCGTCTACACGGCCCTCGAATTATTGGACCAACAGCAGCAGATCGCCCCGGGTTGTTATTACCGCTACGACAATGGAATCATCCGCGCCAAAACTATCGCAACCCAGCAGTCGATTATCTTCTCACGCGGCCGCAATTGGGCGCAAACCCATTAGTCGATCGAAGCCTCGCTTCAATAAGCTCCCTTGCCGAGAAATACCGCCGGAATCGTCTTGACGAGAATCTGCAAATCGAAGATCGGAGACCAGTTCTCAATATAGTAAATATCCAAGCGCACCATCTCGTCGAGCGATAAGTCCTTGCGGCCACGGACCTGGGTCAACCCGGTCATGCCCGGCAGCACGTCGAATTTGCGCCTTTGCCAATCCTTGTACTGGGCAACTTCAGACGGCATGTGCGGACGCGGTCCGACCAAGCTCATATCACCCTTCAACACATTATAAATTTGCGGAATCTCGTCGATGCTGAATCGGCGCAACAGGCGCCCGACCCGCGTGACACGCACATCATCGGGCACTCTCAACAAGGCGTCGGCCGAGCCGTGCAAATTCTCCATCTCCTCACGACGCTGTTCTGCATCCGCGTACATCGAGCGAAATTTCCACATCGAGAAAATCTTCTCGCCCTTGCCGACCCTGTCGTGCTTGAAAATAACCCCCCCCTTCGATTCGAGTACGATACCCAACGCCGCGAAGACCCAAAGCGGCGCAAAAACTAATAATACGAGCATTGCAACGGCGATATCAATGCCGCGTTTGACCAAACGCCCCCAACGCTGGAAGATCCGTTCCTCCAACTGGAAAATGGGTATATCGGCCACCTCCTGCACATTCATCTGCCGCGTCAAGATTTCAAAAAAACCGGGGATCATGCTAAACTGCACATCCGCCCGCTCGCAGGTCTTAATCGTCTGGGCAACTTGCTCCATATCCATGTCCATACAGGTCAAGACTACCTCATTGACAATTTCCCGCTGTATAATATCGGGCAACTCTTCGACACTACCCATAATTTGCAGACCTTCAACCTCGCCAACCTGCGGCGCCGTACCATTACTCAAAAAGCCCAATGGGCGGTACTCAAAATCGACATTCTGTTGAATCGCCCGGCAAAAACCGCGCGCGACCTGATCCGTGCCGATGATGACCACATTCTTCAGTCCCTTGCCGCGCTTGCGAAACTGTTTGAAACCCAGCGCTGTACCAGCCCGCCACAGACTGAGCAGGACCACGCTCAAAAACCAAGAAAAGAAAATGATTACTCGGGAATAGGTTTCGACATCATAACTGGTGATATAACCGCGAAATATAAAATT
>JABHFS010000052.1 GCA_018672475.1 Gemmatimonadota bacterium | reverse complement strand
CCACGAGCTATTTCGCCAATTCCGAGCTGGCTTCTGAGGGATTGCCGCAAGGCCGAGAACTCGAAATCCTCGAAGCGTACCGGGGCCGCGTCCCGGATGAGGTCTTCACCGGAGCCTACGAGCCCCCCAGCACCGACGGATCGGGCCAGATCCGCACGAATCTGCGCGCGGCCACAAAACTGCTCGACGCAGCGGGCTGGAAGATTGTCGACGGCGTACTGACGCACGAAGAAACGGGCGCCGTGATGGAAATAGAAATTCTGCTCTATACCGCTTCGTGGGAGCGCATCGTCGCACCGATGATTAGCAACCTCGAGCGCCTCGGCGTAAAAGCGGCGATCCGCACCGTCGATCGGACCCAATATCAAAACAGGGCCCAGGAGTTCGACTACGACCTAATCGTCGGCGGCCAGAGTCAGAGCCACAGCCCCGGCAACGAACAGCGCAACTACTGGACCAGCGCCGTCGCAGACGAACCCGGCAGCGGCAACGAGGCCGGCATCAAGGATCCGGTCGTCGACGAACTGGTCGATCAGTTGATCCAGGCGCCCAACCGCGCCGAATTGGTGGCGGTGACCAAAGCCCTTGATCGCGTCCTGCTCTGGGGCCACTATATCGTCCCACACTGGTACAGCGACAAATTCCGCGTCGTGCACTGGGATAAATTCGGCAAACCCGCCATGTCGGCCCCCTACACCGGCGACTACTTCGTCATGCCCTATACCTGGTGGTACGACGAAGAGAAGGCCGCGCGGCTGGAACAGGGCGACTAGCGCTTGGGAGCTTATATACTCCGCCGCCTGCTCTTTATGATACCGACGCTCTTCGGCATCATGACGGTCAATTTTCTTATCATCCAGGCCGCTCCTGGCGGCCCAGTCGAGCGCACCATCGCCGTAATCCAGGGCTTCGGCACCGACGCCACCGAACGCGTCAGCGGTTCGGATATGGGCGAGGTCATGGACAGGGCCCAGAGCAGCGAACTCAATAGCAAGTACCGCGGCGCCCAGGGTCTCGACCCCGAGCTGATCGCCGAGTTGGAGCGCATGTACGGCTTCGACAAACCGCTGCATGAGCGCTATTTCCAGATGATCGGCCAGTATCTGCGCTTCGACTTCGGCGAGAGCTTCTATCGAGACCAAAGCGTCGTCGAACTGGTCAAGGAGAAGATGCCGGTCTCGATCTCGCTCGGCCTGTGGACCACCCTGCTCGTTTATTTTATCTCGATTCCCTTAGGTATCGCCAAGGCCGTGCGCGACGGCTCGCGTTTCGACGTCTGGACCTCGGGGGTCGTCATCATCGGCTACGCCATCCCCAGTTTCCTCTTCGCCATCCTGCTGATCGTAGTCTTCGCCGGCGGGCACTACCTCGACTGGTTCCCGCTGCGCGGCCTGACCTCCTCCAATTGGGAAGAACTGAGCTCGCTCGGCAAGATCGCCGACTACTTCTGGCACCTCGCCCTGCCGGTCACCGCGATGCTGATCGGCGGTTTCGCCGGGCTAACGCTATTGACCAAAAATTCTTTCTTAGACGAGATCAACAAGCTCTATGTCACTACCGCGCGCGCCAAGGGACTAAGCGAAAACCGGGTGCTCTACGGTCACGTCTTCCGCAACGCGATGCTGATCGTCATCGCCGGTTTTCCCGGCGCCTTTATCGACATCTTCTTCACTGGCGCGCTGCTCACTGAAATCATCTTTTCTTTAGACGGGTTAGGGCTATTGGGTTATGAGGCCGCGATCGGCCGCGACTACCCCGTGATGTTCGCCACGCTCTACTTCTTCACACTGCTGGGGTTGCTGATGCAATTGGTCGGTGACCTGACCTACACCCTGGTAGACCGGCGCATCGATTTCGAAAGTCGCGAGGTATGAGTACCTCCACAGCCATCGCCGCTCCTCCCCCGCCGACGTCGAGCCGGCTTTCCCGGCTCAACCAGCGACGGCTCGCCAACTTCCGCCGCAACCGCCGCGGCTATTGGAGCTTCTGGGCATTCTGGGCGATCTTCGCCCTGAGCCTGCCGGCCGAATTTATCGCCAACGACCGGCCCTTGATCGTACATTTCGACGGCTCGTATTATTTCCCGGTCGTCGCGCCCCACCCCGAAACGACCTTCGGCGGCGAGTTCGAGACCGAGGCCGAATACCGCGACCCCTTTGTCGCGGAGCTGATCGAAGAAAAGGGTTGGATTCTCTGGCCGCCGATCCCTTATAGTTACGACACCGTCAACTACGACCTCACACACCCGGCGCCCTCCCCGCCCGACTCCGACAACCTGCTCGGCACCGACGACCAGGCCCGCGACGTCGTCGCTCGCGTGCTCTACGGCTACCGTATATCCGTGCTCTTCGGCCTCCTACTGACACTTTTCAGCGCCAGCATTGGCATCGCCGCCGGCGCGGTGCAGGGCTATTTCGGCGGTTGGGTCGACTTGCTCTTCCAGCGTTTTATAGAGATCTGGCAAGGGCTGCCGCTGCTCTACCTGCTGATCATCCTCGCCAGTATCGTCGAGCCGAGTTTCTGGTGGTTGCTCGGGTTGCTGTTGATGTTCCGCTGGATGGGCTTGGTTGGCGTGGTGCGAGCCGAGTTTTTGCGCGCGCGCAACTTCGACTTTGTCAAAGCCGCACGCGCCTTGGGCCAAAGCGACCGCCGCATCATGTGGCGGCATATGCTGCCCAACGCCATGGTCTCGACGTTGACCTTTTTGCCCTTCGTGCTCACCGGTTCGGTCGGGATATTGACCTCGCTCGACTTTCTCGGCTTCGGCCTGCCGCCCGGTTCGCCCTCGCTGGGCGAGTTGCTCAACCAGGGCAAGCGCAATCTCCAGGCCCCGTGGCTTGGTTTTACCGCCTTCTTCGCGCTGGCGACCATGCTCTCGCTGCTGGTCTTTATCGGCGAGGCGGTGCGCGACGCCTTCGACCCGCGCAAAACACACGGGAGCAACGGCGCATGAGCCTGCTGAAGATCGAAAACCTGGGAGTTAGTTTTCACCTCGAGGACGAAGACGATGTCGAAGCGGTGCGCGGCGCGTCCCTCACCGTCGAACGCGGCGAGACCGTGGCACTGGTCGGCGAATCGGGCTCGGGCAAGTCGGTCACCGCCCTCTCCGTGCTGCAACTATTGCCCTACCCGCGTGCCAGCCACCCGCACGGCAGTATCCGCTTCGACGGCGAGGAATTGCTGCACGCACCGGCCGAAGAAATGCAAGAGCTGCGCGGGGGCCGTGTTGCGATGGTCTTTCAGGAGCCGATGACCTCACTGAACCCATTGCACTCGATCGAGAAACAGCTCTGCGAAACGCTGATCCTACACCGTGGACTCAAGCAAGCGCAGGCCCGCAACCGCGCCATCGAATTACTGCAATTGGTCGGTCTGCCCAATGTCGAAGAGCGCCTCGACGCCTGGCCGCACCAACTCTCGGGCGGCCAACGCCAACGCGTGATGATCGCCATGGCCCTGGCCAACGAACCCGACCTACTGATTGCCGACGAACCGACCACTGCCCTCGACGTGACGATCCAAGCACAGATCCTCACTCTACTCAAGGACCTGCAAACCCGCTTTGGCATGGCGATCCTGCTAATCACGCACGATCTGGGCATCGTGCGCCATATGGCCGACCGCGTCTATGTAATGACCGAAGGCGAGATCGTCGAGCACAATAGCACCGAAGCCCTCTTCACCGAGCCGCAACACCCCTATACCCAGAAGCTGCTGGCCGCCGAGCCCAAAGGCGAGCCGCCACCAATTGACGCGACCGCGCCCGAAGTCATTCACACGCAAGACCTCAAGGTCCACTTCCCCATCAAACGCGGCTTTTTACGCCGCACTGTCGGCCATGTAAAAGCCGTCGACGGGATTTCGTTGAGCGTGCGCGCGGGCCAAACCGTCGGCGTCGTCGGCGAATCCGGCTCAGGCAAGACCACCCTGGGCCAGGCGCTGCTCAGATTAGTCGCCAGCGAAGGCCCGATCGAATTCGAGGGCCGCGACATTCAGGGCTGGCAACAGCAACAGATCCGCCCGCTGCGACGGCAGATGCAGATCGTCTTCCAAGATCCTTTCGCCAGCTTGAGCCCGCGCCTGTCGGCCTTCCAGATCATCGAGGAGGGCCTGCTGATCCACGCGATCGGCGGCGATTACGGGCAACGGCGGCAATTGGTCGCCGAAACCATGGCCGAAGTCGACTTGGACCCGATGTCGATGGACCGCTACCCGCACGAGTTTTCCGGCGGCCAACGCCAGCGCATCGCCATCGCCCGCGCCATGGCCCTCAAACCGCGCTTCGTGGTGCTCGACGAGCCAACCAGCGCCCTCGACAAAACCGTGCAGGCCCAGATCGTCGAGCTACTGCTGCAATTACAAGAGCGCCACAACCTGGCCTATTTATTTATCAGCCACGACCTTAAAGTAGTGCGCGCCCTCGCCAGTGAGTTGATCGTGATGAAAGATGGATTAGTGGTCGAACAGGGGCCGACACAGGAGATTTTCAACGCGCCAAAAGAGATGTATACTAAAGAGCTGATCGCGGCGGCATTTGATATCGAGACGCTCGACGGCAGCGACGAATAAACCGCTACCACCCCCTTCTGCTACAAGATCCGAATTTAACCGCTCGATTTCGTCAAGCGGAGAATCCGTAGCCGAATGACTAGCGTTCAAAAATCTTCCAGCCCGAAGCGATACCCGCGAATCTGCGCCATCGGCGCATCGTCATTGATATAATTGACCACCAAGAACCGCCCCCGCTCATACTCCACCCACCCTGTATACCCGCTATCGGCAAAAGGGCTCGCATCTAGGTCGAGCGGCAAGACCGCACCCTTCTGCGCATCTTTTTCCGTCGCCAACGCACTCTCCACCGGCTCCAAGAAAGCGAAGGTATGCACCGATGCGCCGCCCTGGCCGATAAGCAGTTCATCAGCCGTCTCCGCCGTGTGTGGCCCACGCTCAAAATCGGCGACAAAGGCCTCGGTCTCCGGCACCTTCGGTATGACGATCCCGCGCTTGGCCAAACGCGTCTGCCAAAGCTCGGCACTTTCTATCGGCCGCCAATTACCGGGCACACCATAGCGCCCAGTAACCATAACAAATCCGTCCTGTGTTACCCCTGCAATAGGCATTCCAATCGACGCGGGATTTAATGTATCATAGGGCCCATCCCAAGTGGCGCCTTCATCGCGCGAGATCAGTTTTTGCACTGGCTTGCCCAAATCCTCGCGCTGATAGGCGACTAACTCGCCCGTGGGCATGCGCACAATACTCACCTCGTCGAGCTGATAATCGGGGTGATCAAAAAGTGTCACCGGTGCTTGCCACGTCTGCCCCTGGTCGCGGCTGACGGTAATATTCTGGATAATGCGATCGGTCTTGGCGCTGCGCACATTGCTCGGCAATAACCAGCTCCCGTCCGCCAACTCAGTGACTTGATCCGGACAGATGCCCGCCACCGGTGTCGGCTGCGGCTCGGCCCACGTCAACCCCTCGTCCTCGCTAAAACGCAACCAGACCCGGCAGCGCCCCTCGCTGCCCCACTCACCCGGCGGATAATTAACTGCGTCGCACAGCAGCAGGATGCGGCCGTCCTGAAGCTGCTGTATCTTGGGACCGTTCCAAGTCCTCAACACACCCGAGGAACGATCCTCGTCGCAGATTACGCGGCGATCCGACCAGCTCTGACCCGCGTCGTCGCTGTAGCGGATGATAAGCCGACAAAACTCGCTGGCCACATGGCCATTGCTTTCACGATAGACCAACAGGATCCGCCCCGACCGTGTCTGGCACAAATGCGGAAAGCACTCGTAGACGCTGTCGTCGCGGGATATGGTGAATTTTTCAATCGACATAAACGAACTCCTGGTATCTAGGTTTTTGGACCAGCTCTAAGGTTATCAAATCATCTGGACGCCGCATACAACGAATAGTACATTCCCCGCATGACCACTTCAACCTGGATCCCCTTCGAGGCGACAATTCCCGAGATCCTCGACCAGCACCCCGAGCCACTGCTGGCTTTAGCCCACGGCGAGGTGCCCGCCTTCGTATTGCGCCAGCACTACAACCCCACACACTGCCGCGCGCTCATGCAGCGCTTCTACGAACGCGGCCTGCTCTACGACCCGCACCAAGTGGGCAACGGCAGCGCCCGGCGCATCGATATCGGCACCAGCTTTGGCGCACATCGCGCCGACCGCCAAAAATTCCACGCGCATTCGGCCGAGACGCTCAAACTCTTCGAGACCCTCTTCGACGGCTACGACGACCCGGTGCGCAGCATCTACGACGCGCTCGCCAAACTGGCCCCCGACAAAGAGGTCAAAACCGCCCGCGAGCCCGACGGCCGCCTCTACGGCCCGGCTATCTTCCGCGTCTACCACCGCGAAATCGGCCACGGCCCGCACTACGACTCCGTCGCCAAACGCACGCAAGCCTTCGACTACCAGATCTCGCGCTTTACACACCAGTTCGCCGCCATTCTCTGTTTACAGAACAGCACCAAGGAAGCCGGTACCGGCGAACCCTATCTCTATAACTGCCCCTACCGCCCAGAGCTCCAGGAGCATTTATCGCGCGATAAATTTCCCGCCTATGTCGCCGAACAGGGCATAGAGCGCGCCCAGGTCCAACTCGAACCGGGCGACCTCTATTTCTTTTTTACCGAGAACGTGCACGAAGTGCCCGCCATCATAGGCGACCAACCGCGCGCGGTGCTGGCGACCTTCTTCGCGATGTCATCCGACGACGACGAAATCTACGTCTGGGCCTGAATCGCATGAAAAATGACATCACCCGCCGCAGAAAAACCTATCACACGCTCAATACGCATTGCGCGCAATGCGACGACCGGCAACTACTGGCTCTCTTGGCCAAAAATAAGGGCACAAGGGTCTAGAACGACAACCAGGGTATTCGCCTCGGCCGCAACAACATTTTCGTCAAAAAAATACCCGTCACGCAACTCGAATACGACAATCCCCACTCGACCAACAACCATTATCGCCTCAGTACACCACTTATTCTCCGACTTGCACTACAACCTCCGCAAGAACACGCCTTTTGACTACAGAGCACTAAAGCGCCGACTCAAGACGGCAAAATCCCCCTAATACACCCGCACAACCGTCTCCCGCTCCTCATGCAACCGCTGCTTCACCGTCTCTTTTGTCAGCGTATTTACCGGCCATTGCTCCGGCGCTTGGTGCGAAAGCCGCAACAACAAACGCGCCAACTGCCCCGCGTATTCCTTCAACTCCCTCACATTGAGCTTGTCGGCGGTATCCGCCGGCTCGTGGTGATAATCCGCGTCGGCATGGCGGCCGCGAAAACGCCAGCGCCACAAATGCGCCGCGTCGATGCCCTGCCGCAAAAAGGGAAAATGATCTGACGTAGCGTCGAGCTGCGACATCACATGGCACTTGAGCCCGTCGCCCATCGTATCCAGTTGCCCCTGCACAAAATCGCGCAGATGAGCGAACGACAGCACCACACCTTTCATATGCCCGGCCGAAAGCTCGTCGAGATTGATCGCCAACCGCGGTTTGTCAGCACAATGACGCCGCACGTATTCACTCGCCCCCTGAAATTTCTGCTCCTCCGCGCTATAGGTCGCAAAACAAAGGTCCATGCCCGGATCGATGCCCAGTTCCGCCTTTAGCCCAGCCAAAATTCGCGCTGTCTCCATCACCGCGATCGTGCCCGAAGCGTTGTCATTGCCACCGGGTGCGCCATAGACCGTATCGTGGTGTCCGCCCAATACCAATCGCTCCCCCGGCCAATGCACTCCCGCGATTTCGCCGACCACATTGTGCGCCGGTGCCGGGTAAAACCGGCTTTCCACCACCAGTTTGAGCCTCCGCCCCTCTTTAGCCCACTGCTGTAATAATCTTCCGTGTTCACGCGAGGTCGTCACCGCTGGAAAGGGCAGCTCCGCCGTCTCCGGCTCGCGCCAATCCCCACCATTGTGATATTCAACGCGACGCCCGTCTTTCGGATCAATCGCCACCACCGCCACCACACCCGCCTCGGCTAACGCCTCTAAACGGATATTCGCCGGCACCGGCGTGGTAAACGGTTCCATCGCCAAGTGCATCAGCGCGACGCGGCCCTGCAACTGATCCCGTACCTTGTCGAGTTCGTGTTCCGTACCAAAGCCCGCGTCGACAATCGGCGCTTCCAATGCACAAGCCGGACAACGGTTATAGGGCAATAAATCAATCGAAAAATCATCGACGCGCGCCTCCGCCCGCCCATGCGCCCAAGTATTCAATTCAAACTCCTCCAACCCCACCCCTGCCAATCCCATCCCCACAAACTGCCCCCGTATATATTCAACCGCCTTGTTCTCCCCCTCCGACGACGCCCACCTCGGCCCAATTTCCTCACATAAGACCGCCGCATGCTCTCCCACCTTAGACCCCGTCCAAGCCTCGCCAAAAATCCACCGATCAATCGCCTTCCAGTCCAATTCCATTTTCATCTCCTCTCGGGCACACTTGTCTCTGTTTTTCCACCTCTACAGCCGATTGACATTCCTCCACAATCTACCTAGAGTAAGGCTCGTCATACACCATTAAATTCTACAACTACCGAGGGCTGAAGACACACGCAAATGAAATTCAAAGCTGCCTGCATTTATCTGTCCCACCTGCTTCTCGCCCTCCCCATCCTCGCCGAAGAAATTCGCTTCGACTCGGCCCGCGACTGGAACACCTGGAACCTGCCCCGCGGCATCATCGAAGTCAGCCCCAGCGGTCGCCTCGCGCCCGTCTCCGTGCGCCGCGACATCGATGCCGTCGCTAACCTCGCGGCCTTCGGCGGCGGCATCCACGAAGCCGGCTCCAACCCGCGCGACGCCGCAACGGCCATCGACGGCGACTCGGCAACCGGCTGGAGCCCCGACCCGCAAGATCCTTCCGATACCTGGTATCTCGACCTCGACCTGGGCCGCGGCGTTTTCGCCACCCGCGTCATCCTGCACTTCACCACTGACGCGCCGCCCTTTGCGCTCTTCGACCTGCTGCTCTCCACCGGCGAGCCCCAAATCGACCTGAGCAACACCTCCTTCAACGAAGTGCTGACCTTCCGCACCCAGCATCGCTTCAAGGAAAACGACAAGCACCGTGTAGTCTTTGAGCTCGACCAATCCGAGCACACGCCGATCCGCTATCTGCGCGTCAAAAACCTCCTACCCGTCGAGGGCGCGCACCTGGCCGAAATCGAAGTCCGGGCCTTCGGCGACAACCTGACCCTCAATTTGCTCGATCGCAGCGGCAGCATCAATATCGAGATCGGCAAGGACACCGACGACGACGTGCCCTTGGGCAACGCCATTCTATTGGCCGACGGCGACTTCTTCACCCGCTTCCGCTACGGCCGCGCCGTGCGCAGCCCCGAGGACGTCTGGGGCGAGATCACCGTCGACCTCGGCGCGGTCTACTGGATCGACTGGGTCCGCATGGTCAGCGGAATCGTGCCCCGCCCCACCAACACCCGCGGGGCCACCGTGGGCAGTATCGGCGACCGCATCCTCTCCTTGCGCCGCTTCGATTTCAACCTCTACGAGGTGTTGACCTCAGATGGCTCGCTCTCGCCCAACGGCAGCTTCATCTGGGACCGCAAATTTCTCGACCGCCGCTCCACCTTAAATAACCAACAGGGTTTCGCCGACCACTCTTTCGAATCGACAGCCACCCGCTTCCTACGCGTCAACTGGCTGATTTGGGACGCCAACTGCGCCGGCGACTGCGGCGCCGCCAGCGGCATCATCGAAGAGTTAATGGTCTACGGCCTCGGCTTCCCGCGCGACGCGCGGTTCGCATCGGGCCTGATCGACCTCGGCGCCAACAAAAACGTCACCGCCCTGCGCTGGAACGCCGACACGCCGCCGGGCACGGCACTCGAAATCCGCTCGCGCTCCGGCAACGCGCTCGACCTCGACGTCACCCACCACGACAAAAACGACAAGGTCGTCACCGCCACCCGCTACGAGAAACTCATCCCCTCTTTCCGCGGCAAAATAGACACCACATTATCCGCCGGCGCCGACTGGAGCGCCTGGAGCAAAATCTACAGTACTTCGGGCGAGACCTTCCTATCGCCATCGCCCAGGCGCTATATGGAGCTCGACGTCCGCTTGACCTCAGACGCCCCAACCGCCGGCGCGGCGTTGGAGTTTCTCGCCATCGACTTCTCCGATCCGCTGGCCAAAGATGTCTTTGGTGAGATTTCCCCCGCCGAGGTCGAACCCGGCGTCGAAAGCGAATTCAGCTATTTCCTGCAAGCCGGGTCGGCCCCGCAAGGTTTCGATCGCATCACCCTCGAAGCCCCCGGCCCGTTGCGCTTCGTCGAAGCCTTGATCGACAACGAACCCGTAGCGGTCGAACCCACCACGACCGACAATCGTTTAGGCCTGCAGTTTCCTCGCCTTATCCGCAGCCGCGAATTGGTCGAACTGCGCTTTACCACCTCCGTCTTCCGACAGTCGACTCGCTTCACCGCCTTTTTAGAATCCGGCGATATCCGCCAGCGCGTCGACCCCGGCAACGCCAATCCCCTCATTGCCAACGACTCCGACATCGTCCGTCTGCCCGTCCGCAACAAGCTGTTGACCAACCTGCGACTCAGTAGCCCAATCATCACACCGAACGACGACGGCGTCAACGACCAGTTGCATCTGAGCGTCAACCTCGTCAACGTGCTCGAGCCTCGGCCGCTGCGCCTGCGCCTCTACGACCTATCCGGCCGCATCGCCTTTGAACAACAGACATTCACCCGCGCGGGCCAGCACGCACTCTCGTGGGACGGCAGCGATAGCAACGGACACCGCGCGGTGCCCGGCATCTATATCGCCGAAGTATTCATCGATGGGGACGCGCAACAACAGAGCCTGCACCGCACGATCTCGGTCGCTTACTGATCATGCCACTTTGCCCTATCTGATCCTAGCGCATATACTCAGCTTATTCGGCCCGCTCGGCGGCTGGCCGGGCATGGTGTATTTTTACGACTCTACCCTTTTCACGATGAAAAATAAAAGCTATGTCCGCGTGCCGTTTTTTTATTTGCCGGCTTCCTGACCCTGGGCATGTTCTGTTTCCATTTAGCCCTGCTCATAGGATCCTGGGCCCCCTTCATAATTGACTATCTTGTGTTCTAGTCTTTAGACCCCCAGCCTATATCACCTTATAAAGTGGGCCCCGGCAACTGGACCAGAACAAGCGTTTTTCTATTGCTACAAGCTTTGTTTATCCATAACGCCATTTATTTATCCGCAACTTAGCAATATTGCCAAAAAACAATTTCTGGTTCGATACCGCGACAGTACCTATCATAGACTTGGTACGCAAGATTACCCGTCCTCGCTATTGGCAACTGCAAGGAATTTTATCGCCCGACAACACAAGAAAGAAGCTTCATGCATAAACCTATATCGCCGATTCTATCCAGAATGGCCCTTGTAGGGATTCTCGTCTTTGTCGGTCTAAAATCGTCGGAAGCCCAGGACAAGGCCTCGACCTTGCCCGCTGAACCGATCGTCACATATTTTCCCGAAGACTCGAAAACTGGAGAGCCCATCGCGCACCGTGACGAGATCAGTGCCATCGACCAGGTGCGCAAACAATTGCACGCCCAGCATCATCCGCACGACATGATCAAAACGCGTAGCATCCCAGGCGACTTCACCCCCTCCGCTATGGCGTCGGTCGCCGATTTCCCCCTAAAAAAGAAGCGCTGGTCGTCATCAAAATCGGACCGGGCGAATTTGTGCACGTTATGGAAGGCCAACAAAAGAGCCTGTGTTCAAAGCTGCGACATGGCCGTGGGCATCCCCCCCGAGTCGTTGCAGCACATATTCGATTTCGGCTTCGAGCAAACGGGCAACAGGACCAAGGTCGCCTTCGGCTTGGTTACGGACTACCCGATTATCCAGCAGCACCTGGGAGAGATCCAGATAGAGAGCCCAGTAGGCAAAGGCACAGAGGTAACAATCAGCCTCTCGCTGGGAGAACCGCTATAATGGCGCAATCACCGCTTGTTCTCCGGCATCGCTAATTCAATGTCCAGCGCCCGCATTCCCCTCGTCTTCTTAGGCCTGCTACTGCTCGTCGGCGTCTTCCTGCGCGCCGGTCTCACCCGCGCCCTCGTCGACGACCTATTCTCCAACGAGATCCCTCGCCCGGTACAACTGCGCGTCTGGGACTGGTGGAGCCCGGCCGGCAACGAAGAATACGGGCAATATTTTGATGCCGTCGAAAAAACCTTCGAGGCGCAAAATCCCGATATCGACATCGTCTACCAGATCGTGCCCTTCGGTAACTACGTGCAGAAACTCTCGACCGCGTTGGTCGGCAGCACCCCGCCCGACGTGTTCCAGTCGTCGGTCTACTGGGCCGAAGGTTTTCACCAACGCGGCATGCTGCGCCCGCTCGACGACCTGCTGGCGCGAAACGCCGCTGCCCCGCCACCCGAACGCGTCACCGAAGAAATGTTCTTGCCCTCGGCTTGGCGCCACAACCAAGCGGCCGACGGCACCGTCTTTGGCGTACCGCAAATCATCGACGCACAATGCCTGATCTGGAACCTAGACATCCTCGAAAAGGCTGCGGCCGACGACGAAGAGATCCGCGCCCTCTTCGCCCGCCACCCCGACAGCTCGGTCGACTACGACCGCCTGCGTTTCGACGCGGTAAAAGACTGGCAGCACTTCCGTCGCCTAACACAAAAACTCACACGCCGCGCACCCGACGGCACACTCGAACAAGCCGGATTCGTCATCAACGCCTACGGCGGCGGCGCCGGCATGTTCTCACCGTGGTTGGCGGCCAACGGAGGCCACTACCAGGACGCGGCCGGCACCCGCGCGCTCTTCGCCGGGGCCGCCGGCATCGAGGCGATGCGCTTTATCGGCCGACTCTACTGGCAGGACAAAGTCTGCCCGCCCTTCCGCAGACAGATCTCCGACTCCGAACTCTTCCAGGAACGCAAGGTGGCCTGTATGGTCGCCGGTACTTGGTCGGGCAAGGATATCATCCGCAACACGCTCGGTTGGGACCACTTCGCCAAAACCGCCTTCCCGCCCGGACCACAGGGCAGCGAGCAGAAAACCGTGACCTGGGGCAATATGCTCGTCGTCACCCGCCGCTGCGAGAATATCGACGCTGCCTGGCGCTATATAAAATTCGTCTGCAGCCTCGAAGGCAACTTGCTGCGCTCCAAAATCCTCGGCTACAACGGCCCGCGTCTCGACTTCTACGACACCGAGCAATGGCAACAGGCCATGGCTGCACGCCCCTATCTGTCTAATGTCAAAGAAATCTGCCTCGCCGGCGACAAACTGCGCCATACCGAAATCATCGCCGTCAACCACCAGGTAAACCCGGTCATCGAAACGCTGCTGCTGCGCTTCCCCGAGATCGAAGCCGGGACCGGCCCGCACGCCTCAGTCGCCGCCGCGCTGCAAGAAGCCGAGCGCAATGCCAATGGTGTCTTCCGCCGCTATAACCAGCAAGTCGCCCGCTGGCTCGCACAAAGGGGGCCGAACTAATGCACGGCCTCGTGCCCTATCTCTATATCGCCCCGGCCTTCGCCGTGACCATCGTCTTCAGCTTCGTCTCGATGGGCATCAGTTTCTGGGCCAGTCTGCATCACTACGACGCCTTCGCCGGCGCCGCTGAATACGCCGGTCTCGACAACTACCGCCGCGCACTCTTCGCCGACGACAGCTACTTCTGGTTGTCGCTAAAAAACACCGCGGTCTACTCCGCGATGAGCGTTGTCGGCGTATTATTGACCGCGCTGCCATTGGCGATCTTATGCCAAAAAGCCCGCCGCTTCCAGGCTCTCTTCCGCACGCTCTACTTTTTGCCCTCGATCACGCCCGGCGTGGTCTTGGCGCTGGTCTTCTACCACCTCTTCGGCGTCTGGGGCCAATTGCTCGATAACGCCTGGACCTCGTTACCGGCGTTGGCGCTATTGGGCGTGTGGTCGGGCGCCGGCTATAATATGGTCATCTTCTTGGCCGGACTTACCGAAATTCCAAAGGACTTCTACGAAGCCGCAGAAATCGACGGCGCCGGACGCTGGCACCAGTTCCGCCATATCACCGTGCCACTGCTGCGCAATACCCTGGTCTTCGTCATGGTGATGACCATCATCAGCTCCTTCCAGGTCTTCACCTCTGTTTATATCATGACGCAAGGCGGCCCCGAGCGCAGCACCGAGGTCATCGCCTATACCATCTTTATCAACGCCTTCGCCGTCGCCGGGCAGATGGGCTACGCCTCGGCGTTGGCCTGGCTTTTATTCGCGGTGGTCTTCGTCTTCGTCTTTATACAAATGCGCGTTTTCCGCTCGCGGAGGATCTACGATGAATAAAGGTTCCAAGCTCGCGGTGGTCGCTATGATCTTCGGCGCGGCGGTTATGGTCTACCCCTACGCCTTTATGTTCGGCTCATCGTTCAAGACCCGCAAAGAATTCGCCGAAGACCGCCAAAGCCTGATCCCCCCGCGCTTCCAGCCCGGCGAAGTCCTTGCTTCCATGCGCGGCGAAGAAAGCGCGCGCGACTGGCCCGGCGCCGACTGGCCCTTGTATCAGAATTATGTCGATGCCATCCGCTACGGGCAGATCGACCGCTACCTGGCCAATAGTTTCATCTACGCCGTGCTAATCACCTCGGCCCAGCTCTTCTTCAATATTCTCGCCGCCTATGCCTTCGCCCGCATGCACTTCGCCGGCCGCGACCTGCTCTTCGCGCTCTTGCTCTCGACGATGATGGTGCCGCCGGCCGTCTTGTTGGTGCCCAACTTTCTCGTCGTACGCGACCTCGG
The DNA here is from genome assembly GCA_018672475.1 of Gemmatimonadota bacterium. Classification (GTDB taxonomy): domain Bacteria; phylum Latescibacterota; class UBA2968; order UBA8231; family UBA8231. The sequence goes on along the minus strand of JABHFS010000052.1, from coordinate 76,986 downwards.
GCTGGTCGACACGCTCTGGGGCATCCTGTTGCCGGGTTTCGCCGGCGCCTTTGGCGTGTTCTTATTGCGCCAGGCCTTCCTCAATATCCCCGCCGAGCTCGAACAAGCCGCCCGCATCGATGGTTGCGGCTCCTGGGGCATCCTCTGGAACGTGATCCTGCCGCTGTCTAAATCGGCGCTGATCACCTTAGGTCTCTTCACCTTTATGGGCGCGTGGAATATGTTCGAGTGGCCGCTTGTAGTGCTCAGCAACCAGGACTACTACCCGCTGACGGTGGGCCTAAGTTTCTTCCGTGCCGAGACTAGTTCCGACTGGCCGCGGATCTTCGCTGCCAGCGCGATGGGCGCCGCGCCGTTGATCGCGCTCTTTTTAGTGGCGCAGCGCTATTTGGTCGGGGGCATCAGTTTGAGCGGGATGAAGACGTAAGCAAGGTGCAAAAAAATCAACACCCCCAATACTAACTTTTAGCTAATTTCCGACGAATGAGAAGTATGAGAACGCGATTCCATCGCCTCAAGCAGGCCACAGGCGTCATTGTATCTGCCATCGGAATATGCGCTTGCGCGGTTGCGCTCTATGTGAATTTCGCCCCTCAATTTGGCGCGCAACCGCAAGGCGAGCATCTGGTGAAGATCAGCGCATCGATACATTTTCAAAATGGGGTATTTGTCAACCAGGTCGAAACCATCATGGACTATGGTTTGCTTAAAACGGCCAAGATGATTCGCGATTTTTTAACCGTCGACAACATCAATCCAACCGACCCTCTGCCGGTGAAGTTCGCGGCAGGCAACGCAATCGTCGCCTTGGACACGCTGACATCCGTCACCTGGTACGGCCATTCCGCTTTTCTGCTCGAAATGGAAGGTAAACGCCTCTTGCTCGACCCGATGTTCGGGCCGGCGGCTTCCCCGTTCTCGTTTGTCGGCCAACGCTACGCCTACCAGCAACCGATCGACCTAGAGCAATTTACCAAGATCGACGCCGTGCTCATCTCCCACGACCACTACGACCACTTAGACTATCCGTCGATCGTCAAACTACAACCGCATGTCGGCCACTTCTTCGTACCTTTGGGCGTGGGTGCCCATCTCATACGTTGGGGTGTCGCTGAAGACAAAATCACCGAACTCGACTGGTGGGAAAGCGCCGCCTTCAAGGACCTCACCTTCACCGCCGCTCCCGCCCGTCATTTCTCGGGCAGGGCATTAAGCGACCGAAATAAGACGCAATGGGCATCCTGGGTACTACAAGGACAATACAACAACCTTTATTTCAGCGGCGACGGCGGCTATGCTCCGCACTTTAAGGAGATCGGCGACAAGTACGGCCCCTTCGACCTCACCCTCGTCGAGTGCGGACAGTACAACCAGCGCTGGGAAGCCATCCACATGATGCCGGAGCAAAGCCTACAAGCCAATATAGATTTGCGCGGCAAGGTCGTGATGCCCATCCATTGGGGCGCGTTCGCCTTGGCGTTGCACAAGTGGAGGGACCCCGTTATCCGGCTGTTGGCCGCGGCGGAAAAACAAAACATAAAAGTGGCGACTCCGTATATCGGCGAGCGATTCATCATCGGGCAGGACGTGCCGCACAAGAAATGGTGGGAGACGTTAAACTAGTTTAGAACCGACTTCCGCTACCGCAACAACGTCATCTTCCGCGTAAACACCAACGGCTGCCCCGACACACCCAACATTTCCAAGCGATAGAAATACACCCCGCTGGCCGCCGGTCGACCCCGTTGATCACGCCCGTCCCAACGCACCGCGTGCTCGCCGATCGCTTGCGGCCCCGCAGCTAACACCGCCACTTCCTGACCCAATAGATTATACACCGTCAGTTTCGCCTCACCGTCGCGCGGCAGAGAAAAATACACTACCGTCGCCGAGTTGAACGGATTCGGCGCGTTGGGATACAACGCGAAATTTCCGAGTACCTGAGCTTCTTCTTCTATCGACGTAGGCACCTCCGGCGGCGCTTCTTCGCCGATCGTAAACCAGACCGGCAACTGCGCCTCGCTCGCATAAGGCGTCGAAGAACTTGCCGCGCGAATCTTGTCGTCGCGCAAGCGAATCCGGCGCAAGGTCTCGACCCCACTCACCCGGCGCTGAAAAACCAACTCGCTGTCGTCGGGCGAATAGCGCGGATGGCCGATGCTGTCGCCATTCGGCTCGACTACACCGGCCGTGCCGTTAAAGAGGTCCGCCGCCCAGATCTCGCTGGTGCCGGCGTCGAAATCCACGCGTTCGAAGGTGAAGAAGCTGTCGTTGGTCTGCGCGAAGGACGGGTTGCCGATACTGATTTCGGGCGGCTGCGCCGGAAAAACCGGCAGGATCAACTCGTTGTCGACGTCGAGCATATTGATCCGCCAAAACTCGATGGTAGCTCCGCTATCGGCGGCCACCGTATTAAAGGCATCGAAGAGCACAAATTTGCCCTCGTGGTCCCAGTCGAGCGCGTCGGCAAAACGAGTAACGTAGGTGCGCACGTCCTGCTGCGTCGTGGGGTTGTAGAGCCGGACAGCCTTACTCAGGTCGGGGTCCTGTAAGTCGAAGACAAAAATCGTCGAATCGCGGAATGAAGTAGTCGCTGCCAGCCGCCGCCCGTCGGGAGACAGCGCGATCGAGGCCCAGTCCCCGCGCTGGCTGACGACCTGCTCGTCGCTGCCGTCGGGCCGTATCGAACGAATAAAATTGTCCGCGTCGATAAAGAAGATCATCTCGCCGTCGCCGCTCACCGAGATCGGGTTGTTGGTCCGGGTGAACACCTGGGTCGCGGTCAGCCGCACAATATCGTCGGCCGAATCGATTTCCGGCTGTACTAGCACCAGGCTATTGTCGTTTTGCTCGGCGTTGACCACCGCGATCCACTCTTCGCCGACGACAGGCACGCGATCAACCGGCACCTCGGCAACCGAATCACCCGCCAGCACGCCCACCGCGTCAAAGGCCGCTGCCACGGCTTGTACTTCGGCCCCACCCTCGCCGTAGAGGTCCGCCGCCGCCCGCCCGGCGGCCAAACGCATATCGACAAAGGTCGCCTGGGTGTTGAGATAGCGGCCATCGAGCACCCGGTAGTAAATCAGTTCGGTCTTGTCGCGGCCGATCTCTTCAGCAAGCAAAAAACAGGCGCGGTTGGGGATGCCGCTGTTGATATGGACTCCGCCATTGTCCTGGGTGATATCCAACGCTACGAACTCGTCCATATGCCCGGGTTGCCAGAAATCGTCGCCGCGCGAGCCTCCATTGCTGGGATCGGCCATATCGCGCATCGCGCCGGAGGGGAAAAAGCGGCTGCGGGCGATATCCTCACCGAGAAGCCAGTCGTCGCGGTCGACCATCGCCGCGAAAGCATCGGCGAAGGACTCGTTGAGCGCCCCCGACTCGAAGCGGTAAGCGAGATTCACCGTGCGTTCGATCACGCCGTGCGCCATTTCGTGCGCCGCCACATCCAACGCCCCGGCCAACGGCGAAAACGCGTTGGCACCGTCACCGAAGGCAACAAAAGCACCGTTCCAGAAGGCGTTGTCCATCGGCCGGCCAGCCTCGCCGACATGGATCACCGCCGTCACCGTGCCGCCCTGCCCGTCAAGCCCCAAGCGCCCGTGGGTGTTGAAGAAATAATCGAAAACCCGGCCGATATGGTGATGCGCTGAGACCGCCACGGGATCGGTCCAGATATTATCATCGGAGGTCACATGGGAGAGCCGACTGCGCCGGTTCAGACTGCTGCCCTGCAAGTCCAATGTCATCAGCGCCCCACGCGGTCGGTTGAGCAGGTCCGGTTGCAGCGCGGCGAAAGACGGTTTGGAGCCGTCGATCATAAAAAAGCTGCCACCGGACTCATAGACATTGAGCGTGCGCACCCGACCGCCGAGGTCGACGCCTTGCCCGGTGCTCGGCCCTTCGGTCTGAGTGTTGTTATACGCTTCGATCAGGTGACCGTTCTCCGCATCGACGAAATAGTGCCAGTTATCGCGCATATTGGGACGAATCCGCACCTGCCATACCAAGCGGTGCGCCCCGTCGACTTCGCGCAGGAACAACTCCGCCGCCGGTCCTTCGTAAGCGAGCAGTCCGGCCGTCATCGCATCGAACTCTTCCAAGACCACGCGCTGCCGCAAATGCTCGCGGGCCACGGCAATCGCCGCCGCCGCACCCAAGGCCGGAGAGAGTCCTGCCTCTTGCAGCGTAGGTGTGTAACGCCCATTGAAACCATAGGGCCGGCCGGCCTGGTCCAGGTGCACCACCAAGTCACCGCCCCAAACCGGCACGCCCCCGCTTTGCTGTTGAAACCGCACGTGATGTTGTCCGACCAGGTCTTGGTGTGCCTCGCGCTCGGCTAATTCAATACGGGGATCCCGCAACTGAAAAAGCACCCTGTGCTGCTCGACAAAAGCCAGCGCCCGCGCGCCCGGATCGGCCACACGCACCGCCACGACCTTCGCCGCCGGCACAGGGGCCATCATAAAGACCGGCGTGCCGTTTTGCGCGTTACGGCGGATCTGCCAGTCTGGTAGACGGGCATTAGAATCGAGATTGACCATCCGCTGTCGCCGCAAACCCACCGTCGACGAAGATGGGATGAGCACGGTTTTTTTCGCAGGAAAAAGTGGCTTGAACGCCTGGTGCAGACGCCAAGCCAGATCGTCGAGTATCTCGTCCCGGTGGGAGGGACCTTGGCTTTCGAGCCGAGCCTCCGCCCGCAACTGCCAACGTTCTTTGAGCGTCGGGGCATCTTTCGCGTGAGCCGGTTGCAGCCCGGCGATGGAGGCGAACAAAGCCGCGTAGGTCAGTATAGTTTTCATAAGGTCTCGCTGTTTTCTTGTAGACGAAGCGAGTCTGCCGCCAGTTCCAATATACCGCTGGAAAATTTTTCCGTTGTGACCGTAGTCACATTTACTGCATCTAACCGTACTACAAACAGATTGTACATCCCACTCACTCTATACAGGTTGTAGGGCCTTCCACCACCAAAACAAAAAGAGCCTCCTCATGGGGTGTTATAATTCCGCCGTCATCGGCACGTCGCTAAACTCTGCAGCCCTACCTACCAAGCCCTACCCGGCGACCTGAAAACAACCTTCGCCGGCTAGTGAAAAATAAACGCAAAAAAAGGCCGCCGGATGCGTCGTGCACCCGGCGGCCTTTTCCGTTCTAAATAGCGCGTCTGCGCACCCTATCCAGGGTACCAAACGATGCGCGGATCATCCGGATCGCGCTGGTAATCCCAGGCCCCGTCGACCAACGTTGCCAAGTCGTAGCGAGGCCGCCAATCGAGCAGAAACTTGGCCTTATTATTATCGAGCCAAGTCCGATGAAAAGGCGTCCCGATGTCAACGCTAGGCAGACCGCGTGTCTGCGCCAAGTATTCGGCCATGCGCCGATAATCCACCGGCTCATCCATGCAGATATTAAACAACTGCTGGCGCGCTGCCGGGCAATCAAGCGCCGCGATAATTGCCGTGGCCAAATCCTCGACATGCACGAAGTTGCGCAGTATCGGTTTGCCCTCGGGGTCGAGCATAACCGGCACCGCGCCGTTGGCGACATATTCGTCGGCCTTCTTCTCGCCCACCATCTCGCGCCACCTCGGCCCCCCGAATACATCCTCGCCGAAAGACAGCGTGTATTTGAAGTCGTCTTTCTCCATAATCCACGGCGCCCGCAGACAGCAACCATTAAAATCGTACTGGACATAGTACTGCTCCAGCATCACCTCTTCCAAAACCTTCGACAGCGCATAACACCCCGCATAGGCGCTATGTTTCTGCGTTTCGACCACCGGCACCGGATGCGGGTAAACGAAATGCCCGATGCCGGCGTCGCCACCAATCAGCACAAATTGCTCGAAAGAAGCCGAGGCCCGGCACTCCTCCAGCAACCAAAACATGCCCTTGACCGCAACATCCATAATATCGTCAGGCGTCTCCTTGCAGGTCGCCAGATGCACCACATGCGTCACCCCGTCGACCGCGCGGGCGACATCAGCGCGTTGCGCGATAGACCCCTGTACCACCTCCAGTCGCTCGCTCGGCCCCAGCAAACGATTGTGGCACAAGGCTCGAATCTTGGCATTCGCCCACGCGGGATCGGCCATAAAAGTGCGGATAAAGTTCTGCCCGACTTTGCCCGTCGCACCGGTGACCAGGACGATCTTGCCCTCTTTGCTGCTCATCCTATCCCCTTCAGCTTCAATGCCAGACTGCCTTCGTTCATCTTTTCGAACTGCTCGCGAATCGGCCCACGCTCGTAAAAATGCGATGCGTCATAGACATAATCATAACGCCCGTCGCGGCCGAGCCCCGACTCCAACGCCGTCTGGTTGATCTCGTCCATATGGTTTCCGTAGGCCGGCCACAGCACGCCGTGCTGGCAATACGACACGTCAATGAAATATCGCGGCCGGTCCTCGCCTCCGGGTTTGGGCCGGCGCGCGTGCCAGACCCCCGAGTGCACGATAATCGCCGATCCGGGGGTCAGGTCTTCGACACACAGCGAGCCCGGCAAATCTTGGGTGCCAAAAAGCTTCAACCCGCCATTGGCGATGATCATGTTCTGTGACTTCGGCAATACCAGTAAGTCGCCGATCTCGCCATTGAGGCCATTGAGGTAATAAAAAATATGCACCATCAGATGCGAGCGATTGGTCTGCGGATACTGCTCGTAATCTTGATGCCAATTGACGCCGCCATTACCAGCACCGTGTCGCGCCGAATGGATATGGTGCATAGAGAAACGCCCGCCCATCAGCACTTCGAGCTTCTCCATCAGCGGCAAGTGCGAGGTCAGCAATCCCATTTCCTTATAAGAGACCAGATGGCGATGATCCTTGGCTTCGCGGTGCGCCATTAACTCGTCAACTTCGGTGATCAACCGGCTGTTAAAGTCCGGTTCGATAAAACCGGGCAGGACCAGATAGCCTTCCTGTTGGAAGAATTTAGCATCTTCGGCGCTCAAGCTTTCGTGGGCTACAGCTTCACTCATGATCTTTCTTACTCTCCTCAAATAATTGATTTCAATAGCAGCTAAATTTAAATGCTAAAGCAGTGTACGGGCAGTTCGGTCGCAGGGTTCGCCTCCGGGTGTTTTTAGTCCCCCGGGCCGTCGCCCCTCCCAGCCCGACAGGAATGCCGGGTGAGAATGAGCGACGGAAAAACCCCAAGTAGACCCTCCTGCACCTAGCTACCGATCCCAAGGAAATGCGAACGTAACCCCATTCGCATAACGCTTCATTCCAATCTCCAACCGCGCTCCCGCCCCCGGCGCCAACTCCACGGCAAACGAAGAATCATCCACCGCCGTCTCCTTGCCGTCGACCGTCACACTGGTAAACTGATGCTCAGCGTACGCACCCCCTTGCACAATGACCTCGCGCCCGGCCACTGGATCCGTGTTCACTAAAGTAAGCACCATCGATTCGTCCTCTAGCTTCTCGACCAACGCACCTACACCCTCCGGCATACCCGCACGCCCCGCCACCGGATCGAAGTAGCGTACCCGACAGTGCAGCGGCGATCCGTGCCTCGGGGTCATCCCGCCCATCATCAACTCCGTCAGTCCACCGGGCGTCGCCGGGTTGAACGGGTTCGGATTGTCGGAGAGCCGCGTATCCGGTGTCGTCGGGTCGGTGTGCACCTTCTCCATCTGCACCCGCAACCGCGCGAAGTCGTCCTGCAGTACCTGCTCGGGATAACCGGCGTTTTTGCCTTCCAGAAAACCGAGCCACCCTCGCTCGCTATCCAAGCGGCTCAAGTCCGCCTTGTCCATCGACCAGTAATAGATCTCCTGTGCGCCCTGTGCGTACTTAGCCGGCGAGAATTCGTACCACCCGTCGTCGCCGTACATTTTTGGATACATCATCTGTCCGTCGATTTCCTTGCCGTTCTCATTGATCTTGTCGACCATCTGCCGCCACACGTCGACGTATTTCTGGTCACCCGACAGCAATAGCGCATTGCCAAAACCCGAGAGGCCCAAACCCACTGTATTGCGGCTCGACAAAGTCCCGTTCTGCGGCACCACCACCGTAAAGGACCAACCATAACACCCCCCGTACCACTTACCGTCGCACTCGCCACCGATGGTGCCATCGAGCCCAATATTGCTCGGCAAAATGCCGTCGTTGTCGGCCGCCCGCTGTATCCAGGCGTCGGCGTATTCAAGCACCCAGTCCTTGTATTGGGCTTCGCCGGTCAGCGCATAGGCGTTCAGGCCCAAAGCCGTCGCCACCAGATTCGACGGATGGTCTCCAGCGACATCGGTATAATCCTCGAAGTGCGCCAACATCTCCTCGAAGTTGCGCTCGCCGTGCAACGGAATAAAGCGCTCCTGTACCTCGTCGAGCGGGTCGCCGGCCCAGTCGAGTGCAGTGGCCTTGCGCAACATTGGGCCACGGCTGCCGTTGATCAGGCTGCGGATAATCTTATGTTCGGGGTCGTAGTTTGGCGACTGCGGGTCGTTGCCCATATAGAAGCCGGCAAAGCGCCGAACTCTATTTTCGAACTCCCGCTCGCGCGGCTGTATTAGCCCGTGCAAGTTAAAGGTCGTCAGCCCCTCCCCGTTGTGCACCCAGTCGAACATCACCGGAAATTCGCGATAATACATCCCGTCCCGGGTAAAGGGCACCTCGGTCGTCTTGGCCTCGGTATACTGCTTTATATGCCCTTCCCAACCCAACTGGCACATATCATATAAGTGATCCGCACCGCCCAGCACGTAGAGCACCGGCCAGTGCACCAAATTTTCGATCGCGTCGTCCGGCCCATCGTTCCCTCCCCACCGCGCCAGGCATTCCAGATAGCCGCGCTCGTCGAAATATTTTTCAAAAAACTCCGTACAACCCCGGGTCTGCGCGCGAATAAGCTCCCACTCCAGCACCGCCCATGCTGGGGGGGGCATCGGCGTGTCGATCTCGATAGCGCGCGGATTTAGATAGCTCATGCTTGCTCCTTTAAAAATGTATAATGGGGTAAATAAGACACGAAATTAACCTTCAATCGGTTGCTGGTGCAGGTCTACAGCCCGCTGGACCACTGTCTGTGCCCTTTGCAGAGGGCCAAAGGGTTTGTGCAAATAAAAGTCGAACGCCGCCAAGCGCGAGGTGTCAACTTCGAGTTTCCACCCGGTAATGAGCACTATCGCCAGCGAGGCGTCAACTTCGCGCAGACGGTGCGCGACCTCATCGCCGGACATGCTCTGCAGGCCCAGATGGACAAGCGCCGCGAGCAAATCGACCGAAGTCGTAAAATCCGTCCGGTCCATACACTCGTCTAAGTCGAGCACCCGCAGTTGGGCGCAAAACATAGAGCAGACAAAGGACAACAACCCGCAAAACTATCAACTATTCCCGGCGTAGTACATATCTACAAGGGACGGCGAAGGCCGGTAATATAAGCAATAGGGGGATGCGATTAAACTACCGCGTTTCAACCTTAATCTGGACACCTCCTCCCTCATACCCTACCTTGCCAGAACTTAACGATCTTCATCTATAGACTCGGTGCGTCCAGCGCTCGGCCAGGGAGATACCCCTGGCCGAGCGCAACACCACAACACCAACCGGCGGAAACCCAACTCATGCCCTTACAAAACCCCAAAGGGAAATTCGAGCAACTCATCACCGACGGCTTCTGCCTAGCAGAAAACGTACTCGACCCCGATATGCTCAGCCGCCTGCAACAAACCACCAACCAACTGCTCGACGCGCAAAGCGACGAGAAATACGACGAACAACGTTCCACCGGCAGTATGGTCGATGTCGGTTCACACCCCATATTCGCCGAACTCGTCGTTTACCCGCCCGCCCGCACCGTGCTCGAAGCCCTCGGATTCCTGCGCCCCAAATGGATGTCGGGTTATGTCATCAGCAAACCGCCCGAAAGCCCGGCGCTCTTTTGGCATCAAGACTGGTGGGGCTGGAACGATCCTTCGAGCTACACACCTTTGCCGCAGCAGCTTTTCCTGATGTACTACCTCGTCGACACCACGCCGCGCAATGGCTGCCTGCGCCTGTTGCGCGGCTCACATCTCAATCGCCACCGCATGCACGACGAAGTCCCCAACGCGCACACCGACGAATTGCGCCGAGTCACCGACCCCGACCACCCGGCCTATCAGTCGATCCCCGAAGAAGTCAACGTGCCCGTCAAAGCCGGCGATCTGGTTATCGGCGACTCTCGCCTACTGCATTCGGCGCACGCCAATAAGTCAGACCTGCGCCGCACGGTGATCACCCTCTGGTATTTCCCCTACTTCGACCTGCTGTCCGCCGGTCTGCGTGCCGCGATCGCCCGTCCACGCGAATTCGACGGCTGGGACAAAGAGGCTAAAGCCCGCACCGCCGACTTCATTCCCATCTACGAAGGCACCGCCGAACCTGTGGCCTGGAATAGGGAGCCGAGCGCGGCCCTGCAATAACCCGCTTAGGAAAACGCCGAATACAATACGGCGCGACCGTGCTGTTGTAGCCAACGCTGGTTAGTAGGCGCTTATTATCGATGCACTGCGATTAAAAAACTAAATCAAAGCGGATTAGAAGCCGCCTAGGGAACATCCTGGCAGCCTCTCTTTTATGTTAGCGCTTCTTATAAAATCACCAAACGCCCTCTTCACCCGATCTATGGACAACCTTCCCCCCATCCCCTACCTTGCCAAGGATTATTATCATAGATCGCTAACGTCAGCGAAAGACCTATCGGACAATATGGAAAAACCACCCTACCCCCAGTACCTAAACCCCGAGCTAACACCCGAGATTGCCCGCGATGTGGCCTTCTTCAAAAAATGGGGTTATCTCGTCGTTGATAACGCCATCACACAACAACAGGTCAAATCCCTGCGCAGCGCCCTCAACGCGACATTCAAACGCAATGACAAGCAGTTTACCGACCAGCTCTTAGAAGAAGACAAGCGCTTCGCCTTCCTGCTCGACAATCCGCCCGTCTTACAACGCATGCAGGCCATCTTAGGTACTTGCGTGCAACTGCACAGTGCCACTTCCCGCGTCACCGAGCCAGGCCAAGAGGACCAAAACTGGCACCGCGACGTGCCCTGGCCTGTCGACCCCGACGGCACGCCCTATGGTGCCTTGCCAGGACAGATCAACTGCGGTTATTATCTAGACGAGTTAACCACAGAAAACGGCGCTGTAGTCATCGTGCCCGGCAGTCACCGCGCGCTCTTCCGCCCACCCGAAGGCCACCCGCGTTTCCCGGAGGAAAAACGCGTGCTCGCCAAACCCGGCCAGGCGGTGATATTCGACGGCTGCCTCTACCACCGCGGCGCGGCCAATCAATCGAAAAAACGCCGACGCGTCTGCCTGATGTGTTATCAGACCGCCTGGATGAAATCCCGCGAGCCCTTCAACGGCCCCATCGCGCAGAAGATACTCGAGAGTGGTACCGACGAGCAGAAGATGCTGATGGGCGCCATCGAGAAATGGTAAAAGGAGAATCTCCATGCTGAGCACCGAGCAAGTCGACCACTACAATACCGAAGGCTATATCGTCGTGCCCGACTTCCTGAGCACCGAGCAAGTCACCGCCTTCATCGACGGTATGGACACCGCCAGCGCCGGGAACACGCTCGCCGAGCACGATGCCGCCCGCATGGAAATGGAACCCAACCAGCCCGCCGACGGCACCCAGGTCCGCCGCCTCTACGAGCCCTGCAGCGAATACGAGCTTTTCGGCGCATTCTCCCGCTCGCAAAAAATGCTCGACGCCGTCGAAGCCCTGCTCGGCCCCGACCTGGTCTATCACTACAGCAAAATCAATATGAAACCCGCCGGCGTCGGCTCAGCCGTCGAATGGCACCAGGACCTCTCCTATTACCCGCTGAGCAATCGCGGCTCAGTGAGCATCCTGTTCTACCTCGATGACGCCACCGTCGAAAACGGCTGCCTGCAAGTGATCCCCCGCCGCCACCGCGACGAACTGCTCTCGCACAGCACCGACGGCTTCTTCCAGGGCCGGGTCACCGAAGCGGTCGACGAATCGCTCGCCGTCCCCGTCCCAGGCAACGCCGGCTCGGTGATCTTCATGCACGCGATGACCCCGCACGCCTCCATCGCCAACACCTCCACCAGCCCGCGCCGCACCCTGATCCTGAGCTACCGCCGCGCCGACGCCTTCCCCATATACGCCGGCGAAATGACCCACAAAACCGAGGTGCACGCGAGGCTAGTGCGCGGCCAATTCCCGCAAGAGGCACGCTTCGAAGACCGCTCCTTCCCCATTCCCTTATACAAAGACGCCATCGTCTCGCTCTACGATTTGCAGGAGCGCTCGCGCGAAGGGGAAATGGCAGCGAATTAGATCTGATTTTCTTTTTGAAATTCTTGGACTCGTTGCTCTTTTCACGCAACAAACCCTGAATTCTAATTCTTAGCATAAACCCCTCCAAGAGCCCCTCCAACCACTAGAGGCTGCAATGAAAACCCCTATTCGCCTCGGCCTAATCGGCTGCGGCGGCATCATCCAACAACAACACCTGCCCACTCTGCTCACCCTCGCCGAAGTGCAAATCACCGCGTTGACCGACCCCATGCCAAAAAATCTCGCCACCGTCGGCGAAACCACCGGCGTGACAGCCGAGCAGCACTACGCCGACTACCGCGACATGCTCTCTAAAGCACCGCTCGATGCCGTTATCATCGCCACCCCGCACCACCTGCACGCCGAGCAAGTCATCGCCGCCACCGAAGCCGGCCTGACCGTCATCAGCGAAAAACCAATGGCCACCTCATTGGAAGAAGCCGCCACTGTGCTCGATGCCGTCGCGCGCCATAAGACCATCTACACCGTCGTGCACAACGCCGTCTTCACCCCCGGCGCCCTGCGCGCCTATGAGCTATTGCACAACAACGACTTACCCGCCCCTCAGGTCGGCCGCGCCAAATCGCTCTTTCCCATGGCCGCCGACCGCCACAGTTCCAGCCCGGCCAGGGTCTGGCGCGCCTCGAAAGCGGCCGGCGGCGGCTGCATCGGCGATACCGCCTATCACGAAATCTATTCGCTCGAAACCCTGATGTGCTCGCCGGTCCGCTATGTCGAGGCCCGAGTGCAAACCCGCTTCTTCGATATCGACGTCGACGATATGGCGCTGTTGCTGCTCGAACACGAAAACGGCGCCGTCTCCACCGTCTCCACCTCGTGGGGCATGGCCGGGGCCGGGGCCGGCGAATTGGGTAATCTCTGCGAGGTGCACACGCGCGGCGACTGTCTGCGCATGGTCGGCCGCGGTACCGCGCTGCACCGCCTTGCGCGCGAAACGCACGAATGGTCCGAAATCCCGCTCGACGTCACCGATTACAACCGCACCGGCCACGCTGACTACCTGAAGGCCACCTTCGCCGCCCTCGCCGCCGGATCTCCCCCACCGATTACCGGCGAAATGGCCCATCACAATCTCGCTATCATTGAAGCGGCGCGCCTAGCCAGTGACGCGCGCCGCGCCATCGACCTCACGGAGTTATAAATGAGACCCTATATCGACTGTCATAACCATATCGGCCGCACCATCGACCGAGTTCCACCAGTCGGCCAAAACACCGCGATGTGCCTCACCCGTTTCGCCGAGACCCATATCCACGCCGCCATCTCAATGCCCACCGCCGTCGGTAGCCCGATCACCCGCGGTATAGTCGATATCCGCGAGCAAAACGAAGTGATCGCCCGCGGCTGCCGCGACTTTCCCGGCGTGTTCCCCATCGGCCTAGCACTCATCGAAGAGCGCTTCGGCAAACTCGGCATCGAAGAAGCCGAAAAAGCCATGAGCGAGTTGGGGCTGGTCGGCATCGTCGGCCACCCACCGATCGCCGAGTGGTGCATCCCCTTTGTCGAAGCCGCTGCCGCCCGCGAAGGCCTGGTCAACCTGCATATGCACAACGTGCTGATGGACGAGATCGCCACGATGTTTCCGCACTGCACCTTTATCTCGCACGCCAGCACCTGGGGCGCCGAACATCTGGCCAAACACGACAATGTCTTCTTCGAGGTCGTGCAATATCCGGACGGACAGGGGTCGGAGTGGGATTTCGCCTGGTTCGCCGACAAGGTGGGTCGCGAGCGGCTGATCTTCGGCGCCGACTTGCCCTATTACGATTATAGAGTATTGCAAAAGACCATCGAAGAAGCGCCCATTGACGACGACCTCAAAGATCGCATTGCCCACAAAAACCTTGAAGCCCTGATCCAGCGCTTCAAGCCCGACTGGAGCATGCCCGAAGCGCCGCCCAAAACGGTGCGCGTCTACGATCCCGAAGAGCTGTGGGCGGTCAATCCCGAAAATCCGGTGCGTCTGACGGTCTTCGCCTGATTTTCCTTATATTCATAATTGTATCTGTGCCAAAGCCTTGAGGAACTGCGCTTTTTCGATTTTATCAGTCTCTGATTCCAACATCTGGAGCTCACATGTGTGACGCCAATATCGAATTAGGCCAACTTCTGACCGCTATGCCGTCACAACTGACTACGTACCTGAATGTCGAAAGCGAGCTCGGAGACCTGGGCCAGCGCTATTTGGGCCTGCTGTTGGCGGGCAACCGGCACGAGGCCAGCCAGTTGGTCACCGAGGCGGTCAAAGACGGCGCGCCGATCAAGACCGTCTACATTGAGGTTTTCCAGAATAGCCAGTACGAGATCGGGCGGCTGTGGCAGAGAAACGAGATCAGCGTCGCCCAGGAGCACTTTTGCACCGCAGCCACCCAGTTGATCATATCCCAGCTCTACCCCTACCTGTTCTCCCATAACAAGACCGGACACCGTCTGGTGGTCGCCTGTACCGGCGGCGATCTGCACGAGCTGGGAGTGCGCATGGTGGCTGATTTCTTCGAAATGGAGGGTTGGGACACCTTCTATCTGGGAGCCAATACGACTGCCGACATCGTGGTGCAGAACGTGATCGAGCACCAGGCCCACGTACTCGGCGTCTCGGCGACCATGACCTGCCACGTGCAGACCGTGGCCGATCTCATCGCCCAGGTACGGCGCACCCCGGAATGCGCCGAGGTAAAAATCCTAGTCGGTGGCTACCCCTTCGTCGTCGATCGCGAACTCTGGCGACAGATTGGTGCCGATGCGATGGCCAACAACGCCGATGACGCCATCGCAACCGCCAACCAATTGGTGTAAAGGAGAGCCGCTATAGACGTCGACGCCCCCCAAGTCTGCCTCGGCCTGCTCTGCAACCCCGAGGGCAAAATTGCCAAAATACTGTGCAACACTCTGGGTGGGGAAACGACCGACTGGATCGGTCGCCCCTTTCTCGAATTGGTCGATTCCGCCAGCACGGTGAAGGTCGAAAATATGCTGGCCGAGGTGCAGCGCTCGAGCGCTGTCTTCGACTGGGAGTTCTCGCTCAGCCTGAACGGACAGGCAGTACCCATCCACGCCGCTGCCGGTCAGATGGCCGAGGGCCTGCTGATCGTCGGTTCGCTGTCCCGCTCGGACATGTCCTCCTGCTACGAAGAAATTTTGTTGATTAACAACGAGCAGACCAACGAGCTTCATAAGCTAATGAAGGACCGCGCCACCACGCCGAACAATGAGATTTACGAGCAGATGACCCAGCTCAACAACGAATTGGCCACTGCCCAGCGGAAAATGGCCAAACAGAATGCTAGGCTCGAACGCCTCAACGAGCAGAAAAACCAATTCCTCGGTATGGCGGCCCACGACATGCGCAATCCACTGGGGGTCGTTGCCACCTACAGCGAGCTATTGCTGGAAGAGCTGACCGATGCAATCGGTACAGAGCACCGCTCGTTTTTGCAGCACATCCACACCTCCAGCACATTCATGCTGGGGATGGTCAACGAATTGCTCGACATTTCGAAGATCGAGTCCGGCAACCTCGAACTCGCCCTGGCCCCAGTAGACTTGCGCGAGTTCCTGACGCGCATCGTCATGCTCAACCGCGTCTTCGCCGAGCGCAAGCAGATCGAGATCGAATTCACTATGCCCGACGAACTGCCGCCCTCGCCGCTGGACGAGCCGAAGATCGAACAGGTCTTCAACAATCTATTGAGCAACGCCTGCCAATATTCGCATCCGCACACGACCATCCGCGTCAGCGCGCAGCGCCGGGACAATGAAGCGATCATCACAATTCAGGACCAGGGCCAGGGCATCCCATCCGAAGAACTCGCCCAGATCTTTGAGCCCTTCCACAAAACCTCGGTCAAATCGACCGAGGACGAGCCCAGCACCGGGCTAGGACTGGCCATAGTGCGGCGCATAGTCGAAGGACACGGCAGCAAAATCCAGGTCGAAAGCGCGGTGGGCGAGGGGACGACCTTCTCTTTTTCGCTGCCGCTGGCGGTAGACCAACCCACCGCCGATAAGCCCAAACCCACCGCCACTGGCCCCTGGCGTATTCTGCTGGCCGAGGACAACACCTTCTACCAACAGATGATGTCGAGCATCCTGACCAAGAGGCATCACCAGGTGACCCTGGTCACCGATGGTCGCGCGGCGCTCGACTTGCTCGCGGAGCAACATTTCGACGTGATACTGATCGATCTGGAGATGCCAGTGATGGGCGGGCTCGAAACCATACAAAAGTTGCGCCAGCGCGAAACGGGACGACGCACCCCAGCCATCGCCCTGACCGGCCACTCCCACGACCAAGAGCGGCAATCCTGTCTCGAAGTGGGTATCGACGACTTCCTGACCAAACCGGTCAAACCGGAGTTGCTGATCGCCATTATCGCCCAGGCAATCAGCAACTCCTGAACTCCCGACCCTACCCGCAAGAAGTTTGCCATGGTCACACCGGAAATCACCAAAATTGAAAAATTCCACTTCGCCCATCAGATCCAGAATATGGCTACCGACTACAATGGCTTCAATCAGGTCTATCAAAAGGACTCAAGACTCGACATTACGCTCAAAGTCGATATCGCCCTGCCCGATTTGCACAGCCTCTCGCTCAGCGACGCCGCACACGGCGCAATATCCGGCTTCACCACCGAGCACGGCCGTCGGGCTCTCAGTCTCTGGCGCCGGTACCCTATCTGGCTCGATGAGCACCGGAGACCTGAACTGCCTAAATCTCCGGCGCCAGCCGCCTTACCCTTAGCGGTAAGGGCGGCGATCTCGAAGCCCAGGTCTCCGGCGCCAGCAAGCTACAATTGGGCGACCCCCACTAACACGAAAGCGCGATAGACCATGTATACCATCCAAAACCAAAACCTCACCGTCACCCTGCTCGACCCCGTCGCCGACCAGGAGCGCTTCGGCACCCGCTACTGCACCGGCGGTTATATATTCCAAGTAGACGACGCCAACGTCGGCCCGCTGCTCTCCGGCCCGACATACCCCGATAGCTTCAACGTCTTCGATGGCCAGGGCATCCCCGACGCCTTCAACCACAATCCGCTGCGCGCCGAGCGCACCGATACCGAAGGGCAGATCATCGGCATCGGCCACTGCGACCTCGCGAGCAATACCGTCAAGGAATTCTGCACCTGGGATATCAAGCAGACCGACGCGTCGATCACCATGCGCACCGCGCAGAGCGTCGGCAAATATGCCCTCGAACTCGAGCGGCAAGTCAGTGTCACCGGCCGCACTGTACACTCGCAGATTCACCTCAAAAACACCGGTCAGAGCTCCATCCCCATCAGTTGGTTCCCACACCCCTTCTTCCCACAACTCGAAACCACCGACGAACTCTGCAAGTTCAACATCCCCGTCAGCTTTCCCGACAACGACGGCCTCGCGATAGCCGACAGCGGTTTTATCGCCCGCAAGAATTGGCCCTGGACCCAGGCCGGTCCCTTCCAGGCCCTCGACCACGATGCCACCGAAAATCTTATCGTCTTCCAGAAGCACCCGAAGCTCGGCCTGATCGCGGCAACCTGCAGCTATATCCCCAGCTTCTTCCCGATCTGGGGCAACAAGAACACCTTCTCCTGGGAGCCGTTCCTCGAACGCACCGTCGCGCGCGGACAGGCCCTTAGCTGGTCGGTCGCCTACGATTTTTAAGTAGGCCAATAACTCCACCAATGAATATTATCCTGTGCAGAGAGCATGCGATGGCACACCACCGAAATACCCTCGGGCAGCCCGTCCCACCCACAGCTTAAGAGAAGACGCCCATGCAAAAAACCCTCGACACCAAACTCGCCGACATCCGCCAAAACCCCAAAAACAACACCTTCATCATCGCCTACGCCGCCGACGCCGATATGTCTCGCGGCCTAGGCACCCTCGACGACCGCTCCGGCTCGATGCAAACCTTCTGCGACGAGCTCGTCACCCTCGTCGAACAGGCGAACATCGATATCCTGCTCGCCTCCGTCGCTAATATGGACATCCTCGCGCGTGAAAAATGCATCTTCGACGAGTCATCCGTCACCCCCGCCGTACGCGCCAATGATACCACCGACATCTGGAACGCCCGTGGTTCCAATTACACTCACTACCCTTCAAAACCCTTTGCGACTACCACCATCGAAGAAGCGCAATACGGCACTCTAACCCCCGCGCCCGACCAGCAACCCGATATCAACCTCGGCCTCTACTCGATCACCTTCAATAACGACCTCGCGGCCGACTTGCACTCCCTCGAATGTTTCAAGGCCTTTCGCATCGAAGCCAACACCAAAGACTTCAAATATTTCCTAGAGGTCTTTAACCCCAATGTCGCCGATTGTGGCATTGCCCCCGAGCAGATCCCGCATTTCGTCAACGACCAGATCGCCCGAATGCTCGCCGGTATCCCGCGCGCCTCACGCCCCGAATTCCTCAAAATTGCCTACAACGGCCCCGAGACGATGGAAGCCCTGGTCGGTTATGACACAAGCGTCATCGTCGGTATCTTAGGCGGTACCACCAGCACCACCTATGACGCCTATAAACTCATCTCTGAAGCCAGAAAATACGGTGCGCGCTTGGCGCTCTTCGGTCGCCGTATCAAAGGCAGCGAGGACCCGCTAGCCTTCCTCGAAGTCCTTCGCCTAGTCGCCGATGGGGACACCAGCCCAGAAGAAGGCGTCAAACGGTACCGCAGCAAGCTCGAAGAAAAAAATATCCCCGCCCAGCGCAGCCTCGATGACGATATGGTCCTGCACACGCCGGGTTTAATAGATTAAAGAAACGACCATAGAGGAATGACTATGACGACCAGTAGAGACTTCCAGTTGAGCCCAACACAAATCGACCAATACCATAGCGATGGTTATTTCAAGGCCGAAGGCCTATTCGACTCAGACGAAGTCAAAGAGCTGGGCGACGAGATGAACGGCATCATCGACGAGTGGTGGGGTGAAGACAGCATCGGCTGGCGCGGCCCCTGGCGCGACCACTACCTGCCCGAAGGCCAACAGCAAGAGACACGCGCCGTCTTTCTCAGTAACCCGCAGTACTACTCGGCAGCCTGGGGTCGGGTGCTATTTCACCAGGGGCTCAACGACAGTGTGCGCGCCCTAATCGGCTCCGCCGTACAATGGCACCACTCGGTACTGCACGCCAAACCACCAGAACGCGGCACGCCCTTCCCGATGCACCAAGACTACCCCTTCTACCCTCACGACGGCCCGCACTTCGTTGACTGTCTAGTCCACCTCGACGACGCGCCCTTAGCAAGCGGCTGTCTGCGCGTCTTACCCGGCAGCCACAAACAGGGGCCATTAGAACACATCGAAGGCGAACACACCCGGCCCTATCTACCGCCCGACCTGTACCACCCCAGCATCACTGAAAGTCTGCCCGTGCCTGCAAAAGCCGGCGACGTGATCTTTTTCAGCTATTATCTGATCCACTGGTCTGAGCAAAACCAAAGCGACAGTTGGCGACGTTCGGTGCGCATCGGTTTCCACGCCGCCGACATGCGCCCCGTAGGCCACAACCCGACCACACCCTATCACAAGTTTATGATTGACGGTTTAAAAAAACGCGGCGAAGAAGCCAAGCTAACCTATAAATAAGGCCCTCTCACTATGTCCGATGACAAACCCGCACTCGCCTCAGTACACGGCGGCCACAGTATCGATTTCTGCAGCCACGCCGAAGGTGAGTCCCTCGAAGAGATGGTCAAAGAATATATCGCACGCGGCTTTAGCTGGTTTGGCATCACCGAGCATATGCCGCCGGTCAGCGACGAGTTTACCCTTGACGAAGAGCGGGCCTTGGGCCTCGATATGGCGGCACAATACGAGCGCTTCGACCGTTATATGACAACGTGCAAAGCGCTGCAAAAGAAATACGCCGATGCGGTCGACCTCTATGTCGGTTTCGAGTGCGAGTCCTATACCGGCGCCTTCGCAGCAACAAAACAGCTCATAGAAAAATACCGACCCGACTATATCGTCGGTTCGGTACACCACGTGCATGATATTATGATCGACGGTCCCCCTGAGATCTACGCGCAGGCCGCACAAAAACTCGGTAGCATCGAAGCACTCTACTGCCAGTATTTTGATCTTCAGCTCGATATGATCGAAACGCTGCACCCCGCCGTCGTCGGCCACTTCGACCTGATCCGCTTGCGCGACCCCGGCGATTATAAAACTCGTTTAAAGGACCCAGAGATCCTGCGCCATATCCGCCGCAACCTCGAACGCATCCGCGAGCTGGACCTGATCCTCGATTTCAACCTCGCCGCGCTCGACAAAGGCGCCGACGAGCCCTATGTATCCGCTCCAATCCTCAACATCGCCTTGGAATTGGGCATCGCCTTGGTGCCTGGTGACGACTCACACGGCGTCGCTACCGTCGGCCGCCATTTTGCAACAGGCGGCCGCATCCTCAAAGAGCGCGGCTTCGACACGAACTGGCGGCGGCCAGTGACATACGCTTAACCTCCAACAGCAAATACACCCCCAACGAAACCGGGGCACAAGTGCAAGACCCGCACAAAACCTCGACGTCGGCCACGGCAAGGGCCGCTTCTCCTACGACTTCGCGCAAAAAATGATGGGGCAGGAGATCACCCCAGACACCATCTCCACCGATTTGCACCGCTACAATCTCGCCGGCCCGGCCTTTGATAGGGCGACGAATATCTCTAAGTTTCTGCACCTATGGACCTCAACGACGCGCTAAGCCGCGTCATCAGTATCCCGGCAACCCCAATTGGCCCATTGTCAATACGCCACCTGCACCACACCCTGCCGGCTCTCCACCCCCACATCCGCCTCAACCTTAACCCTGTAAATATACAAGCCCGGCTCGACCCGCTGCCCCCGCGCATCCAACCCGCGCCACAGCCGGGTAAAATGCCCGTGCCGATCCTCGCTCGCTCCTTCGACCAGCAACCGCCCGCCCAAATCAAAGATCTGAAAAAAGACCGGCGCCGGTTCCGTCAACTTGAGCAGATTGTACGCCACCGCGAAAACGTCGTTGACACCGTCGCCATTGGGCGTGAGCACCGACTGCTCTACCGTCAGCGCGTCGAGCAACCCTAGATCCTCCTGATTGAGCCGCACCACCAGTTCGCCGCCGACCGAAAAGGGGTCCACATCCGCCGGACTCGCCGTTTGGTAGACCCGCTCTATGCCGTCGGCCTCGGGCCGCAAATCCAAAGCCCGTACTTCGAACGCAGTCCCATCCCGCAAAATAGCTGCGTTGAAGATCACCTGGACAAAGGTCCCCGATTGGATTATCCGTTGCCAGATGTCGACCGTAAAACCCTCGCCATCGTAGGTGGGTGTAAAAACTACCTCCTCGTCGTCTACCAACACCCGTTCCACCGTCCCTACCAGCGCCGGGGTCCTGACCTGCAAATAGCGGAAACCCGTATCGCCGCGCCCCGGATTGAGCTGGGCCTCCAGGGACAATGTGAATTCCGTCTCCACCCCCGCGTCGACCACTAATGGACTGACTTCAGCTCGCAACACATCGACCAGTGGTTGCTCGACATACTCGAAAAGAAATTCTTCGATCACCGTCCCCGGCTCCGTCATCAGCACTCGGAACTGGATATAGCGCCTCGGCGCCGGCGACACCACCAAACCGTCGACCACCGTCTGCCAGAGGCTCCACTCGGGATTCGCACGGACCGGCCCTAACTCGACCTGGGCGGCACCGGCGAAGTCCAGGGGGTTGAAACGCTCGTAGTCGCGTTGCGAGACCTGTTCTAACTCATCGCCGCGACGCAAAAAATAGTGCAGCGGCTGCTCGTCGGGGCCAGTGCGGGTCTGCAGCGTAATGGGCAAATCTTCGACTGGCCCGTCCTCGTAAAACACCTGTCCCCAAATGGGGAAGCCGCCACGGATAAAAAGCGGCGTGGAAGTAAACTCACCCATCGGCACCGAACCTTCCGCGTAGACTTCGAACTCGGCCAATTCCCATGGCTCGCCTTCGGCCGACTGCAGTCGGATATAACGCACGTCCCGCCGCTCAAAGAGCACGTCGACAACCGATTGCCGGTTGGGATTAAAAAAATTGAAGGCCATACGCGGCACATTGCGGTAACGCGAGAAAAGCGGCGGGCCGTCGTCGCCTGAGCTGGTCGCGACGGCGAAGGATCCCAGGATCAGCCCTTTGTGCTCGTTATCGAGCCGCGGAAAAAAGCGGATACGGTCAACGCGGAACGTACCGCCCAAATCGATATAGAAAGTTCCGCGCCGTTCGACGCTCTCGTCCTCGTCCGGCCCCCAGGCACTACCGGCGTCACCGTCGGTCCAGTTCGGCAGACCGTCGCGTGGTGCGGTCGCGGTCTCAGTGCCAGTAATCGTCGGGACCTCAATCTCAACCAATACGCTGCCGCCGCGCTGTGCTAAGCCTGCGGCCAGGTTGACCCCACGTGGGGCTTGCCAAGTCCAAATCGAATCGTCGGCTACCCCCGCGAAACGGGCCGACTCGCGCACCAAGCTCCAATTGCGCGGCCCTGTGCCCACCATCAGCGTATCGAGAGCCTCGGCGGCCGGTGCGCAAAATACCAACGCGCAGATCAGTAGCGGCTTCATTCGACCAGCTCCACTTCGATCTCGCGTTCCCTTAGCGCCGCGACCTGCTCAGCGACGGCCACGTTGCTGAGCGGGTTACCCGAGAGCGCGACGAATTCCAAGCTCCGCAAATCGAAAAGCGGCGTCAAATCCTCGATGCGATTGAGTACCGCGCCGATCCGCCGCAGTTGAATCATCTTGACCAGCGGCGACAGATCGACCACCTCGTTGCCCGTAAAATCCAACTCCCTAATGTTATTATGACCTTCGAGCGGCGACAGGTCGCTGACCTGGTTGTGCAAAAAACGCAGCAGGGTCAGCGCCCGATAGTCGGCCAGCGGCGACAAGTCGCTGATCTGGTTATTGGAGACGTCCAGGATGCGCAAGCTCCCGAATCTACCGTCCCGCCCGGAGCCATTGATGCCCAGCGGCGACAGATCACTGATCTGGTTGCCGCTCAGATCCAACGTCCGCAAGAAGGCGTGCGATTCCAGAGCCGTCAGATCCTCAATCTGATTGCCCGACAGATTCAAGTCGTTCATCCGCTCCAAACGGGACAAGGCCGATATATCTTCAATCGCATTGTCGGACAAATCCAGAATACGCGGCGAACGCAGGTCCATTTCCTGCAGCGGCGAAATATCCGTTATGAGATTTTTAGCCAGGTGTATCTCCTCTAGATTTCTGAGGAGCGGCAAGTCCGTCACATCGGCGATACTATTCATGTCGGCATGCAGCACCCGCAACAGTTGCAACAGCCGCAACGGCCGCAAGTCGGTCACCTTATTCTCGGTGATATCCAAGCGAAGGAGGCCCGTCAGCCCGGTGAGCGCTTGCAGATCGCTAATACGATTGCCGCGCAGGGAAAGCACCTGCAAGGACTGTACATCGGCCAAGGGCGCGATATCCTGTACGGCGGCCTCGTCCAGCGTCAACAAAGTCAAACGGTTCAAATCGGTCAGGGCGGTGAGATCCTGCACGCTGGTCTTCGTGATTCTCAGCGTGCCCAGATTGACTAATCCCGCCAACGGCGACAGATCGCGCACTTGACTCTCTGCGATTTCGAGAATCCGCAAATTGCGCAGAAAATTAATCCCCCGCAGATCGGTGACACGGTCATCGGCGGTAATGCGCAAACGAGAAATCCTGCCAAGATCCTCGCGAGTCAGGCCGCCTAAGTTTTTGTTCACCGCCCGGCGGATAACCGCCTCCAGCCGCAAATCGGGGATAAAGACCTGGCCCGCGGCGGTATAGAGACTGACCTGCACCCCCCGGCGCACCAGCGCCGGCAAGTGCTCATCGAGCGCCGCCGTCGCAAGCGGGTTGCCCGACAACTCGACGCTCTGCAATTGCCGCAACTCCACCAGCACCGAGATATCACGGATACTATTGCTGCCCAGGTTGAGGACCTGCAGATTGCTGAGCGATCTGAGCGACGCGACACTGCGCAATAAATTAAAATCGAGATTGAGGTGGGTGAGACGGCTAAGGGGCGCTAGGGCCGTCAGGCTAAAGACCCGATTGTCCGCCAGATCCAAAACCCGCAGCGAGTCCAATGCGCGCAACGGTGTCAAGTCGCGCACCTGATTGTGCGCCAGGCGAAGCTGCCGCAAGCCGGTCACTTGCCCTATCCCCTCTAAGTCAATGATACCCCGCTCGGTCGCGTCGAGGGTTTCTATAGCGGAAAGCGCCGCAGGCTCCAACACCCCCCGCGGCCGCCCGAGCGCCGAGCGCACCACCGCTTCCAACGCGGCGTCTGCAAAGAAGCTGTGCTCAAAGCTGCTCACTGTAGCCGCATCGAGCAGCACCCGGTTCCGCTCGCCGCAGCCGAGCAGCACCATTGTCGCGCACAGCAGCAGTGCCGCCAACGTTTTCACGCTATTGCACCCCCGCAAAGATCGTCATAAAACCGCGTGTATTGGTCTGAGTCGCTTCAATCTCAAAACGGCGGCGCGTTAATTGCAATCCGGCTAGTGTCGTCAGACGATAACCTAAATACTCCGAGACATTAGTCAGCTGCAGCGCCGCCACCAGCCCGTTGAAACTGTTCTCGGCACCCGGCGGCGTCGGGTCCTGCCGTTGCGAAAAAACCTGGTATTCAAAACCGCCCTCCAGATAACTGCGGCGCAATACCGGCACTCGCGCCAGCGCCATAAAAAACTGACTCCATTCGCGAGCCTGTGCGTCTTGCGCCAGCGTCGGCGTCCGCCGCAAAAACTCGCTCTTCCATCCCGGCAGCAGCGTTATACCCCCTAGGTTCAAACGGTATTCGATCTTGTTTACTATGCCAAAAAATGAGGCCTGGTCGCGCAAACCGCGCAGCGCCAAAAAACGCCGTTCTAATCGCTGGTGATGGAATGTCCACTTAAACGTGTGATCTATTTTTAAACCCGGCACCGGCTCCAAGCCCCAGCCGACAAATGAAGTATTAATCCAGGTGTCTGGCGCCGCCAGCGGATCACGCACCGGGAATAGGTCGCCGCGTGTATTGGGCGGTTGCAACCACTGCAATAAATCGTCGCGTATCGAGTCTTCGACCCGGCGCAAATCCTCAAAGACCCGCACCCGCCCCCAACGCCCGAAATCGCGATCGGCTAGTCCGAGTAAATACACCGCCCGGTTGTGCCCGTCGGCGGCGATCTGCTCGACCCTTTGCACACCCAGCGTCAGCCGAACGCCCGGCGCCAGGAAAGCGCCTCCATAGATATTAAAGCCCTCGCGGTCGCGTTTGTAGGGCAGGTCCGCCACCTCATCATTTTCGAAGCGGTCGATCCAACCATTGTGATTCTGGTCGATGCCATAGAGAAACTCCGGCCGATCCGTGTGAAAACGCAGGAAAGGCTCGTCGTAATCCGCTACCCGGTTGGGGCTAATCTCACTGTCATTCTGGTTGAAATCAGAAATGAAATCATTGTTCTCGTCCCAGCCCGGAAAGATCTCTCGGTCGCCGAATCCCCACCCCTTGCGCCGCCAATCAGGCCGACGGTCCTGGTCGTCGTTGTCATCGACGAATTCGTAGCGCTGCAGGTCGCGACCGTATTCGATCCGCCCCGTCTCGTCGACTACATCTATTCCGGTGGTATAATCAGGATCGACGCTAAAAGCTTCGAACTGCGCAAAATAGGGGTAGGCCTTTTTAGACAAATTTCCCATCCAGGCCTGGGCCTGCTCGCTAGCGACGTGGTGTTGCTCCAGACGGGGGTTGGGATACTGGCGGAAGCGGTGGTTGAGATCAACTTCGAGATAACCTTCCAGCTGGCATGACCTACCTGATTTGCTCCATGGAGGGCGAGACTATTTCTTACTCGATAAGGAGTAGACTCATGAAACAAAAACAGCACAGCACCGAAGAGATCATCCGTATTTTACGGCAGGCCGAAACAGATGAAACGATCGACTCGGTTTGCCGTGAACATAATGTTTCCAAAGCGACCTTTCATCGGTGGAAACGCAAATACGGCGATATGGATCTGGCCGATGCGAAACGACTTAAAGAGCTTGAAAAGGAAAACTCAGAGCTTAAGAAGATGCTGGCCGAATCGCTGCTAAAAAATCGCATTTTGGAAGAAGTCAACGCAAAAAAGTGGTAAGCCCGATGCAGAAGAAACAGGCCGTTGCCCATGTCGTTGGCCATGGGCTGTGCTCGGTGCGTCGGGCTTGTCGTTATCTGGGTGTGCATCGATCGACCTATCGATATCGGGCCAAGCCACTTCCACCCAAACAGATCCAGTTACACCAGCGCATCGTGGCCTTGTCCTGGCAACATCCTCGGTATGGTTACCGGCGTATTCGCGCGTTGTTAGCCCAAGAGGGCTGGTCGGTCAGCCGTAAGCAAGTTCAGCGTGTCCGCCGCAAAGAAGGCCTTAAGGTCCGTCCCAAACCCCAGAGGATACCGCGCCAAGGGATCTCGACCGGCTTGCCGACCCAGGCGTGCCAGCCCAACCAGGTGTGGACTTGGGATTTTATTTTTGATCGGACGGACAAAGGCAGTACACTGAAAATGTTGACGATGCTCGATGAGTATTCGCGCCGCTGTTTAGCCATCCGGGTCGAGCGACAAATCCAATCCGAGCACGTGTTATCTACCCTATGGCAGGCGATGACCACCTATGGCATCCCGCGCTATATTCGCAGCGATAATGGATCCGAATTTATCGCACAGAAGATCCAGACATGGCTTAGGGAAAACCAGATTAAAACACTTTACATTGACCCCGGCAGCCCCTGGCAAAACGGGTATATTGAAAGTTTTCATAGTCGTTTTCGTGATGAATGTCTAAACCGGGAGTGGTTATTGAATCTGCGCGAAGCGCGGGTCGTAATTGAGGATTGGCGGCAGCATTACAACGAGGAAAGACCCCATAGCCGGCTGGGATACCTCAGCCCGGAAGGCTTTTTAGCAAACCAAAAAGTCTCACCCCAAGTGGGCCGAAACAGGTAAGCCTGTCATGTCCACGTTTTGTCCACACGAACTAACGCCTCAAGGGTTAAGATGATAATACTTCATCTCCCTCAAGGCGTTTAGGACCATACGTAACTGATAGTCAGTCCGTAGGTTACAATTTGGCGGGAACGTGTGGGAATCGAACCCACCCAGCAAGACTCTCGCATTACCACTACGGTTTTGAAGACCGCGGCAGCCACCAGGCACGCATCCGCTCCCACTTATTCTATTATTACTTCCCTTGCGCCTCCGCCTACTCGCCCCTCGCCTCCGCCGCCTTCGCCTTGCGCTCGGCCCGCTCCGCCGCCTTGCGCGCGAAGACCTCCTCGTCGTTCGGCAGCTTGCGCTCGGCGAGCTTCGGATACGCCAGCGGCAAATCCCAGCGCAGTGTGCGCAACGGCTCGTCGCCCAAGCCCTCGATATGCAGCTCGAAGTACTCGTCATCGTGCGCCACGATCGGCGTCTTCTTGTCGTCCTTGCGATTGGGGAAGAACACGCGATAGTAGTCTTTGCCGTCGAGCACTTCGCCTTCGGGCCGGTCGCTCTCGTAGGGATAAGAATTGAACAGGCCGCTGGCTTTAAAACGCTCGCCGCGCTGATTAACCAGGAAGGTCCGGTCACCGATATCGGCGATCGGCGGTTTCAGCTGCGACTCTTCGCTCGACAGGTAGACGGTAAAGACCAAGCGGTTGTAGAGGGTCAAGCCCCAGCGCTCGTTGTAGGTATTGCGCAGAATGGGGAATTTGCGGTCGTAGATAGAATCGACGAGCTGGCGCACGTACTGGCTGCGCCAATTGTCGAATTTCTGTTTTTCAAGCGGGTTTCGAGCGTCAAAGGAGGGGTTTACGTAGACCAGATACTGAAAGTAGAGGCTATTGATATCGGTGCCGTCTTCGGCTGGATAGGTGCCATCGACGTAGGAGTAGACCGTTCGCTTGATGCGGTACTCGAGCTGCTCTTGGCCCAAGTCCTCACGCTCGGCGCGCGCGTAGGCGCTGGCGATTTCGTAGGCGAAGGTGCGCAGCGTCGCCTGTACCAAGACGCCGTCGGAACCGCGGTGACTGCTATTGACGGCACGCCAGACCTGTTGCTCGGCTTGTGCATAAGGGCCTTGTGACGAACCCGAGTCGCAGCCGGCAACCGTCCAACCGATCCAGAGGAGAAACAGCGCCCTACCTAGCATGGGAGGCCTCTAGCTTTTAGGAGGGTGGAACGGGGGCTATCGTCAGATAGCCCCCCCAATGTCCCGTTACTCTTTGACGACCCAGAGCTTGACCGTCGCCTTGACGTCCGGATGCAGGCGCACTTCGATATTGTAGACGCCCAACTCGCGGATACCGTCTTCTAGGTGGATGGCCCGGCGCTCGATATCATAGCCCTTCTCTTCGAGCAATTCGGCGATATTCTGCACGGTGACCGAACCGAAGAGGCGGTCCTCCTCGCCAACTTTGACCTGCGCGGTGAGCGAATCGGTTTCCAGCTTCTTGGCGATGACTTCGGCGGCACGACGCTCGCGCTCGGTAACAGCCTCGTGCTGTTTGCGCCGAGATTCGAACTGGGCCACGTTGGCATCGCTGGCGATCAGCGCCTCGCTGCGGGGAATCAAGAAGTTTCGGCCAAACCCATCATTGACCTGTACGACCTCGCCGGCCGAACCCAAATTCTCAATATCTTTAATCAGAATTACTTTCACGCCTTATCCTCCACTCAATAAGAAACTGCGATATCGTTTTGTGCTTACACTTCTTCTTCTTCGCTCGGTGCCGGTCGCAACCGACGCCAGTCGAACCAAGTGTCCAACAGCCCCAGCCCCGCCAGGAGCAGAAAAGCCAGACCCGCAACGAGGAGAAGCCCCAAATAAAAGGACAACTCGACCAAGAGCGGCACCCCCTGACGCTGGGCGAAAAAACGCAGCACCGCCAATCCCTGGGCCCCGTAAAGAACCCCCGTCACCACCATGAGATTGAGCGCCAAATCG
This sequence comes from Gemmatimonadota bacterium, assembly GCA_018672475.1. Classification (GTDB taxonomy): domain Bacteria; phylum Latescibacterota; class UBA2968; order UBA8231; family UBA8231. The sequence goes on along the minus strand of JABHFS010000052.1, from coordinate 47,667 downwards.
GCCATCAATCCGCTGCCTAAAAGACCCAGACCCAACGCTGCAATCAAGACCCAAATCAATTCGTCCCAAGGCCGCCACAAAGGCAAGGGCAACGGGGCCGGCAACTCCAGCCCAAACCGGGGGGCCATCTTCTGGCTTAACCGATACGCCAAGACAAAGGTCAACAGCAGGCTCACCAACTCGATAGCCGGCTGCACCCGCAAGACCGCATCGACCATCGCGTGCAAAGCCTGACCACCGTCTTCAACAGCCAGGCCCAGCGCCTGAAACTGCTCTAACACGGCGACAGACCGCTCTCCGCGATGTATCGGGTCGCGCGCCTGGATCAGTTGCCAGAGGCTCAATCCCACCGCCGGCGTACAGGCCATGGCCACGACGCGGCCGTAGCTTTCTTTTTGCTCCATCCTCAGTACGGCAATCAACCCCATAATGGGGGCCAGCCCAAAAGCCGGACCCATGAAGAACGCCGCGGACAAACAGAGCAAGCCGACCAAAGGCAACGCACCACGCGAGCCATATCGCAAGCCCATCAGAAGCGAAAAGGACATCAGCGCTATGCCCAGCAGAATCAGCATCGGCGCATGCCTATCAGGAGTCTTTAGACTCCCCGACAGCGGCTTCTGCTGGTGCTTCGGCCGCCTCGCTCTTAGCTGGTTCTGGTGCTGGTGCTGGTGCTGGTGCTGCTGCTGGTGCTGCTGGTGCTGCTGCTCTCGACGGACGCTCTTCCCTGTCCCTAGACCCGCGGTCACCGCGGTCGCCGCGGTCGTCGCGGTCGCGACGGGGACCGCCGCGATCCCGATCCCTGGGCCCGCGGGCGGGTCGGGCAAAGGCTTCTTCGAGGAAGTTATCGGCGACCAGCTGGGGCACGTGAATAAAATCACCATCGACGCCTGTGAGCAGATAGCGCAGCACGCCATCATCGAGTTTAATCGTCTGCTCTAACGCGTCGATCATCGTCTGCTCAACGGCAAACTGGAAAATCACATAATAGCCCTGGCGGCGATTTTTCAGACTGGCCGAGGTATAGGCCAAGCGCCGCAGTCCCCAATCATCCATCTGGGTGATTTCACCGCCATTCTCTTTTATATAAGTCTCGTATTTTTCGATGGCTTGTTCGTATTGCCCCTCGCCAACCTGGGGATCCAGGATGCATACGAGTTCGTAGTTCTTCATTGGAATACGCTTTCTCGGTTATAGTCTGAAGGTTATCCCTCAGACGAAAAGCGGTGCCAGGACGAGAGAAATCACCGACATCAGCTTGATTAATATGTTCAAAGACGGACCCGACGTATCCTTGAATGGGTCGCCGACTGTATCGCCGACGACGGCGGCCTTATGGGTGTCGGAGCCCTTGCCCCCCAAATTGCCCTCCTCAATATACTTCTTGGCGTTGTCCCAAGCCCCACCGCTATTGGCCATCATCAACGCCAGCAATACACCACTGACTGTGGCTCCGACCAGCATGCCGCCCAGTGCCACCGGGCCAAGACCGAAACCGACAACGACCGGCGCCAATACCGCCAACAAACCCGGCAGAATCATCTCGCGCAAGGCAGCGGTCGTGCTAATATCTATGCAGCGTTTGGTATCGGGCTTGGCGGTGCCCTCCATCAGACCAGGAATTTCGCGAAACTGGCGGCGAACCTCCTCGACCATCTTGAAAGCGGCTTTGCCGACCGAAGTCATGGTGATGGCGGCAGCCAAGTAGGGAATCATCGCGCCGATAAAAAGCCCGATGACCACAATCGGCGTGGTCACATCAATAACGATTGGCTCTCCGGTCTTAGCTTCAATGGCCGAGGTATAAGCCGAGAAGAGCGCCAAAGCCGTCAGAGCCGCCGAACCAATGGCGAAACCTTTACCCATGGCGGCCGTGGTATTGCCGAGCGAGTCGAGGCTATCGGTGATCTTGCGCGTATCTTCGCCGAGGCCCGCCATTTCGGTGATACCACCAGCGTTGTCGGCAATGGGACCGTAGGCGTCGACCGACATGGTGATGCCCACCGTCGCCAGCATGCCGACAGCGGCGATGCCGATGCCGTAGAGCCCAGCGAAGTGGAAAGCCAAACCGATCGCGAGAACAATCCCTATCGTCGGCAGCGCAACGCTCTCCATGCCGACAGCCAAACCAGAAATGATATTGGTCGCCGAACCGGTCTTGGACGCTTCGGCGATATCCCGCACGGGTTTGCCGCCGGTATAATACTCGGTTATAAGCCCGATGGCGATACCGGCCAAGCAGCCCGCACACAGCGCCCAAACCGGCTGATTGGAAAGACCGATCGTGCCGGCAACCCACCAAGAGCCGACCAGCATCAACGCGGCGGCGACAAAGGTCGAATAGCGCAAAGCAGCGCCCGGATCCGAGTTTTGCAGAATCCGCACCGTCAACACCCCAAAGAGCGACGCGACCAGACCGATCGTGATGACGATAAGCGGGAAGCTCATTGCAGCGAGTTTGGCGCTCGTCGGATCGGAGATATTGGGAGCAAGAATATTGAGCATGGAAGCGGAGGCCGCCGCGGCGATCGCGATGGTGGCGATAACCGAGCCAACATACGACTCGAAAATATCGGCGCCCATTCCGGCGACATCGCCGACATTGTCGCCGACATTATCGGCGATAACGGCGGGGTTGCGCGGATCATCTTCGGGAATCCCGGCTTCGACCTTACCCACCAAGTCAGCGCCGACATCGGCGGTCTTAGTGAAGATACCGCCGCCGACGCGCGCGAAAAGGGCGATTGAAGAAGCGCCCATCGCGAAACCGCTAATCGTCGACGCCTGACTCACGTCCTTCCAAACACCAAAGGCGAGGGCCAACGCCCCGACGCCAAAGAGCCCCAAGCCCGCTACGGCCAGCCCCATAACCGCGCCACCCGAAAACGCCATGTTCAGCGCCTGACCTTGGCCGTGTTCCGTAGCGGCTTGCGCGGTGCGCACATTGGCGTGGGTCGCGGCGTTCATCCCGGTATAACCGGCGAGGATCGAGCATATAGACCCGGCCAAAAAGGCATAGGCCGTATTGGCGCCAACAAAAACAAAGAGCAACGCGAAGACAATGACGATGAAACCGGCGAGGATAGTATACTCGCGCTTGAGAAAGGTCATCGCCCCTTCGTGGATCGCTTCAGCGATCTCCACCATCTCCGGAGTACCCGCCGGAGCTTTCTTTATATAAAAGTAAATCAAGAGCGAGCAGAGCAATCCGCCCAGCCCTACAAATGGTGCTATTGTTGTCCACGTTTCCATATAGTATAGTTACCCTCCCACGGGAACTTCAGGATCCGTTAAAAATATTCATTGCCGCCTCAACCCCCTCGGCATAATAGTTTTCGAGCGCCTTTTCACAGTGTTCGAGCAAGTCTCCTACCTCATCTTCCAGGGAAAACGAGTCCAGCACATAATCGATAATCTCTTCGCCTTCGGGGGGGGAACCAATCCCCATCCGCAACCGCGGCACGTCTTGAGTATTGAGCCCTTCAAGCACCGAGGCCAGGCCATTGTGCCCGCCGTCGGAACCCCCACGGCGAAAACGCAAACGCCCAAAGTCCAACAGAAAATCGTCGAAAACAACCAGTACGTCTTGCGGCTTGACCTCCCATCGGGCACAAAGAGCGGCCGCTGTCCTGCCGCTGTTGTTCATAAAGGTCTGAGGCTTGACCAGCATCACCTCCTGACCGCCCAACTCGACTTCGGCGACTTCGGCAACGGCGTCTTCCCGGTGCTGCCAGTCGACACCGCGCCGGGCCGCCAAGTGATCTACCGCCATAAAACCTATGTTGTGCCGGGTCGACGTATAGCGCGCACCGGGATTGCCCAACCCTAGGGCGATCCGCAAGGTTACTCTTCGCCGCCCTCGCCATCAGCGGCTGCAGCATCTTCGCCACCGGCTTCCTCTTCCTCTTCCTTGTCTCCAGCTTCGTCGTCAACGATCAGACGCGGCACCAATACATTGACGATCGCACGCACCCCTTCGCTGGTGATGCGTGGCTCTTGCTCCATTAGGTCACTCACGTGCAAGCTGTCGCCAATCTGCAGCGAGGTGATATCGATCTCCACGGCGGAGGGCATCTCGGAGACGACGCATTCCATTTCTAGTGTGGTCAGGGTCTGTTGTAAGGACCCACCTCCGGTGCGCACGCCCTCGGGGACGCCAACAGTTATGATCGGCACATTCGCGCGCAGTGTTTCGGTCGGATCGATGCGCAATAGATCCAAGTGCATCACATCACCGCTCACCTTGTGGTATTGGATCTCGCGGATCAGGGCCTGCTCGGGCTCCTTGCTAGACTCCTCATCCTCGATAAGGATGATCGCATTCTGACCGCCCTTGCTCAGAATGCGTTCCAAGCTATGAGCATCGGTCTTGAAGCATTCGACGTCCTGCTTATGGCCGTAGATGACTCCGGGCAGCTGACCGTGCAAGCGACGCATCTGGCCTACAGGCCCCTTGCCCTGCTCCTCGCGGGGCGCGACCTTGAGCGAAACCTGCTGGCGCGCGTGGATCTTCAGCGGTACTTGCGGCATTGGAACATCTCCTCGATAAACTAATTTTAATTGGCAGCCCGGCGAGGACTCGAACCTCGATAAGCGGACCCAAAATCCGCTGTCCTACCAATTGAACGACCGGGCTACCTAAACACTACTCGATTACTTAAGTTATATTGACCGGCACAAAAAAGACCGGTAACCTTGCTCTTGCAGCGCTTGTTGCGCCCGAGAGGCGGTCGTCCGGTCGTCGAAGATACCGTAAACGGTGGAGCCACTGCCCGACATCGACGTGGCGCGAGCACCGGCTCGGTCCAGTTGAGAACGAAGTTCTGCGACGATGGGATAGGCGCGTTCTACCACGGGCATGAAGTCGTTCTCCAGCACTTCAAAAAGCCTATCGTGGTCAACGCACCCGCCGCTCAAGGAAGAAGTAAATTTAAGATAGGGTGTATCGTCTGTCAAGACAGGCCGGAATTGACCATAAGCCCACGCCGTACCCACCTCAACCTCGGGATAGGCCAAGACATAAAATACCGCGCCGGCCCAGCCCAATGGTTCGAGGATCTCACCCCGACCCCGCATTAATGCAGTGCCTCCTTCTACTAGAAAAGGGATGTCCGAGCCGAGTTCAGCGGCGATTGCGCCGAGCTCTGTGCGATCTAATGGCTCTCCATAAAACCGATTGAGCGCTCTCAGCGTCGCCGCCGCATCGGCGCTTCCGCCCCCTAAGCCTGCTCCCATGGGGATGTGTTTTTCCAAATGGATGCGAAAATGCCGGATAGGATGGTCCAATCGGGCGCGAAATGAATCAACGGCGCGACGCACTAGGTTATCGGGACCCGTCGACAAATCTTCGATATTACAGGTCAGTTGATCAGAGGGTGCCGGTTCAAAATGCAATATATCGGCTAGATCGACGCATTGAGCGATGCTGAGAATGTCGTGATATCCGTCGGGACGACGACCCAGGATTTTGAGTCCCAAGTTTATTTTCCCGTATGCTTTTTCCGCCAGTGGTCCCTCTGTCATTGGCGTACCTTGACCTTATTTCGTTAATATTCTACTATAAAATGATAAAAGTGACATGAAAAAGTGACACAATGGCATATTATAAGTTCAATGTATACAGTCTAATACTCCTTTTTGCCCTATGTTGCCCTGCTCCCGGCACGGCGCAAACAGACGCAGAAGAAGATGACTTCAAACTAGCCCGGAATCTTTTCCGCGATGCGGGCGATTATGCTACAGCCGCCGCGCTCTTCGCCGATTTCATTCGCAACTATCCCGCTAGTCCGCAATTAGCCGAAGCTCGCCTAATGCTATCTCGCGCCTATCGTCAAAACGGTCGTTGCGATTTGGCAGTGCCGGCCTACGAGCAATTCTATATAGAACATGCCGATCATTTAAGCACGGCCGACGCGCGGCGCGAACGGGCGGCTTGCCTTTCGCAGCAAGGTCAGTTTCTGCCCGCCGCTCGCGCATTTGAAGAGGTTCAACGCCGTTTTAGCGCGAGCGAATTTGCCGCTAGTGCACTGCTCGACGCGGCCGCCAATTATAACCAGGGTCAGGACTTACGGCAAGCCATAGCTGCTTATGGACGTCTACTTGCCGACTATGCAACTTCGCCGCAAGTGCACTCGGCCCGTTATCGATTAGCCCGATTGCGCTTTGCCGCCGGCCGGGCCGAAGAAGCCCAACAACTGCTCAGTCAAATTATCGCCACTGAGCCCGCCCCACCCGAGGCGCCCAGTGCCCTACTGCTCGGCGGACGCATCGATCTTTTCTTGGGCAACCGCAAAGCCGCTGAGACCCGCTTCAAATCGCTGGAAAAACGCTTTCCCTCGGCAGCGCAGACCGATAGTGCCTATCTGCATCGCGCCAACCACCTCTATGGGTTGCGCCTCTTTAGCCAAGCAGGTGACGCCTACCAAAAAGCCTTCGACAAAATCGGCAACGCGACCCTCAAAGAGAGCGCCCTCCTAGGTCTCGCCGACGCCCGACGCCAAAGCCAGCAAACACGTGAAGCGCTCGACCACTACGAACGGTTGATCGCCGGGCTTGAACCCGGCCACCCGGCCTATCTCAAAGCACGCTTGGGACAGGCCATCGCCTTGGGACAGGCCGGACAGTTCGCCTTGGCGGTGGGCATGTTCCAAGGGCTGATCCAAATCGATGGCACACCTGAAGCCAAGGACGCGCTACGCGAATTGGGCGTGCTCTACAAGCGGCGCGGCGACCACAGCCGCTCAATCACTTGGTATCGCCGCTATTTGCAGGAAACCGACACGGCTTCCGACGCCGTCCGCTCCGACTTGGCCGAACTCTATGGCTCGACCGGCTATTACGAAGAGGCCATCGCGCTCTATCGCGAACTGGCATCGGGTCAGGGCGAAGTCGCCGCCAAAGCGCAATTCGGCTTGGCCCAAGTCTTTGAAGAAAGCAGCCAACCCCGCGCCGCGCTGCGCGAATATATCGCCTATCTCGAGCTCTTTCCCGCCGGCCTCCAGAGCGAGGCCGTACGCGAACGCATTGAGTATTTGCGCCAATTCACCGTCATGAACCAGGCCGACCTCAACCGCGCGCTGCAAAAGGCCTGGATCGACGAGTTGAGCGGCACCCCGCGTCAACTGGCGCAATTATACGTAGCACGGGTACTTTTCGAGCACCACGATTTCGAGGCCGCTGCTAAATCTTTCGAACACTACGCCGCGGCTTATTCCAACGACCACCACAGCAGCGAGGCGCAATATTTCCTGGCCGAGAGCTTGCTCAAACTCGCCCGCCAACGCCAGCTCGAAGCTCAGCCCGCCAGTGCCGATTCGCTGCGCGCCCTCGCACTACAAGAATACCGCATTCTCGCCGCGCAACCCGCAGAAGCTACGAGCGACAACTCCTGGACCCAGCGCGCACAAATTCGCCTTATCGAAACCCAGGCCGAAAGCGGCCCCGACTCATTGCGCCTACTTACACTAGAAAAGGGTTTTGCCGCCTTCGTCGTCGAAGCTGTCGAGGGCCAGAGCCCGCAATTAGGTCAGGCGCTCTTACAGCTAGGCGACGCGCGACGTCGGCTAGCGGCCATCGACTCTACCCGGCTCGATGGCGCTGCCGAGGCTTATCGTCAGCTCCGTCGGCTCACACCCGACAGCCCGCTCGTACCTCAAGCACTATTGGGCGCCGGTCTTTATCACGCGCAAAAAGGCCAGTACCAAGCGGCAGCCGACTCGCTCGAACGCCTGCTCGGCGATTATCCCGACAACCCGCTGACAGCGCAGGTCCTCTTTGAGTTGGGCCATATCCGCCTGGCGCAAGACCGACCGCAAGAGGCCATCGCCCGTTTGCAAGAGCTGCGCTGGGGCTATCCGGCCTTTCCCAAACGCCGCGCCGCGCAAGAACTGCTAGGCGACACCTATTTCCAACTCGGCGAATTCGAAATAGGTGTCGAGCTTTATCTGCCGCTAGTCACCGGCGCGACAACAACCGACGACGGCGGCAGGATTCTCCGTCGCATCGCCCAGGCTCATCATCGGCTAGGCCGCCACAACGAAGCATTGGCGGCTTATCGACAAGTGCTCACCGACGGGGCGGACGCAGGCTTGGACAGCATTTATTTCGCGCAAGCCGTATTGCAGTTGCAACTCGGACAAGAGGACGAAGCCTTTCGACTTTTTCAGCAGGTGGGGAAAGAATTCGCGTCGGGGGATCTGGCCGTTGAAGCCTCGACCCGGGCCGGTCATATCGCCTTTGTGCGGGAGCGCTACAAACAGGCTCAACAAATTTATCAGCCCCTACTAAAACATAGCGAAGATCCGCTGGTGCACGGACAAGCCGTGCTTGCCCTATTTCGGCTCAAGCGCCTAGAAGAGGGACGTAAGGCGGGCAAGAAGTTCACTAAGCGCTTTAAAGAAGCGACAGAATGGAGCCAGCGCTTTCAACTCGAAGAGGGACAATACTACTTACGGGCGGGCAACTACAAAAAGGCTCTTGAAGCGTTCCAAAAAATAAAAGAGGGCGAGTGGGCTGACGATGGGGCCTTTCAAGTGGCAACGACGCTGTGGAAGCAAAACAAAGCAGCGCCTAGCGAGGAAGGCGCTGCTCGTGCATTGGAAGCCATCTCGCGCTTCGTGCAGGAAAATCCAACGAGCCCGCATGCGGCCGATGCCTATTTGCGCTTGGGCGATTACCAGTATTCGCTGCACAACTACCTGCAGGCCGCAGGCGCCTACAAACGCGTTCTCGACGCGCCGCAAGTCGCCCGCGACTCGGCCCAGGACGCGGTGTGGAAGCTGCTTAAGAGCTACCAGGGCGCACACGAATATGAAGCGGCCCACCAGGTGGTCAACCAACTCTTGCGCCAGTATCCCGAGCACCCCAAAACCGTCGACGCGCAACTTGAATTGGGCATCATCCTCAAGGATAAGGGCCATTATCCCCAGGCCATAGAACAGTTTGACGAGTTGCTTTCCCAACAACTGCTCGAAGCCAATAGCGCCTCCGAAGCCCGATTCTATATCGGCGAATCGTATCAGAATATGGGCGAATATCGCAAGGCCATCGAAGCCTACTACAAAGTCAGCTACCACGGCGCCGAGGGGTTCAGCCAGTGGATCACTTCGGCAGATTTCCAGCGCGCGCGCTGTCACCAGTCGTTGGGCGAACACGCTACAGCCATCACCGTCTACGAGCGCATCGTGCGCCGCGAAGGGGGCCAAAGCCCCCAAGGGGAGATGGCCCAAGAACAGATCGTTGCCTTGCGCCGCAGTTTAGGCAATCGCAACTAAGGCGCCAATGGCAGGGAGAAACCCGATGACCCATATCGATTTTCTGCGCAACGTGTCACTCTTTGAGAGCCTGAACCAGGAAGAGCTGGAAGCCCTCTCGGACGTGACCTTTACCCGCATCTTTAGCAAGGACAATGTCATTATCCTCGCCGAAGAAGAGGGCGACACGCTCTTTATCCTCAAAAGAGGCCAAGTAAAGGTCAGCATTGTCAGCGAAGAGGGCCGCGAGGTCATCCTGTCTCTTCTGGGGTCGGGATCGGTTTTTGGCGAACTCTCACTCTTGGACGGCAAGCCGCGTTCGGCCAATGTCGTGGCCATCGAAGAAACCGAACTTCTGATGCTGCGTCGCGCCGATTTTGTGCAACTGATCTACAAGACGCCGCAGATCGCCACCGCGCTCTTAGCCGAGCTGGCCACTCGCCTGCGCAAAACCGATCGCCAGATCGAAGGCCTGGCCCTGCTAGATGTGACCAGTCGAATTTCCGATACCTTGCTGCAACTGGCCACTGAGCAGGGCACGGAGACGACCGATGGCGTCACGATCGAAAACCGGCCCACTCATCAGGAGTTGGCCAATATGTCGGGCACTACCCGCGAGACGGTTTCGCGGGTGCTCAAGCGCCTTGAGGGCCAGGGCTACATCAACTGCAGCGGGCGCAAGATTACGATTCTGCGCGAGGACACCTGGAAGACCTGATTCGGTTATGGCTACCTCTTCCCGACATCGCATTCTGCTGCTGACCCAGCACCCAGCGCTAGAGGCGGAGTTTCGATCCGCTTGCAATGGCGCGCGCCTGAAGGTGATCGACACCCCCAATAGCGGCACCCTCGATCCGCTGTTGAGGCGCGGAGTCGACTTGGTCGCCTTCGACTTGGCGCTCTCGAACGAGACGCTAGCGGCAGGTATTACTGCGCTCGACGGGTTCCGCGACGTGCCCGTACTAGGTTTGGGCAAAGCAAGCGAGGGCTGGCACCAGCTCCTGCGCGGCTCGCCGCTTGAAGACCAGGTCACTCCGCCCTTCGAAGAAGGTGCGCTACAACAAAAACTGGACCAGCTAGTCGAACGAGGGCGTTTCTTGCGCGGGTCCGAGCTAGTCGGCGAATCGATAACGATGCGCCAGTTGCGCGAGCGCATCCTGCTTATTGCACCCACCCCAGTATCGTCGATCCTGCTGACGGGCGAGAGCGGTGCCGGCAAGGACCTGGTCGCCGAAGCCCTACACCGCTACAGCGTCCGACGCGAGCACCCCATGCGCCCGCTCAACTGCGGCGCCATCCCCGAAAACCTGCTGGAAAACGAACTCTTCGGGCACGAAAAGGGGGCCTTCACCGATGCCCGCGCGCAACATCAGGGCATCTTCGAGCAGGCTAATAACGGCACGGTCTTTCTCGATGAAATCGGCGAGATGTCGCTCGCCGCGCAAGTGCGGCTATTGCGCGTGCTCGAGCAACGCGAAGTCACCCGCATCGGCGGGCATACGACCATACCCGTCGATATTCGCATTATCGCCGCGACGAACCGGGACTTGCAAGAGGCGGTGGCCGAGCGCGCGTTTCGCCTCGACCTCTATTATCGGCTCAAAGTCGTCGAACTCGCCATTCCCCCGCTGCGCCGCCGCAGCGAGGACATTCCCCTACTGATCGAACGATTCACCGGCGAACTAAGCCAAGGCAACAAAAGCCGTCTCGAAGGTTTCTCACCAGGGGCGATGGACCTTTTACAAAACTACGCCTGGCCCGGCAACGTGCGCGAATTGCGCAACATTATCGAGCATCTAGTCTTCCTCGCGCCGCGCGCCATCGTTGAACCCGAGGACCTTTTCCCGCATTTGGAAAACCCGCCGGCCTCCACGAGAAATTTGCCGGTGCCCACCAACAAGACACCGGACCAATCGGAGCGCGAGTTAATCTACTTCGCCCTCCTAGATCTCAAACGCGAAGTTGCCGAGTTGAGGAATACCGTTGAACGCACCGCGCAATCGCCGGTCGCGAGCGATATCCCACCCTTGCGGGACCCACACCCCGCGACGCCTGGACCGCCTCAGCACCACACGCCCCAACCCATCGCTCAACCCATTGTGCAACCCGTCTCATCGGACAGGCCCCACCAGATCGTCTATCCGGTCGAGGACGTGCCCTACAATACCAAAAACGACCGCCCCCAACACGCGGCCGTCGAACCACTGCGCACACTGAGAGACCTGGAGAAAGAAGCCATTGAACAAGCGCTCGACCGAGTCGGCAGCAACCGCCGGAAGGCCGCGGACATTCTCGGTATCAGCGCCCGGACGCTCTACCGGAAGCTAAAAGAATACGGTCTCGAATGAACCGGCACCCCAGGCTACCGCAGCTTGCGATCATCTCTTGCACCCTTCTGCTCTTTGCAGCCTTTTCCTCTAGGGCACAGCAGACCACAGAGAGCATGCAACGGCTTGAAGACCTCAGCCAGGCATTCCGTAACGCCTACGAACAAGTGCGGCCGGCCGTAGTCCTCATCGCGACGACCCGGTCCTGGCAACAACACCATTTACCCCGCTTCCATCCGAGAGTTCCGGATCTTCCCGAAGAAGATTTCCGCGGTATGGGATCGGGTACTATCATCAGCGACGACGGTTATATACTGAGCAACTACCACGTCATCGCAGGCGCCGACTCCATACAGGTCACGCTCTCCGACCGCCGCACCTACCAGGCCAAGGTCGTTGGTTTCGACTCGCTGATCGACATCGCGCTACTCAAGGTCGACGCCAAGAAATTGCCCACCGTGCGTATTGCCGATTCGGATCTTTTGCAAGTCGGTGATTGGGTATTGGCCATCGGCCACCCTTTGGGCATGGGTTCAACACTGACCCACGGTATTATCAGCGCCCTTGGACGCCAAGCGGGTGTTTTCGACCTGGGCGCCGATGAGGACAAAGGCTATGCCATCGAGAGCTTTATCCAAACCAACGCGGTCATCAACCCCGGCAATTCAGGCGGCCCCCTGCTCGATTTGCAGGGCAGGGTAATAGGCATCAATACCGCCATTTCGACGCGTACCGGCTATTATATCGGTTATGGATTGGCCGTACCGATCAATCTGGCCAACGAGGTAGTGGACGACCTATTGGTGCACGGTCGGATCGTCCGCGGCTATCTTGGCGTAAGCATGGAACCTGAGATGACTCATGACCTGATCCGCCAACACGGCCTGGATATGGATCGCCCGCACGGCGTTTACCTCACCGGTGTTAAACCCAATAGCCCCGCCGAGCGCGGCGGCCTACTCGTCGGGGACATCGTGCTATCCGTCAATGGCACCGAGGTCGACCACTCCAACCAGATCCAGACCCTGATTTACAATCGCGACCCGGGCGAAACAATCGATCTGCACATTCTGCGCCAGGGCCAGCGGCAGTACCTCGGTGTCGAGCTCGGCGAGCGCGCAGAAGACCGCATCCTAGCCCAGGGCCATCAGCGGGTTTCACAGTTGGGCTTTTCGGTCGAACCACTGCCTCCCGAACTGGCCTTCGAGCTGGGTTTTAACAGCCAGGTCGCCGCCGAGCTAGGTTTCGACCAGGGCGAGGGACCCGTCGTCGTCGTCGCGGTCGATCCGGAAGGCCCCGCAGCCGCCAAGGGCATCCAGACGCACGATGTGATTACCGAGGTCGACCAGGAGCGCATCACCTCGCTGCAACAGTTTATGCATTTTGTTTCGGGATTAGAACAGGGACGGTCGGCATTATTTTGGTTTTGGCGGCCTGAGAACGGCATTGATGTGCGAGCATTGAAAATTCCAGAATGAGAACGTCAACTGCCGCCCCCCCCGAGTCCCGCGCTCTATAGTGGTTTTGTCATATCGTCCTTGTGCATCTTTGCACCTAGCCGAACTGTCAGCGTATGGCGATTCTGCCGAAAGTACTTAACGTTTGAACGCGATGAACTCTAGCGATCCCATAACGCGCGAAGCACTGCGTTATTTTCAGGGTTCCGAAGGGTGCGAGCTATTAGTACAAGCCGCCGCCACAGACCAAAACCCCCTACGCATACAAGAACAACTGCGGCGGTCATTTCCTGCCGAGATGTGCCGCGCGGGACTAGCGCTCGTCGAACTACGCCAGCGAGCCGGGAAGAAATTTATGCGGGCAGAAGAAATGTTCTTCGATCGCGAAGGCTTAGAGATGGCCACCCGCGAAGAGGTCGCCCATTACCGGGCCTGGCGGCTGCGCGACTGTGAAAAGATCATGGATTTGTGCTGCGGCATCGGTGGTGATTTGCTCGCGTTGGGGCAACATGCCGAGGTCTTAGCCGTCGACGCGGATCGGCGACGACTGGCAATGGCCCAGCACAATAGTCAGGTATACGAGTTGCAACAGGTGCGCTTTATCGCGGCTGAGGCACAGTCGTTGCGCATGAACGTCGATGCGGTCTTCGTCGACCCTGCACGCCGGTCCGGCCAACGCAAGCGGCGAGGTGAGGGTTACTCGCCTCCGCTGAGTTGGGTTGCCGATCTGCGCACAAAAGTATCGCGGCTGGCCGTTAAAGTCGGACCAGCTATTCCAGAGGAAGACTTACCCCCAGATTGTGAGGTCGAATTTATCTCCTCCGGGGGCCAGTGTCGCGAGGGAGCGCTCTATTTTGGCCAACTGGCCACAACAAGCCGCCGCGCGACGCTCCTACCCGAACGCCACACCCTCGAAACCGCCGCCGGACCCGACGTTGTGGTGGCACCGCCCGGGGCCTATCTCTTCGATCCCAACCCCGCCGTGGTGCGTTCGCATCTACTCGACGAACTAGCGCGGCGAATCGGCGCGTGGAAGCTTGATCCACAGATCGCCTATCTCAGTGGTGACACTGCCACCGATTCCCCTTTTATCCGCAGTTATCGCCTCATCCGTTGGCAGCCATTCCAGCTCAAACGGCTGCGCCAAACCTTGCGCGATGAGGGGCTCTATCCGCGAGAAATAAAGAAACGCGGCTTTCCCATCGAACCACCCGAACTCAGACGTCGGCTCAGCCTCCCACCGGACGGCCGACCCATAACTCTGTTGCTGACTCGGTTGCAGCAAAAACCGGTAGTGTTCATTTGCGAAATGCAGGGAAATTAAGCACATTCTAGCTGTGTAATACGCGCAGTAGATTTCTTCCAGTCTCCCCAAAATCCTTACGATACCCTTATGAGACGCCATAAATTCACGCTCGGCTCTATAGTTATCGCTGCTGGCTTGCTCTATCTCTTCGTCGCCAGCGTGCAACAATCGACCGCTACCCACCTGACCCTGCAAAACCTGATCATCAAGTCGCCAGGCGATAGCCAGCGCATCCAATTGGGCGGTGGCACGGTTGTACCAGGTTCGATCGAATGGGACCAATATCACTCCCGTCCAGAGTTCACGATTACCGACGGCGAGCACACCCTAAAGGTGCGATATACCGGCAATGCGGTCCTGCCCGACACCTTTAAAGACAAGGCGCTGGTCGTGCTCGAAGGCGAATATCACCAAACCAACAACACCTTTACAGCCGACGTCGTCTTCGCCAAGTGCCCCTCCAAATACGAGGGGCAGAGTTACGACGGCCATGTGCAGGCAATGAATGACGGCAACAGCTAGTCGACGCCGCACCTTTTATTTCTACTTCTACATTATTATTATATGATTGATATTGGCTATTTCGCCCTCTGCTTGGCGCTGCTGGCTTCCGGTTATGGGGTCATAGCCTCTGCTGTGGGAGCCCGGCGCCGTCAACTGGGGCTAGTGCGCTCGGGCGAAAACGCGGTCCTAGCGACTTGTGCCTTATTGACGATTGCGGTGGTCGCTTTGTGGCAGGCACTGCTTTTCCACGATTTTCAAGTCGAATACGTAGCTGAAAACAGCAATCGCAGCATGCCGCTATTTTATTTGGTAACGGCGCTGTGGGGCGGCCAAAACGGGTCATTATTGTTTTGGGGCTGGATTCTTTCGCTCTACTCAGCCTCCGTCGTAGCGCTCTATCGCCAGCGCTATCGCGAGTTGATGCCCTATGTCGTAGCGACTCTGGCCTTTACCAGCTTCTTTTTCTGCATTGTACATCTCTTCGCCGCTGATCCTTTTCAGCAGCTGTCTTTCACGCCTCCCGACGGCCGCGGGCTCAATCCAATCTTGCAACACCCGGTCATGGCCATTCACCCGCCATTGCTCTACCTCGGTATGGTCGGCATGGTCGTACCCTTCGCCTTCGCCATCGCCGCATTGTTATCGGGCAAACTGGACACCACCTGGTTGAGGGCCTCGCGCCGCTGGACGCTCATCCCTTGGACATTTCTCGGTTTCGGCTTGCTATTGGGTGGTAAATGGGCCTATGTCGAACTGGGTTGGGGCGGATACTGGGCCTGGGACCCGGTGGAAAACTCGTCACTTATGCCTTGGTTGGTCGCCACCGCCTTCTTGCATTCGATTATGATCCAAGAGCGCAAAGGCATGCTCAAGGTTTGGAATCTAGCCCTGGCTATTCTCACCTACGAGCTCTGCATTTTCGGCACCTTTATGACCCGCAGCGGCATTATCTCTTCGGTTCACGCCTTTGCGCAATCCAATATTGGCCCTTTCTTCGCGACCTTTCTGATCTTTAGCCTGGTCTTCTCCTTCGGGCTTTTGTGGCTGCGGTTGCCCCTGCTCAAGGCCGATAACCGCCTCGAATCTTTCGCTTCGCGCGAAACAGCTTTCCTGCTCAACAACTGGGTTTTGTTGGGGATGCTCTTTGCCGTATTCTGGGGCACGGTTTTCCCCTTGGTCTCCGAAGCGTTCACCGGCGAGCAAATTACCGTCGGCGCCCCCTTCTTCAACCAGGTCAATATCCCCATCGGCCTAGTGCTACTACTGCTGACAGGCGCCGGCCCACTCTTTGCCTGGCGCCGAACTTCAAACGAGAGCCTGCGCAAGAATTTTACCACTCCGGTAACGGCTGGCCTGATCTTCGTAGGAATCCTCTTCGCCCTTGGTCTGCGCGATCTCTATGCCCTGCTCTCCTTCGGGTTATGTGCGTTTGTCACCATCGCACTTGGCACCGAGTTTCACCATGGCACCCGAGCGCGAATGCGCAGTACCAGCGAAAACTACCCGATGGCGCTCTATCGTCTCTGTGCCAAAAGTAGGCGGCGCTACGGGGGGTATCTGACCCATCTGGCGCTGGTTCTTCTCTTTGTCGGATTTACGGGCAAAGCCTTTACTCAAGAGTTTGAGTTCGTACTCGAAAAGGGCACATCTCGTCAAGTTGGCAACTATCAACTCTCTTTTGAGTCGCTGGCCTTCGCCGAAGCTTCCAACCACAGCACCACCGCGGCGGCCCTTGGTCTGCACCGCGACGGCGAGTTCCTCGGCACCTTGCTGCCAGAGCGGCGCTATTATCCGGCATTCGACCAGGGCACCACCGAAGTCTCGATTTATTCTACATTGCGCGAAGATTTTTACGTTATCCTAGTCGGTTCGGCCGCAGATCACAGTGCTAAATTCAAGGTCTACATCAATCCGCTGATCAATTTTGTTTGGCTCGGCTCCATAGTCTTCGTCCTAGGCGCGTTATGGGCGATGTGGCCCACACCCCGCGACCGACGACTGGCTCGAGTCGATCGCGCGAGCGCCGTTGGTTTGCTGGTGCCGCGAAAACGTCCGCACCATGCCTAGCGCGCTATTACTCACCACATTGCTGCTGCTCGGTTTCTCGCCAGCGCAAGCGGCCACAAGGGAAGAGATCAAGTCCGTCGCCGAAGAGCTAGTCTGCCTCTGCGGCAACTGCAGTCGCGAGTCCCTAGCGACTTGCGTATGCACCGACTTCGCGGTACCCGAACGCGAAGCCATCGGTAGCGCTTTGGACCAGGGCCAGACCCGCCAACAGGTCATCGATGGCTATATCGCGCGCTTTGGCTCAATGGGTTTGGCCTCGCCGCCAAGCGAAGGATTCAATTTGCTAGCCTGGATAGCGCCCGGCGCAGCCCTGTTATTCGGCATTGCCTTGGTGCGCACCTTGTTGGTCAACTGGAAAGGGCGAGATAATGACGAGGTTGCACAAGCCCGCTCTGCTCGCGCCGATCGCAGCCAATACCAAGACCGTTTACGACGCGAATTGGACCAATTCGACGACGATGATAAATAGCATCCGCAAAAACGATATCCGTGTGGTTCGACAAGAGTCCGTGGAGTAGACGCGATGGATCTCTTCCCCCTATTTGGCTCACTGGCTTTGTTGTTAGGGCTTATGCTCTATCTGGGTCGTCCGTTGCTGCGCGAAGGGCAATCGCGCGCCGTGCCGATCGATGACGGCACACAACAGCTCTACGAGCGCAAAGAGCAGCTTTTGGGCGCGATTATCGAGCTCGAACTCGACCACGAGATCGGCAAGGTGCCCGAGGAAGATTTTCAGCGCCTCTTTGACCAGCTCGAATCCGAGGCCCTTGCCACCATCGGTAAATTAGACCAGCTCAATGGCGCGGGCAGCAGCGAGCTCGAAAGCCGCATAGAAGCTGAAGTCGCGGCCCTGCGTCAATCCGCGGCAATTCCCAGTTGCACCAAGTGTGGCGCTCCGCGACGCGACGGCGACCAGTTTTGCCCACAGTGCGGAACCGCACTGGCAGAGCTCAGTTAAACTATGCCCTTACGCCTGATTTTCATTGCCATACTCCTATCGGCCTGCGAACTCTGGGGCGCAGCAGTCAATGGTTATGTGCTCAACCCACTTACCGAAACGCGGCTTCCCGACATCGAAGTGGCCTTCTATATCCGTCAGGAAGGGGAAGTCAGCGAGGTCCTGCGCAAAAACACCGATGCCGAGGGGAATTTTTCCTTTGCCGGTCCTTTTCTGCAAGACGGGCTGCATTTTGCATTGGCCGCCTTCTACGAGGGTGTTCCCTATTTTTCTGCGACCCTTGAGGTCGGCGCGCAACAACAGGTCATCCTCGAAGTCTACGAAAATGCCAACGATGCATCCGCGCTCCATATAACTTCCCACCATCTCTTTCTCTCGCTGAGCGAAGAAGCGATAGAGTGCGTCCAGCTCTTGCAGGTCCACAACTCTTCAGAACACACCTATGCCGGTAGCGGCAGCGGTCGCGAACGCAGAGTAACCGAGTTCGCCCTGCCGCCAAGCCTCTTTAACCTACGGGGCCATTCGGGTCTGATACAGCAAGCCGGTCCCGGCCAATTCTTTGATAACCAAGCCTTGCCACCCGGTAGCTCACAATTGAGCATTTCCTTCAATCTCAACACGCGCGATCTCGACGATGCCTATGTGCATCAGGCCGTTTATGCCACCGAGCGCCTAGAGGTTTTTCTCGATCCCCCCACCCTTGAGATAAGCGCGCCCTTTATTGACCAGGGCGTTATCGAATTGCACGACCGACAGTATCGGCGGTTCGTATTGCAAGAATTGTCTCCGGGCCAGCGTGTCAAAATTCCCCTGCCGCTATCCTCTTCGTTGCGTTGGATGCTCAAATGGGCCGCGTTGGCGGGCGCATTTCTCGTTAGCGGCCTTGCACTGGTTTTAAGCCGCGGACGGCCTGATGATGCAAGCAATGCGGACACTCCCTCACCGGAAGACCGACAAATACTTCTCGCGGAAATCGCCCGGCTCGACGACGCCCATGCCGAGCAACCGCAAGACCAACATTATCTCGACCAGCGGGCACGTCTGATACATGACGCCGTCGCTCTGACCCGGGTGCTAGGGAACTAATGGACAAGGACGGCGAGATCGTCCTAACCGACGCTGCCAAGCGTTTTGGGGCTTATACGGCCCTGCATCCCACCAATCTTGTTATCTCGCGCGGCCAAGCGGTATTGCTCGTAGGCGCCAACGGTGCTGGTAAAAGCACTTTGTTGCGATTAGTGGCCGGCCTTAGTCGCCCCTCGGACGGCAAGGTGCAAATTAACGGCCACGACCTTCAAGATGCCCCCGAGGCACGATCAGCTATCGGCCTGCTATCACACCAAACCCTACTCTACGACGAATTAACCGCGCGCGAGAATCTGCGCTTCTTCGCTCAACTTTACGGATTGCACAATGTGCAAGAACGGCTCGACGAAGCCTTGGCGGAGGCTCGTCTGGATGATCGACAGCATCATCGCGTGAGTTCATTCTCGCGCGGTATGAAACAGCGTCTGGCGCTGGCCCGCGCGACATTGCACCGGCCCTCGATTCTTTTGCTCGACGAGCCATTTACCGGCCTCGACACGGGCTCCGCTACCGCATTACGGCAATTCCTGCACCTCTTCCGAGGAAATGGCGGTACCTGCATTTTGGTGACCCACCGCCTCGACGAAGCCGATGGTCTAGTCGATCGCCTGCTAGTGCTCGAACGCGGACACCTGCGGTTGGACCAGGCCCTAAGCAGTGACCTCGACCAGTTATATGCGCATTGCGCGCCCTACTTGGACTCGGCTTTATGAGTTTTATTGGGCGGGCGCTAGCAATACTGCGCAAAGATCTGCAGGCCGAGTGGCGCACCAAAGAACGCCTGAGCCCGATGGTCTTTTTTACCTTGCTGGTATTGCTGGTTTTCAACTTCTCCTTCGAATTGGGCGGCGCTGCCCTGCGCGAAATAGGACCCGGCGTGCTGTGGTCCTCCTATGTATTTGCCAGTCTGCTGGGCTTGGGCCGCTCTTTCGCCGACGAACACGAAAACGACGCACTCGACGCATTGCTTTTGGCACCTGGGGACCATGGCGCGATCTATCTGGGCAAAATGGTGGGCAACCTGGTTTTTCTCTTGGCCATCGAGCTCTTGAGTTTGCCTTTTTTTGCCCTCTTCTTTAACCTATCACTAGGGTTCTTTTTAGTGCCCCTACTGGCCGTCTTCGTCCTGGGATCGGCCTGCCTGGCGTCGGTCGGTACACTCTTCGCGGCAATGTCAAACAATATGCGCCTGCGCGAACTATTGTTGCCGCTTTTGCTGCTGCCGATGATCCTGCCCGCGCTGATCTCCTGTGTTGCGGCGACGAAAATCGTGCTGGCAAACGGTCATTTCACCGAACTGCTCCCGCATATGCAAATGCTCGGGGTGTATGCGGTGGTTTTTACAGTGCTCTCATTGATGCTTTTCGAATACGCGATCGAGGAATGATGCGCTCGACCCTTGTTTCTTATGTGCTATTTGCGGCTATGCTGATTGCTCTAGCCGCGGTCTTTCTCTGGGTCCCGACCGAAAAGGAGATGGGCATTATTCAGCGCATCTTCTACTTTCACGTGCCTTCGGCAATGTCTGCGTTTCTGGCCTTTTTCTTGGTCTTTATCGGTAGTATCCAATATCTGCGTACCCGCGAGGAGAAATGGGACCGCTTAGCCTTATCTGCCGCCGAGTTGGGGGTCATGTTTGGGTTGATCGTCCTAATCACCGGGCCACTGTGGGCCAAACCCGTTTGGGGGGTCTACTGGCGGTGGGAGCCGCGCTTGACCTCAATGCTGATTACGTTCACCATCTACGTGGCCTATCTGATGGTGCGGGATTATGGTGCCCAGGCCAGTCAGGCACCGCGTTTAGGCGCTGTAATGGGCATTCTCGCTTTTGCGAATGTGCCCCTGGTCTACTATGCGGTCGACCTATGGTCCGCCGACCAACAACTGCACCCGCCGCGCAATGTAGGCCTTGAGCCGACGATGGAATACGCCAAATGGATCTGCTACGCGACTTTTTTCCTCTTGCTCTTTCACCTCGTGGCCCAACGCATGGAGTTGGCCCGTATTGAGTCAGCCGTAGTACGTCTGCGGCAGAAACTAGACGACGCATAGAAATTATGGATAATCTCCACTATTTGTTCGCCGCCTTTTCAACCGTCTGGATCGTACTTTTCGCCTACCTGATGCGACTTACTAAACGCACCAAAGAGCTAGGTCTCCAGCTTGAGGAACTCGAATCAAAGATACGGGAGAAAAAGGGGGGTTAAACTGATCCTAAAAGACCAACACCGGTTGACACCCAATCCAAGGCCGTATTATATTTTTTTACACGTTGGCTTGTATTATCTCAATAAAAAATAGCGTTCTATAACTATGGTACTAATGGAAATCAATGGGGTTTTTAGCAGCAATGCCCACTCCTCATACCCCCAGGTCGTACTCAAAGAAGCGGAAGGTGACGCCTATTTGCATATTGTCATCGGTCGCTTTGAGGCAGCCGCCATTTCAATGGCCCACGGCAAAAAACAACCCGCACGCCCTATCAGCTACGATCTAGCCCATCAGATTCTCGTCGGCGTCGATGCCCGGGTTGCAAAAGTCGAAATCACCGATCTGCACGAGAGCACTTATTACGCGGAGGTCCATTTAATAGACGACGAGGGCAAGACCCACGTGCTCGACGCACGCCCTAGCGATGCGATTGCTCTGGCGTTGCGCTTCAGTGCACCAATTTACGCCGCCGCCGAGATCTTGCAAGAAGCCGGGCACGCTCCTCCCGGCAACGAAGAACCGCTCCAAGCCAAGACGGCCGTTGAGCCCGATCCTACAATCGACCCTGAGCCCATGGCCGAATCCATTGCCGTATCGCAAGAAGACCCATCGATCGTCACTCCTCCGGCCGTTGATCCTCTAGAAGAACTCAAAAAATGCATGCGCCAAGCTATTGCCGAAGAGGTTTACGAAGAAGCAGCGCGTCTACGCGATGAGATTAGTCGCCTCGAAGAAGAAGAGTGATCTAGCCTTGTAACAAAACGGCATGTTCGCATCCCTTCAACGACCACACACCAACATACCGCTTGATTCCAGTGGATAAAATTAAGCGGCAACAAGGAACGATAAATAAATGGGTGAAGCTTCCTTAGTCGAGATGACCGTGGTCAAAGTCAGCCCTTATTTGCGAGAGGACAGGCCCTTGGTGTGGTTGAGCGAGAAAGAAGGCGGACAACCGCGGCTCCTGCCTATTGCCATTGGCGAATTCGAAGCCGCCGCGATCCAGATGCAACTGAAAAACGACGAACCCATCCGGCCCATTTCCTACGACTTGCTTTCCTCCATGCTCGACTGCCTCACCATTGGCGTGCGTCAGGTTATCATCCACAATGTGCGTCGCTCGATCTACTACGCCAAAGTCGTCATCGAAAAAGATCACAAGATCAAGGACATTGACTCGCGCCCCAGCGACGCGATCGCCTTGGCACTGCGCACCAGTTCCCCGATCTATGTCGCACGTGAACTGCTCGATAAGGTCGGTCTAGAGCCGCTCGAAACCGAATTAGATATCGAACACACGCTGGACCGCTTCTACGAACTTGAGCCACAAATTTCCGAACCGCTCAACCCAGAAGCCGAGGTGGCCAATATCAGTCTACCCGAATCACAATTCGCACAAACGCCGGATCTCAGCGAAGCTGATCCGCCTGCTGAAGAAGAAAAAAGTGACCTCACTCGGCTCCAACACCAACTACAACACGCGGTTCTCTGCGAAGAGTACGAAGAAGCCGCCCGACTGCGTGATGCAATTGATTCGCTGGAAGATAAGACCAGCCCCTAAGCTCTTTGTGTGCGGTAGTTTACCGCACTGAGTGGAGTCGTTGTAAAATCCCCCCAACACTAGTTTCGTCCATCCGTTTGTATCTCGTCTCCTTGCAAAAGTTGCCCATGCCCTTATCATCTATTGTTTTTCTCGCCCTTTTGGTTTTCGCCAGTTGCAGCAGTGAAGAGGCACATCAACGCTTCTCCGATCCGGCCGCTACTTTCCAAACATACAAACAAGCCCTGGAAGACAGTGATTTTGACCTATTATGGGAGTGTTTTAGTCTTTCGCAAAAGGAAAGCAGCGAACGCCAGGCTTGGACCGACGACTGGCAACAAAAGACGCAGAACGAAATAAAATCCCATCTCCGGCGCGAAATCGCACAAGAACAAATCATCAATGAGCACATTGCATATTTGCTCTTTGATACTTCGACCCTAGGAGATAAACGCGCTTCGCCGTTTTTCTATTTTATCCATGAACCCGATGGCTGGAAAATCACCTCCCACCTCGATAGTACCTTCCATCAGGAGCTAGAGCAGGCGATCGAACGCGGCGAGTACAAACTACCCGACTTTTAGAAATATTCAGGCTAAAACGAGACCGGCCGAATATGGGCATGACGCTGAGGTCTCACCAACTCGGGAAATTGTTCCGTCCAAGCTCGGCCCAACTGGCGATCGGCGACAGGCACGGCCCAAGCCGGCCCTTCTTTGAATGGCATGGTCGAATCTGCCGCTTCAAGGGTGGCCGACGTGGGCCAAAGAAGGATGGCCATAGCCGCGGCCAGGGCAAAACCCCAGGCTACCGGCCGCAACCAAGTCCACGACTCGCGGTAGACCTCCTCTTGTAAGCGATTGTTCAATCTCAGCTTGAAACCAGCCGACGGCCCCGTTCCCCCCAGATTATGTAACGCCATACGGACTTGACGCATACCCGCAACAGTCTCCCCGCACGCCGAACAGAAGCTCAGGTGATCTTGTAGGTGACCGACGGACCAAGGGTCTAGCGTTTCATCGATATAATCAGAGAAAAATGATTCAAAATCTTCGCAATTCAATGCAGATACAACTCCTTTCGAATCGACTACCACGTGATAAGACTTTTGCTCGGCTCCAGTAGTTCCCAGCGCTAATCGCTGGAGAGTTCGCCCAAACGACCGATAAGGAGTATATGAGAGACTTGCTACGACATAAATTGCCCGCACAGGCTAGTACGGATGCTCGCCGCTGGTTAGTCTTGCTTTTGGGCTCCATACTGCTGCTGGGTGCATCGGGCTGCGGGCTGCGCACTATCCCGCCGATTCGCTATCTCCCGATATTGGGTAAAGAAAAGGACATCACCACTACGCATGTCCTGGCCAGGGCCCTTAAAGACCGCGATTTAGCCGTCCGTGCCCAGGCCGTAAAACTATTGGACATTCTCAGCCAGAGCACCAACAAAAAGATAAAAAAGGCAGCGGCTCAAGTCCTCGGGATAGCGGCCAAAGATAGTGACCCCGGTATCCGACTCCAGGCCATCGAAACATTGGGCAAGATGGAGGAGAAATACGGTAATAAGTTTCTTCTGAATGCACTAAAAGATCCGAACCCCTTTGTGCGTGAACGGGTACTACAAGTGCTCAACGAACGCCAAGCCCAATTGAGTAACTCTTCTTAGACCTGTAACATTCTTAAGTGGGCGGGTCTAGTCCCATTGTTCCCATAACAGCAGTTAACGCTCCCCACTGTTTGTCGTCCATCGTCACCCCCAAAGATAGCCAAGCCAAAACGTCGCGTTTTTTCTGCTTCTTGCGTGCTTTGCTAATTGCATCTAGCCACGCCCGGTCACTAAGCAAGGCTTGCGTCTCCACATCAGCAAGCGCATCCAATAGAGCCGGTTCTAAAGGCTCCTTACTAGCCAAAAGCTGACGAACGACCGGATCGGCCAATGAACGCGCCATCTTCGCGAAAAGCGCACGCCCCTCCTCCGAACCTGCCTTGGCTTCATAAGCGGCGAGCAACACCTCGCTAGAATCCAGTTCTAAAACTTCGGCCAATTTAATACACACTTCATCGGAAGGGACTTTCTCTCCCTTCTCGATCTGGCCTATATACGTTGCCCATACGCCTTCGGGTTTTTGCGCCGTTATAAGTTGCTCCGCTAATCCGCGTTGACTGAGGCGGGCTTGTAACCGAGTTCCTTTGATCATTTCTGCAAACTGCATTTTAAGGTTCCTCTACAACGTTTATCTTTCATATCATAAGCGGTTTAATCTGAAAAGAAATAAACCCTATTGCAAGATAAATATGCACACTTACCAGTGTGTGTGCAAGCCTAAGTGGTGGTTTTTTAAAAGTAAAATTTCTACTTGACAACACAATCTGGCGTGTGTATCTTTCCAAAAGATCGAGTACACCATGCGGGCCAATATATGCCCACACACACTAGGCAGTGTGTGGGCTAAGAGGCTAAATGATATTTGAGTGTGGCGGTCCGCTAGCGTGGCTAAAGTCCTGATCCGCAAAGCTCGGATTCCCCTTTCTGGGTCTTTGAGGTCTTCAAAATTACCTCCCCACACCGCCTCGTTTGAAGGTCTCAATTTGCGGTTCAAGATCACAGCATCTGGCCGTCACACTCTTGTTTTTCTTTTTAGAACAGCCCATCTTTGATGGGCTGTTTTTTTGTTCTTTCATTTCTCTCTACCAAGTTCCTTAGATAACCATGCGCATTTGTATGGTCGCCTTTACCGACCTACACTTCGACTATCGCATCTACCGCGAAGCTACTGCTCTACGCCGTGCTGGTCATGAGGTCACTATCGTTGCCTCTTCGTTCAATCCAGCCCCGCTCAAGGGGTGGGATGATTTCGAAATCCACTTAATCCCAATAGACCGCGGCCGATCACTGCGCCGTCTCTACCCCCTTTTTTGGCGGCGAGCTTATCCACTCTTGCTCAATACCCGCCCAGACGCCTACCACGCCCATGATCTAGACGCACTGTGGCCAGCCGTTCGGGCGGCGCGACGGTTACGCCGCCCCTTGGTCTACGACTCACATGAATTCTGGATAGAACAATCTTCGTTGGTCAACCGACCGCTCATGCGATCTTTCTGGAGCTTGTTAGAACGTCATTTAATAAAACGAGTCGACCGCGTTATCACTGTCAGCCAATCTATAGCCGAATCGCTCAAGACGCGCTATGGGCTGGGTGAGGTCGTCATTTTGCGCAATTTTCCGCTATTTCGGGAGAAGGTGCAAAGTGATTTGATCCGCGAAACTCTGGATCTGCCTGCCAACCGCCCCATCGTGCTTTATCAAGGAGGTTTTCTCACCGAGAACGGCCTGCGCGAGCAGATTGAAGCCGCTGCCGGTTTCGGCGATGCTGCGCTTGTCTTGATTGGAGATGGCCCGAGCGAAAAAGCATTGAAAGAGCAAGTGCGCGCCGGCGGTTTGCAGGATCGGGTCTTTTTTATTCCTAGAGTGCCTTTCCACCAACTCCACGATTATACTTGTTCGGCCGATTTAGGGCTGTGCCTAATCAAGGGCGCGGGCAAAAGCTTCTACTATTCTTTGCCCAACAAACTTTTTGAGTATATGATGGCCGGTCTACCGGTCCTCGCCAGCAATTTCCCCGAAATGCAGCGCGTCGTCAGCAAGACCGATACGGGCGTCACGATTGATCCAACCGATATCGACGCTATCCGGCAGCAAGTCACCGAATTGTTGTCCGACGATAAACGACGGGCCGCCTGTAGCCAAGCCTGCCTGGAGGCGGCGCAGCACTATCACTGGGAGCGGGAAGCCGGTCAACTCACAGACCTCTACTCAACCCTGGGATGAGCACTCTGCTATCAATCAGTCTAGTAATGCCAACCTTCGACGAGCCGGAACGCCTCGAAGCAGCGCTTAAAAGCCTCTCACAACAAGATTATCCCCGTGAGGCGACCGAAATCATCGTGGTCGACGACGCCTCTCCGCATTTGAATGCAGAGCGACTCGATACAGCGCTAGCCCCATTTGAACTGCACTTGATCCGCAATGAACAAAACCAAGGCCGAGCTCGGGCTCGCAATTCGGCCTTGCGTGTGGCGACGGGCGATATCGTCATTTTTTTAGATAGTGATATGACGGTGGGGCCCGATTTCCTCCGCGCCCATGCCGAACGGCACCAAGCCCACCCTGAAGCAATTTTCATCGGTAATATTCGCTTCGCCAGCGAAATCCCTACAACCCATCTAACGCGTTATATCGAAGGGCGAGGAGTTCACGCAGCGGATGAAGAAAAACCGATGGACTTCAAGTGCTTTGTCACCGGGAACTCCTCTGTCCGCCGGTCGTCCCTAAAGCGCGTGGGCTTTTTTGACGAAGATCTCACCGCCTATGGCGGCGAAGACCTTGAATTGGGCTATCGACTTCATTTAGCAGGTATTCCGCTCTATTACGCTCCAGAAGCTCTATCCCACCACCACCATCTGCGTGCTTTTGAACCTTTATGCCGTCTTATGCAAACGTATGGCAAGCAATCGATTCCCATCTTGTTGCGCAAACACCCCGAGTTGGATGCGGTCCTTCGATTAGACGCGATTGGAGCCGCTGCACTCTCACCACGTCGCCTTGCCTTCCATTTAGCCTTGTCGCCACTAATTCACTATCCGATTCGCTGGTTAACCCGCTGGTTTGTAGAATACTATGTCCCCGGTCTGTTTTTCAGCTATCTATTCTGGTCTAGCCGTACACGAGGTTATCTACAAACACTGCAGACGCGCTAGACCGGGGATTCGGCTTGCGAATTTCGCGGCAACATTTATCTTTCGTGAAACCATTCCAGACCTATAAACTCCGGCCTTCTGGCAAAGGAGGGATCACACATGAAACATGTATCGTTCGTCATATTCGCTCTTATCGCCACATTCGCCCTAGCACCACACGCAAGTGCGCAAGCACCTAAAAAACCAGGCCAGACGATCTTCGGCGAAGATCGCAAAGCGACCATGAAGGCCATGCGCGGTATTTCAAAAGCGCTGGGAGAAAAGTGCACCTATTGCCACGTCAAAGAAGGTGGTAAGGTCGTCTACACGACAGATACGCCGCACAAACAAGCCGCACGACAGATGAAATCTGCCTTTATCGACAGCCTAGTGGCGAATGGCCAAGCGGAAGCGTCCTTTGACCACCATGGCAAGAGCAAAGTGATTAAGGCAAACTACACAACCAAAGGCGATGATGCCGGCATCCATCTGGTGGCCCAAGAAGGCGAGGGCGAACAACACACGTTAAAAGTCAGCTTGCCCAAAAAAGGGGAAGCACTTAACTGCAAGACTTGCCATGGCGGCAGGGTGCATATACTAGCTAAAGAAGAAAAAAAGTAACGCCTTAGGGCTATAATACTTGCGCAAAGACCTTCGGTATTTCCGGAGGTCTTTACTCCCTTATGAACACTGCCTACCCCAACCTCGGTCAAATTCTCCGCGTAAGCCTACCAGCGCTTCTACTAGCGCAATTCTTAATATGGCCCATCGTCGGCTTGTCCCTCCCTTATGTAGGCATAATCGCTGCCGAAATGACCCTGCTGTGGTTTATGGGTCTTTACATCCGGCGCAATCGCCTATCGTCTGAAAATCTACTGCTGCTCAACGCCACACCAATTTCGACTCTACTACTGACAATTCCCATCGCCATTTGTTGCAGTTTAGTTGTTGCAGAACTTGATCTGCATATAGCGAATCTCTTGACTATACTGGACTTAGGGATGCCGCTGTCCTTTCAGAAAAATCTATTAGAGCTACAGATCTTCAACGAAATTACGGAGGTACCTGGAGGATTAACTGCGTTGGTATTAGTTCCTGCATTTTGCGAAGAGCTTTTCTTTCGCGGTTTTGTGCTTTCCGGCCTCTATACCCACTATGGCCCACGCTGGGCTTTGTTCGGGTCCGCCTTGCTCTTTGCCGCCTCGCACTTTAACCCTTGGCAGTTCATCCCCCTCTTCATCTTTGGGCTCTTTTTGGGCGCCTTGGTCTACTGGACCCATAGCATCTACCCCGCCCTCTTCGCGCATGCAATCAATAATCTGGCCTCAGTCGCAGGTATCAATCTCCGCACCCATTGGGGAATAGAGGAACTCGGCCCCACGCAGCATCTGCCCATTGCAATGACCCTATGCGCAGCCCTAGCGTTATTGGCCGGCCTCTTCTTGCTCAGCCGGCAAGTGGCCATCATGCCGCTTTCAATAGGCAAAAAAACCAGCGCAGAATTGCCCTCCGCCGACCCACCTATTTTTAACTAAATTCGTTGGGTGCCGAGTGGCGACAGGGAGCATGCTCCGCGTTGTCAGGTCTTATTTTTCTTCAGATTCCTTAGAACACAGAAAGCCCCACCGACCACGGTAGATCGATGGGGCTTCCTTTTATGCTTTTTAATTCCGCTTAGCCGAGCGCTTTCTCCACGGTCTCGCCAATCTCCGCCGGACTCTCACACACGTGAATCCCCGCGTCTTTCATGGCCGCCATTTTGTCGTCCGCGGTGCCCTTACCACCCGAAATAATCGCACCTGCATGGCCCATCCGACGCCCTGGTGGTGCCGTACGACCGGCGATAAAGCCGATAACGGGTTTGTCGTAATGCTCTTTAACATAGGCTGCGGCTTCTTCTTCGGCCGTGCCACCGATCTCACCGATCATTACCACAGCATCGGTCTCCGGGTCGTCTTTGAAAAGAGCAAGAGCATCGACAAAGCGCGTACCGATAATTGGATCGCCGCCGATGCCGATGGCCGTGGACTGACCCAGACCCCGGTCGGAAAGTTGACCCACTGTTTCATAGGTCAAGGTGCCGCTGCGGGAGATGATACCAACTCGGCCTGGCTGGTGGATAAAACCGGGCATAATGCCGATCTTGCATTGGCCAGGGGTGATGATTCCCGGGCAATTAGGCCCGATCAGCCGCGTATCGCGCGACTGGATATAGTGATAAGCCTTAACCATATCCGCTTCGGGAATGCCTTCGGTAATACAGACAATCAATTCGAGGCCAGCATCTGCCGCTTCCATGATCGCATCCGCGGCAAAAGGCGGCGGCACGAAAATGATGGAGACATTTGCACCGGTCGCCTCGACCCCTTCGGCGACGGTGTTGAAGACAGGCACACCCTCAAAGTCTTGACCGCCCTTACCCGGTGTTGCCCCACCGACGACTTGCGTGCCGTATTCGATCATTTGTTTGGTATGGAAAGATCCTTCTCGGCCTGTAATGGCCTGCACGAAGACTTTCGTATTTTCGTCAACTAAAACACTCATGCCCGATATCCCCTATTGAATGGCTGACGCGACCTTTTCAGCCGCGTCCTTCAGCCCGTGCCCGACACTAAAATCCATGTCGGACTTTTCCAACATTTCAGCGGCGACATCCGCATTGGTGCCGGCGAGCCGCACCACTAGGGGCACGTTGACCTCGATGTTCTTGCGGGCTTGGATCACGCCTTCCGCGACGCGGTCACAACGCACAATGCCCCCGAAGATATTAATAAGAATGGCCTTTACATTTGGATCGGAAAGCAAAATGCGGAAGCCGTTCTCCACGGTTTCAGCGCTGGCGCCGCCGCCGACGTCCAAAAAATTCGCCGGCTCGGCACCGGATAGCTTGATTATGTCCATGGTGGCCATTGCAAGGCCTGCCCCGTTGACCATACAGCCAATATTGCCGTCGAGCTTGATATAGTTCAGATCGAATTTCGAGGCTTCGACCTCTAACTCGTCTTCTTCGTCCAGATCGCGCAATTCGGCAAGGTTGGGTTGGCGGAAGAGCGCATTGGCGTCAAAGTTGATCTTGGCGTCCAGCGCTAAAACCTGTCCGTCGGCAGTAGTAACCAACGGGTTGATTTCCGCGATAGAGCAGTCGGCGCCGATAAAGGCCTTGTAGAGATTGAGAATAAACCCGGCCGCCTGGCGCACTTGTTTCCCTTCGAAGCCGAGCCCAAAAGCTATGCGCGTCGCTTGAAAAGGCAGTAGCCCTACGCCGGGGTCGACCGTTTCCCTGAGAATCTTTTCGGGGGTTTCAGCAGCAACCTCTTCAATCTCGACCCCTCCCTCCCTGCTAGCCATCACCACCAGCTTGCTCTGCGCCCGGTCCAGCGTAATGCCTAGATAGAATTCGTGCTCGATATCCGAGGCTTTTTCTACTAAAACCTGCTTGACCTTTTGGCCTTCGGGACCGGTCTGGTGGGTTATAAGCTGCATGCCGAGAATTGCGCTGGCCGCCTCGCGAGCTTCCGTCGGATTGGTAGCTAACTTAACGCCCCCGCCTTTGCCCCGTCCTCCAGCGTGGATTTGCGCCTTGACTATGACTTTACCACCCAATTCGGTGGCAATGCGCTCAGCCTCATCAGCCGAGGTCGCCACCGATCCTTCCGGCACGGCAACGTTGTATTGCCGTAGGATTTCTTTGGCCTGATATTCATGAATTTTCATTACATATTACCTTTGGTAGTTGAAAATAAGAGAGTACGAAAAGTTTGCCATGCGGGCAAGACAGGCTTGAGATTCAATCGCCGATTAGATAATATCGTTGCAAATTAGTGGTTTTCTTGTAGATGGGGTATTATCTTCCTCATTACACTCCTAAGCCGACGCGGAGGTAAGACAAAGCATGCCATCAAAACTTTTCTCCTCGCCAATCGGCAAGAAGATGGGGATGGCCCTAACGGGGTTGATTCTCTACGGCTTCTTGATCGGGCATTTGTTGGGGAACCTGCTATTACTCAAGGGAGACGGGGGGCAGGCCTTTAACGCCTACGCAGAATTTCTGATCAACCACCCCCTGCTCATCCCTGCCGAGCTCTTTCTCGTGGTCGTTTTCCTCCTGCACGTCTATCTAGCCATTAGTGTCACGCGCGAGAACCGTCGGGCACGTCCCGTCGGCTATCAGGCCACTCAGAGCGTAGGCGGCAGGAACTTCGCCTCATACACCATGATCTACTCAGGCATAATTGTCCTGGTTTTTCTGGTCTTACATCTCAAAACCTTTAAATACGGCGACAAAGCCGAGGGCACTCTTTACGATCTGGTTTCCGCTACGTTTCAACAAACCGGATATCTGGTTTGGTATGTAATAGCCATGCTGGTTTTGGGGGTTCACCTCTGGCACGCATTTCAGAGTGCATTTCAAACCTTGAGCGTGCGCTCCGATAAGATCAGATCCCTGGGTCTCATTCTCTGCTTGATCCTGGCTCTTGGCTTTGGCTTCTTGCCCGTGTATCTGGGCATCCTTAAGTGAGGTAAGGCATGGCATTAGACGGACATATTCCCAGTGGTCCGCTAGCGGAAAAGTGGGAAAAGCACCAATTCGAGCTCAAGCTGGTCAACCCAGCCAATAAGCGCAAACACAATGTAATTGTCGTCGGCACTGGTTTGGCGGGCGCCTCGGCGGCAGCCACGTTGGCTGAACTGGGGTATAACGTCCTCTCCTTTTGTCTCCAGGACTCTCCACGCCGCGCTCATTCAATCGCCGCGCAAGGCGGTATCAATGCCGCTAAGAACTATCAGAATGACGGCGACAGCATATATAGGCTCTTCTACGACACGATTAAGGGCGGCGACTACCGGGCTCGGGAGGCCAATGTCTATCGCCTGGCGCAAATCAGCTCGCATATCATCGACCAATGCGCCGCGCAAGGCGTTCCTTTTGCCCGCGAATACGGCGGCACACTCGCCAATCGTTCCTTTGGCGGTGCCCAGGTTTCGCGCACCTTCTATGCCCGCGGCCAAACCGGCCAACAGCTATTACTCGGCGCTTATAGTGCCCTGATGCGCCAAGTTGAGATCGGCAAAGTCACGCTCTTGCCGCGGCGGGAGATGCTCGAGCTAGTTATGGTTGACGACAAGGCGCGCGGCATTGTCGTGCGCAACCTGATCAGCGGTGAGATGGAGCGCTATGTCGCTGACGCCGTTATTATAGCTACCGGCGGCTATGGCAATGCCTTCTTTCTGTCAACCAATGCCAAGGCCTGCAATGTTACAGCCACTTGGCGAGCCCATAGAAAAGGTGCGTTCTTCGCCAACCCTTCTTTCACCCAGATCCACCCCACTTGCATTCCCGTTTCGGGCAATTACCAATCCAAGCTCACGCTAATGAGCGAAAGCCTGCGCAACGACGGACGCGTTTGGGTACCCAAGGTACAAAAAGATCAACGCGCACCGGAGCAAATCCCCGCAGACGAGCGCGACTACTATCTGGAGCGCCGCTATCCCAGCTTTGGCAATCTCGTGCCCAGAGATGTCGCTTCAAGAGCTGCTAAGGCCGTCTGCGATGAGGGGCGGGGGGTCGGATCGTCGGGACGAGCGGTCTACTTAGACTTTGCCGATGCGATTAAGCGCGACGGAGAGCATGTTATCAGCCAAAAATACGGTAACCTCTTCGACATGTACCAAGAAATCACCAACGAAAACCCCTATCAGACGCCGATGCGCATTTATCCAGCCGTCCACTACACGATGGGCGGCCTGTGGGTAGACTACAATTTAATGAGCAATCTGCCCGGACTTTTTGTGCTGGGCGAAGCCAACTTCTCCGATCATGGGGCCAATCGTCTGGGCGCGAGTGCTTTGATGCAAGGCTTGGCAGACGGCTACTTCGTCATCCCCTACACCATCGGTGGCTATATCGCGGCCAATGCCGCCGACGACGTAGGGACGGATCACCCGGCCTTTGATCAAGCCGAGCAGGCCGCTACCGAACGCATCGACAAACTACTGGCCATCAAGGGCAAGCGCACTGTCGACGATTTTCACCGAGAGCTGGGGCTTTTGCTTTGGGACCACTGCGGTATGGCGCGCAATGCCGAAGGACTGAGCAGTGCAAAGCAGAAGGTCCGTGAGATCCGCGAAGAGTTCTGGCAGAATGTGACCGTCGCCGGAACGGCTGGCGAATTCAACCAAGTCTTAGAACGTGCCGGACGCGTTGCCGACTTTATGGAATTCGCCGAACTGATGATCGACGACGCCTATGAACGCAACGAATCCTGTGGCGGCCACTTCCGCGAGGAGTACCAGACCGAAGAAGGCGAAGCCAGACGCAACGACGATGACTTCACCTATGTATCTGCTTGGGAATTTCAAGGAGTGGGGACCGATCCCACCCTGCACAAAGAAGAGCTAGTCTTCGAGAACGTGCATTTGACGCAAAGGAGCTACAAGTGACCGAGGAACAGAGCCGACGCAAGAGAGACGCTGGCCAAAGCGATTGCCTGAGCTTTACGATAAGTATCTGGCGTCAGCAAGGTCTAAACGATAAAGGCCAGATGGTGTCTTATCCGCTCAAACGCGTCCGCCCGGAAATGTCTTTTCTTGAGATGCTTGATGTGCTTAATGGCGAACTTGAGCGCAAAGGCGAAGAATTGCCCATCTCCTTTGACAGCGATTGTCGCGAAGGTATTTGTGGTATGTGCGGCTTGGTCATCAACGGGGTCGCTCATGGACCCGGACACGGCACGACCACCTGCCAGCTCTATATGCGCAGCTTTGCCGATGGGTCCACTATAACCATCGAGCCTTGGCGAGCTGCTGCTTTCCCCGTGATCAAAGATTTGGTCGTTGATCGTTCTGCTTTTGACCGCATTATTCAGGCCGGCGGCTATGCTTCGATAAACTCCGGTTCCGCCCCCGATGCCAACTCAATGTTAATCTCGCAGGAACTGGCATCCGAAGCCTTTGATGCGGCGGCCTGTATAGGCTGCGGGGCTTGTGTTGCCTCTTGCAAGAATGCCTCGGCAATGCTTTTTGTCAGCGCCAAGGTCAAACACCTCAATATCCTGCCCCAAGGCCAACCCGAGCGTCACAAGCGCACGGTCGCCATGGTCGAAGCGATGCAACAAGAGGGTTTTGGCAACTGCACCAACGAATACGAATGCGAAGCCGTCTGCCCTAAGGAAATTGCGGTTGAGCATATCTCCTTTCTCAACCGCGAATATCTCAAGGCTAAGGTGGCAGGTAAATAGCCACCATTTCGTTCGTTTCGTTATAGTGCGAGAAGCTCCGAAATGAAAAACGGGCCTCACCTGAAAAAGTGAGGCCCGTTTTTTGTCGCTATTTTGGTGTTAATGCTTACGCAGCGGCGTAGACACTTACTCGCTTGCGCTTTTTGCCAAAGTTTTCAAACTTCACTTGGCCATCAATCGTGGCGAAAAGCGTATCATCGCCACCCTTCATAACATTAGTACCTGGATGGATCCGCGTCCCACGCTGGCGCACGATAATCGTACCAGCGTTGACTTTCTCGCCGCCAAAGCGCTTAACGCCCAATCGCTGGGCATTACTGTCGCGATTGTTCTTAGAACTGCCGACGCCCTTTTTATGAGCCATGGTATTTAGTCCTTTCGCGCTTAGTTCGGGAGAACGATGTTCTCGACCTGAATCTCAGTATAGTCCTGACGATGGCCGGTGCGCCTACGGTATTTTTTGCGTTTCTTCTTTTTGAAGATGACGATCTTGTCGCCACGACCGTGGCCGACGACGGTCGCCGAAACGCTAGCACCTTCTACCGTGGGGCTACCCACCTTGGTCTCACCTTCACCGGAGATCATCAGCACATCGGTAAACTCCTGCGTGCTGCCCTCTTCGACCTGTAACCGAGGCACCCGAAGACGCTGGCCTTTGTCGACCTTAACCTGATGACCGGCAATATTGACAACTGCGTACATAACTTAAACTCCTAAAACGATTTCGCATTTAGCAAAGAACGAAAAAGATACGGGTCAGCGCCCCATCTGTCAAACCGTGAATTCGGCTGTTACGTCCAAACTGCGCTTAGTCGAGAAGAAGCGATAATCCTGCGGCCCCAAAGTGGTATCGGTTTCCACCTTAACACGGGCTTTGGTCGCTTTGCGTAGTGATTTAAGCCGCTCTTCCCGATTTGCCAATATATAGGTGGCTACATCCGGATGGACTTTTAGTACATAGCGTTTCTCGCGGGTAGCGGCGTATGATCTTTGCAGCCAGCGTTCGATTCTGGTTAGCGTCGTATCCGGTCCCAAAATCCGCCCGGTACCATTGCAGATTGGGCAGGGTTCGCTATGGTCGTGTAATAGATTCGGGCGTACGCGCTGACGGGTCATTTCAACTAGGCCAAATTCACTGACATGGGCACTAATAGACACCTTGGCCCGATCTTTTTTAAATTCATCGATCAAACGCTCAATGATCTTCCTGCGATTTCGCTCCTCGTTCATATCGATAAAATCGATTACGATGATACCGCCAACATCCCGCAACTTGAGTTGTCGAGCAATCTCGCGGGCGGCTTCCAAGTTAGTATTGAGGTTATTATCCTCTTGATCAGCCGAACCAACATAGCGCGCTGAGTTCACATCAATAAAGGTGCCGGCCTCGGCATAATCGATAACCAAAGCCCCACCACGATGCATCCACACCGTGCGATTGGCCGCCTTTTCGATCTCTTCTTCGATCTTGAAAGCGTCAAAAATAGGGCGTCGGTCCTTATGATATTCAACTCTTTTTCTCAGTTCGGGCGAAACCTGGCGCAAATAGGATGTAATCTCTCTATATAGCTCTCTATCGTCGACGACCAACCGATCGACATTGTCCGTAAACAAGTCTCGTATAATACTGGACGTCATGCCCATCTCTTTGTGCGCTTGCGCAGGAGACGTGGCTTTTTTATTCACCTTGATCAAGCGTTCGTAGTTTCTCACCAATTGTTTCATATCGCGTTTAAACTCGCGATCACTTTGGTTTTTCCCCTCTGTTCGCACAATTACCGAATAACCACTGGGTTTTATTTTTGTGACGAGATCGCGCAATCTCTTGCGTTCATTAAAGCTGGATATTTTGCGTGACACGCCAACCCAGTTACCGCCGGGCACCAATACCATAAATCGACCGGGAAGCGAAAGCTGGGTCGTAACACGAGCCCCTTTGGTGCTAATAGGCTCTTTGGTGACCTGAACCAGCACCTGTTCGCCCTTTTTGATCAGGCTTTGAATATTGGGGAAACTGCGATGACGGGAACGACGGCCACCACCGGAGCTATCGGAATCGGAATTTTCAGCCTCAATCATATCGCGCACTTGAAGGAATGCAGTTCGCTCATGACCGATTTCTACAAAAGCGGCCTGTAGGCCAGGTAAAACTGCCGTTACAGTACCCTTGTATACATCTCCAACCATCCTCTCGTTCTCTGGTCTTTCAACCCAGATCTCAGAAAGACGGCCATCTTCCAAAATGGCAATCCTAGATTCGTGGATGCCTTGGTTAATAAAAATTTCTGTTCGCATAATGCGATACCTATCTGGTAAGTCATATTATTGATGGCCCAATGGCTATGTTGCCGGCCAAGACTTACCTTGCGGGCGCACTTTGATAGGTGAAGGGGCTAGATCTTTTTCAGGGTGGGAAACACAGATGTGAATACTATAAACAAATTCGTCGTCTGAACTCTACCATACTTGGTCAGAAGCCTATTAAGGCCCGTAAGTCACGGTCCCGACACGTTACGCGAGTCTGGATCCCGACGGCAAATTCAAAGTAGAGCGATTAACAGACCTGACGAGACTATGCCCTAGGCGGGTCAAATAGTCCTAAGCACAACATCTGTGTGGAATTGCTTCTAAAGGAACTCCACAGAGCTCTTCGCATATTACAACATCAATAAAAAAAGCTAAATATATCTATTTCCGCTCTGCGGATTCCCAATTGATTAAAACCCTGAAAAAGGGACCCTTGACTAAGTACGTCCCTCTGTGAAAAACGTGTAAAAATTTTGAACAGTAATACTTATATTTATAGACAAGCCAGTAACTTAAGTCTGAATATCCTCTTATAAACTACTAAAGTTATCAGCCTCAAGCAACCCTTGGTCAATTACTTGATTTTTTATCGACAAGCGCCTCTAAATACTGATCTTGATTCTCGAGAACCTCGATCGCCTTTACCAGTTGTTGGTCGTCTTGTAATTCTTCGAGAAGTTGGACTTTTCTTCCCTTAAAACGCAAGACCAATTCCCGGTGTATCGCATTGCTTATATACGGTTTTAGCTTGCTGCTAAGGGGCTGATTCCATTCTTGCTCAACCGATGCCCGCAATTGCCGAATCGACTCCTGTACCTTCTCACCCCAACCCATGTCCTCGGCAAAACCCTCAATCTCTTCTATTTGGCTCAGTCCCGTTTTTATTCTTACTTCATCCTCATCCGTGCTTTGCGCAAACTCGATAAAGGCATTGACCATTTCATCGTCGACCATCAGCAATTCTAAATGCTCCTCAACCCAAGTCGAATCGGTTGATACATAATCAATGGCAAAATCAAAAAATAGTCGACGGCGTTCCAAGCTTCGGATATAATCGGGGATAAAAGCCGGTTCAATACTGATATCTGGCTTGATCCCTCCCCCTCCGAAAACTTCACGCCCCTTCTGAGTATGATATGTTCGATCCGTTAGGGTATCGAGCTGCCCTGCTTCTCTGCTCATCTTTGTTTTGCCTGCTAAGTCACCTAAGCGGGTCGCTAGAATCTGCTGCGCCGACTCTGGGTTTAGATCAAAATGAGCCTGCAATGCAGATAGTGCCCCGTTCACATCCCCCGACCTCAGAATAAGGCCCATGACCAAAAGCGGAGGCAATTCTCTATTGCCCAATGGTATATACTGCACCGCACCTGCGCCACCGCTTTGGTCTCGATGAATACTTCGACCGCTGGGTGAATAATAAAGCGCCGTTGTCAGTTTTAGGGCACTAGATGCCACTTCGTGTAGATCAAATATGGTCTGGACAGATCCCTTGCCAAACGAAGTTGTCCCAATGATCACCCCCCGATCATTGTCCTGAATGGCTCCTGCGACAATTTCAGAGGCACTTGCGCTACCTTCGTCAATCAAAACGACAAGAGGCACCTCCCCTGCTATCGGCCGCCGTTGGGACCGTCGAACTTCCTCTCGGCGGCCTTCTCGTTCCTTGATCGAAACAATTACCGCGCCTTTGGGCAGAAACAGATCGGCGACTTGGGTCGCTTGTCGAAGCAACCCTCCTGGGTTTCCTCGTAAGTCCAGTACCAAGCCCCTAACACCGGACAGACTGTTAATTGCTTCTTCTACTTCGGCTGTGGTACGTTCAGAGAAACGCGTCTGGCGCATACTAATATAGCCGATCCCACCTTGTAATTTTTCGGCTAAAACAACGCTTTTGATCTTGATAATTTCCCGTTGTATTACAATGGGTCTTGGGGCAGCCCCTAAGCGATGAGCAATCGAAATCTCGACCGGGGTACCCGGTTCTCCACGCAAGACATTAACCACTTCCTCAAGCTGCATACCGAAGGTGCTTTGGCCCTCTACTGCGACAATTAAATCACCCGGTTTTAAGCCTATTCTATCCGCTGGGGTTCCTTCTATTGGTGAGATGACTACTGGGTACTGGTCCTTTAAGGCTACAGTAATTCCCAGACCGGCAAACTTACCGGTTGTGTCTTGACGCAGTTGGCGCAGTCCTTCCTCATTATAGTACTGGCTATAGGAATCGAGTTGGCTGAGCATGCCCTCGATAGCCGCACCCATAATTTCTTCCTGATTGAGATCGGCGTAGTAATTATCGATAATCCGAGAGTAGACTGCGCCAAAACGCTCCCAACTGGCATTGACCTCTGCATACGGATCTTCCGTTGGCGTTGCACCTACAACCCCAACCCATCCATAAAAGCAAAGCAAAGCAATGCATCCGTATCTCATTATTCGTTCTCCTCCGCGGGAAACCAAGGCCATTGCTTGCGCAGCGCATCCCGGATATTACCTGCCAGCTGTGCTTCTTTTTGACGCGCATCAAAAACCAACGCCGTATGATCACCCTTGGCTATTTCTCGATAACCTCGAGCAACTTTCTCCTGTAGGCTCTCTCCTGCCTGTTCTAATCTGTCAGCCACTTCTCCCCTCTTGTCACGTCGAGCCCGGGCAACCTCAAGGGGCAAGTCCAGGTAAATCGTCAGATCCGGCATGCATCCGATAACGGCGAGCATATTGACTTGCCTAATCGTATCTAAATCTAGACCACGACCATAACCTTGATACGCAAGAGAGGATGCAATATAACGATCACAGATAACAACATCCCCTCGATCCAAGGCAGGTCGTATTAATTCTTCTACATGCTGAGCGCGACTCGCCGCATAAAGAAAAAGCTCTGCTGTATGTGATATGTCGCCCAAAGCCGGGTCAAGAACAAGATCGCGAATCTTTTCTGCCGCTGGTGTTCCACCCGGCTCTCTTGTCAGAATAAACGGAATCCCGGCATTGCGTAGATAATCCGCCAGTTGATGGCACTGGGTGGTTGTCCCACTGCCATCAATACCTTCAAGAACGATGAAATGACCTTGAGACACTACGAACAGAAGAGTCCAGAGATCCTAATTAGGATTGCTGGACGGAAGCGGGGGGATTGGCAGTAGACTTTAGCCTATTGCGGATATGGGCAAGGCGCTCAATAACCGTGTAGTTAGTGGTTACTGCCAATAAAACTAAAACTAAAACCAGCCCTTGGTGGCCAAGTAAACTGGCCAGGCCTAAGGCGATTAGGCGTTCTGGGCGTTGCATAAAACCAACTTTACAATCTTCTCCCAACCCCTCTGCCCTCGCCCTTACATAACTAACCATTAACGAACCAGTAATTGCAAAGAACAGAATCCCGGTCACGACCCACTCATCGCGCCCTATCAGATAAGCGCCGATTCCAAAGTATATGAAAATCTCGGAATATCGATCTGTTGTCGAATCTAACAGCGCGCCGAATTTAGTTTCTTTACGCCCCTCGCGCGCAACTTGCCCATCGAGTATATCGCATAGGCCTGCAACCATCATGATAACGGCGCCCCAGTGAAGGTAGCCCTTAGCAAAGGCCGCTGTTGCTCCAAGGTTCATCACTAAGCCCATTAGCGTTAGCCAATCGGGTTTGAAACCAAGGCGAATAAATAAGTGGGCCAAGGGTCTCAGGATCGCCAGGAACCACTTTTTTAGATATTTATCTAACACGAAACCCGTTTACTTAGAAGGAAGGATCAATCTAAAATCTCCATACATACGCTCGGCAGCGCATTCAAAATATACGGTATATCTCCACCCTCTTGCAAGAGATTTTATCGTTTGGTTTTACACATTATCTTTGCGACCTTATCCACACATGCCCTTGCTTCTTGTTGTCAATTTATATCCTTTCTACTGATATCTATTAGCAAACAATAGGCATATAGCAATAATAATCGATTGAAATGCAGGATTTTTTTCAACATTTATTGTGGAAAAGTATGGGCATAACACTGTTAACAACTAATGGAATAAACCAAGAGTCGTAGAAAAATTTCTTTTCTCTATTCTCCATTTAAGATCTATCAAATCTGCTGCCGTATCTTCGCTCAACGATGTTAGGACCCATCCATGCGGGGACAGGTAATCCTGCACTAGCTCAAGCATTTTACCGGGCGCTGCGACTGCCCTTGCGGTAATCAAATCGACTCCCCCCTGCCTTCCTCCCCAGTCCTCTATTCTATCATTAACTACTTCAATGCGGTCGAGCCCTACGGATCTTATTATTTCTTTTAAAAAATTCGCGCGCTTTCTCCTGCTTTCAACAAGTATAAAATAGGAATCAGGCAGGGCGATCTTTAAAGGTATCGCCGGGAAGCCCGCCCCCGATCCAAGATCGAGGATCACACGATTTGGCAAACTCGAGACCACAGGGACCATCATTAACGCCTGCCCCAAGTGCTTGGTAGCTATAGAGGGTAAATCTCTTTGAGAAATTAGGTTGATCCGATTGGACCATTTACTTAGCAATGCTAGGTACAATTCCAACTTTGACCAGGCCTCTCGACTGAGAAAGGCTGACCCCATATCCAACTGGAGTTTTTTGAAATCTTCTTGCAATGGCGATGGGATCATCATGTCAATGTTTCACGTGGAACATCCACTTCCGACGTTCCTTGGAAATGTTTCACGTGAAACATTATTTCCCAATACAGAATTCAGAGAAGATCGAATCAAGGACATCCTCGTCTGTTTTTTCACCAATCATTTCACCAAGACTCGATAGAGCCTCTCGAAGTTCAAAGACCACGCATTCATCAGGTTGCCCCGATACAAGGAGCTCTATTGCGGCAGTCGTTGATTTGACTACGCGGAAAAGACAGTCCTGGTGACGTTGTCGAGAAATTCCAATGCCGTCCACATCTTTCGACAGAGGCATGCGGTGAGAGGTTTCTCTCTTTAAATCATCGATCCCCTGCTCCGTAAGTGCTGAAATTTCAACGACTGACGAGCTTCTATTTTCGAGCTTTGTTCGGTCAAAAAGAGAGGCCAAGTCAATCTTGTTAAAAATGAAAATGGATTTCTCAAATGGAAGAAGATCCAATACCGCTTGGTCATCATCACACCAAGGCGTAGAACTATCAAATATCGCAAATACTATATCTGCTTCCTGAGCAATCTTGGCGGCGCGCTTGATACCCTCAATCTCTATGGGATCGTCCGTTTGGCGAACCCCAGCCGTATCAACAAGCCGAACGGTATCACCTGACCAGATGGTCCGGCCTTCCACTAAATCCCGTGTTGTTCCAGGTATGGGGGTGACAATCGCCCGGTCTTCACCTAGGAGAGTATTGAGTAAGGTAGACTTACCTACATTAGATCGCCCAACAAGCGCAATAAGGTAGCCTTCTTGCCGGCGTTTCGTTCCTTCGAATGTGTCGGCCAATCGACTCGAGAAATCCACAACTTCTCGCAATGAGTCTTGTATGGCCTGTCGGCCAAAATCGTCAATGTCTTCTTCGGAGAAATCAAGACCTATTTCAAGCAGAGACAGGGCCCTAACAACCTGTTTTTTAAGGGCCCTAACCATCCCTGAAAGACGACCACCTGCCTGGCCATAGGCGTTTTCAAGAGAGGCTTTAGATGAAGCCTGGATAAGATCGATTACAGCTTCTGCTTCTATTAAGTCTAATCGACCGTTCAGATAGGCCCGCCGTGTAAACTCTCCAGGTTCTGCACTCGTCGCGCCGAGTCGGAGGGCTTCTCCAACAACAGACTCCAATATCAACATGCTGCCATGACAGCTGATTTCTACCGTATCTTCGCCTGTATAGGAATGAGGACCGACGAAAAACCATGCAACACCTGTATCGACGGATTGGCCTCCTGCCCAGATCTGTCCATATTCGACATACCGGACCCGTTGCCCCAGAGGCGGTTGGGAACGGAACATCTGCTGACTGATAGGTAGGGCCTTAGGACCACTTAGACGTACGATCCCGATCCCGCCCTCCCCTTTTGGCGTAGAGATGGCGACAATCGTATCGGTCTGTATCACAGGTTAGCTCCGGGAGGAACTGGGGAGTTAAGAAGCAGCATCCTTCTTAAGATGGTTGACTAGCAGCTGTTGGCCGATCGTCAAGACATTGAAGATTGTCCAATAGAGGACTAGGCCAGATGACATGCTCCAGAAGATGAAGATCATCATTACCGGCATCATGTAAACAAGCATCGCCTGCTTGGGATCCTTCATCGTCATCTTCTGCTGAATGAACATAGAGACTGACATTAATAGAGGAAGGACATGGAGCCCAAAACCTGCGATAAGCAGTTCATCCGGTAAGGAAAGATCTTGTATCCAGAGGATAAAGGGCGCCTGGCGAAGCTCTATGGTCTTGCCAAAGAGATTATAAAGCGACATAAAAATGGGCATCTGCAACAGCAAAGGAAGACAGCCCCCCAAGGGGTTAACCCCTTCTTCCTTATAGAGAGTCATTGTCTCACGGCTAAGCCGCTGGTTGTCGTTTTTATACTTCTCGCGCAACGCTGTGATTTTAGGCTGGAGCTCCTGCATTCTCGCAGCCGACTCGTAGGTTTTATGAGTCAACGGATAAACGATAATTTTAATTACTAGAGCAAAGAGAATGATCAGCCAACCATAATTGGGAATATACTGATGGGCTGCAATGAGGAGGATTAGGAGAAACCGACTAACTTGGCTAACGATAGGCCAGCCAAAATCTATAGTTTGCTCAAGTTCAGCGTCATAGTCAATCAGCTCATCGTAGTCTAGAGGCCCAAGATAGACGGTACTTTTCCAGGACCCAGATCGTTCGAGCCGCCGGCCAACTTGAACCGAATAATCCGGCAGAAGCCGAGTTCCTTGTCGATCACCTGAAAGAAAGACACTTGTTCGTTGTTCACTATCGCTTGGAATATAGGAAATAAGGAAATATTTGTTACGGATACCCGCCCATTTCAAGGCACCTTTGTCCGACCAGGTTTCGGCTTCTCCGTCATCC
Organism: Gemmatimonadota bacterium; assembly: GCA_018672475.1. GTDB lineage: Bacteria > Latescibacterota > UBA2968 > UBA8231 > UBA8231. Next base: position 3,663 of record JABHFS010000052.1, on the reverse strand, counting down.
AATAAGAGCTCGACCCGTTCTTCGTTTATATAGGCAAAAGCCCGTGTTTCGGGCAGGTCGATGTCAGGTTCACGTTCAGTAAAAGCAATGCCATTTTCCCAGGCAAGAATCGCTTCAGTGTCATCGTCAAATCCTTCATAGCGCAATTCAAGATCAACGCCATACCGATCTCCGTAAAATGTCAAAACTTTCTCAAGCCGCCTACCACCGTCCAATTCAGCAACTAATGATAAGGAACGCTCTTCCCCAGCCTCAACACGAAGATTGGATTGAGAACTAGAAAACTCGATCGAAGAGAGGTCTACTCTTTCATTGGCCTGTTGTAAATAAACCCCCAAGCCCATACCACCCTGAGGGACGAGCTCGACGATACCCTCATCTATGTAGTTATATTTTAAAAGCTTGCATGAAGTAATAACCCCGCCTTCAGTTGAAAGTATAAGTTCCTGAAGTGGAGTCCGAACGACGATTTCATTCGGAGTGAAAGACGTTCCAACTTCGGAAATTTCCCGAGTAATAATCTGAGGAGTGGACGAGGTAGACTCTGATTGGGGTTGCTGAACTAACTTGGGGGTTTGTTTGAGTTCCGGTAGGGGTTGGCCCTCGACTGGCTCAGCAGATTTATCTTGGACTTGCTGTGCTTGCTCTAATGTGGGCTCTTCAAGAGGAGTCGGATTTAATCCCATCCACTCATTATAGAAGGGAAGCAAGAGGAATATCAGGCCAATAGCGAGAAAGGCAAACAGAGTCCGCTTATCTTCCATAGTAATATGTTACCCTTTTATAAACAATAAGTTGCAATGATTAGTAATAGTATATTTAATGTACAGGATCGTGCCCATGCCCACCCCAAGGATGGCATCGGCTTATTCGTTTTACCGCGAGGAATGCTCCTTTGAGAGCACCGTATTTATTTAGAGCTTCCTCGGCATAGTCGGAGCACGTTGGTAGAAAACGACAAGAAGGAGGAATAAAGGGAGAAAGGAAAAGCCGGTAAAAACGAACGAGAAGTATGGCGAAATTCTTCATTGAGGAGATGTCGGGAGTCTTGAAACCAAAGAGTCTAGTTCTCTCTGCAAATCGGCATAAGGAGCATTAACAGCCGAAGGTTGGCAGAAAACGACTAGCGCATTGGGAAAGAAAGGGCGGCTACGACAAATGCTACGCAAGCGACGCTTAAGCCTATTACGCTTTACTGCATTGCCTAGTTTGCGACGGACGACGAAAACCTGACCACGGGAAGCAGCACCCCTGTTGGACCGGCCACCACTTCCATTACGATCACAGCGAATCCAGAGACATTGGCCCCTTATCCAGGCCATCGTAAATTATACGGCCAGGCGTTTGCGGCCTCTTCTACGGCGGCGATTAAGAATATTGCGGCCAGCCGAAGTGCTCATGCGCTTGCGGAAACCATGCTTGTTACGACGTTTTCTGTTGCTGGGCTGAAATGTACGTTTCACAATAAAAATCCCGTTTTAAAGATCATGGTGGAAACAGACTAATTTAGCTGCAATTTCAGTTGGTGTCAATATTTTTTAACTCTTTGTCTATAAAGGGATTTCAAGAACAAATTATACAGGAGGCTCTTGACGATCAATCCCATTTTCCATAGGTTAAAAATTCTTCCCCAAATCCTGAATTAGAGCACTATAAAATGACGTTGGAAACACAGGATCCCCATGAACTGTGGGCCCAGTGTCTGCTCAATATAGAGCGGCAGGTTCGCCCCCAGAGCTTTAGTAATTGGTTCCGTCCCACGCTAGTAAACCGCTTTGACGAAGATCAATTAATAATCCAGGTTCCCAGTCTATTCTTTGCAGACTGGGTAGAAAACCACTACCTGGGAATGATCCAATTGGCCGTTAAAGAAGAGACCGCGCTCGTTCCAAAAGTCTCTTTTGTGGTCGAACAAGCGTCAGAGCCTGAGCAAAAGGCTCTAAACCCCACCCCTGCATCAAATCAATCACACCTGATGCATAAACCGTATCAAGCTCAACCCGATCCATCTATTCAGACAAGCCCCGTAGAACCTGTAAAGACGTTGGATTCGCCCGAGGGCAATGCAAATGTATCTGAGTCAGCTCCAACGCAACCATCATCACTCAATGAACGCTATATTTTTGATGATTTCGTAATTGGGGAAGGCAATCGTTTTGCCCATGCTGCGGCATTAGCCGTTGCCAACTCGCCAGGGAAAACCCAGTTCAACCCCTTAGTGATCTATGGGGCTGTGGGCTTAGGGAAAACCCATCTATTGCAAGCTATAGGCCACCACGCCCGTAGTCTCAACCTAGTACAAAAAGTCGTTTACGTGCCTTCGGAAAAGTTTATGAGCGATTTTATTGAATCGCTAAAGAACCGCAATACCAGTGAATTTCAAAAATCTTACCGCAGCGTAGACATTCTATTAGTAGACGATATCCAATTCCTACTACGTGGTGAACAAACGCAGAGCGAATTCTTTCACACGTTCAACGCTTTGCATCAGGATGGCAAACAGATCGTGATGACCTGCGATAGTCCACCAGGCCAACTGGAAGGATTAGAGGAAAGACTAATCTCTCGTTTCCAGTGGGGATTAGTGACACCAATAGAACCACCTGATCTAGAGACCCGTATTGCGATCCTCCATCAAAAAGCAGAGCGCACTGGAATATTGCTTTCAGATGATGTTGCAGCCTTTCTTGGGAGTTATATAAGCAGTAATGTTCGCGAATTAGAAGGCGGATTGATACATCTAATGGCTTATTGCTCAATTCACAAGACAGAATTGACGATAGAAGCCGCTAAGCAGATTGTACAAACTAGGGGTCCCGATCAAATATCTGATTTGAATATTGAAGCAATTCAACAACATGTCGCTGATCACTTCAGTCTGACATTAAACCAACTTATTGGAAAAGGGCGTAAACAAGATATTACGGCTGCTCGTCACATCGCCATGTTCCTATCTAAGCGCCTTACTAAGAATCCCCTCAAAATGATCGGTTTACACTTCGGCAATCGCGATCATAGCACGGTCATCCATGCTGTTCGTAGCGTCGAAAAGAAGTGCAAGAATGATCCCTCCTTCGCTCGAATTGTAGAAGATTTATCCGAAACCATCCGCAGACAACACGCCCCCACATAAGCAAAACCCCCTCCAGCTTCACCTGGAATTTCCCTACTAGTTCCGCATAGTTCCGCCCTACGCGAATATCAAACATCAATAAAAACGCTATATCTGGGCATCTCCTTAGAGTTCCAAAACAACCCGATCAGCTAATATTACCGTCAAGTATTGCCATCTCGGGAAGCCCATACTCAATGAGATTGACAATAATTGAACTCATTGGTTTTCGGATTCCCTCATATATTGTGCCAAATTGACAGTGGAAAACTATCAACATCCCTATCCACATCATAGGGCTAATTGAGTGTGGATAAGTTCAAGCGGGAGCTGTTGATGCTCTAAGTGTGGTTGTTTTCGTGTATATCTCATCTTATACACGTTCTTATCCACAGAGATTTATAGATTAATCTAGGCTTTATGTGTCTACCCTAACCTTTTGTAGTTTAAACCGCTTTTATGCATCCAACGCTTGCGCTTTTTTTAAGGTTATCCACATATCAACACTACTACTAGAACTTCAATAAATAAAAGAACACAGTTTAGTGTAT
>JABHFS010000051.1 GCA_018672475.1 Gemmatimonadota bacterium | reverse complement strand
CGCCGAATCACCGGATAACTCTGGATAACGGATATCTTGGTTTCGATCTGGTCGCCTACACTATAGCCGTAGGACTCCATAGTGAGACTGGCGATGCTTTGGTTTGATTCGATCTGGATCTTGGCGTTAGCCGTATACTCAGGTATTGGCTGCCATATCTGCGCCAGAACAAAGCTGAAAAAACCCAAGAGGAAGGCCGTGAAAATCACGACCCCCTTGCGGCGACGTAAGATTCGCCAATAGTCTCTTAGGGTAACTTCGTACTGGGCCATGGAATCTAGCTAAGCTCCAGGAGAAGGATGCAGAAGTGTTCAGCGGGTCGAAAAACGGGGGCTGCGACCGAAGCTCTTGGCTGCTTGCTCCGGCTCCTTGGCTGCTTGCTCCGGTTCCTTGGCTGTTTGCTCCGGTTCTTTGCGGGGCGCCTTATTGGCGGCGGATTTCCTCCCAGTAGCAGGTGCCCGCCTTACAGGGGCGGCACTAGCCCCCTGCTCATCGGTACCGCCGAAGATTTCGCCGACGCAATCGGCGGGAATCTCTTCGGTGAGCACGACCTCACCACGAGCAAAAAAGCGCACCTCCTGCGTATGGGCTTTGGCCGAGAGAATCTCCACGACGCAGGGCGCGTCGCGTTGGTGACTGCGCGACTCAGCCGCCTCGCGCGTAAGCGACAGATGCACATAATAACGATCTCCAGGAGAGATGCCCTCACCGGAAAAACGCCGCGCTTCGGCTTTGGTCGTGCCCATATAGAGTTTCTCGGGCGGCGGATCCATAGGCTCTCCGTCCATGTCGACGAAGAAACTGTGGGCATAAAGGGCCCGGATGCCATTTTCATTCAATTCGAAACGACCCTGTTGCGGGTCTTCGGCCAAAGCGATGATATCCGCCTCGACCACTTCGTCATAGCGTTCGTGCACCCCTTGCACCACTTGGTTTAAGGGTGCGTAACCGTAGGGATCAATCTCCAACCCGAATTCGTCGGGCCGATGCCTGAGCATCAATGAAAGCAATTTTGAGATACGACTTATATTGGCCACTGCGAATCAAATCCTTTCAACTACCGGCTCAACCGGCTTTATTGGTTCCACTGTTGACGATAAACCTCGATCGTCCGGGCGACTTCGCCGTCGGACAGGGCAATAATCTGGGCTGCCAGCATCGCGGCATTCTTAGTATTGTCGATACCCACGGTAGCTACGGGGACGCCTGGGGGCATTTGCACGATGGAATAAAGCGCATCCAACCCATTTAGAGGCCCAGATGCTATCGGCACCCCAATAACGGGCAGAATGGTATGCGCTGCCACCACCCCAGGCAAAGCAGCCGCCAAACCCGCACCGGCGATAATCACCTGTATACCTCGACCTTTTGCTTCACTAACCCAACTTGCTGTGCGCTCGGGGTTGCGGTGAGCCGAAGATATAACCACCTCATAACCGATACCCAACTCATCGAGTACCGCAGCTCCTTTCTGCATCACCTCTTCGTCGGATTTACTGCCCATAATCATACCGACGCGAATTTCAGCCATTAAATCTTCTCCATTAGCTTAGCGGATTTCTTATTTACACCACATAACCTGACCCGTAACAACTATTTATGAAATATAAGGGAATGCTGTGCACGCGCAATGCGATACATCGCCAAGAGCAACTTGAAGGCAGTCTGCCACCGACAACTGCCTTCAAGTCTCATGGTTAGAAAAAATAAGCCCTAAGCGTTCATTCTCCGACGTAGGAATGTCGGAATATCCAAATTATCGGCAGGCGCGGTCCCCTGCCCCTGCTGCGGTGCCACTTCATTGCCGTTGCTATTACCTTGCCTGCTGGCGGCGCCATTGCCATTGCTCAGATAGGCCGGAGTATCCAACGGGCTGCCCGCCGGCAAACCTAAGCCACCCAACAGGGCTGGGGTTTCGGCGGCCGGTTGATCTACACTAATCGCCTCCAAGGCTTTCTCCTGCTCCCCACTGCGGAAGGGGAGCGTATTATCCTTGCTGTGATTAAAACCCGTGGCAATCACCGTCACCCGAATATCCCCCTCCAAGCCGTCGTCAATTACCGTTCCGAAAATAATCGTAGCCTCGGGCCCCGTCGCTTCGTGGATCAGCGACATCGCCTCATTGACTTCAAAGAGCGTGAGATTCGAATCGGCGGCGATATTTATCAATACGCCTTTGGCACCCGCAATCGACACGTCCTCTAATAGCGGGCTATTGATCGCCTTGCGTGCCGCTTCCACCGCGCGATTTTCACCGCTGTGGCTTCCAACCCCCATAATCGCGTCCCCGCCCTTCGAAATTACGGTCCGCACATCATTGAAATCGAGATTTATCATACCGGGAATCGTGATCAAATCCGCAATGCCGCGCGTCGCCTGCATCAACACTTCGTCCGCCTTAAAAAAAGCGTCTTTCAAGGTTGTCTCGCGTCCACAGATCGTCAAAAGACGCTGGTTCTTAATCGTAATCAGGGTGTCGACATGTTCCTGCAATTCCTCAATCCCGCTTCTGGCGTTATTCATCCGCGGAGAGCCTTCCATCATAAACGGCTCGGTGACGATGCCAACGGCCAAAGCCCCCTGCTCTCTGGCGATCGCGGCTACAACCGGCGCGGCCCCGGTTCCTGTCCCCCCGCCCATGCCTGCAGTGATAAAGACCAAATCCGCGTCCTGCAACCGCTCGGAAACCTTTTCGCGATCTTCTTCGACAGCCTGACGCCCGATTTCCGGATCGGCACCAGCGCCCAACCCGCGCGTGACGCTATCGCCAATACAGAGGGAAAAATCGGCGGAGGAAGTCTCCAATGCCTGGGCATCGGTATTGATAGCGATAAACTCAACTCCGTGCATCCCGGATTGTATCATGCGATTGATGGCGTTACCACCGCCACCACCGACGCCTATGACTTTAATCCGCGCCTGGCGTTCGTTGTCGACCATTGTAATTGGCATGTCTTACTCCTCCTTGATTTCGGGAACCGGCAAAGCCGTTAGCCCAACGTTTGTAACCACTTTTTCATTCGTCCAAATACTGAGTCGAAGTGATCCTCGACCATGGTCCGTACCTCAATATCAGCCATTCCCCCCTGGTGTTCGGCCCCGTATAGGACCAAGCCCAACGCGGTAGCGTATGGCGGATTGCCAATGCTTTCGGCCATGCCCTCGAGCCCAACCGGGGACCCCAGGCGCGCCGGTGCGGCAAATACCCTTTCCGCGAGCTCCACCGCCCCCTCCACCTGTGCGCCTCCGCCCGTAATGACTATGCCCGCCCCCAACACCGCGTTCGGCATGGCCGCAAAGATTTGCCTGCGGGCCAACATGAAGATTTCCTCCATCCGCGCCTCGATAATATCGGCTAGGTCTCGCCGGGACACGGGGGTCGCCGCTCGCTCTCCGACACCGGCTACTTCGATCTGTTCCTGTGCATCCACGATATCGACCAAAGCCGCCCCATGCGCGCACTTGATCCGCTCGGCCTCTGCCCAAGAGGTGCGCAAACCGATGCCAACGTCATTGGTCACATTTTGCCCCCCCAACCCAATAGTGCCCGAATGGCGCAGCCCCCCTTTAGCAAAAACAACCACATCAGAGGTCCCACCGCCGATATCAATCATGCAGACCCCCATCTGCCGCTCATCGGCGTCAAGGACAGCATAGTTCGAAGCCAGCGGCTCTAAAACGATATCCCGAACGTCGACGCCGGCGCGGAGGATGCTGCGAGTAATATTCTGCACCGCAGTGACAGCGCCTGTCACCACGTGCACATTAGCCTCTAAACGCACCCCGTACATGCCAACCGGATCGGGAATGCCGCGCTTACCGTCAACGAGAAATTCCTGTGGCAAAACGTGCAGGACTTCGCGGTCCACCGGCACTTTAACCGCACTAGCGACTTCGAGGACTTTTTCCCGGTCCAATACACCGATCCGGCCCCCGGAATCACCGACGGCGACCATACCCGAACTGTTGAGGCTGGCGATATGTTCACCCGCTATGCCGGCATAGACCGACCCGACCTCGACGCCTGCCATCAACTCGGCTTGCCGTATCGCCTCACCGATAGCCTTTACGGTCTTCTCCGCATCGACAATCACCCCGCGGCGCAGCCCCTCCGAAGGCTGTTGGGCAATGCCGATAACCCGCAGTCGTCCCGCAGCAACCCGTTCGGCAATGACCACGCAGATTTTCGTCGTGCCCAAATCCAAGCCCGCGATCGAGCCGTTGCGTTCTTCACCCCAGCTCATTCCCCCCCCGCTTCCTTGCTGCCGACGACGACCTGACCGGTATACCGCAGGTCTATATAAGCCGGATCGGGGTAGTCCCGATAAACGCGCGGCATGAGCCGCCGGAGCGTTCGCAGGTTGCGTTCGACGCGATCCAACGGCAAGCGTATCTCGAGCCCATCACCGACCATCTGCAAACGAACGCAAGCACCCGGCAGCGGTTCGATCCGAGAGACATTGAGACAAAACTCCGCATCCGCGGCCGTCGCCTCTTCCCACCAACCCAAAAGTCCCACCAACGTAGAATCCGACACCGTCGCTCCGAATTGCAGCGTGTCACTAACTGCGGCCAGCCCCGATATAACCGGCAAGTTTAAGTCGGCGAAAGACTCGCCAGGTGCTTGGTCCTTGGGCAACAAAACGCCATCGCGGGCGATCCCGTAGGTCGCGCCCAATTCGACCCAAGCCAACCGCTGGCGTTCAACGATCTCGACAGCCAAACGGTCGGGCGGCTTGCGCATGACCATGGCCCGTTCTATCCAACACACATTCTCCAGCCGCTGTTCGACCTCTTCCAAATCGACGGCGAAGATATTGGTCCCGACTTCGAGCCCGCTGGCAGCGAGCACGTCGTCTCCGTCGAGCAGGCGCAATCCCCCGACTTCAAGCGCGCGAAGGCCAAAAAGGTCTCCCTGACCGAGAAAATTCACCACCTGATAAGCGGCCAACGCGCTGCCCATCGCCAATACCAAAGCGACAATCATAGGCCAATGGACAAGCGCTCTTTTTGTCTCGGCTCCACCCGGCGCAACGGTCAGCGGCTGCTTAGACGATTTCGTTTTTTTTCGCTTCACGACTTAACCTCTGCAAGCGATTTGCCCGCCAGTGCCGCAAGCAAATCCTCAGCGGCCCCGGCGATATCGCCGGCTCCCATCACCAAGACCAAATCGCCAGGGCGGCACAACTCCGTTAAATGCGGGATCAACCCTTCCCTTTGCGGCAAATAATCGACAAAAACGTAGCCCCTCGATCGCAGCGCCCGCTCAATAAGCCCGGAGTCAATTCCCGGCATCGGCTCTTCTCGTGCGGCATAGACTTCAGTTAGCACTACGTGATCGGCCGCCGCCAGTTCGCGAGCAAAATCCTCAGCGAAATCACGGGTGCGGGAATAGAGATGAGGTTGAAAGACGGCGACGACGCGGCGACCGCTTTGCCGTGCAGCGGCAAGGACCGCCGCCAACTCGGCAGGGTGGTGCGCATAGTCATCGACAACGAGAATACCGTCGACCTCGCCTTTATACTGGTAGCGCCTGTCGACCCCGGTGAATTGTTGCAGCGCCCCGCTTATCGCCGCGAAGTCGACCTGTATACCGTGCGCCAGCGCGGCAGCACCGGCGGCGTTGCGGACATTGTGCGCGCCGTGGGCCTGCAATTCAATCTCCCCCAACTTCTGCCCCGCGTAACAGAACGTAAAACGACTGCCCCAAGCACGCTGTTCAAGGTCTGTTATGCGATAATCGTTTTCAGCATTCATGCCATAGGTGCGGCAAACACGCTCAAGTCCTTTGAAAACCCGCTCGCCAACCAACCCGTCGCCGGCCAAGATTCCGTAGCCGTAAAAGGGCAGGCGGTCGAGAAACTGGTGGAAGGCCCGCTCCAAAGTTTCTAGATCCCCGTAGCAGTCGAGGTGTTCGGCATCGACCCCGGTCACCAAGGCAATGCTCGGATAGAGCCGCAGAAAACTGCGAGCGAATTCGTCGGCCTCAACAACAAAAACCTCCCCCCGCCCCAACTCGGCTTGCGGACACCCATTCAACCATCCCCCGACCAAGACCTGAGGCTCGAGACCGGCCAAGCGCAAAATCGACGCCGTCATTGAGGCCGTTGTCGTTTTACCGTGCGTACCGGAGACCGCTAGCGTGATCGGCGTTCGAGACAACTCACCTAAGACGTCGGCCCGACTAGCCGTCGGGATCCCCTGCTTTATCGCCGCGCTCCGCTCGGGGTTGTCAGCCGGCACTGCCGCAGAATAGACGACGAGATCCACCCCTTCAATTTGCGAACCATCGTGCCCGACATAAACGGTGAAGCCCTCGCTGCGCAATAAAGCCAACTCCTTTGATTCGACCCGGTCTGAACCACTCACCCGACAACCTTTGGCCGCCAAGACCCGCGCCAATCCCTCCATACCCGCCCCACCGACGCCGATCATATGGACCCGATGGTATTTACCAAAGAGACGATTCATCGCCGCGCCCTCACCATCCGGTCATTCCGCCCAGATCGCTTCGAACCGGCCGCAGCCGAACGAGCGACCCCAAGCAAAATACCCACCCCCGCCATATTACCCATCAGCGAAGAGCCGCCATAGCTGACAAAAGGCAATGGCAGCCCTGTGGTCGGCAATAATCCCGTGGCAACACCGATATTCAACAGGGCGTAGATGGAAATCATCGCCGTGATGCCGGTAGCCACCAGATAACCATGCGCATCACCGGATTCACGACCAATACGGAGACCATAAAAGGCAAACGCGGCGAAGAGAGCGAGCACCACCATGGTGCCCACCAAGCCAAATTCTTCCCCAACAAAAGCAAAAACGAAATCTGTATGTGGTTCTGGCAGGTACTGCTCCTTCTGCATGCTATTGCCCAAGCCCACTCCAAAGAAACCACCGCTGCCCAAACCATAAAGCGATTGCAGAACCTGATAATAGCCGTCGGGATCCCCTTCGGGGTCAACAAAGCTGCGCAAACGCTGCATTTGATAACGCGAGGTCGCTAACGAGAGTGCTATGCCCAGCGATGCCACCAGCCCGGCTCCTACCAGATGCTGCAAACGCACCCCGCCCACCCAGAGCATCACCAGAGCGATCAAACCCAAGGCGATAGCCGTACCCAAATCGGGCTGCAATGCGATGAGTACCAGCACGCAAGCGACGACCAATAAACGCGGCAAAAGCCCACGACGGAAACGGTGAATATCGTCTCGCTTGCGGACCAATACATCCGCCAGATAGAGAACCATAGCCAATTTCGCGAATTCGGAAGGTTGCACGGCGATACCCAAATTCACACCCGGAAAGCTCAACCACCGTTGAGCTGGACCTTGTCCCCAGGCCAAGACCAAGAGCAACAAGAAAAAAGCGAGCAGCATGATCAGCCGAGAGAAACGGGCCCACCAATGCATAGGCACTTGGGCAAGGCCAAGCATCAAAGTGATGCCGATCAGTACGCGAATGGACTGTTTTTTCAGGAAGAGACTAGAATCGCCAAAACGGACAGCAGCTAAGACAGAGCTAGAGCTATAGACCATGACTAGTCCTATACCTACCAACACCAAGCAGATCAGCAATACGGGCATGCTATCGCGCTGAACGGCAACCATCAAAAGGCCGCGCCTCTCGGCGTCCATAGAGCTATGGACGCTATTTGCCAAGGGGACAGCAGGGTACGCCCGGTGGGATCGGACGATTTTATTTATCTGCAGTAGGGGGAACTACTGCAGTATTCGTTCAACAATTCGGTCGAAGGCCATGGCCCTCGACGCCTTGACTAACACCACATCTCCACGACACAAATTCGCCGCGATAAATTCGCCCGCCAGATCTAAATTATCAAAATGGCGCGCCTGGGTCTCGTCCATGCCTGCTGAGCGAGCCGCAGCCACCAGTTCTTTGCTTTGCTTGCCGGTGGCCAGTAATATATCGGCCTTTGTCGCGACTTCTACACCAACTGCAGCATGTAAGTCGCCGCTTTGCGGGCCAAGCTCCAACATATCGCCAAGAAAGGCAATTTTTCGCGCCCCGGGCACATCGCCGAGCAATTCAAGGGCGGCTAACATCGAGTCGGGATTCGCGTTATAACAATCGTTAATCACGACCAGCCCATCTTTTCGCACAATTTCCGCGCGCATACTCACCGGCTCAAATTGAGCCAACGCATGCTGTATGTCTTCCCAGTCGACGTCTAAAATACGACCGATCGAGGCCGCCGCTAATCCGTTGTAAGCGTTATGTCGTCCGGGAATTTTTAGTTCAATGGGATTATTATGTAGAAGGAAGTGGCCGCAGCCCTCCTGGTCAAGGACGAGTCCCTCCCCACGAAACCCGCTCTCACGCACGAAACCGAAGGTCAGGAGTCTCCCCTTTGTCCTCTGTACCTCCTGAACCACGACACGGTCATCAGCGTTAACGAGAGCCGTTAAAGACTCGCCCAGATAATCCAGGAGCTCCCCTTTAGCTTTGGCCACCCCTTCTACAGATTCAAAATATTCTAGATGCGCGGTCCCGATATTGAGTAGGACCCCCACGGTAGGTTCGGCAATCGAACATAAATACTCAATGTCCCCGACTCTTCGCGCCGCTAATTCCAAAACCACCGCCTCGTGGTTTGGGGAAAGTTGCAGCAAGGTGCGGGGCACCCCGATTTCGTTATTCTCACTGCCGACGGTCTTTAAAACCTGATAGCGCTGCCCGAGGACAGCGGCAATCAATTCCTTGGTCGTCGTCTTGCCTACACTACCCACCACGGCAACAACCGGCAAATCGTACCGCCTGCGATACGCGTGGGCCATCGCTCCCAAGGCCAGCAAAGTCGAGTCAACCGCCAATAACGGCCCTGACAACGACCGCCCTGCCCCATCCCAACTGCGCTCAACCAGAGCCGCTGATGCCCCGCGCTCGAAAGCCGCCTCGACAAAGTCATGGCCATCGAAACGCTCACCTCGCAGTGCGATAAAAAGATCGCCTTCAGCGACCGACCTGCTGTCGGTCACCACTGCCTCTGGGGCAATGTCCGGACCTAAGATACCAACAAGATCGGCATCCGTCCACTGTAGAATTTCGCTTATTTTTACTTGGTGCATTAGGGACGCTCTTCCCCCGCCAGCAAAAGCCTCAAAGCGCGTCGCGCTACCTCCCTGTCGTCGAAGGAGATGACGCTATTTGATAGCTCCTGCGTTGACTCGTGTCCCTTCCCGGCAATAACTACAATATCCCCTTTTCGCGCTTCAGCGAGAGCAAAGCCAATGGCTTGCTCACGGTCAACTTCGCTATGAAACTCACGAGCTTTCGCCACGCCTGCAGCTATGTCGGCTATAATCCGCGTCGGGTCTTCACTGCGAGGATTATCCGATGTCAAAACCGTCAATTCCGCGAGTTCGCCAGCGACCTCTCCCATCAATGCGCGCTTGCCGCGATCCCGGTCCCCCCCACAACCAAAGACGCAGATCAACCGCTGTGTTCCCATCTCGCGAGCGGCTTGCAGAACCCGCTGCAAAGCATCGGGCGTATGCGCGTAGTCGACGATGACCTCAAAGTTCTGCCCCTCGGCGATGCGCTCAAAACGACCAGGGACATTTTTCAGCGAGGCCACGCCTCCACACACCGCCCGAGGGTCCAATTCCAACGCCAGACCGGTCGCAAGGGCAGCCATTGTGTTATAGTGGTTGAAGCCACCCGCCAGATGCGCCTCGGTCGTCAATGGGCCTAAGGGGGTATCAAACGATAAAATCGCTCCCGAGGGAGCAGGCTCAACTTGTCGCAACCGCACTTGCGCGGCCTGGTCGTAACCATAAGTCAAGACCCTCGCTCGGGTTCTACGGATCAATTTCGCCGCCATCGGGTCATCGAGATTGACCACTGCGACCCCATCTTCGGGCATATTTTCAAAAAGCTGTGCCTTGGCAGCAAAATACTGCTCCCAAGTCCCGTGAAAATCGAGGTGATCACGTGTCAAATTGGAAAAAACCGCAGCGTGAAAGGGGATGCCTTCCACTCGTTTTAACGCTAAACCATGCGATGATACTTCAAGCACGACCGCACGCTTCCCCCGATCCACCATCAACCGCAGCAAGCGATGTAACTCCGCCGCCTCTGGCGTCGTATTGCCGACCTGCTGCAATTCACCATCGATCCAGCACCCCAACGTCCCTACATATCCACACGACAGCCCAGCCGCCTCAAGGATGCTTCTCAACAGAAAAGCCGTAGTCGTTTTCCCATTGGTCCCGGTAATGCCAATGTTTAGCATATGCTGGCTGGGGAAGTCGTAAAAACGGGCGGACAAACGCGCCAGGGCCGTGCGACAATCTGCGACCTGCACACGCGTCGCACCGCCACAGTTGACCGCATCTTCCACCACTACCGCCCGCGCTCCGCGAGCCACCGCATCACCGACGTAGAGATGCCGGTCTTCTTCCTGCCCACCGCGCACAGCCACGAAGAGATCGCCCAATCCAACGCGACGGGAATCGCAATGAATTCCCTCCAGGATTACTCCCGGATCCCCATCCACCTGGGCATCGGGTAACTCTTCGAGCAGATATCTCAGTTCCATCAAATACCGCTTGTCCCTCGTTCGGGTATTTGCTCCATCAAGCGAGCCTGCCGCAATTCCCACCCGCCGCGTACCTCGCGATAACCTAATGTACATTCGATGCGCTTAATACGCCCCCGCATCCCAGGCGCTGGAGATTGACTGACCACCACTTCTCCTTCACCCGAAAAAACGACGGGCAGCCCTCTCATCTCCGCCTGAAAAATAGCGACCGAACGAGTCATTCCCCGCAGATCCGGCACCGCGAGCGTCGCTACCGAAGGAGGCCGAACCGCCCGTTCAACCAATATTCCACCGGGCAAACGAAGAATCCGCTCCATAACACGGCGAAAAGCCGGGGCGGCAACATGACCTCCCCATCCATCTATTTGAGGATTTTCAACCATCACCACACAGACATACTGCGGATCTTCCGCCGGCAGGAATCCGGCAAACGAGGCAATGCTTGCGTCCGGGTCGTAACCGCTGCCGTCGGCCGCCGCCCGCTGTGCCGTCCCGGTCTTACCCGCGACAGCCACGCCCGCTATGCGCGCCCGCTGTCCCGTTCCATTCGCCACGACACCGGCCAGCACCTCGCTGAGCGTGGCGGCGATCTCCCGTCGGACGACCCGCCGCACCTTTTGCGGGGTTCCCCGTCCTTCAAAATCGCCATCCTCGCCGACCGTTCCCGCCACCAATCTCGGCGCCATCAAAACCCCGCCATTCGCAATAGCGCCATAGGCCAGCGCCAACTGTAAAGCGGTTACGCCTATTTCCTGACCGATTGCTATCGTCTCAAGGGAGCGCTCCGACCACTGATCCACCTCTTGTAGTAAACCGGAATTTTCAGCGGGTAGTTCAATACCCGTGCGGGTGGCAAAACCGAAACTGCGGATATATTCGTAAAAGCGTGGCCGCGAGAGGCGGCGGGCAAATTTGATCAGCCCTATATTGCTCGATTTTTCGAGGACCTGCGAAAAAAGTAAGTCGCCATAAGGCTGGATATCGCGGATCACCTCGCCATTGGCAAGTTCTAACTCGCCCCTTTCACAGAATACGCGATCATCCAGCCCCGCCAATTCATCTTCGAGCACGGCGGCGGCGGCGATGACCTTGAAGGTCGAACCCGGTTCGTAGGCATCGGTTATCGCGCGATTACGACGGATATTAGGCGATGAATGTGCGGATTGATTCGGATCGAAAAGAGGCAAATTGGCCATCGCCAGTATCTCTCCACTGCGAGGGTCGAGAATAACCCCCAAAGCCCCTTCGGCCTGCGATCCGTCAATTGCCCGCTGCAACTCCTCCTCTATAATGCCCTGATAGACGGCATCTAGCGTCAGCACTATACTGCGTCCGTGCTCCGGTTCCTCGCGCTGCTGTTGACGACCGGGCACCCGCTTGCCCCTCGCATCGACATAGCCCAACAACGAACCATCCCTTTCGCGCAACATCGCATCGAAGGCCCTTTCGACCCCCTCACTCCCGTGATTATCGAGATTGGTATGGCCGATGAGTTGGCCCGCCAATCCCCCCAAAGGGTACTGACGACGCGTTTCGGCATGCTGGAAGACACCGGCGTAATTGACCTCGCCCATCCGCTTGATATCCGTATCGACGACTTGGCGAGCGAGATAGACGAAGGACTTGCCTCCGCGCAATTGGCGCTCGACCGACTCGGCCCGCCCACCGCCCAGCGCAGCGAACTGGGCCGCAACGCGCGCTGGGGCCTGGACCTGGTCGGGGTAGGCAAAAAAAGAAGTAGCCTGGATATCGACGGCCAAATCATTGCCACGGCGGTCCAACACCCTCCCCCGGCTTGCTTTCAATTCTACCCGACGCTGATATTGGCCACGGGCTCGGTCGCTATACTCTTCGTGTTTGTATACTTGAATGTGTATCAGGCGCGCGGATAGCGACAACCAAGCAAGAGCCCCAAAGACGATGACCCAGCGCAATCTTCCCATGGCCATAATATCCGTGCCCTTGCGAGCCATTATTCGCCTTCCCAGTGCGCCAAAGACCCACCCAGACCTCCGAGGGGATGGACCATGCCGAGCTCGGTCACCGCCAACCGTTCTATATAAGCAGGGTTCTTTTTTATTGCGACAGCAGCCAGTAATTTAGCTCGTTCCTTACCCAGATCGACCGATCGCATTTGTGCGGTATGGATAGCGCCAGCCACCCGGGCCATTTCGACCTTCTGCCAGACGTGAAAGAGCGTCGCGCCGACCAAGACCCCGACGAAGAGGACGCACCGTGCCCACGAAAGCCCGCCTTGGGAAGGTTTTTTGCTCTTTGTCATGTCAGTTTACCTCGAGTTTTTCGTAGATCCGCATGATCGCACTGCGCGCCCGACGGTTTTCCCGCACTTCTTCGCCTCCAGCTCGCAGGGGCTTCCGGACCACTTTTTTAAAGGTGGGCTGCTGGCCACAATTGCAGATCGGAAGCCGGGGCGGGCAAATACACCCGCGTTCCAACGCCACGAGATACTGCTTCACCAAGCGATCTTCTAGCGAATGATAAGCAATTACCGCCAATCGGCCACCCGGCTTCAACATCGATACGGCTGCGTCTAATCCGGCCTGCAACTGCCCCAACTCGTCATTGACCGCGATCCGCAATGCCTGAAAGACCCGTGCCAGCGTCTTGTTGAGCATCTGCGGCTGCGTCGCGGCTACCACCCGTCGCAGCCCTTGCGTCGTCCGCATGGGTTCGAGTTGGCGCTGACGACAGATCGCGCGGGCAATCCGCCGCGCCTGCCGCTCCTCTCCATAACGCTTGATCAACTCGGCCAACTCGGTCTCACTGCACACCGCGAGCAAATCGGCTGCGCTCTGCCCAGCAGCCGGATCCATCCGCATATCGAGTGGACCGTCCTCCCGATAACTGAACCCCCTGCTCGGCACATCGATCTGATGCGAAGAAACCCCCAAATCAAACAGGACCCCACTTAAAGCCCCGCCCCCCTGTTCGGCGAGCAAACCACTCAACTCGGCAAAGCTGCCCTGCCAAATGACAGCGCGGGCATCCGCCGACAATCGCGCTTGCGAGGCCTCCACCGCCTCCCAATCCCGATCCACCGCGATCAGATGCCCCCGTTTACCTAACGCATTCAGCAAAGCTTCGCTGTGCCCGCCGCCGCCCGCCGTCGCATCCATATATGTGCCGTCCGGATCGACGACCAACCCATCCGTTACTTCCCGCACCATAACTGGAACGTGATAGTCCATACTCACCCGACTCATATGTTATAGCTCAAGACTCTCAGCTACTTCTTCCATTACCTGATCGGCCTCATCTAGGAACTGATACCAATCTTGGGGATTCCAAAACTCCAACTTATCCAAGGCTCCGATCACGACCATCTGATCGCCGATATCGGCCTTGGCCAAAAGCTTGCGCGGAACACTCGCCCGCCCCTGGCGATCCATTTTGACTTCGGCGGCCTGCGACAGCATCGCGCGGATAAACCCGCGGACCTTTCGTTCAGTTTGCGGTAGCCGCAATAATTTTTGCGCAGTCTCTTCCCAAACGTGTTGCGGATAAGCCGTCAGGCAGTGATCGAAACCCCGCACAACAACGAAGGTCTCATTGGCTTCAGGCGGCAGCTTCTTACGAAATTCTGCAGGCACAAAGATCCGTCCCTTATCGTCGACCGGAACTTCATGTTCACCCAGAAACTGTGCCATTCAAGCCCTCTTTGAACCGTAAATCTCAATGACCCCACTTCCACCACTTTACACCACTTTCCACCACCGAGCAAATTATACAGCAAATCCAGGGGGGCTGTCAAGCATATTCTTTTCATATAGATACGTCTATTTTAGACCCTGTAAATAATTACAAAAACAACACAACACTGATCAGTGTTATTATGACACCAGTCAGTGTTGTACCATCTAAGGAATCAATTGGGGACCTTCTCTCTAACCAACAACCTTCGCTGTCATTTTGGCATAGAAATGGGGCTGAACCATAAAAGATCCAACCCCTATTTCTTTTGTTATAGCGCTTTATCTTATTCGGGTATTTTTTGTAATATCCGACGGTGTATTGGTTTGCCTTGCGCTATATATTTATCCTCGTAATTCGTTTTAGCCCCAACCCATTCCCCATCGACGACCGCAAGACATCGGCTCGTTTCGAGCACTTCGAGCATCACGTCAAAATAATCGGCATAATCTGTGGCCAACCACAACCGCCCCCCCTCTTGCAGGGTGCGCTCGATTTCGCGTAGAAACCCCTCATTGAACAACCGACGCTTGTGGTGTCTCTTTTTTGGCCAAGGATCGGGAAAGTATATATGGTACGCCCCGATAGACCCGGTTGAAATAAAGAACTCCACAAATTCGCGCGCGTCAGTTCGCACAAAGCGCATATTATCCAACTCGCGCCGAACGGCGCGGTGTTGGGCGATCCGCAAGTATTTAGCCGCCCACTCGACACCGACAAAGTTCACCCCAGGTAGCCGCTCAGCCGCATCGAGAAGAAAGCGGCCTTTGCCAATACCAAGCTCGATTTCCACCGGCTGGTCATTGCCGAATATAGCCGACCAATTCAACGTCGGATCTCCGGCATCTGTGGCCGGAAGCGTCAGAAACCCTTCCCCGGTCTCCTGCATCTCTCCTCCATAATAACGAGACAAAAAAACGGGCCCCCCCAAAGGGATGCCCGTAAGAATATCGCCGTGAATTCCCGATCGATCAACCCGCCGCTTCGCCAAGCGAAGGCAGACCACAGAACTGTTCGTAATCGATCAGTTCGGTGATGGTTGGAGACTCGTTGCATACCGGGCATTCTGGGTCCTTCCGCAGCTTGAGCTCGCGAAACTTCATCTCCATTGCATCGTAAAGCAATACCCGCCCGACCAGCGACTTCCCCTCACCGAGAATCATCTTGACGACCTCGGTCGCCTGCATCAGCCCGACCGTTCCGGGTAAAACACCTAAGACCCCGCCCTCAGCGCAACTCGGCACCTCTCCGGGCGGCGGCGGTGCCGGATAAAGGCAGCGATAGCAAGGACCTTCGCCGGGCACATAGACCGTGGCTTGGCCTTCAAAGCGAAAGATACTGCCGTCAACGACGGGCTTATTCTTCATGACCGCTGCGTCATTAACCAGATAACGGGTGGGAAAGTTATCGCAGCCATTGACGATAATATCGTAGCCGTCCATAACGTCAAAGACATTGTGCGAGGTGAGCAGCTCGTAATGGGTGACGACGTCTAAGGTCGAATTGAGGTCCAATAGCTTATCCCTGGCCGCTTCGACCTTGGGACGACCAACATCGGACTCGCCAAAGAGCACCTGTCGCTGCAAATTGCTCTTATCGACAACATCGGCATCGACCAGACCGATCTTACCGACACCGGCCGCTGCCAAATACAGTGCCGTCGGGCAACCCAGCCCACCAACTCCGACCAACAACACCCGCCCTTTGAGCAGTTTCTGCTGTCCTTTTTCCCCAACCTCTGGCAAGATGATATGGCGCGCATAGCGCTGCATATCGTCTTCGGACATCAGGCCGCCCTGATCAAAGGAGTAACCAGCATCCTTCCACCCCTTGAAACCGCCGATCATCGACTTGACGTTGGTATAGCCCATAAAGGTCAAGTCGCGGGCAGCCAATGCCGAACGATTACCCCCAGCGCAGTAGAGCACAATCTCGGCATCGCGGTCCATGGTCACGTCTTCTTCGATATTTAGTTCCAAGAACCCGCGCGGGATCATCTCGGCGTCGGGAATATAGCCATCCATCACCTCTTCCCGCTCGCGGACATCCACAATATGTATGGCCTTGCCCGCTTTGAGGTCTTCTTGAACCTGAGCGGCGGACACTTCGGCGATTTCCGCCTTGACCTGATTTAATAGTTGGTTCGATGTTACGCTCATACCCTCTCCTAACTTGCTAATGCGCAGTTAATTCCCGCGCTTTTACAGCCGTAGTGAAATTCGAATTCAACCGTTCGATTTCCGCCGCGACGCGATCAATTGCAAACTCCACTTCTTCCATCGTATTAAAACGCCCCAAACCAAAACGCAATGACGCCCGCGCCAAGTCGTCGTTCAGACCGATGGCCTTGAGAACGTGAGAAGACGTTTCCTCTTTTGAGGAGCAGGCCGCCCCAGAGGATAACGCGATATCGCGCAACCCCAAAAGCAAGTCGGCGCCATCAATACCGGGGAAACTCACATTCAGATTGCCCGGTAACCTCGAATCCAGATCGCCATTAACCGACAGCGCCCCGAGACGGGTATCGAGCCCCTCAATAAGTCGTTGGCGCATCTGCAGTACATACGCGGCTTCGGTAACCATCTCCTGCTGAGCTAACTCGCAGGCCCGCCCCAAACCGACGATCCCGGGCACATTGAGGGTTCCGGCGCGCAAACCGTTTTCTTGGCCTCCCCCCTCGATCTGAGCTTGTAAGCGCACCCGCGGATTGCGCGAACGCACATAGAGAAAGCCGACTCCCTTAGGGGCATAGAGCTTGTGCCCAGAAACCGAGAGTAAATCGATCCCAAGGGCCTCGACATCCAACGGCACCTTGCCGACGGCCTGAGCCGCATCGCAGTGCCACAAAACTCCGCGCTCCTTCGCCAAACGCCCAATATCGGCCAAGGGCTGAAGCACACCGATTTCATTATTGGCGGCCATTAGCGAAATGAGGACCGTCTGGTCGGTAATGGCCGCCGCCAAATCATCGAGATCGATTTGCCCATTTGCAGCCACGGGTAAATAGGTGACCTCTACCCCACGCCCTTCTAGCGTTCGACAACAGTCCAAAACCGCCTTGTGCTCGATAGCGCTAGTAATAATATGCGCCCCGGCCCCCGCCATATCGGCCACGCCTTTTAACGCCAGATTATTTGCCTCGGTCGCTCCGGCGGTAAAAACAATTTCCCTGGCACGTGCTCCGATCAGCTCCGCAACCTTTTCTCTAGCTTGGCCATCTGCATCGGCCGCTGTCAGACCGAATACATGGGTTTTGCTGGAAGCGTTGCCGAAATGGGGACCGAAGTAAGGAAGGATGGCCTCTAAAACGCGCGGATCGACCGGCGTCGTGGCCATATTGTCCATGTAAATGGGGACATTAACCATTATAACCAGCTCAAGCGCTAAAGGATTCCCCACAACCGCAAGTTGTTCGCGCATTAGGGTTTTCAATCTTAAAACCCGCGCCCATCAACCCGTCGTGGTAATCAAGCGTTACACCGTTGAGATAGAGGCTACTCTTCATATCGATGAAGATCTTGACGCCATTGATCTCAAAAACTTGGTCCATTTCGCCTTCTTTTTCTTCAAAATCCAGCTTGTACTGAAAACCCGAACACCCTCCGCCCATTACCCCCATACGCAACCCGTGTCCGTCGTTGCCCTGTTCGTTGAGCAGGGTTCCGACCTTTTCAGCTGCTCCATCGGTTACAGTAATCATATTTCCTCCGTTATGCTTTAACTCTTGGATGGGTCTAAACAGATTTAAGATTCGTAGATGGTGCATTCTATGAGATCAGGCACCTCTTCGTGCTCTCTATACACCTCACAATGGTGACAATCTCGCTCGCAGGCTTTGACCGTACAACAAAGACAGCCATTGAGAATCTCAATGGCCTTCTTGTTGCGCTCCTTCATCAACGTATATTGACTGATGCGATCGTCTATATGGCGCCCCTGTTCAACGAGATGCTCGACGAGCGCTCGCGCAACGCCACCACCGGATTCGGCGCCATTCTTTAAATTGAAGAATTCGCGGATGCGATCTAGCCCAAACCCAAGATCCTTGAGACTTTGCACGATTTGCAATCGCCGCAACTGCGATTCCGAATAGAGGCGAAACCCGCCCCCGGTTCGTTCCTCCGGCTCGACAATCCCCAATTCTTCGTAGTAACGGATCGTACGCGGAGTAACTCCAGCCTTCGCCGCAAGATCTCCGATTTGCATCAGCCCATCCTTTGAACAGTTCATTTACGCAATTATGGCAATTTACTTGACGTGAACGTAAATGTCAATAAGCCGGTTTAAGGTGTGATAATTTGTACATCTGCAATAATTAGATCAACTTATCCACGATAACATCAAAAGTCAAGCCGTCGCAACAGCACTTATCACCCCTTCAAGAATGCCGCATTGGCAACTTTTGTGGTTGATTGGCGTCTAATAGACGCAATTACAGCTTTCGACTATGCTCCTGGTTCAATTATATAGATCGCTCACGAACGAGAATGTCCTATTTTTATCGCAAGGAGACCAGCCCCATGGCGATCATTCTTTTATTTTGTTTATCCTTGCTCCCAAACCCAGTTGCAGCAACAACCGTACAACGCTTTGCTCTCAGCGATCTCGCTATCAACGCCGAACGGATCGTAGTGGGTATTTGCATCGAAGCCACCCCACAATTGCTCGATGGGCAAATTTATACTCGCTATCTCTTTGACCTTGATGAATCGATTAAAGGACCGCGAGGTGCACAACTCGAGTTGCACTTGCCCGGTGGTCATTTTCAAGGCGTTTTCAACCGCCTGGCCGGTATGCCCATTTTTCGCCCCGGCGAGGAGGCCGTACTCTTTCTCACCGCGGACAACGAATTCGGCCACGCCTGGCCCGTGGGTCTGGCACAAGGGCATTTCGCGATCGTCCGCAGCGATTCCAGTAGCGCACGCGTTTTCCAGGCGCTAGACGGCCTGAGCCTTTACGAGCGTCCTGGGGCCGCAAAAAAAACCAACTCAATAGACCCAGTCCAGGGCATGCCACTCGACTCTTTTCTCGCGCAGATTCGCACCCTTGCGCAACCCGAACCCGGGACGGAGCCGCAAGATGCGCATTAGCCTGTTGCTCTTATCCGCCCTGCTCTTCGCCGACCCAAGCCACGGTTTTCTAATTCAGACCTTCGAGACTCGGGCCGGACGGAAAGTTCAGCAGACCTGGAGCCGCCCCGACCGCATTCCCTTCATTCTGCACGCAGATGGTTCCGATGATTTCACCCCCGAGCAAACCCATCGCCTGATACGCGAAAGCTTCCAAGTCTGGACTAACGTTGCCACGGCGCGGGTACAATTTTTAGACCAAGGCGAAACCGATACCATCACGCCGTCACAAGACGACCAAATCAATTTGATCTACTTCGACGAGACAGGCAGCGCGCTGCGTGCCCCGCGCGGTTCCGGAGTTATCGCCGTCACGCGTATCAACTCGCACTCCTTCACTGGTGAAATCAGCGATACCGATATCATATTTAATGGTCGAGACTTTCGCTTTGCCGCAGGTACAGAGGGCACAGCCGGCGGCAACCTCGTCAATTTCAAAGATGTAGCCATCCACGAGATCGGCCATATGCTTGGGCTTGAACACACACCTCTGGATGGACCGCCGCAAAGCCGGCCGACGATGAATCCCTTTAACCGCGGCGACGGTCCCGGCGAAGGACACACTCTCGAACCAGACGATATCGCCGGTATCAGTTTCCTCTACCCGGCTTCCGGCTACCGAATCAGCACCGGCAGCATATCGGGCCAGATAACCGACCTTGACGAACAACCGCTCTTCGGCACCCATATCAAAGCGGAAAATATCGATACCGGCGAATTGTTCAGCACGGTTTCTGGGGCGGATCTCAACGCCTCCAGCGAAGGACACTACCGCCTATATGGTTTGACCCCGGGTCGCTATCGCCTGAGCCTTGCCTCGATCAGCGGATCAATCAGCGAAGAGAATTTCAGCGGCGTCTTCACCGGTTTCGCGACGGACTTTCCCGACGAATTCTTCGATAACGCCCGCGACCATACCTATGCTCGCCTGCTCGACCTCGTCGCCACTCAGCGCATCGGCGATATAGATTTCGTCACTGGTTTCGCGGTGCCGGGGTTCCCCTTCGTTCTCCCCGTGAACTTGATCACCAACACGCCCGATACCGCGGGGCCTTATACCGTGCGCGTCGAAGCCCGCGATGCCACTAGTCTGTGGCTAAACTATCAGGACGACACCGACCCAGGTATTCACCGCTTACCCATGCAGGTGCAAGACGACCTATTCGTCGGGGAAATTCCCGGCCAACTGATCGGGACCCGCATCTCCTATCAGATCGAAGCACGGGGCGCCGACGGCAAGGTCTCCTTTTTCCCCAACGAGGGGGCCTGGCTCGACTTCTCGGTACTTACACTCACCGGTTCTCCCCTAGCCTTTACTGCCTTGCGGGGCGATGACGCCATTGGCGTCGTCGATACCGGCACCCGCCGCGAATTGGCGCGTATCCCCGTCGGTCGCGAACCGATCCAGGTACTCTTTTCCAATGGCAGGCTTTTTGTATCCAACCTTGGATCCAACGATATCAGTATAATCGAGACTGCCACGTTCCAAGTTCTCTCTCGTATCGAAACAGCCGTACAACCCCTCGATATGGCCATCTCACCCGACGGCAAAACACTCTACGCGAGTAATTCGGGCGCCGGCACCCTAAGCATAGTCGATATCGAATCGAGCGAAGCGCGCACCATCTGGCTTTCCGGCATAGGTTCCGGCCCCTTCGGTATGGCGGCTCTCGCCGACAAGATTTTCACGACCGACATCGCCAACAGCCAAGTAATCGTCGTCACTCCCACCGGTCAGATAACCCGCCGTATATCCGTTCCGAGCCAACCGCGTTCCCTCGCGCTCTCACCCGATGGAAAAACGCTCTATGTAACAAGCATGGGAGTTGGTCAGTTGACCGCCATAGATATCGCAAGCGAAACGATTGCCCGCTCGATTGAGTTGGACGTCGGTGGCACCTTCGCCATAGCTCTGAGCCCCGACGGCAGAAAAATCTACTTGACCGCACACAATGATGATGCCCTAGTCATCGTCGACGCCGAACGCGGGATCTTCCGCAAGAAACTCACCATCGGCCGCAACCCCCGGGCTATTTCCTTCTCCCCCGACGGCACACAGGCCTATATCACCAGTTCTTTTTCCAATGAGATTCACATCATCGACAGCATAAACGACATCGTCATCGGCCGCTATGCCGCTGGCCAAAACCCCCGGGGCATAGCTCTGGCAACACCAACCTTGCCCATTACAACCACAGCCGTCTACGAGAGCCCCTATCGACCGTCCGATTTCGCCCTCGTAGCCAATTTTCCGAACCCTTTTAACGCCTCTACGCAAGTCCGTTTCGCGCTCGGTGCAAATTCCAAGGTAAAATTGCACGTCTACAACGCCTTGGGCCAGACGGTGCGCACGCTCTTACAGCAGTATCGGGTCGCGGGGAATTATCAGATGGCTTGGGACGGTAAGGACGATCGGGGTCAGGACCTGGCTAGCGGGGCTTATCTACTCGTCATGCGGGCCGGCGGAAAACGCCAGGCCATCAAGATGTTACTCCTGCGCTGATTCTGTTGCACCAGCAAAACCGTCGACGCTGAAATAACGAAAACCTGTATCGCAAAATACGGTGAGCAAGCGCGCGCCCGGGACTAATGTCGCAGCAACCTGTATACTCGCAGCGACATTGGCCCCAGAAGAAGGTCCGAGCAACAACCCCTCCTCCCGAGCCAGACGACGGGCATAGTGAAAAGCCTGCTCGTCTTCTACCTGGACTACCTCGTCAATAAGCTCGCGGTCGAATACCTCCGGCACAAAACCCGCGCCGATCCCCTGAATACCGTGCAACCCAGCCTCTCCACCCGAGATCACGGGGGAACGCTTTGGCTCTACGGCAATTAATAAAATATCCGGCAAAGCCTGTTTGAGCACACTACCCACTCCAGTAATCGTCCCCCCCGTGCCCACACCGGCAATAAAGGCGTCGAGTTTGCCCTCCACCGCCTCAAGGATCTCGCGAGCGGTACTCTGGCGGTGTGCTTCGGGGTTAGCCGGGTTAGCAAACTGTTGCGGAATAAACACCCGCTCCGGGTCGGCGGCTTTGAGCTCGTCTGCCTTGCGAATTGCCCCCGGCATATCCAACTCCCCAGGGGTCAATACGATTTGCGCACCATAGCTGGCCATTACTTGGCGCCGCTCCAGACTCATGCTGTCAGGCATCGTAAGCACCAGACAATAGCCCAATGCCGCCGCCGCCATCGCCAAAGAAATGCCGGTATTTCCGCTGGTTGGCTCGACAATCGTCATCCCCTTGCTGAGTCGACCATCCGCTTCGGCGGCGCGGATCATACTCGCGCCGATGCGGTCTTTGATACTACCGGCCGGGTTGCGCGCCTCGAGTTTGCCATAGAGTTCACAGCCATTCTCCGGTACGACGCGATTGAGACGCACCAAAGGCGTATCCCCAACGGTCTGCAGAATACTATCGACAGTCTTGAGTTTACTCACTCTGCTCCTTCTTGGTCTTCTTGTTCTTCTTCTACTGCTTCCCGATCTTCTTCCTGTTGCTCTTCATCTTCGACCGGCACCGCCAGTTTGCCCACCCCCGGCAAGGGGCGAGTGAACCCAGTCGTTGTGCCCGTCGCAGCCGCATCACCGGTATCCACCCGCAGCCCACCGCCCGTTGTATAGAGATCACGGTAGGTTGCCGGAATCAATAACACATTGAGCAAGGGTTCGATCTTGGTGATCACATCGTTGACGTCGCCCATAAAGCTGCGCGGAACAAAAATGATATCATTGTTGTTCAGAACGACGTTTTGCTCTAAGTCGCCGTGCGTGGTAATACGCTTAAAATCGACAGTGAACATTTCCGGCTTGACTTCGCCCGGGCGGATAATGCGAATATCGTCGCGCAAGGCCGTCGTGTTCAAGCCGCCCGCCTTGCTCACAGCCTCGAGTAGACTGGCATCGCTGGCCAACAAATAGACGTCGGGCTGGTTGACCTCACCCAGCACAACTACCTTTTTGGTGAGCCGACTCGCCCCGGGAACGATAATAATATCGTCGCCTTGCAATATTGGATTGTGGCTCACATCACCGAAGTTGAGCACGCGTTGCAGATTGAATACATAAACTTGGCCGTCGCGAATGACTTGCACCGCCCCTAACTGCGCGTCCGGGGTCGTCCCCCCCGCCTCGAGGATCAGATCGAGCAGATAGGTCTTATTCTCTAGGGCATAGCGACCCTGACCGGTTTTAGTACCCCCAGCCGTGAGCGTCTCGATCGCACCAATAAGCGAGATGATCTTGCTGCCGTACTCGGAAACCTGCACATCTATTTTCGGCTCACGCAAATAGCGCTCTACCGCAGCGGTCAATGCAAAATCCAACTCGCCGATTGTCATCCCCGTAACATACAGGTTCTCCACCAGCAAAAAAGATATATTGCCGTCGGGTCTGACCTCGACCGTTTCGCGCACCAGTTTAACATCGCGTAGCATCAGTTCAAGTTCGTCGCCCGGCCCGACGGTATATTCGGGAAAAAGCCCTCTCTCAACATAACCCCGCCGCAGCGGATCGACCGGCATCACCGGCGCCTCCATCGGCGCGACGACTCTCGGTGGCGGCGACAGATCGGCCATCGGCGGCGGCCCACCGCACCCGACGCTGCTAAGCAGTAAGAGCCCAATGGCCGCAATAGACATGCTCAAGATATTCTTCACGTTTTTCTCATTAAGCCGGCCAATTGCCTACCGCCTCTGAACATTAATTGCCCGAAGCGCAAGCCATAGGCCAGCGGGAAAAGGGGTTTGGGGAGAAAAGGGAATACCTGCAACATGACCGAAGGTTGGGGAAAATAGGTCTGCGCGAGAAATTGCAGCCGCTGCAACAGCCCCTCTACATTGAAAGACCAAAGCACATCACCGAGTTCACCATCGCGACGACCGGCAAAAGCCCGTTGCAACAGCCACGCTTCGACCTTGGACAAGCCGCGATCCTGCATCCAGCCCTCAAGGGGCGCCGGCAAGGGGCCACGCTCTTGCAAAAAACACACTCCATAATAAAGCGGCCGTTCTAAATGGCAAGTCCGGGCGGCGGCAAAAAGATACGACCAGTCGAGATCCTGATCGATCAGCAACCGCAAATCGGCGAACCACGAGAGCCGACGATAACTGTGCCGGAGCGCATGCGCCACGGTATAGAGCACCATATCCTCCAAGCGAGGCACAGACATTTCTACGCCTTCGACCTCACACACCCAGCACCCCGCCCAGATCTGCTCCACGCTCAACTGCCCCGCATGACGACGGGCGGCTATGCGCTCACAATGAAAAAGGTCGGTATGCAGATCAATAAGCAACGCCCCCTTGCAATAGAGATCGTCATAACGGTCCGGCGATGTAAAATCCATAGCCGCCAGCGCGGCCGCCGCAGCCGAGGCCTGCTGCGGCCGGACCAACAGATCGATATCCCCCATTGGACGACAACCCGGATCCGGGTAAAAGGCCAAGAGCGGGGCACCCGGCAACACAACAATCTCAATCTGCCGATGTCTGAATTCATCAAGCACAAGCTGCAATGCTTGTAAGGCGGCGAAATTATCTGTCGCCCAAGCCCTGTATTCCGTCCTCAAAATATAGCGTGCTTCGCTAGGCATCTCGACTGCAGAGCGAATACAATGCCAATACAGCAGGCCTTCCAACCCTTCTGCAATCGCCAGATCGCCCAGAGTCTCCCACTCCTCCTCATCAAAGTCAATAATTCCGGAGAGATCTGCGGCGAGCATAGCCCGCTCAAAAACGCTCTCAACCGTCATTGCAATAAATCGCTGCCACTAAAATCTTTGAGGACCTCTTGCACGTCGGCGACTATCTGCGTTTCGTCGACTTCGTAGGCACTGCGTAAGCGAGCAACGATTTCCGCGGTAGTCTGACCCCTTGCGCACAATTCCCAGACGACAGCCGCGGTTTCATTAAAATGATGGACCTGTTGGCCTTTTTGGTCAAAGAGCATACCGCCATCAACCAACTTGCGAAAAGCCAACCCTTTGCGCGCCCGCCAAATTTTGTTGTCCTTCGCCATCAAGCCCCACGCATCTGCCGCACCATGTTCATATCATTCGCATGGCGTTCCGCTTCGACGATCTTCTCTTCGATCGCGCGACAGCTTTCGCCAAGTACGCCGACTTCGTCATTTGATTTTTGCAACCGCTGCGAGAGCAACCCGACCGCATTGCGGCAAATCCGCTGGCAGATCTCCGAATTGCGCTGCAAGACGTACAAGAATACAGGCGCGGGTATTTCCAAGAGGATGCAGTCCGTCGCACAAATCGCCTGTTCAAAGTGGGGCTGTCCACCAAGCAATGCGACCTCCCCCAAAGCCTTAATCGACTTTATGTGCTCAACGAGTTCACCACCGAACAGGATCTCCACCTCGCCCTTGAGCAAGATATAGAGGGCTTTCGGCGCATCGCCTTCGAGCCACAGCGAATCGGCGGCGGCTACTTGCTTCGACTGGCCCAACTTGACCAGCAACTGCAGGTGACGACCGGGCATTTTTTGGAATAAGGGCACTTGCAGCAGGTGCTGGATCAATTGCTTTTCCTGGTTTTTCTCGCTAACCGTGGTCATACAGCCCTCCCTCTAGTTCATCTTGTAAATCGATGGGGGTCGGCAGTGGGCGGGAACAAGTCTGGTCCCGGCAAACAAAAGCTCTGGAGCCCATCTGCAACTTCCCTTCTAATAAAGGCAATGCCCTCTCGGCCTGATTGGCTCCTGGCTCAGCAGCTACTAAAATCTTATTAGGAGCAAAACAACGATGCAGTACATCAGCAAAGGCACGACATTCTTCCCGATCTCCGATCAGGGCGACTTCACTCGGCTTGGCGAGGTAAAAATCCAGGGCACAGAGCATTTGCGACCCCGCGGAAGGAGATCTTCGCAATAATTGCTCAAAAAGAGCCAGTGTTTGTTCGCCCCGCTGCCACAACGCTCGATCCGCTTTCATCGCCCCCAACCGCAATAAAACCAAGGCGCCGATCGAATTACCCGACGGCGTGGCATTGTCAAAGGGGCTCTTGCTACGCACGATTAAATCCTTAGCCTCCGCTTCCGCGTAGAAAAACCCACCATCCTCCGCATCCCAAAAGCGCTCGATCATTACCTCCGCCCAATGCTCTGCGGCCAAAAAGAAGCGCAATTCAAAACTCGCCTCGTAGAGATCGAGCAAGCCGTTGATCAAACAGGCGTAGTCGTCCTGAAAAGCCGCAATCCGGGCTTGGCCGTCTTTGTAGGTGTGCAGCAACTGGCCATCTCTGACCATATTCTCAAGGGTAAAATCAGCTGCAACCACCGCCGCCTTCAAATAATGCTCTTCACCGCAAACTTGATAGGCACGAGCCATCGCGCTGATCATCAGCCCATTCCAGGCCAGTAGGATCTTGTCATCTCGCTCGGGGGCAATGCGCTGCTGACGAGCGGCGAGCAACACCTTTTGCCCGCGCTCAATGACTTCAAGCAACTGCCCGGCTGACACCTGTAACACTCGGGCGATATCGGCCAACTCGTTCTCGACATGCAAAATACTGCGCCCGTGCTCAAAATTGCCCTCGGGCGACACGCCATAATACCGCATAAAAAGCGCAGCATCCTGTTCGCCTAACAACTCTTCAATCTCTTCGGGAAACCAGGTGAAATACTTTCCTTCCTCCCCTTCGCTATCGGCATCCTGGGCGGAGTAAAACCCGCCTTCGGGCGACGTCATTTCGCGCAAGACATAGGCGAGGGTATCCTCGACAACCTGGAGATAGAAATTATCTTGAGTCACCTGATAAGCTTCGAGATAGACGCAAACCAGCAAGGCGTTATCGTAGAGCATTTTCTCAAAATGCGGCACCAGCCAATGCTCATCGGTCGAATAGCGATGAAAGCCGCCAGCTAATTGATCGTTCATCCCGCCTCGGGCCATACTCTTGAGCGTGTGTTCGACCATCGCAAGCACTTGCGGGTCATCACGGCGCATGTGGTGGCGCAACAATAAGGATAAACCCATACTATGAGGAAACTTAGGTGCTCCGCCAAAACCTCCATACGTGGAATTATAGCTGGATTTAAGCTGCTCACAAGCTCCCGACAGTATCGCTTCGCCGGGGATATTTCCCGGCGTTAAGAATTGTGTATTCTCTTCGAGGGCTCGCATCAACTCGCTGGCCTTATTTTCGATTTCGTCGCGATTTTCCCGATAAGAGGTCGCAATAGAGGTGAGCACCTTGGGAAAACCCGGACGACCATAGCGGTCTTCTGGAGGGAAATATGTACCGCCGTAAAAGGGCCTGAGATCTGGAGCCAAGAACACGGTCATCGGCCATCCCCCTTGGCCCGTCATCGCTTGCACCGCCGTCATATAGATCTCGTCAATATCGGGCCGTTCTTCGCGATCGACCTTTATATTCACAAATTGATCGTTCATAATCTGGGCGATTTGCTCGTTTTCAAACGATTCGCGCTCCATGACATGGCACCAATGGCACGCCGAATAGCCCACTGAGAGCAAGATCGGCCGATCGGTATTTTTGGCCCGCGCTAAAGCCTCCTCACCCCATGGATACCAATCGACGGGATTATGGGCATGCTGACGCAGATATGGGCTAGATTCACCACTGAGACGATTGCTGTAGATAGATTTATCTCATACGTTACGCAAATTTATTGTTCTATTGAATTTAACTAGGTCTCGCCCCATATACAAGCGGCTCTCCTGCGTCTTATAGATGGCGTTCTAGATCATCGACGATAAGGCGAAAACGGCGTTCGCCTTCCGCGCGAATTTCGTCGCTCTCACGCCGTCTTTTGTGTAAAGGCCACACCTCTCGGCGATAGCGTCCTTCAAAATCATCCTGGCAGGCAGTTGACAGTGCGGCGACCTGCAGGGAGCGAATTTCGGCAAAACTGATATTCGGGGTCCCCACGCCATTAGCAAAAGCCGCAATCTGTGCACGACCAGGTCGCGTCTTAAAAAAAAACCACGCATAAAAAGGATTCAGCCCTTCGAGCCGGATCAAATCGACAAAACACCCCACATTCGCGGGTTCGCGCCCCAAATAGACCGCCAGCCGATTTTTCCCCAGTGCCCCGGCGCCCGACCGAGGTAATAACAAATCGCCATACCGCACCCGACTGCGCAGTGGGTCGTATGCCCCGTCCGCCTCAACCCGCAGCAAATCCCCTTCTTCCAGGCCGGTTTCGACGATATTGCCCTGGCGAATCACAGGCACCCCCGTCTCGACATAACCAGGCCGCCGGCCAGTGACAATCGGGCCATAGGTCAAGTGCCGGATATAATCACCGAAGGGTGCCAATGGTACGCGGCCAGCCAGATCCCGGACCAACTTGCCCCCCTGCCAAAAACGAGGATCCCATCGACTGTCAGCAAGTTGCCCCTGTCGCACACTTATTGACGTTGCTGCCACCTGCCGCTTAGAATGCTTTAGTAATCGCAGGGCTTGTTGCAGATAACCCTCCAGACCTCGATCCTCACCCGCTGGCGCAATCAGCCTCGCCCGGGCCAGCCCTCCCCCGACCGACTCCTTGCGGCGCAAGACCAGCAAGGCCGTTCGAGCATTAAGCCCCTTGCGGCGAAACACTTCCCCCGGCAAGGCAACAACGGCGTGCACCTCTGCTCGTCTCAATAGCCAGTCCCGCGCCCCTTGCAACCGAGCATTGGCAAATACCCCCTCTGGAAGAATCAGTGCGAGCCAGCCCGAGGGCCGCACCAAACGCAGTGCCCGCTCAATAAAAAGCATTTCTATCGGGAAGGCATTCAACGTTTTACCAGAGACTAATCCGGTGACCTTAAAACCCTGTTCCACAGCAGCTTGCATATCATCATCTAATACACCGAATACATCCTTCAACTTACCATAGGGCGGATTGGCCATAACGCAATCAAATCGACCTTCTTTCATCTCGGGAAAATCTCCGAGCAACCCGTCACCGGTATAAAACAGTTTTGCCGATCGCCGCCCCTTTTCCGCAAGCCTCGCATCAATCTCGACCCCTACGGTGTGGTAACCCGGCCCGATGGCGGCCAATAGTGCCCCTTCTCCCGCAGCAGGATCGACCACCCTCGCCCCTCGTTCGAGATCCCGTTTTGCTATCGTGCGCATAACGGCCCAAGCAAAATCGGCTACGGAAGCTGGCGTAAAGTGTTGTGCCAGGTCTTCAGCGTTTCGTTCACTTCCCATTAATGTATTCAAACCGAGACACCATCACCATTATATTTAAAATTAGATAAAAACCATAAGATCATGTCTAACAATATCTTACAATCACAATAAATCAATGGCACATTTCCTGCTATAATTAAACCTACAACAGCCCATCTCAGGGCTGCTCTCACTCTATTCTACCAGGAGGTAGACCATGTCATCTTTAAATATGCCCAACATAAATCAAGTTGCTCTCAGCGGTCGCCTAGTCCAAGATCCCGATTTCCGCTTCGTTGAAAACGGTGCTGCACGCCTAAGCGGGCGGATCGCCGTCAATCGCTCCTATCGCGATCGCAACGAAGAATGGCAAGAAGAAACCTCCTTCTTCGATATCGTGCTTTGGCAGAAAGCCGCCGAGGCCTTTTCTCAGCGCCTGCACAAAGGGACGCCGATCTTTGCCACAGGCCGGCTGCAAAGCCACTCCTGGCGCGATAGCGAAGACCAGCCGCACTCCCGCATCGAAGTACAGGTCCGCAATCTGCAGATCCTAGAAAAGGGCCAGGAGCCCACCGACGGAGAAGAAGTAGATACCGAGGCCGCCCTACAGGCGGCTTAAGCATTGGTGAAGCTATAGCAGGCGCGAGTGGGAACCCGTGTGCCGTCAGCAAGACAAACGAGACGCACCGCATCCTGCTCGCGCCTATCCAGCGCGTTCAAAGAGCGCGGCAATCCCCATACCACCACCAATACACAGGGCAGCAATGCCAAGACGGGCCTGCTTGTGTTGCATCTGATGCAGGAGCGTCGTCGCCACCCGAGCACCGCTCGCTCCTACGGCATGCCCCATCGCAATGGCTCCACCTTGCACATTGACCTTTTCTTGATCCCAAGCCAGTTCTTTACCGACTGCTATACTTTGCGCCGCAAAAGCCTCATTCACTTCAATCAAGTCTACATCTTTGAGCTCAAAACCACTCTTGTGCAATAATTTACGTATCGCTGGCGCTGGTCCAATACCCATAATTCGAGGATCAACTCCCACGCTGGCAACCGCCCGCACATAAGCCAAAGGCTCTAAGCCCCGCGCCTTTGCTGCTGCTTCGCTCATCAACAATACCGCTGCCGCCCCGTCATTAATCCCAGACGCATTACCCGCTGTCACCGTACCATCCTTCTTAAACGCCGGTTTGAGTTGCGCAAGCTTCTCAGCGGTGGTTCCAGGCCGGGGGTGTTCATCTACTGCAAAGACGTCTTCTCCCCCTTTTTGCGGAATGGTGATCGGCACAATCTCTTCCTTAAAAGCACCAGCTTTCTGCGCCTTAGCCCAATGCTCATGGCTGCGCGCAGCAAATTGATCTTGTTGCTCCCGGCTGATGCTATACTCTTCTGCCAAATTTTCGGCGGTAACCCCCATATGACAGTCGTAAAAACAATCCCATAGGCCATCGAGCAGCAGCATATCCTCGACCTGACCATGCCCAAGACGCTCCCCCCACCGCGCACCGGGCAATATATAGGGCGCCAAGCTCATATTCTCCATCCCGCCCGCCAAAATCACCTCGGCCTCACCAGCCCATATCGCCTGGGCGGCCAGCGCAATTGTCTTAAGCCCAGAGCCGCAGAGCTTGTTGACCGTCATCGACGGCACCTCATAGGGCAACCCACCATGCACCGCCGCTTGCCGCGCCGGATTGGCTCCAGCCCCGCCCTGATAGACCATTCCCATCAATACTTCATCGACCTCAGCCGCCTCTATTTGGCTTTGCGCCAGTAGTGCCTTAAGCACCTCACCGCCCAATATTGCAGCGGCTTGCCCCTTCAGCGCCCCACCAAAACGGCCCGTGGCCGTACGCAGCGCACTTACAATTACTGGATCTGTCATTTGTTCTATACTTTCGTTGGTGAAATCGCGTTGACGTATTCGGTCAACCTGTCTATTTTCTTAGGAATAGGATAAATGAATATGGCTTGGGCAAAGAGCAAAGAATTTCTCGACAAAGTGCAACTCGGCAGCATCATTCTCTATTTGGTCTGCCTAGGCGGCTATGCTATTCCCGTAGATGCGCTACACGCCATCTATGATTCATTCCGCGCCGATATTTTCGGTTTCACCTTCTTCTCGCTCTTTATCGCCTCGACGGTCTTGCTCACCTTCGAGCAGGATGACGCCTCCGAAGAAACCGCGCCAGAATAGCGTGGGGCTGTAGCTCAGTTGGGAGAGCGCGGGCTTTGCAAGCCTGAGGTCGTCGGTTCGAACCCGATCAGCTCCACCATTTTTTAACCTCTTGTTTTTACAAGGGGTTATTTTTTTTACCTGTCGTAAGTCTATAAAAAACATTGCCTATTCCCCCTGTAGTATAGTATATTAGACGCGTCTTTAGGGTGTTACTAATATAAACTAACATATCAAGGTATATCCAAATAACATTGGATTTTCACTCCCAAATGACTCCCACGCCTTGATCTCACTCCCAAATGACTCCCATAAATCGAGGGAAATTTGACTATGGCGTTTATAGAAACTCGTGCACTGAAGACGAAAACTACCTACCGAGTCCATTTTATTTTGAAGGTAAATGGAGAAGAAGTAATCCCGAAGCCTAAGTTTGACACTCGGGATGACGCTGAGAATTTCCTTCCTATTGCAATGACAATAGAAAATAAAGTCAAATCCCAGACGGCACCACCACAGGAGGTTTCCTTATGGGTAAGCCAAGGCTATTTAGACCAAGACACAGCAGCGCGAGTGTTCCCAATTTATGCGGCTTTACTGGATGCAGACAAGAAGGCCCGTGTCCCGATTGACTGGAATTTAATAGAGGAAGAGTATTCAGATGCTAAAATTGACCGCTCTGGAGACAAAGACGAGCTAAGTGATAACCACCGAACCAAGATGAGTTTATTTAGGCGCGTTAAGCAGTGGCTCACAGAAGAACATTCTACTCTTGAGCTAACAAGATCGGACGTTGAAGCACGCTTACGGTTCATGCGCAATAATGGCTGGCATGACCCCTTCAAGCTGGACCGGTTTGGCTGTGAGTATTTTCTTGCCGAGGAAGCTACTCATGAAGCGCAAGGCAAACAACCCGCGTCGCCGTTGAAGACTATCGACGCCGTTATAATGGAGAAAGACCCCATAGTAGTTTGGGCTATCGAGCACCCGATGAGT
>JABHFS010000050.1 GCA_018672475.1 Gemmatimonadota bacterium | reverse complement strand
CCAGACCGGCGCGGAAATTATGGGGCGAGCGGAGGAGTTTGGCACGCTCGAAGCGGGTAAGTTGGCCGATGTGTTGGTGGTGGCCGCTGATTTGGAAAAAGATATCGCGGCGTTGGAAGATACGGGTAATTTTATAGCCGTAGTGCAGGGCTGTTTTGTCAAAGCGGGTCGTTTGGCGCAACACCAGCCCGCGGTACGCGGCGTAGTGCAATAGCGGGCATATTATGATCAACGGCCAGCGGGTGATTTTTTTAGACCGGATGCAGGTAGACCTAGAGGCATACGATTTCGACGATGCTGCGCCAACAGCTACTGAGATACTGATGCGCACCGAGTTCTCGGCGATAAGTTCCGGGACCGAGTTGGCGCTGCTGAGCAATAACCAGGATATCGGTCATTGGCAGGGCGAGCCCTATCCGGCGCACCCGGGTTATGCGGCGGTGGGGCGGGTAATCGCCTGCGGCGCACAAGTCGAAGGTCTGTCCGAAGGGGATCGGGTATTCGCGCCGTGCGGACATGCACAATATCACCGGGTCGACACGGGTAAGACGCCAGTGGTGAAAGTGCCGGATGGTGTGGCGGCAGAGGATGCGGTCTATGTGCGTTTTTGCGCGGTCAGTATGACGACATTGCGCACGACTCGGGCGCGGCCTGGTGATGGGGTGGCGGTTTTTGGCTTGGGGATTATCGGCGCGATGGCGGCGCAGGTATTTCAGGCGTCGGGCTACGAGGTGGTGGGCGTTGATTTAGAGGAGCATCGGCGACAGCGGGCGCTGGCGTGTGGTTTGCGTTTGGCGTCGTCGCCGGATGGGCTTGTCGATCTTTGGCGCGAGGCGCTGGGTGATGTGCCTTGTAGGCTGGTGGTCGATACCAGCGGTGCGGTCGAAGCGATGCGCAGCGCGACGGAATTAGCTGATACCGGTGCCGAGATCGTACTGGTCGGGGTGCCGTGGAAGAGCAGCCAGGCGATGAGTGCGTCGGAGTTGTTGCAAGCGATTTTTAGCAAGTATCTGCACGTGCGCAGCGGTTGGGAGTGGGAGATCCCGACATTGCCGGCTCAATTTGCGCAGGGCAGCGTTTTACAGAATATGCAGCACGCCATGCAACTGATGGCGCGAGGTCAGCTAGCGGTGGCGCCTTTGCGTTCGCACCTGGTGCCGCCGAGCGAGGCGGCTGCGGTATATAAAGGTTTGCTGGAAGATAAGGAGACTTATCACAGCGCTGTGTTTGATTGGACTGGAGTATAAGAGCCACACTCTATCTCGCCGATCCCCGTTTTAGAACAAAGGATGATGCAGTATGAACGAATATTCTAGTGCGGCCTCAGATTCCCATACGCCGATACTCTCCGCCGGCGACCACGCGTTTTGGCAAGAGCACGGCTACTTGGTCGTGCCCGATGTGGTCCCACAGGAGGTCTGCGAGGCGGCCAGGCTCGATATCATGCGTTATCTCGGTCTCGATCCGGCGGCCCCTGTCGAAGATCACTATGCTAAGGTCTTGGCGGCGGACCGCGGCGGCTTTGTCAATCTGAACCAGTCACAGGCGCTTTGGGATACCCGGCAGAGTCCGCGCTTGCACCAGGTCTTCTCTGAAATTCACGGCACACAGCAGCTCTCCGTCAGTATGGACGTTGTGCATATGAAGCTTCCTTTTCGAGAAATTGTCGCCGAGGACGGGACCGTGCAGACGTGGGGCGATGGTGGGGCATATTTTGGCCCGGACGATCCGCGCAACAATGGCGGCGGGTTGCACTGGGATGTGCACGGCGGCGGTATGCAGGATGCCGAGACGGTGGCGCGGAAAAAACGAGGTGAGCCGACGGGGGGCTTGTGGGCTGGTGCAGGGCTGCCGAGCATGTTAGAGTACGGCGACGGTTATCCGTGCGGTCCACAGGGCGTGCTCTATTTGAACGACAGGCTGGCGGATGGCGGTGGTTTTCGCTGTGTGCCCGGTTTTCATCGCGAGTTCAATGAGTGGTTGGCGACAGTGCCCGAGGATCGCAGCCTGGAGCAAGGGGATGACGGTCATTGGTTGGCTACGCATCCGGAGCTTGCGGGGTATTTCGCTAAGGCTCGGACGATTCCGGCGAAGGCGGGCAGTATCGTGATCTGGCATCGGTTGCTGCCGCATTCGAATGCGCGCAATCTTTCCACTACGCCCCGGTTCGCGCAGTATGTCACGATGGGGCCGGTGCCTGACGATCCTGAAAAACTTAAGCAACAAAGTGCGGGGTCTGTGGATGCATGGCAGAAGCGCGGTGAGCGGTGGCGCGCTCCATTGTCGGAGGATGAGCGCGAAGTTAGGTGGCAGCGGTGGGAGCAGGCTACCGGACCGGCGGAACTTACGGAGTTGGGCAAGCGGTTGCTGGGGGCGGTGCCGTGGGAATGACGAGGCAAGCGCGCAGCGTTTGACGCGCTAGCCCTGGTTAACTTAGAACGAACGATCTGTATCCTTGTTTTGCGCGATACTTGCTGAATGGCCGCGGGCTGTTCGACCATTGGTGCGATATGACTTCTTCAATGACTACCCCAGCGCTTTTCAGCGCTAGTTTCTTTACCGCGCTCTTAGCCGGCGTGGAAGAAACGCGAGGCGCCTTGTCGAGTATAGCCGGTATCAGTGAAAAGGTGGCCGATCTGCTGCTTGCGGGAGGTCGGCTATTCATCGCCAGTAGTAGACCGGATTTTGTCTCGGAAGGTTTTGTGCGTTCGGGGGGGTTGATGCTGCTTGAGGAATGCGGGCCGAACGGGGAAGGTCCAGGGATGGGGGATGCTGTGTTACTCGGCTGGTGCAATGCTGAGCCCGAAGCCGAGCGCGCTTTATTGCGCCGCTTGACGGGCAGCGGGGCCTATGTCGTGGGGCTGGGGCCGGAGTTGCACGATATAGCTTCGCCGGATGCGTTTCTGCCGAGCAGATCCTCATTGCCTACCGATGTGTTAAGCGCTTTCGATGGGGCGTCCTACCCTTTGGTCTCTCTGCAGAACCTGGTCTTGCTGTGGACCTTTACCGGCGAACTTGTGGCCGCTTGTACCCGTCGGGGCCATATGCCTGCCTTGTACCAAAGCGTGCTGATCCCCGGTGCCCGTCCGCGCAACGAGCGTCGGGCAACAGCACGCTTTGAAACAGAACACGATGTGCCTGCGATTACTCCAGGCGCATTGGGCGGAATATATCTGGATCGGTTGGGCGATGTTGTACGTGCTCTGGCTAGTCGGGAAACGGAGACCATAGAGCAAGTCGTTCAGGCGGGGATCGCCACTCTTGCGCAGGGGGGCAGGATCCATGCCTTTCTCATTTCTCATTTTCCGGTGCATCAGTGGGGCGCGCCCGGGGACCGGTGTTTGATGCACAAACTTTCGCAAGTCCACGGAGAGACGCCTGCGATCGCCGAGCTGGAGGCCGAGTTAGCAGCGGGCGATTTGTTGTTTTTTCTCGGATATTACAACCGACCAAGCGAGGCCTATGCACTCGCACGCCAGCGAGCAGTGCGCATCGTCGAGGCAATTACTGGTCCGCCGACGGGTGGCGGACCGGTGCCCGACTTTATTATTCGCCCCTGGTGGCCCTATGGCGATGCTCTGGTAGCGGTGCCCAACTACGATATCGATATTTTGCCCGCTTCGGGTATTGCGCAGGCGGCAATTTACTGGGCTGTGGTGGGCGCTATGAATGTGAAAATGGAGAAATTTCAATGGACATAAATACCGGCAAATATTTATTAGTCGATGACCGCATCGTAGAGGATATATGGAATGTGCGGCGCGAAGTCGTCCGACCGGCCAAGCATGTAGATAACCCGTTGATGGTGGCTGACCGGCCGTGGGAGGACAAGGGGGTGGGTGGGGGATATACGCTATTCGACGAGCAGGAACAGATTTTTAAGATGTGGTATAACGTTTTTAACTACGTCGCCTGGAGAAACGAGGAGGACCACTGTTACACCTATTGGATTTGTTATGCCGAATCAAAGGATGGCTTGAGTTGGGACAAACCCGAACTGGGCATTATCGAATACGAGGGCTCGACAAAGAACAACTTGGTCATACAGGGCGAGTGGTGGGCTACCATTGGCACCGTGCTCAAGGAGATGGACGAGGAGGACCCGGCTAGGCGCTATAAGATGTTATATACCGATGTGTTTGATATGCCAACGCGCGAGGCTGTTGCGCAAGCCGGTGGCATCGATGGCGAGTGGTCTGGGCGGTCAGGAGTGTGCATGGCCTATTCGGCCGACGGCATACACTGGGAACCGTTTGCAGGCAATCCGGTGATCGATGGGGAGAGTGATACCACCAATAGCGTGTTCTGGGATAGAGACATCGGCAAATACGCCTATTATTTGCGGCCGCGTGTTTACGCGGGGCATTGGAAACGGCGAATCGCCAGGACCGAAAGTCGCGATCTGTGCGAATGGAGCGACCCGCAAATGGTGCTGGTGCCGGACGAATTGGATCCGGTCGAGTTGTATGGCATGCCGGTGTTTAAATACGAAGGTTATTATTTTGGCTTGCTGCAGATGTACTATTCCGAGAGCAAAGCGACGATAGAGATTCAACTGGCCTTCAGTCGCGACGGCATACGTTGGGACCGCCTGCCGACGCGCGATTTATTTTTAGGTTTGGGCCTGCAGCACGGGCAGGGAGCGGATTTCGATTCGGGTATGATCATCGTCAATCGGCCGGTCTTGGTGGGCGATGCGCTGTGGTTTTATTATACGGGTTACAAGGCGACACATACTGATTTTTCGAATACCTATGGCGTGGGTCTCGCGGTGAGCAAGTTGGACCGTTTGATCGGGCGTTCGACGCCGCAGGGCGAGGGTGGCTTGCTGTTGACGCGTCCGTTGGCGTGGGAAGGAGACGCGCTGGAAGTCAATGTTTCGAGCGCCGATGGTGCGATACAGGTGGAAGTGCTGTCGGAGGGCGGGGAGGTGGTGGAGGGGTACGATAGAGCGTCGAGCGTGGTGTTCAGCGGCGATTCGCTGCGGCAGCGGATGCAGTGGAAAGAGGGGCGGACTATGGGCGCGTTAGGCGGACGGCGGGTTCGGCTCAAGTTTTATTTGAGCAATGCGACGCTCTATTCTTTTGCGATGAAGAATTGAAAGTCAACCGTGCGTTTGCACACCTTGGTCAGGAGTATATTCGCACGGTGGCAAAATGTCCGTTTGATTCGAGCAAAAAAATAAATAGAGGAGCAGGTGATGCCCCATAAAGACAAACCCAATGTGGTCTACATTTTAACCGATCAATGGCGTGCGAAAGCGACGGGGTATAATGGCGATACGAATGCCATTACGCCGCATATCGACCGCTTGGCCGCCGAGTCGGTGAATTTTGCGAATGCCATTGGTACGTCGCCGGTGTGCACCCCGGCGCGGGCAGCTTTGTTGACCGGGCGTTTTCCGACGACGACGGGCATGTTTATGAACGATGTTCCGTTGTCACCCGACGAAGAAAGC
The DNA here is from genome assembly GCA_018672475.1 of Gemmatimonadota bacterium. Lineage (GTDB taxonomy): Bacteria > Latescibacterota > UBA2968 > UBA8231 > UBA8231. Next base: position 38,135 of record JABHFS010000050.1, on the reverse strand, counting down.
ATCGGCAAGGCGTTCAAGGCGGGCGGGTACGCTACGGCCTATATCGGCAAATGGCATGTGGACGGGCACGGTCGGGCCAGTTCTATACCGCAGGAGCGGCGGCAGGGTTTTGATTATTGGAAAGTGTTGGAGTGCACACACGACTATCAGCACAGCGAATATTACGACGGCGACGATAAACAGATCAAGACGTGGCCAGGCTATGACGCCTATGCGCAGACGCAGGACGCGTGCGAGTATATAAAGCAGCACGGCGACGACCCATTTTTCTTGGTCCTGTCCTTGGGCCCACCGCATTTTCCGCACGATAACGCACCAACAGAGTTGCAGCAGGCTTTTTCGCCTGAAGCGGTCAGCTTTGCGCCGAATGTCGTTTTTGACGACGCTGAGTTTGAGCAGTTTACGCGCAAAGAAGCCGCTGGTTATTATGCGCATATTGCCGCGTTGGACCGGTGTGTCGGGGATGTGGTCGAGGTCCTGGAGGCGAATGGCTTGCAGGAAGATACGATACTTATTTTTGCTTCGGATCACGGGGAAATGATGGGATCGCACCGGCATCGGCCGTTTAAGAAGCAGATCTTTTGGGACGAGTCGTGTCGCGTGCCTTATTTATTGCGCTATCCGCCGATGACGGCCGGGTTGCAAAACCACAGGGTGATGACACCTTTGGGCACGGTAGATGTTATGCCGACGTTATTGAGCTTGTGCGGTGTGAATATTCCGGATGCGGTGGAGGGGACTGATTTGTCGGCGTGCGTGCGCGAACAAGTGGAGATAGAGGACCATGTCGCGCTGTATATGAGCGTCTCGCCCTTTAGCGACAACCACCGAGACCCGGCTTATCGCGCCCTTCGCACGAGCCGGCACACCTTCGTGCACACGAGCGAAGAGGTCTATTATCTTTTTGACGACGTGGATGATCCATATCAGTTGAATAATTTGGCGGAGTGCGCTGAGGCGGCGGATATCAGGAAAGAATTGGCACGGCAGTTGGCGCGGCAGTTGGCGAAGATCGACGACCCGTTTCGGGAGAAGGAGTACTATCTCGATAAATGGGGGTATGAGGTTACCGAGCAGGGGTATGTCCCTTATTCGCGCTGATGTCGGCGACGTGTGAACAGAAGGAGTATTATGAGAGATAATTGGCCTAAGCACGTCACTGCCGCCGGTAGGCTTGGCCCTATGTGATATAGATAGTCTTTCTTTTTTCAAGTACCAATTGCTGATTATTTTCTCTTTAATAAAGAGATATAAACATTGCTATAAGATAAGTACCGCGATATAATTGCTCGGCGACCTACCTTTATTAGGGCATTCACGTTAGGCTATCGGCAAGGGCGGACTTGACCGAAGAGAAACCACAATACGGCGTTTCCAAGAGGGCGGTCTTTGTCGGTCTACTCTGCGCCACCGCCATCTCTTTCGGTGAATCCTATGGCGTATTGGTGATACGCGGGTCGGCAATGGCTGCCGATTATTCTACCGGCGCGGCGATCTTCCTGTTTTTCATCTTCACTCTGTTGATCAACCCGCTCACGCAGTTGCTCACCGGTTCGCGTTTGCGTAGCGGCGAGTTGGCCACGGTCTATATAATGATGATCGTGGCCTCGGCGATTCCCTCCTGGGGTTTCGTTATGAACCTGATCCCGTTTTTAGGAGGCTTGTTTTACTACGCCACGCCGGAAAACGACTGGGTCAGTATTATCCACCCGCACATCAAAACCTGGTTGGTGGTCCAGGACCGCGCGGCGATCTGGAAGCTTTTCGAGGGCGCTCAGCGCGGTGAAGCGGTGCCCTGGGGGCTGTGGAACAAGCCGATGCTGGCTTGGGCTTTTTTTATTGTCAGTATTTATTTTGTTACGCTTTGTATGTTGGTCGTTTTGCGCAAGCAGTGGATGGAGCACGAACGCTTGCTCTTCCCGCTTTCTACCTTGCCGCTAGAATTGCTGCAAGAGGAGCGGGGGCACCTGTTGCCGCCTTTTTTGCGCAACTATCTGACCTGGGTCGGTTTTCTGATCCCGTTTTTAATCTACGCCGTCAACGGCCTGCATACCTATTTCAATTTCTTCCCCTTTATCCAGCTCAATACGCCGCTGAGTTTTCTGCGCGAAGCCGTGCGCCTGAACTTGCGCCCGCGCTTCGAAGTGATTGGTCTATCGTATCTGCTCAGTCTCGATGTTTCGTTCGGTGTGTGGTTTTTCGCCTTTCTCGCCTATGTACATACCGGCGTCGAGCATTTGTTCGGATGGAGCATTGGGCCGCCGCAACCCTACTCGATGCCCGCTTCGGCCAGCGTCGCGCATTTGGCGCAGGGGGCGATGTTTTTCATGGTTTTTTCCAGCTTGTGGGCCGCGCGCGAGCACATCCGCGACGTGTTGCGCAAGGCGTTCAAGGGCGATGCGACGATCGACGACAGCGAGGAATTGCTCTCGTATCGGACCGCGGTGCTGGGTTTTATCTTTGGTTCGATATTCGCCGTGTTGTGGTTGGCGGAGACCGGGTTGGGGTTGGGGATAGCGCTCTTTTATTATTTGCTCTGCCTAGTCACCTTTGTCGGCCTGGCGCGTATCGTCTCCCAGGCCGGCCTAGCCTATGGCGTGTCCCCGGTGGCTCCGCCGGTGTTTATGGTCACTGCACTCGGACCGACAGCGCTCGGGGCGGGTGGATTGACGGCGCTGGGCATGAACTTTCCCTGGACCGCCGACCTGCGCACCTTCGTTATGGCATCGGCGGCGACGGGCCTCAAAATCGCGGAGGTCACGCGGCTGGAAACTCGACGGCTGTTTTGGGCCATCGCCGCGACGATAGCGGTCACTTTGATTGCGGCCGCATGGGCGATCACCACGATTGCCTATAAGTACGGCGGTATCAATCTCGGCGGCTGGGGTTTTGGCGGTCTGACGCAACTGACCGGCAACTGGATCGCGCACAATATCAACAACCCGCAGGAGATCTACGGTTGGCATCTGGCCTATACCGGCATCGGCAGTCTTGTGATGGCCGTGCTGAGTTATCTCAAAGCGCGTTTTGTCGGTTTCCCGATTCACCCCATAGGCCTAGTCCTCGGTTTGACCTATCCGATCAGTCAGATCTGGTTTTCGGTTTTTCTCGCCTGGACTTGCAAGGCGATTATTCTGAAATACGGTGGGGCCAAGGGCTATCGGCTGTTGCGGCCGCTTTTTCTCGGTATGGTGCTCGGCTCGTTCGGCTCGGCGGGTTTGTGGCTGGTTATCGACTATTTTGGTGGCCTGTCGAATTGGTTTACGCTGTAAAATGATCTTGCCGAATGTTGACACCCTAAACCTGTATTTATTTTTGTACGACGGATTGATGTTATTTGCTACCCAAGAAGGAGGTCTTCATTACTATGTCATCTGCTGGATCAGCCCCTGTCTTCGAACTGACCCCCGAGCAAAAATACGAGTTTGACCTCCAGGGTTATATCGTGCTCCGCGCGCACTACGATGCGGCGGCGGTCGCAACGCTATGCGCCGGCATCGACGAACTCCAGGCCATTCCCATAGATTACGCTACCTATACGAGGCTGGGGGTAGCCAGTTATTATCTGGCCGCGGCGATGAAGGATCCCGAGCACCCATTCTGGCAAGGCGACCACCGTGCGGACCGGCGTTTAAATCCCAAAACTGGTGGGGTCGGCAGGGTCGATCACGCTTTGTGCGGCACGGATAAATTTGACCTTATCGTACGGGACCCGGTACTCAAGGCGATCCACACGACCTTTGCAGGCGGTCCGGTATCTATCTCCGCGAGTTATTTCATCGAAAAAATCGGCCCCTGCCCCGGCGGCGGTCTACACAATGGCGGTTATCCGGTGGACCGAGATATCTATTACGCCTATGACCACACCAATCAGCGTTTTGCCTGCAGTAGCACCAAGAGCGTGGTGATCCTCTCGGATATGAGCAAGGTGGAGAATGGGCCGTTCGCAGCGATTCCCGGTAGTCACAAGGCCAACTTCTCCTGCCCGTATGATATGGGCGATGCCAGCAAGAACCGGATGGCGGTGCCGGTGTTGGCGGCGCCGGGTGATGTGGTCATCTTCTCCGAGAGCATGACGCACAACGCCTATTCGGTGAGTAATGATTCGACCCGCCGTTCCATTTTCTTTAATTATATGCCCTCGATCGGACGCAATAACTTGCCCTTTCAGCGCATGTCGATCTACCCGGATCACGTGCTTGAGAGGTTGGATGACCAACTCGATTTAATTACTTCGCCCGGTTATATTTGATGAGACAAAGCCGATCGGTGTATATCGGTCGTAAGCAGATGCAAGCGGGATCGAACTTTACGGAGTGTGTGATTGAACTGAAAGGACGAGGTTATGTCTGCAATGGATGAACGTATGGAGGGCGAACGCGGCCGCGTGCGCATTACCGGTCTCAAGGCGATGGAGCTGAGAAATTCGACCGGCCAGAGCTTGGTGCGGGTCGAGACCGATTCTGGTTTGTTCGGTGTCGGTGAGGCGGGTGTCGCCGGTCCGGCGTGCCGGGCGAATTTGCAATGGCTCGAAAGCGTGCTGATCGGTGCGGACCCGCTCAATATCGACAAGCTCTATCATCAGATGATGGGATTGCAGCATTTCTATCAGGCGCATGTGCCGACGATTAGCGGGGTCGATATTGCGCTGTGGGATTTGGCGGGCAAGATCCTCGGGCTGTCGGTCTCGCAGATGCTGACCGGCCGTTTCCGCGATCGCGTCGAGATCTATTATGGCGGGCGGGTTCCCAATTGGAACGATCGCGCCGCCATTGATGACTGGGTGGCCAAGCTGCGTGCACACCCACACGGCTATCGCACGGTAAAGGTGGATTTCCAGCTACCAGACGATGCGCTGCTCGCCCGCCCGTTCGAACAGTTGATGCCGAGCCAGTCGCTGAAACAGAGCGATCTCAAGGTCATGCGGGACGGTTTTGCGACCTTTCGCGACGCGTTGGGGTGGGATCTCGACTTTATCGTGCACTGTCATAACGAGTGGGACGTGCCGTCGGCAACAGGTATTTGCCAAGCGGTCGAGGAGGCGCGCCCCCTGTGGGTAGAGGATCCGTTGCAGGTCTTTTTCTCGGACGGCTACAAAGGGCTGCGGGCCGCGTCGCCGGTGCCGATTTGCACGGGAGAAAAATTGGAGGGGTTTCGCGAATTTTTCCCGTTTATTACCGAAGGCGGCATCGATGTGCTGCATCCCGATTTAGTGTGGTGCGGCGGGATCAGCGGTGGCCGCAAGATCGCCGAATTGGCCGAGCATTATGGCATACCGGTGGCGCTGCACAACTGCGGTACGCTAGTGCACAATATGGCCAATATCCATTTTGGTGCGTGTGTGCGCAATTTTAGTATGAGTGAGACCCGCCTCTACGAACGCCCGTATATCGCTGAGATGGGTGGGTTAGACGGTTTCGATATGGTCGACGGCAAGATCGCGGTGCCCGACGGGCCGGGTTTGGGCATTGAGCTGGTGACCGAAGTATTGCGCGCCGAGTTGAAGGAGGGTGAACCTTTTTGGCAATGAGATCTATGATGAACGCTACTACGGGGGGACAAGTATGAGATTGGGCATTGTGGGTATGTTGCCCGGGGACTTCCGCGCGTTTCAGCCCGCGCAAATGCAGGCGATCCGCGACTTGGGTTTCACCGGCTTTGGTTTCCACCTCGATGGCGACGATGTCTTCGCGATCACCGCCGAGGACTGTGCGGGCTATCGGCGTTTTATGGCTGCGGAGGATCTCGATCTGGCGCAGTTTGCCATTACCTATAACGAGTGTCTCTTTGCTGTCGATCCAGCGCCGCGGGAGCGGGTGAGCGCCAAAATACAACGGGCTACCGAGATTGCCGCGCAATTGGGCGCGCAATCTTTCCTATTGCGACCCGGTAGCCTGAACCCCGCTGGCCCTTGGACGCCGCACCGGGACAACCACAAACCGGAGCAGATCGGGCGACTCGTCGAGACGCTCGGCCCCTTGGCAGAGAAGGCGGAGCAGGAGGGCGTGGTGTTGGCGATGGAAACCCATGTCGTCTCGATTATGGACCCGCCGGAAAAATGCCGGCAGATCGTCGAAGCCGTCGGCTCCGATCATCTACGGCTGATCCTGGACGTGGTCAATCACTTTCAGAGTTTGCAACAGGTCTATAATAGCGGCGAATTCGTCGGGCATATTATGGACGAGTTAGGCGCGATCTCACCTGTGGCGCATATCAAGGACTTGCGGCTTTCTAGCGGGCTGGTGCTGCATATCGACCAGGTGCTGCCGGGGGAGGGGGAGCTGGATCTGGCTTTGGTGCTCAAGCGTTTTGACGGGCTGTTTCCCGACGGCTACGGGCTGATCGAGCACCTCAGCCTGGAGCAGATTCCGCAGGCTGTTGCCAATGTGCGCCGGATCGCGGCCGAAGCCGAGGTGGAAATTCACTGACGGTTCGTCGAGGGGGGTCTGAAGGACGACCTCAAATCGCGGGTGCATTTATCGTCTGCAGACCAGGCCGCCCAGCGAGCATGATCGTCGAAGCTTCGGCAGCACTCGATTTTAAGGGCTACGCATCGACGACGAAGCGCTGGCGGTGCAGGCGGAGAGCAAATGATGCGGGTTTTGTGCAGGTGTTGCCGCTCGGGGTGGCTACGGGGCTAGCGGGTAGAAATGGATTTTGCTGTGGCTATTTTTTTCATTGGGCACGCGCTTTGCCCTATTCATTCCGCAACACATAGGTTCGATCATCGTATACCACGGCATTGTGCATCGCCGACTCGTGTGCGCCGCCGACGATGATCAATTGCCCGTGCATGACGATAGCAGCGCCCCAAGCCTGTGCCGTCGGCAGGTCCGGACCAGTGCGCCAAGTTCTCGTTTGGGGATTGTAGCAGCGGATGCCCTTGTCGGCGGGCCCGCCCATCAGCCAGACCTCACCGCGATAGGCGGCCGCTAGCGGGCCCTGGCCGATCTCGCCAGGAGGTTGTGGCAGATCGTCGTTCCACTGACCGTTCGCCGTGTCAAAGGCGAAAACGCCATCGATACTGGTGCAGTAGATGACGCCGTCGAGGACACAGGCGTGGCCCTGGCGGGTGGGTTCGGAAAGCGGTGTTTCAAGGCGCCAGGCCTCTTCGTTCGGGCCGATGCTCTCGACCGAATCGAGTTTGGGCCCCGAGTTGTGTGCGGCACCGCCGATGGCGTAGATACGGCCATTGCAGGAGACGACAAAGGGGTCAGTGCGCGCGATATTGAGCGAGGGGCCGGGGCTCCAGGTCTTGCTGGCCGGGTCATAGATTTCGACGGTGTAGAGGACTTGGCCTTCGCCGTCCCAACCGGGGATGCGGGTCTCGCCGCCGATGATCCAGACGCGGCCGCTCATCTCGGCAATGCCATTGTAGCGCCGGGGTTGTATCATTCGGCTGACGATAGACCAGTATTCGCTCTCGTGGTCGTAGGAAAAAAGCTCGTCGAGCACGTGACGGGTCGGGGGCAGGCCCCAGGCTCCAGCCCAGCCGCCGGCGACATAGAGCTTGTTTTGGCATTCTACCGAAAAGATATCGTGGTTACCGCCGCCGGGCAGTCGGCCGCGTTTTTTGTGCCAGGTGTTCTGCCAGGCGTCTGCAGCGGTGTCTTTTTTATACAGGTCATTGTCGGTCGCCGCCCAGATCGCGCCGTCGCGGTCGGTGTACGCACAGCGTGCGGGGGCGGGGAGAAAGGCTAGGGAGCGCACGGCGAGCGCACCGGCTTCACTGTTTAATTCGAGTAGCTCGCCATTGGATAAAGCGGCCATGCCCAGGTCGTCGGGCGAGGTGCCTATGGCGGTGATGGCTGGCCTTTCTAATGACGTGCCGTTGGCGGTAGTGGGGTTTGCCAACAAGGTGAAAGACATGGTAAGATCCTGCCAGCCTTTCTCCAGTTGGCGCGGGCAGAAAAGTTGCCAGCCGTCTGGCCCCGCCGCCCAGATGAATCCGACACTATCGGCCAGCAGATATTCCCAGGATCCCGCGGCCAACCACGCGACTTGCCATGCGTCGGGTGCATTGGCCGGCAGTACCAGCACCTGTCCGTCGACCAGGCTCCAGAAATTGCCATAGCTATCTAGGGTGTGGGGGGCGGGTGCTGTGGTCGTTGGGTATGCGGGATTGGCTTGGAACGTGCCGTCCGGTCGGCGGCGGGTCGTGCATCCCTCGACCCAGATATCGCCTTCCGCTGTGCATATTATTCGTTTTTGCGCTTGCGGGACACCGGCGAAGGCGGCTGTAATATCTTGTGATATGGCATCTTGTTCCAGGTCGCAGCAGAGGATCTTTTCGTCTTGTGTGTAATAAATACGACCGTCAGGGCCTCTGGCGGCTGTAGTGACTTCTCCGCGCATCACAAAGTCGAGCGAGGTGCCATCGAATAGGGCGAGGCCGTCGGCAAAGGCCAGGATCAGACGATGGTCGTCGTGTTCGATGATGGTGTGCGGAGCGGCGGGCAGTTTACAGATTAAGTCCATGTCGGTCTCGCTGTGGAGTGGGCGGAAGTTATGGTTGGTAAGGCCTGGTTTTGCGCTTTAACCTTGTTCGTCTATCTGGCGCACTTCGTCGGACCAATCGCGCCAGATATCGCCGTCGCTATTGTCAGCTACCAACTCGTCGGGCAGCGCCTCGGGCGTTTTGAGATAGCCGTAGATCGTCGCCTGGCGGATCATATCGTTGGCCTGGTTTTGCCCGGCCATGTGCAGGATCTTGGTATGCCATAAGACGACGGTGCCGGCCGGGCCATAACAGTCAACGGGTTCGGTGTCGGCTTTGATACGCAGGATTTCGGGGTCGTTGTAACCGCCGGCCTTGCGCACTTTGAGGTGTTTGTCGGTGTGCTTCTCGCCTTCGTTGAAGGCCTTCCACTGCTCTGGCCAGATGCGCGCATGGCTGCCGGGCCAGACGGTAAAACCCCCGGAGTTGGCCGGCAGGTCGTCGGTATAGGCCGCGATCTGCATGCGCCAACGGCCGTAACAGGCGCCGTCGGAATGGGCACCTTGGTAGTTGGGGCCGGGTGCCGGGCTATTGGGCAAGGTGCAATAGAGCCCGCGCGTGCCCTGGCCGTTGAGCCATACCGGGCCGGTTTTGGGCAGGCGAAAATCAGCTTCTGTCGTGAAGGAACCTTTCTCTGGATACTTTTTGACGGCTTCGCCCAGGTGGCTGGCGAGTCCTCCCACCGTGTCATCACACATAAAACACGGGCCGGTGGTAAAGCCGGATGCATCGTGGCCTTCGGGCCATACTACCGTGCCTTTGCCGAGCAGTTGCTCGGCGACTTGCCATACGGCCCGGGGAGCCAGATCGAGCAGCGGTTGCTCGGCTCCATTGCGAATATAAAAGCGATGGCCCTTGCCATTGAAATAGGGTTCGCCGCCGATCTCGGGTAGTTGCGCGCCGAGTTTTTTGTTTTCCTCTTCGGTGAGCGGGCCCCAAGTAGAAGGATCGTCCCTTTGCATCCGCGGTACATAAGCCGTGATCGTTTCCCACATATCGTCGCGGACTTGGCGGCAGCGTTCGGGGTCGAGGACGGCGGGTAATACCAAGTATCCGTCGCGTTTGAACTGGGCGATCTGTTCTGTCGTAAGCAATGGGACTTGCGGCACGTTCGGGATCGGGATTTGCATGTGTCTTTTTCCAATCGGGGCTTAGGCGGCAAAAGTCCGTCGCGGTGGTGTGCATACCTTTGTTTGTTCCGGCTCTTGATGACGGTCGGAATGTATGGCTTTTCCGCACCAATTATATGTTTCGCACCAACCTCTGTCTATAGGGCAGATAAGAAAATCGGGAGGAATGAGCAATGATATTTTGTTCGGTATGCGATTAGTCGATCGGGAATTTATGGGTGTGAGTTGGGATAGCGGTAGAGAGATATCCGCTATGGGAAGTTATTTTCGTCGCCAGCGAAGATCCCAGTCCCGAAGTCAACTGGAAGCGCTGCACGTTATAGAGGGCTCGACGGCGAATGCCTTACCCAATGCTCACGGCCGCCGCTTGCTCTTGCTGGCGACGAATGATCCGCACGCCAAGGTGCGTTACTTTGCTGAAACAGCGATCAAAAAAAGAATGGCGAGGCGAAAAAGAGCTATAAGAAGCCCAGGACCAAGCGTCGCCTAACTGAGGAAAAGAGACCTTGCTGGGAGCATGGGCTTAGCGGCGATTAATTGCCAGATTATTCAGACCACACCCGACAACAGCGCGACGCCCTTTTTATTTTTCGCATCGGCTATTGCAATGCAGTTAAGTTAGATTCACCACCTCTTGTTTGACGATCTCCTTGATATGCGTATAGTGGGCTTGCGCCATCAATTCTTTCGTTTCAGGCGACAGGCGGCCTGCGAGCACGTCCGGCACGGCGGACTGTCCTTTGAACTGCGGCCGGTAGCGCAACACCAATGTGCGGCGCAGACGGTCTTTGGGCTTCCATTGCAAGGTGCCGTGCGCCAGCATTTCGGTCATGACGACCGCATCTCCGGCACGCGGCGTCACATTGACCACTCCGGCGGGCAGGTCTTTGAGTTCGGCGGTTGTCCCGCTATTGAATAATTCGGGCGGTCGGGTGAAGGCCGCCTTATGCGAGCCTGGGACCACCAGCAGGCCGCCGTCACCGGGGAAGACATCGTCGAAGTAGGGGAAGATGACAAAGTCGTCGCAGAAGATACGGCCTTCGCGCGTGTCGTAGCGCGTGCTTTGCCAGCCGAAATCCTCGCGGGCGCAATGCAGGCGCAAAGGTTCGTGCTCGTGGCTGTCGACTAGGAGCGTGCCGCGGGTAAGGGCGGGTCGGTCGTGGGTGAATTCTTTGATGATGGGCCACAGGCCCGGGTGTAAAGTCAGGGCTTCGAGTGCTTTGTCGAAGGCGAAACCATTTTCGTAGTTTTTGCTGTCTTCAGAGCGGGAAAAGCCCTCGGGCAGCGCGTCATCGGGGGTGGAGGTATAGCGGTCAATGGCTGCGCGGGCGGCGGCCAGTTCGTTGTCGCTGAGTAGATTCGGAATGTGCAGATAGCCGTTGATGTCGAATAGATAACGCTGTTCCGGGGTCATGGAGTAGTTCCTATATGGATTGCTGCCAATGGAAAACGGGGTTGTTTCTTTGTTCACCCAGATCGCCTAGGCGGCGGTGGGTGGGCTGAAATTAACTATGGGACGCGTGCAGGGGCAACTTGCGCCTTGCCCTTTTGATGCGATCAAAGCAAAACGATAGATTAACTGCAAAAGACCAACTAACTGTGTAAAGGAAATGGCTATATGAGCGAGGGGATGAGACCACAGGATCTGGATAAGCGATTGCGCGAATTGTTCGGGGCGGGCGCGCAAAGTCAAGGCCCTTTGGCGGAAAGCGGCGCCGGACTGCGTTTGACGGGGGTGGATCTGCGCCCCCGGTTGAGTCCGCAACAGGCGGGTTTTTTGCTCGACGTTTTGAGCCGGTTTCGCCTTGTCAGTATCGCTGGCCAGGATCTGGCGACTTTTTCCCTGGCTCATTTCGAGCGTTTCGCCAATCATTGGGGCGCACCGGTGCCGCATCCGAATAACTTTATGCGCGGGGGCAAGCCGGCCCAGAGCGATGGGGCCAGCGATGGCCCATTTGAGCTGATTCCCTTTGAGCGCCGGGCAGTGGCCGCTGTTAACTCGGCCTTTCCCGATCAATTGCAATGCCTGCCACACGAGTCGCCGACGGTGTTGGTGGCGGCCAATTTCCGCGGCGCCAACAAGGGGGGCGAGCCGAAGGTTGGAGATGGCGGCTCGTGGCACACGGATATCGAATACGAGCCTTTGCCGATTTATGTCTCGATGTTCCTCGCGCACAAGTCGCCGGTCGCACGCGATGCGTCTAGTGGCCATTGGGTGCAAGATCCCGCTAGTGGCGATCCGGCCGAACTCGGTCCGTATTACGAGGGTTCGGATGACGAGTTGATGCGCTTGCGCAAGCGTTTACCGCTCAACGGCGAGACGGCTTTCGCCGATACTGCGGGGGCTTTCGCCGCGCTGCCTGCTGCCGAGCAGGAAGAATTGATGCGGGTGCAGTTGCGCCGGCGGCTGAATGAGGGGGACGAGGGCTGGCTGGCTCCGTTGGTCCGGGTCAACCCGCGTTCGGGGGTTCGCTCGTTACACAGTCCAATTTGGGCTTCGCGGCCCCGGGTGCGGCCGGCGGTCGAGGTCGCGGGGATGTCGGCGGAGGCATCGCGTGCGTTGTTGGATCGGCTCGAAGCACATGTATTGCAGCCGCAGTTTCGCTATGATCATCTGCACGTGCCGGGCGATGTGACGATTTGGGATAATTATATGACCTTGCACAACTCGCCACCGATCAAGTCCAATATCAGCGATATCGATGACGCCCGTCTGCTCTACCGCTTGAGTTGCAAGGGGGGACCGGCACTTTCGTTGCCGCGTGAAGATGCGCCCGAGTGGCTCGCGGCACATATTGCCGGCGGTTATAAAAGTCCCCCGGAAATTATCGATATCGACTGACGGTTAGAGGCCCTAGTGCCGTTGGACAGGTTTGACAGACGGATCTTCTTACTGGAGTGTTATTTTGCTGCTCAATGCAGTTAGCGATGAGATGTGGAGATGAAAGAAAAAAAGACGCTTTGGCTGGTGGTGCATACGCACTGGGAGGGCGCTGTTTTCAAGACGCGGGATGAATATCTCGAAGACGGCTTCCGCATTATTCTCAACGGGCTCAACTTGATGCAGCAACACCCCGATTATCGCTTTGTGCTCGACCAGGTATGTCATGTCAAACCGTTTCTCGAACGCTATCCCGAGCAGCGGCAAATCCTGAAACAGCGGATCGCAGAAGGCCGGTTGGAGATTGTCGGTGGCATGGATATCATGCCGGATGTCAATATGCCTGCGGGGGAGTCGTTTGTCCGGCAAGTGCTCTACGGCAAGCGCTATTGGCGCGAGACTTTGGGGGTGGAGGTCGCGTCCGGTTGGTTGCTCGACACCTTTGGTCATCATGCACAAATGCCGCAGTTGTTGAATTTGGCGGGTCTGAAAAGTTACTGGTTTTTCCGCGGAGTGCAGAGCGTGGATACGCCATCAGAGTTTCTTTGGCAGGGGATAGACGGCTCGCGGATTCCGGCGTTTTGGTTGCCCTACGGTTATTCGATGTTCCACTTCGCGCCGGGCAACAAGGTCGAGTTCGACAGCTGGGTCCGCCAGGGTTTTGCCGCGGTGGAGGCATTCGCGCCGGACGCGGCCGATCTGGTCGGCTTGGCCGGCGCCGACGTCTCCGACCCGGAGGGCCATGTGCCCGGCTTAGTCGAACAGTTCAATCGCGATTCTGACGCACCTTTTTCGATTCGTTTTGGGGTACCTTCAGATTTTGAACGCGTCGCGGCCGAACGCGTAGAAAAAAATGTAATAGAAGGGGAATTCAACCCGGTGTTCCAGGGCAGCTATAGCAGCCGGATCGATATCAAGCAGTGGGTGCGCGCTTTGGAAGTGCAATTGACCACTGCGGAGAAACTTGATGCCATCGCGCATGGGCTGGGTGCTGCGACCGAGCGGGAAGCGCTATGGCGCGCTTGGGAGCCCATGTTGTTCAACCAGACCCACGATCTGATGTCGGGGGTGATGGTCGACAAGGTCTATGACGATTCGTTGACCAGCTTTCGCTTCTCAGAAAGGCTGGTCGAGGAAATTATCGACCGCGAGTTCGATTCGATCCTGGCTAAGATCGACACCCGGGGGGAGGGCATCCCGGTAGTGGTGTTCAACGGCCAAGGTTGGTCCCGCACCGATGTGGCCGAGATCGCGGTGGCTTTTTCTCAGCCGGGGATCGTCGATGTCAACCTGCAGGGGCCGGATGGTGAAGAGGTCCCGGTGCAGATAACCGAACCGCAGCGCTTCGACGACGGGGGGTTGCGGCAGGCGAAGCTCGTTTTTGTCGCGGAGGATATTCCCGCATTAGGTTATGCGGTATATCACGTGCTGCCGCAGCAATCGTTGCGCGCGTCGGGGCAGGCGGCGGGTCGTGCAGGCAGCGAGCATTGGAGCAAGGCCTGGTCGAGCGGGACGTCACATCGCGACAGCAGCAGTATCGAAAACGAGTTTTATCGCGCGACCTTCAATTGCTGGACCGGCGAGATGACGAGTCTGTATGTCAAAGACGGAGACTGGGAGGCTTTGTCAGGACCGGCCAATGTGATTGCCCGCGAGCACGACGGCGGCGATTTCTGGGAGTTATACGGTAACCTGGACGGCGCGCGTAATATCGCCATGAGCCGTCCGCATGCCGTACCTACGCGCGAAACAGGCGCGCAGCTGAGCAATCAGTTTATCGGTGCTGGCAATGTGGTCGAAGGGCTGGTATTCACAGAATTCAATAGTGCACAACCCTTTGGCAGCGGGTCCTTGTCGACGCGGGTGCGGGTGTATAATGGCATTCGGCGGGTGGAGATCCGGACGACAATAAATAACGAGGATCGCTTTGTGCGGTATCGAGCGGTCTTTCCGACCACCTGCAAAAAGGGCACGAATACGCACGAGATTCCCTTCGGGGCGATCGAACGGGCCGAAGGGATCGAGTTTCCGGCACAGCGTTGGGTCGACTGTGGCGACGGGCAGCGAGGGGTCGCGCTGCTGAATCGAGGCTTGCCCGGGAACAATACGGTCGACGGGACATTGCTGCTTTCGCTGATGCGTTCGGCTCGGATTAACAGTTATGCCTACCAAGGCGGCTACGAGGCGGGGGCCGGGTCGGACTCGGGGCTGATGGAAGGCAGGCAATTGAGTTTCGATTATGCCCTGATGCCGCACGGTGAGAGTTGGCGGGAGGCCCAGGTCTATCGGGCAGGTTACGAGTTCAACGAGCCTTTGTTGGTGAGGAAGGCCGAAGCCCACGCGGGGGTGCTGTGCAAACGTTGGGGGCTGTTGGAATTGTCGCAGGCCAATGTGGTGGTCTCGGCGTTGAAAGTTGGTGAAGAAGGCGCCACGATCTTCAGGGTTTACGAGGCGGAAGGCAAGGGGGCTGCGGGATTGCGGATCAAATTGAATGCCGAAGTGGAATCGGCTGCCATCGTCAATCTCGTCGAAGACGTTGACGGCTCGCTCGAAGTCGAGGACAATAGTATACAGATAGATTTGGGCCCGTTTGAGATCAAAACGCTGGCGTTGCGTCTGCGCTTGAGAACTGATTAGGTATGCAAATCGATTTTATCGCGATTGTCGAAGCCGCCTGGCAAGACTACGACCCGTCGCGCACCGTATTGTCGATCAACGATATCAGCGCGATGGTGTCGACCAACCACGTGTTTCGGCTGCGACTCGACGACGAATCAGTGATCATCGCCAAATTCTCCTTCTTTGGCACCTACGAGGATTTCCTCGAAGACCATTCGTTGATCAACGCCTTGGCGAACAACCTACCTGCCCCTTACGACCAATTGTTGTCGCGTTCGTTGTTGAAGAAGAATCAGTTGTTCACCTATCACCACCAGACCGCTTTATTGGATGCTTGGGTCGTGTTCTACAATCCGATCGGGGTCGACCGGATGCTGCCGAAAAAAATAGATGAGCGGCAGATAGAAATACTCGGTGGGGAGTTGGCGCATTTTCACAAAACCTGTTCCCGCCTTTTGAATATTCTGCCCGATTGGTCCAAGACGCTCAAGGGAGATATGCTGCGCCTACTGTGGTTTTTAGATACCGAAGAGGGGCAGTTTCAGCATCGCGGAACCATGGGCGAAATCAGGCGGCAGGTCGATATATTCGACGCCAATATGAACGAACTCGACGCCTATGCTCTAGAAGCGGTACCGGTATTCGTCGATTGGAATATCGGCAATTTCTCGGTGACGAAAGGAGGCAAGTTCTATTCGCGGTGGGATTACGACTGGTTCAGGATGAGTTCGCGCGTGCTAGATTTTTACTTTTTCAGTAGAGTGTGTTCGACCGCCGGTGATAAAACCGTGTTTAGCTATCTTATCGATACGGTTATGGAGGATCGTTTTATGATTTTCCTCAAGGCCTACCACGCCGTTTATCCGCTCAGCCGGCAAGAGGTTTTGTTTATCAAGGAGGCGTATCGTTTTTTTATTTTGAACTACGTGATCAAATACGGGCACTATTTCTTTCACGATATTTACGCAAGCAGATTGCAACGGGAGGCCTTCGAGATTTATTTTCCGCGCTTAGAAAAGGATTTCAAACCCGATAAGATCCTGCAAGCGCTCGATCTCTAATCATGGAAATACAAAATTTCAAAGCGATCGCCGATCGTTATCATGTAATTTTCTTTGACGCCTATGGGGTATTGAAAAACTCGCTGGGCGTCTTAGATGGCATAGAGCGGACCTTCGATTACCTGATCGGGAAGGATATAGACTATTATATCGTGACCAATGACGCATCGCGGGGGCCGAAAGCCCTGGCGCAGGCCTATGTCGAGCAGGGACTAGAGATGATAGATGACAAGAAGATCATCTCGTCGGGCATGCTTGCGACGGAGTATTTGCGCCTAAAGGTACGGACAGGCACGGTCGCCTATCTGGGTACGCAAAAGTCTGCGCATTATCTGGAGGAGTTGGGGCTGCATACCCTCTCGATCGCCGATTTGGACCTCGCTGATACGGATGAAGTGAACGCCTTGGTGTTTTTGGACGACGAGGGTTTCGATTGGAACCACGACATCAACAAGATTGTCAATCTACTGCGCGTGCGGAATATCCCCTGTGTGGTGGCCAATACCGATAAGTCCTATCCGGTATCCGACGATAAAGTCTCCATCGCCATCGGCGGTATTGCCGATATGGTCGAGCGGATCACCGGCCGGATGTTTATAAAGTTCGGCAAACCGGACGCGCAGATGTTTATCTTCGCCTACGAGCATAGCCAACGGGCCCAAGAAGCGGGCAAGCAGAATATCCTGATGGTCGGCGACACCTTGTTCACCGATATTATCGGCGGCAACAAGTTCGGCATCGATACGGCCTTGGTGCTGACGGGCAACACCCTGCGCTCGACGGTTGAGGAGCAGATACACCTAACGGGCATCGTACCGGATTTTATTTGTCAGAGCGCGGTGATTGATTAGCAGCATTTTTTAAATGCTCTGATCGTTTGTCGGAGGCTGCGGGCACCCCCTCCGCTCGCGGGTGTTGAAATATTCGGCTGGTTTGACTTTGCCTACCGGGCAACTGTAGTACAAAAGAAATTCTAATATCCGGTGTGGCTGACTTTTTCGCTGGGTTAACTGTAAATAAAAACAAGCAGAAAGGAGTTTCAAATGGCTGCTAAATCACATATGGCGATTGAACCCGGCATGAAGGTCGCGGCGCAGATGGCGGTCGAGCCGAGTGAGGAGGATTTTCAGTTTGTGCGGCAGATGGGCGTGGAGTATGCGGTGGTTTGGGCGGATGCGGCGAAGGCCAGCGCCGAATACTACACGGAACGCCGCGAGGATTTCGATCGCCACGGAATAAAATTATACGGTATGGGCAATTCCGGTGTGCACAATGTGGCGGCGATTACGCTGAATCTGCCCGAGCGCGACGAGAAGGTGGAGGAGTATAAACGGCATATCCGCAATCTCGGCGCGGCGGATATCCCCTATACGACCTATGCGCATATGGCCAATGGTGTGTGGAGCACGCCGCCTGAAACGACTAGGGGTGGGGCTCAGGCGAGGGCTTTTGATATTGATCAATTGCAGGAGGGGGCAGGCGGCGCGGGTTTTGGTACGGTGCCCGAACTGCACCGCGACTATGAAGAGGAGGAGCTGTGGGACAATTTCACCTCCTTCGCGCGTGAGGTTGCGCCGGTGGCCGAAGAGGCGGGGGTGCGCATCGGCATTCACCCAGATGATCCGCCGGGGGTGAAGCTCGGGCGGGTGCCCCGGCCTATTTTTAGTTCATTTGCCGGTTATAAGCGGGCCATGGAAATCGCCGACAGTCCCAATATCGGGCTGTGTCTTTGCATCGGTTGCTGGTTGGAAGGCGGCGAGGCGATGGGCGAGGGGGTGGAAGAGACGATACGCTACTTCGGTGGCCAGGAGAAGATCTTCAAGGTGCATTATCGCAATGTCGACAAGCCGCTGCCGCACTTTGTCGAAACTTTTGTTGATGACGGCTATTTCGACATGTACCGGGCGATGAAGGTTTTACAGGAGGTCGGTTTCGACGGTACGCTGATTCCCGACCACATCCCGCATATGGGTGACGACCCCCGTCTTGGCACCGCCTATACGATCGCCTATATGCGCGCCCTGCAGAAGCGAGCCGAAGAGGAGTAGGTCGGGTAAGAGCGCAAGAAGGCTATCGTGTTTTTATTGTATTAGCCATTCTATCGGCGCTGCTTTTTGGCGCAGCGACCCCCATCAGTAAAGTGCTGTTGTCGATCCTGACGCCTTTCCAGTTGGCGGGTCTATGTATCTCGGGGCCGCGGCCGGGCTGTTGCCGGTGCTGGTCGCCGAGCGCAGCTTGCGGCCAATTTGGCGCTTGGACCGCGCTAATCGCATACGGCTCTTGGGTGCGGTTATTCTCGGTGGCATCTGCGGGCCTTTGGCTCTGTTGTTCGGGTTGCGGATGGCGGCGGCTTCGGTGGCGATGTGGTTGAATCTCGAACTGGTGGCCACCGCGCTACTGGGCCATTTTTTCTTTCGCGATCATCTTGGCCGTTATGGCGCAAGTTTCGTGCTCTATATAACAGCGGCCCAGCATATTGGCGCGACGCGCGGGCAGATCTTTTTTTCTTCGGCCCCGTTTTGGGGTGTCGGACTGGCGGTGTTGCTTTTGGGCGAGCCCTTCTCTGCACTGCAATTGATCGCGGCGGTATGGCTGATTGTCGCCTTGGTTCTATTGACGAGTGAGGGGCATAAACACAGCCACGAGCATGCGGAAAATGAGCACGAGTACTGGGATCGCCATAGCGACGGGCATTACGAACACGTGCATATAAATACCCGAGCTGGCTTGGGCACAGCCATGTGCACACGCACGAGAGGCTGCCCATACACATGCACATTGGCCGAATTTGCACCATAGGCATCTGCATAAAGAAAAGGCAGGAGAGTAAGGGCAAGGCCATAAGAATAATGCGAATAATCAATAACGTGCCGGTGTGGGGCGAGCCGCTCGATAATGCTGTCGAACAGATGGCCGCCTGTGCGGAGGAGGCCGAATATGTGGCGTTGATGGCCGATCACCACTTGGGTTATTCGGTGCCGATCGGCGGCGTGTTAGCCTATGACAACAAGGTGAGTCCTTCGGCGGTCGGTTTTGATATCGCCTGTGGCAATAAGGCCGTTCGCCTCGATGTCGATGCGCAGGAGGTGCAAGCGCGCATCGGCGAGATTATGAACGAAATTTTCGCCGCGATTTCGTTTGGCATAGGGCGCAAGAATACGCAGCTGGTCGCGGCCGATCTATTTGCGGCGGCTATATGGGACGAAATTCCGGTAGCGGGCAAGCTCAAAGAACTGGCGGAATCGCAGTTGGGCACGGTGGGGTCGGGCAATCACTATGTGGATGTTTTTGTCGATGGCGAGGGCAAGGTGTGGCTCGGCGTGCATTTTGGTTCGCGTGGCCTTGGGCATAAGCTGGCGACGCATTTTATAAAGGCCGGCGGTGGCAAGGACGGCATGCACGTGGCACCGGTGCTTTTCGATCTCGATAGCGAGCTGGGGCAGCAGTATTGGGCGTGTATGGAATTGGCGGGCGCATACGCCTATGCGGGGCGCGATTGGGTCTGCGACCGGGTGGCGGGTATTATCGGTGGCACTATCGTCGACTCGGTGCACAATCACCACAATTTCGCCTGGAAAGAGCGGCATTACGACCGAGATCTAGTCGTCATCCGCAAGGGGGCGACGCCTTGCATGCCGGGCCAACGCAGTTTTGTCGGCGGGTCGATGGGGGATATCTCGGTTATAATCTCCGGTAAAGAGAGTGAAGAGAGCGCGTCGATGCTTTATTCGACGGTGCACGGGGCGGGGCGGGTGATGTCGCGGACCCAGGCTGCTGGCCGCAAGCGCTGGCGCAAGGGCAAACTCGCGCTACAGAGCGAGGGCGAGATCAGCCGGCAGATGATGGTGCAGTGGATCGACGAATTCAATGGGGTCGAGTTGCGCGGGGCGGGCACCGACGAGTCGCCGCATGTCTATAAGCGCTTGCCCGAGGTGCTGGAGTTCCACTGCGAGACGATTGAGGTCGAACATAGGCTGATGCCGATCGGTGTGGCGATGGCCAGTGACGACGAATACGATCCCTTCAGGGATTAGAGGAGAAATACGATGAGGATCGCGATCGGCTGTATCGGCCATGAGACCAACACTTTTTCGCCCGTAGCGACGGGGATCGATAATTTTAAACAAGGGACCTATTGCGTCGGCGAGGAAATGGTCGCCGAATTCGCCGCAACGAGCACGATCATCGGTGGTTTTCTCGAACGCGCCGCAGATCTCGGGGTCGAGGCGGTGCCCTTGTTGTGGACCTTTGCGACGCCTTCGGGCACGGTTCAGCAGGCGGCGTATGAGACGCTCAAGGCCTATTTTTTAGCGCGGCTGCAGGAAGCCGGCCGGCTCGACGGCGTTTTTTTAGATTTGCACGGGGCGATGGTGACCCAGGCACACGAAGACGCCGAAGGGGATCTGTTGCAGGCGGTGCGCGAACAGGTGGGTGATTTGCCGATTGTCGTGACCTTAGATTTGCACGCCAATATCACCGCGGCGATGGCCGAGTACGCCGATGTGATCATTGGTTTTGACACCTATCCGCATGTCGACTGTTATGAACGCGGGCTGGAAGGGGCGCAAATTATCGCCGATATGGTGGCGGGCGAGATTCGCCCGACGATGGCCTATCGCCAGTTGCCGCTATTGACCTCGCCGCCGCCGCAGTGCAGTATGCGGCCACCGATGAGCGAGGCGATCGCCAGATTGCACGAGTTGGAAGCCCGGTCCGGGGTGGTGACGGCGACCCTGTCGATGGGTTTTCCCTTCGCCGATATTCACGATGCTGGCTGCTCGGTGCTGGTGACGACCGATGGCGACCAGGCTTTGGCGGAAGAGTGCGCCGACGAATTCGCGCAATATATGTGGGACCGGCGCGAGGCTTTTCGTGCCGAATTGGTTTCGGTGCAGGAGGCTATCGAGTTTGCACGGAAGAGCGAGGGGCAGCCGGTCGTGCTGGCGGAGGGATCGGACAATCCTGGCGGCGGCGGTCCTTGCGACGGGACCCATATTTTGCGCGCGCTGATCGCGGCAGATTTTCAGGGGGCTGTAGTAGCGATTATCGCCGACCCGGAGTCGGTGGCGCGGGCGATCGCGGCGGGGGTGGGCGAAGAGGTCGAGCTAGAGGTCGGCGGTAAATCGATTGCGTTGCACGGCGAGCCGGTGGCACTTTGTGGTTATGTGCAGGCCGTCACCGACGGAAACTTCCAATACAAGGGGCCGATGGCCAGGGGCAAGCGCGCGCAGATGGGGCGGACGGCGGTGGTGCGGGTTGGTGGAGTTGAAATAATTTTGACCGAGCAGCGTTTGCAACCTTTTGATGCGGAAGTATTGCGCAGTGTGGGTATTGAGCCGGTCGATCGCAAGCTGATCGCGCTTAAGTCGGCGGTGCATTTTCGCGCGGATTATACGCCGATTGCGCATGCGATTTTAGAGGTGGATACGCCGGGGGTACACAGTCCTAATTTGTCTAGTTATGACTATAAGAAGGTGCGAGCGGTTTATCCGTTGAGTGGTGAGGTGGTTGATTGGCGTTAGGGACCGGAGGTGGCTCAGTCTGTGATTTGCGGCGGAGTATTATAAGGCCTGTATTTGCGTCCGCTTGGTAACATCCGCGCAGCACATTGGGCGATGAACTTGATTCAGCGTTCGGGTGCGGCGTGTTGGGCCGGCGGGCCGAAGTAGCGCCAGTAGCCTACTACGCTGCTGGTGAGGAAGAGCGACTCCATCGCGACGCCGACCGGTGTCCACAAAAAGGCGTTGTGGACTAACCAGGCGACATTCCCTCCCATGAAATAGAGCCGGACCTTTTGGCCGCTCGGCTGAAAGCTGCCGAAGGTGCCGATAAGTGATCCCACCAAGGCGAGGAAACTGACGGGCGATTTGAAGGTGGTGAAGAAGGCGGCACAGGTGACCAGCAGAAAAAAGATCATTACCCGGCGGTCGGTGCTTATGGTCGCGACCAGATAGCGGATGCCGGTAATCAGCATCAGGGTGCTGGGGCCGGGGCGGTCGAGCAGGAAGAAGTGTGCGCCATTGAAGGCGACGGAAACGCATAGGCACAAAAGCACATTGCGCCGCGCTTTGAACTGGAACGAAGCCAGGCCAAAGGCGAAGGCGATGCCGGCGAGGATCTGGGAAAGCGCGAAGTCGCTCATCTCGTTGTGGCGATGGGGGCGGGGGTGGAGTAATCAGGCGGATATAAGATAGGTGTTTTATCCGCGTCGAGCACACTCAGCGCGTGTCTTTTTGACGCTGTTGCTACCGGCTAGGTGCTTGCCGCGACGGCGCTTCCTTTTTACTTTTGCCCCTCTATTAAAAACTCCCCATCGCTGACAATATCATAAAGGCCTGCTATTTATATGGCGCTCGACGTCGTGAAACTCACTAAAGAACTGGTCAATTATAATTCGGCCAGCCAGTTATCGAATGTGCCGGTTACCCGCCATATCGCGCAGGTCCTAAAGTCGCTAGGTTTTGCGATTGAAGAACTGCCCTATGCAGATGTGAACGGAGTAGATAAGCTGTCGATTGTCGGCAAACTAGGCGAGGGCACGGGTGGCTTAAGCTTGATGAGTCACGATGATGTGGTGCCGGCGATAAATGCAGAAGATTGGACGGGCCGCCCGTTTGAAGCCCGTGTGACTAAGGGCAAGCTCTATGGTCGGGGTTCGACGGATATGAAGGGGCCACTGGCGGCTTCGATCTGTGCGGCCGCCCGTTTTAAGGCCAAAGATTTGCAGATTCCGGTCTATATCGTCGTCACCGCCGACGAGGAGATCAGCGCGGCGGGGGCCTTCGACGTAACAAAGCGCTCCAAGTTTTTTCAGGAGGCCAGTAGCGGTTATGGGTTAATCTGCGAGCCGACGCGGATGAATGTGGTTTATGCGCACAAAGGCGGGTTGGGTATGCGGATAGCGTCTAAGGGGCGGGCAGCGCATACCAGCACGCTAAAGGGCATCAACGCCAATCTAAAGATGATCCCCTTTTTAAATGAAATGAAAAAGATCAACGACCTGGCGCTAACGGCCAAGCGCTATGGCAACGACGAGTTCAAGCCCGCGCATTCCGAATGGAGCATCAGCATCAATGACCACAATGTGGCGATGAATATTTCGCCGGTGGAAAGCGTTTGCCGTATCGGTTATCGCCTGATGCCGAATGTCGATGTGGCGCCTCTGATCGCGCGAACAAAAAAGTGCGCAAAAAAGCACGGCTTAACCTGTGAAATATCGCATGTCGGCCAGCCGCTCTATACACCGCCCGACTCACCCTTGGTGCGCACCGCGCTGAAGATCACCGGTAAGCGCAAAGCGCAGACGGTGCCCTATGGTACCGACGGCATCGCTTTTTGTGCTAAGATGAAACAGATGATTGTTATCGGTCCAGGTGATATCGCCCAGGCCCATACGGTCGACGAGTGGATCGAATTGGAGCAGTTGCGCCAAGGTGTCGAAGTATACAGCCGCTTTATCGAGCATGTTTGCGTCAAGGGCTTGCCCTAAGCGCACATACCGGATTCAACTATAGAAGGAGTTATATAGAATGGACTATCAAAACTATATCGACGGACGATGGGTTGCTTCGAGTGACGGCAAGACGTTTGAGCAACGCAATCCGGCCAATCTGGAAGAGGTGACCGGTCATTGGCCAAAGAGCACGCGCGAAGACGCCAAGCAGGCGATCGAATCTTCGCATGCTGCTTTCGCCGATTGGGTTGGGATCGGCGTGCATAAGCGGGCGGAGTATTTGTCTAAGGCGGTCGCGGTGATGAAAGGGCGGGCGGAGGAAATCGCGGCGATTCTGACGGCAGAAAACGGTAAAACACTCAATGAATCGCGGACCGAGGTTAGCTCGGCGGTGCGCGAGATGGAGTTTCAGATTGCGCAGGGCGTGGCGATGTGCGGCGAGACGGTGCCTTCATCGACGCCCGGGGTCTTTGCCTATAGCGTGCGGCGTCCGGTCGGGGTGGCATCGATTATCAGCCCATGGAATTTTCCGTTTAACGTGCCGGGCCGCAAATGCACGCCGGCGCTAATTAGCGGTAATACCATCGTCTTCAAACCGGCGAGTCTGACGCCCAAGGCGGGCAAGGCCTTTGTCGATGTATTTATCGAAGCGGGTTTGCCCCCGGGCGTGTTGAACTTTGTTGCGGGCGGTGGCGGCACGGTGGGCGAGGAGATGATTACCAACCCCTTGGTGGAGGCAATTTCCTTTACCGGGTCTACCGGAGTGGGCAAGAGCATACAGCAGAGCGTGGCGCAAACACTGGTGCGTACGCAGTTGGAATTGGGCGGCAAAAATCCGGCGGTGATCATGGAAGACGCCGACTTGGACAAAGCAGCGGACGCAGTGGCGACAGCCGCCTATGCTTGTGCGGGGCAATGGTGTACTTCGACGAGCCGGGCGATCGTAGTGCGCGAGGTCGCGGAGGCTTTTAATGCCAAACTTCTGGAGCGGGTGAAGGCGATCCGGGTCGGCGACGGCCGCGGCGATGTCGATATGGGTCCGGTGTGCGGTTCGGACCAATTAGCGTCGATTATGGGCTATATCAACATCGGCCAGGAGGAAGGCGCGACGTTGGCTGCGGGTGGCCATAGATTGACCGCGGACGGGATGGATCAGGGATGTTTTATCGAGCCGACGGTCTTTACCGACGTGCAGCCGGAGATGCGCATTGCGCAGGAGGAGATCTTCGGGCCGGTGTTGAGCGTATTGGTGGCGGATAATTTTGACGAGGCGCTGGAATTGGCCAATCGCGTGGAGTTCGGCCTATCGTCATCGATCTTTACCAAGGATCTTTCGCGCGCGTTTCAGTTTTTGGAAAAGACCGAGGTCGGGCTGACGCACGTCAATATGATGACGGCCTACAGGGAGCCGCAGCTTTCTTTTGGCGGGGTGAAGTCGTCCGGGCACGGGATCCCCGAATCGGGTAAGACGGGCATCGAGTTTTTCACCGAGCACAAGGTGGCGTTTATTAATTACGCATAAGGCGTTGGGTTAGTTGTTGTGGAATGGGATGAGCGTGTTTTATGCGCCGACGACAAAAGGTTTAGCCGGTGGCCCTTGTTGGAGGAGCGTATGAAGGTGGCGGCCCAGCTTGCCCGGAACGAATAGTTCATCCGCTTGCATTAGATCTTCTACGGCCCACCAACGGAATGGGCAAAACGAATCTATTTTGATTTGCTCCGGATTTGCTTTCTCCGATATTGGCCTGCGACAGCTCATAGACGGGCCGGGCATGGTCTAAAGTATGGTAGATTTCGCTATGCATATTGCCAGCGATCTTCTCAGTCCCCAAGATAGCGCCGGATAACATTGGCGGTGATGCGCGAAACCGCGTCGTCGACCAGGATCGAGGCCGGCCAGCAGATCGAGCCGGCGGAGAACACCGCGCCGCCGCCGGCTGGTTCGTGCTCGACCAGTTCGGCACCGCCTTCGTCTGGATTGAGGCCCTTGGCCAGCAGTTGCGTGTTGGCGGGTGATTGCGCCGATATTTTGTCGGTCTCGTGGCCGGAGGCGCCGCCGGGTATGCGCTGGTGCAGGCTTTTTTCGCCGAAGGTGTCGCCGTTTTTCAGCCCGGTGCCCTCGAAGCACCAATGGCTGGCGTCGATGACTTTGTAGGGGGCGGCGGTCATAATGCCGGAAAAAGAGAATACGACGCCTAGAAGATTGGCTTCGGATTCCTGGCGTTTGTCGAAGCGGCTTTCGTATGCGCCGCCGTCGGGTTTTAGTTGTATCTCGGAATGGCTCCAGGGGGTGTTGTGGTAGACCACGCGATGGTCGTCGAGCAGCTCTATCTCGCAGTTGAGGCCGTTGCCGCCGAGGGACATCAGGCGGCCGCCGCGTTCAAAGACCCAGTTCTTGAGGCGGAAGTACATATCCTTGGACCAGTATTCGGGGTGAGTGGTGATGGCCAGGCATTGGTATTCGTCTAAGGGCAATGCGTCGAAGTGGAATTGGCTTTCGCCGTATAGATCGTAGTCGATACCCTGCTGCTCCAGCCAGCCCAAGACGCGCCATTCTGCGGCGGCCATATGACAGCCTTGGCGACCGGCGATCGGGTCGGTCAGGCCTTCTTCCTCGTCGATATGATTGTAGGGGTCGGGGCGTTCGAGGGAGAGCGGGGCGTATGCTTCCGAATTATAGGTGCGGTGTTCTTCTTCGGTATAGCGGTCGAGTTCTAGGCGCGCGTTGACCACTGGGGTCGGCGGCAGGCAGTCGGCGTTGATATAATTGGAGCGGCCGCCGAAGCTGTTGTAGGCGTTCCAATTGAGGTCGGCGGCGAGTACCGCGAGTTTGGCGGTGGGTTTTGCCGGGGCGACGACCCAGGGGAAGGAGAAAAAGCGGCCGTCCTTGTCGCGCGCATGCAGATAATAGAGCCCTGAGCGGTCAGGAGCCTGGATGGTCTGCGACAGTGCCTTACTGTGGTAGCCGTGTTTGTTCCACTGGGTGCCGGTTTGCGAGTAGTCGCCGTCGGGGGTGATTTGCATGGTGGCGCGCGGGCCGTGCTCGTCGAAGGTGCCGATGCGGCGGATAAACTCTTTTTGTGCGCCGTAGCGCCATAATTCGAGTTCGTATTCGCAGACGGCGTGCACGCGAAACTCCGAGTGCTCGTCGGCTTTGACGCATTTGGGCCACATATAGCCGAGTAGGCTGTCGGTGAGCAGACGGAATTGATAGGGCTCGGTGGCGCTGACTTCCATTTGCACGATTTTCGAGCCGAAACCCTCGCCGCCGAGTACGACTTCGTAAGGGCCTGGGGTGATGTCGGCGTATACGGCGCCGGATATGGTCGATCTTGCGGTGGTTATGGTGTCTTGGCCGCGGAATTCGAAAAGGATGTTGGGTAGGGCGACATAGCGTTCGTTGCTGACGTAGCCTATGAGCATTGTTGGTCTCCTGTTTGTCCTAATACTGTGGATGGGACGGTCTGATTGAGGGGGACTTCCTTCGATCATTCTCGCCGGTCATCCCTCGCCGCTGTGGGGTCCCCCTCATTCTGACCTCAACTATTATATGTTCATTCTGACCTCAGCTATTGTAGCAGATTCTATTGCGTAAAAACTGTAGCTATTGATGTCGTTGCTATTCGCTCTCTGGCGAAGGTTCGATATAGTACTCGTTCTGTTTTGCTGAGGCGCCGTCGAGATCGTAGATACGGAAGGGGTGTGGAGCCTCACAGAAGGCGCGGGCGGTGGCGTACCAGGCGCCGTCTTGTAATTGTAGGTCTGCGCCGTGGTGGAAGTGGCCGCTTAGAGAAAGGCGGACCTTGCGGCTGGCGGCAATGGCTTTTTGCAGATCCTTTGCCTCGCGGTAGTTGTGCGGATAGCCCTCGTTGTGCTCGGGAAAGATCATATAGTGTTGCAGGTGGATCTGCGGGCGGGGGTCGGTGTCGGTCAGGGCCGCGTCGAAGAGCTGGCGCGAGGCGTCGAGGCGTTCGGCTGTGTTGTCGCGAACTTCGTCGTCGAGGAAGGTGAGCAGGCGGTAGTCGCCGATGGGGCGATCTGACGGTTGGTCGGCGAAGAGAGTGCGATAGCGGGCGGGATGGTCGTGGTTGCCGTAGAGATAGGCGACCGGGCAGGTCGCTTCGTCGATGATTTCGCGGATCAGCAGCAGGTCTTGGTCGCCTTGTGCAAGGGTCGCAGGATCGTCTAAGGCATGCAAGGGGTAGTCGACGAGGTCGCCGGTGATGGCGAGCAGATCGGGTTGCAGTGCGTTGATTTGCGCGATGGCCTGGCGTAACAGAGCAGGCATCTGGCGGCTCTGGCGTTTAGCAACTAGGGAGGTGCCGGGCAGGTGGTGGCGCAGGTGGAAGTCTGAGATGTGAGCGATTCTCATGATTGTTTTTCGCCCGGTTTGCGAAACTTAGCCGAATAGCGGTCGCCTGCGGGGTCGTAGGAGACGGAGACCTGGCCGTCGCGGACTTCTAGGCGCGGTACGGTGTGGTGGCGGCCGTCGCGTTCGGGGCCGCGCATCACGGCGAATTGTTCTTCGCTCATATCCTCGACCATGTCGCCCCAGCGTTCCTGTGGGTCGATTACGCCGCCGCTCCAATTGGAGTTTTTCGATTGGTATTTTATGAGCACCCCGCGTCGGGGTGCGGAATTTTTCCAGGCCAGCGCGCCGTGCGTGCAACCGCCATCCATAAAGAACAGCACATCACCGGCTTTCATCGTCGGCTGCACCACCAAACCCATTGTATCGTCGCAAGTGCGTACGCCGGGTGGTTGCGGATATTGGGTTTTGTGTGAGCCGGGCACGCAGGCGAAGCCGCCCAAGTCGGGCTCGACATCGCGCAGTTGCCAGGTGATGGTGACCGTTTCACAATAGCTGCGACCATTTTTAAAGGCGTAGCCGCGCGAAGGGCTGATCGGCTCGTTGCCGTCGTGCAGCGAATGGCCGGAGGTGCCCTCTGTCGCGCAGAAAACGGTCGCGCCGCCGGTGCGGTAGCCGCTGGCGCCCATCCAGTTGAGGCGGCTGACGACGGCGGGGTGGGCGATCATGCGGCGGAAAGCTGCGTTGTGTGGATCAGGCAGGTCCAATAGGCCCGAGAGCAAGGGGCGGCCGGTGCCGGCCTGGCTTTTGGAGCTGCCGGATAACTCGCTGCCGACTTCCACGCGGTCTTGGAAATTGTCGACAACCTCGTTGGCCAGGGCCAACCATTCTTCGTCCATTACACCGGGCACGACTAAGTAACCGTTGAGGTCCCAGAAGTAGAATTCATTTTCGTCGATGCCCGAATTGGGGTCGCGAATATAGATCGACGGGTGGATAGTTTCAGAGCTTTCTTCGACCCAGGTTTTGTCGCCGTTGGTATTGAGCACGGGCGGTGGAGAAGCGTCTTTGTGTCCGGGCTTGTGCAGGACGGCGCGTTCCGGGCTGCCCTCGGGCGCCCATTCAGGCGCGGAGTCGACTTGCGCTCCGGGGCCGGGACCGTTCGATTGGATCATTGCGCGGCCGGCGTAGCTATAGGTCAGCAGACGTTTGCTGCCGTTTTGCCATGGGCGCATGCCTTGCAGGGCCGATTCGGCCAAGAGAAATAGATCGCCCGCTTGCAGCGCAGGCTGTTTTACCAAGCCCATCTCGTCGGCACCGATCAGCAAATTCTGTGGCGTCTCGACATTGCTTTTGTGGCTGGCTTGCACGACGACGAGGCCGCCGTCTTCGGCGGCGATGTCCTCTAAGGCCCAGATCGCTTTGAGGCCTTGGGCTGAGCGGCGGCCGTTTTGTTGGAAGTAAGCGCGCGAGGGATTGCGGGGCTCGTCGCCGCCGATTAGGGAGGCACCCATTTCACTGGCGTGATCGCCCAGAAGCCGGGGGGCCTGGTCCAGGCGAAAACCGGGTCCGATAAGTTGGTTCAAATACCAGACCAATTGCGGCTGCAATAATAGGTCGCGGAAGAGTTCGCGCTGGGGGGTGGGCCAGCCGAGCATACCTTCCGGCTCGTTTGCCGCGTCCAGCGCTTGATTTAATGCGTTGACCTTGCTACGAGATAAGACCGCCGGCACGTGCAAATACCCAGCCACATCGAAAGCATAATTCTCTTCGTTGCTCATTTCTGCGGGGTCCATATAGGTCTCCTTTATGGCGGGTAATCGTTAATAAACTGCCGTGGTTTCTTGCGACGTGTCCATTTCGACCGATTGATAGTCTGGAAAGACTTGCGCAAAGGCACGGTCGTTGGTTTTCTGGCGGGTGGCTTGGTCGATATAACATACGCTGAAGGCGCGGCGGGGTTTGTCGGTGGTATTGGTCTCCGAGCGGTGCAGGGTCCAGTTGTGCAGGAGCACCACTTCGCCTTTTTCCATTTCGAGGTAGAGCCGTTTTTCGTCCGGGGCGTGTATCGCGCGTTCTTCTTCGGAGAGCAGATCGCCCTTTTCCGGGATCATGCTCTTGTGTGAGCCGGGGATGATCTGCAGGCAGCCATTGGTGATACTGGTATGGTCGAGCGCGGTCCACACCGTGATCAGCGGCGGGATGCTGAGCTGCCAGCCGCCGGCGCCGTCCTGGTGCCAATTGATGGTTACGCCCTTTTCGGCGGGTTTATTGAAGAACATGGCGCGGAAGATCGACACTTTTTGTGCGATGATTTTGGCGGTCAGATCGCGGAAGAGCGGGTGTTGCAGATAGGCGAGAAAGAGCGGGTCCTGTTCTAGGTCCTGGATCTTGCGGTATGTGAGTGAGGAGCCCTTGAATTCTTTGGTCTGGCGCGAAAGCTCCTCTTCGCCGGCGGAAGGGCAAAGCTGCATCAGCATTTTGTCGTAGCGCACTTCGCCGAGCATGATATCGTCGATGCGTTGGCAGAGCGCATCGATCTCTTCGGCGGGGGCCACGTGGCCGAGGCGGATATAACCTTGTTCGCGCCACTGGTCTAACTCAGCGGGGCTAAGAATTGGAGAATGCAGGTTGCTCATGATGGCTCCGCGGCAGGTTCGAGTTCAGGGTTTTAGGGGGGCAACTCGTACACTCGGCTTCAGGCCGTCTTTTGCCGCGCGAAGTTGATCGACACCACCCGCGCGGCAAAAGCTCATGGCCTTAGGCTTGTTTGATAAAGGTGATCCACAGGGGGCTTTCGCCGACCTTGTGTTGGCCAATCGGTTCGAGTGCGCCGCTGGCCTGATCAATACGGTAGGCCGTTAGCCCGCCGGAGGACTGCCCGACCGAATAGAGGAAGCGTCCGCTCGGGTCCAGTTCGAAGAAACGCGGCGTCGCCTCGGTGGGATAGTGCCCCACGGCGGTCAGCGTGCCGTCGTCGCCGATGGTGAAGTGCGCGAGCGTGTCATGGCCGCGGTTCGAGCCGTAAAGGTGTTTGCCGTCGGGGGTTATTCTTATTTCGGCGGTGGATTTGCCCTCCATGTCGGTGCCCTCGGGCTGCGTCGCGATCACCTGGAAGGATTCGAGCGTGCCCTTTTCGGGGTCAAAATGGTGGGCTGAGACGGTGCAGCCATTTTCGTTGATCGAATAGAGCAGGTCCTTGCTCGGGTGGAAGGCGAAATGGCGCGGGCCTTCTTCGGTGTCCGGTTGGATTTTAGGCGGATCGTTCGGCGAGAGCGTGCCGGTCTGTTCGTCAAAGCGAAACTGGAATATGGCATTGGCCGGGTTGGTATGCGGCACGAAGACGAAGCGGTTCGAGCGGTCGGTCTGGATGCTGTGCGCGTGGCCGTCGGTCTGCACCATTTGCAGCGGCTCTTCCGAGAGCGTGCCGTCGTCGTTGATGCGGTGCACGCCGGCATAACCAGAGCCGTAATAAGACGACAGCAGGTAGGAGCAGGTGTTGTCGGTGGCCAGGTAGGGCGGGCCTTCTTCTAGAACGACGCCGCCGATGGTCGTCAACTGGCCCGAGCTTTTGTCGACCGAATAGCTGACCAGTTGTTTGGCCGATCGCAGCGCGGCGAACATGATCGATCCGTCGGGGTTGGTCGCCACCGCGCCGGGCGAGCCGGCCAGAGCGATATCGGCTTGCGGCGAGAGGGCGCCGGAGTCTTCGTCCATGAGAAAATGCGAGAAAAATTCGCTGCCGGAATTCGAGATATAGATATGATAGGCCATGGGGATTCTTTACATCCTTATAGGTATGAGTGGTATGTGTTTATGTGTAGGTCTTACAACCTATGTATAAAGGGTTTTTCGCGTATGCGGTCAAGTAGTTTAGACGACTTTGAGATGCGATGTCGGCGGTGTATCTTTCCTCCGCAGTACACCGACGGCCAAACCTAGCACGGAGGAGATTATGGGCACAGCGAAAACCGTAATGCTGAACTGGCGCGATGTCGATTCCTATGTCAGCCACGAAAGCGCCGTAATCTGGGCGATTTTGACCCAGCAGGACGAAGAAAACGACGATCCCAACGCTTGTATGCGGCATATGAGCGGCTTTGCCCGCCATTTTCTGCAAGGGCACAAGAATTCGGATCACCATGCGCACGCTGCTGCCGAGCAGTTCTACTATATACTGTCGGGCGGCGGCGAGGTGCTGATCGGGGAAGAGCGGATGGCGGTCGGCGAGGGTTCGGTGACCTATTTTCCGCCCGGAGTGCCGCATCAGTTTTTTGCCGAAAACGAAGAGGACGGGGTGGAGCATTTGATTATCACCCGCCCGGTAGATTGCGAGGGCAGCGCGCCCCGTGTGACGAATTGGCGGGATGCGACGCCGACGGCCGGTGCGCACGGCGCGGCGGTGAATTGGTCTTTGTTGGAGCCGTTCGACGCGGCGGAGTCGACGACCGACCAGCGTTGTTTGCTCGGTTTTGCCGGTTTGGCGCGTCAGGCGCTGGTTCGGGGCAAAGCTACGGATGTGCGCCAACAGGATATGGAGCGGGTTTATTACATAATAGAAGGCACGGGTTTGATGATTGCGGATGGTGATGTGCGCCGATTAAGCGAAGGAGATACGATTTATGTGCCACCTGGCGTGACGCATCAGTTGGCGAATGACGAATACGATGGCTGGCTTAGTTATCTCGTGGTGTGTTGAAGGGCTATTAGGTTGGCTTGGTTAATAGGTGATGCGCTGGGTATTTGTCGGCGTAGGGTGGAAATAGGTCGTGTACTTTGTCGGGTTAAAACGGAGGCGAGCGGGTCAGGTCGGGCGCAGGGCGTGATAATCGTGGTCGCTGGTGACGGGCACCGGTTTTCCGTCTAAGAAGGCCCATTTGCCGATGGTGCAGGCGTCGGCGCGCACGAAGCCGTTGATATAGGAGCGCCGGGGCTGGTCGGTCGTATTGGGCACTGAGCCGTGCACGGTGAAGGAGGTGAAGAGGATAACATCGCCGGGCGCCGCCTCGCAGGCTACCGCGGTGGAGATATCGACGTGCTCTTCGATTTGGCCGGCGGCATAGCGTTTGGCTTTGAGATCGCCGAGTTTGTGCGAGCCGGGGACCAGGTGCAGACAGCCATTGTCGGTGTTCGCTTCGTCGACGGCGATGATGGTCTGCACGTAGTGTTGGCTCTGGTCGGTAAAGGCCGGGGTTGGACGGATGTCCTGGTGCCAGGGGAAGGCGATGTCGCTGCCGGGCATTTTAAAGTTGATCTGGTTGATATACTGTTTGAGCGAAGTGCCGATCAGCGGTTCGAGCAGCGCGGGGAATTTGGCGTTGGTACGGATCTCTTCGAAGGCCGGGTGGATAAGCGACGGCCATTGCACTTTGCGCAGGTATTGCACGGCGGCGGGTCCGGATAGGGGCTCTGGCGGTTGCAGGTGGACATGCACGTCGCCGTGGCCTTTGAGCACTTCTTCGCATAGATCGGTGCGGGCGGCTAATTCTTGTATATGGGCGAAGCCGGTGCGCAGCCGGGCGATTTCGTCGGGGCCAAAGATGCCCCGCGCAATATGGTAGCCCTGTAGTCGAAACGAGTCGACGTCCCGTTTGCTCAGTGTCTGCATTTTTCTTTCTGTTGGTGCGGGTTAAATACGACTGCTTGTGGAAGATAAAAGCTCCAGTTGTGCACGCAAGTATAGTTTGTCCTAGCGTATTCTACAGGAGAAAGAGATGGCTACAACACCGAATTTACTTTCCGTCGCGAAGATCTGGGACCAGGGCGCCCACAACGCCTTTACGGACTTATTGCGTTTTGACGACCGATGGTGGTGCACTTTTCGCGAGGCGGAGGAGCATGGGCCGAGCATCGGCACAGTGCGCGTTATTACTTCAGAGGATGGTGCGAATTGGCAGTCGGTGGCAGTTTTAGAAGAGCAAGAAGTGGACCTGCGCGACCCGAAGTTATCGGTCACGCCCGAGGGGCGGCTGATGCTGGTGATGGGCGGCTGTGTTTACGGCAGTGGCGAGCATGGTACCCGGTCGCCGCGCATCGCCTTTTCGTCGGACGGTATAAACTGGACCGCACCGCAGAAAGTGCTGGCGGAAGACCATTGGTTGTGGCGGGTGACCTGGCACGAGGGCGTGGCCTATAGCGTATCGAAGCTGGGCGAGGGCGCTAATCCGCGCCGAGGCTTTCTCTACTCCAGTACCGACGGCCTCGATTGGCGGTGGATCAGCGAGTTCTTTCTGCCGGATGATACCTGGACGGCCAGCGAGACGACGGTGCGTATCATGCCGGACGAGACGATGGTAGCCTTAGTGCGCCCCGATTGGATCGGTAGCAGTCAGCCGCCGTATATCGACTGGCAATGGACGCAGATTGGCGAGAAGATGGGGGGGCCGAACTTTATTCGCTGGTCGGACGGGACGCTGTGGGCAGCTGCGCGAGGCCGGCATCCGGAAGGTGGGGCGGCAATGGTCTTGTCGCGGATGACGAGGACCAATTATAAACCGGTGTTGTGGTTGCCCAGCGGTGGCGACTGTAGTTATCCGGGCATGGTTGAGCACGAGGGAATACTGTGGCTGAGTTATTATTCATCGCACGAGGGCAAGACGAGTATTTATCTGGCGCAGGTCGAGGTGTAGTGCTGCATGGGGCTTGGCGGAAGATCGCTTGCGCCGATTTACGCCAGCCGGCGTCCGAACAGAAGATCACTTTTTCACCACGATTCCATATGCCATAGCGCGCCCATTCGTCGGGCCACGCCTGGCTCGGCGCGCCCCAGAGGTTATTTGACGGGATGCCGATGCGATAGCGGTCCAGCGCCGTATGAGTTTCGGGATAGATTTCGGATACGGCAAAAAAGAGTTGCAACTACAATATGAGCATAGGCCGATAGTGCCCAATCACGATAGGCTATGCTGAGCATTAAATTTTCTTATGGCCGGCTGTTGCAGGTTTTGTCCGGTGTAGACGTTTAACCCATACTTCTCAGCAGTAAAGGAGAATGCCATGATCATCGATTGCCATACCCACGCCTGGGATTACTGGCCCTACGAACCGCAAGTGCCTAATCCCGAAAGCCACGGCACGGTCGAAAAGCTATTGTGGGAGATGGACCAGAATGGGGTCGATAAAGCCGTGATCGTCTGCGCGCGCCTCGAGCACAACCAGCACAACAACGACTATATCGCGCAAAGCGTAAAAAAATATCCCGAGCGGCTGATTCAATTTGCCGATGTAGATTGCTCGTGGACGGCTACCTATCACGCGCCGGGTGCGGCGGATCGCTTGGCCGAGGCAGCGGAAAAATACCAACTCAAGGGCTATACGCAGTATCTTACGGACGATTACGAGTGGTTTGAGTCCGAGGAGGGTTTGAAGTTCTTCGAGAAGACCGCCGAACTGGGGCTGATTGTTAGTCTGGCTTTTGGCGCGCCCTGGCACGCGCATGTGCGCAAATTGGCCAAGCGTTTTCCCGAGACGATCTTTATAGGGCACCATATGGCCGGGACGCGGGCTTCTGAGCGGGCGCCGCACCCGAACTTCGCGGAAGTGCTCAAGTCGGCGGAAGTGTCGAATATTTATTTAAAGATGTCGGGTTTCGCCTATGTGTCGCAGGTGGATTGGGAATACCCGTACTCGGATACGCATTGGATGGTGCGCAAGCTCTACGAACACTACGGTCCGGAGCGGCTGTGTTGGGCATCGGATTATCCGCCGGTGCTGTGGTCTATGACCTACAAGCAGTCGTTGGAAGCTTTCCGCACGCATTGCACGTTTATTCCAGATAAGGACAAAGAATTGATCTTGGGGCGCAATATGCAACGCTTGTTGGGTGTTTGATCGTGACGGTTGTCGATAGCGGATTATTGTTGGGTCCTTGTCCTTTCCGCACGATTCCCTCTGCGGTGGCCGATGTGTTGGCGCTGCGCGAGGCGGCGGGTTTCGACCGGGCGGTGGCGATGGGATTTCGCTCGCTGCTCTATTTCGATCCGATCGCGGGGTTGGAGCAGGATCTGGCCGAATACGAATCGCTGGCGGAGTGGCTGCACTTTTATGCGGTGCTCAACCCTGAGTTTCCGCAATGGGCCGAGTTGTTACAGCGGGCGAGCGCGGACCGGCGGTTGGTCGCGGTGCGATTGGTGCCGGCATTGCACCACTACGCGTTGGACGCGCCAATCGTTGGTGAGATCGTGGGCTTGGCCGGTGAATTGCAGTTGCCGGTGAATTTGATGGCGCGGGTTTTTGACGATCGCGTGGCGCCGCGCTTTGTCGACCAGCAGGTGCCGAGCATGCAGCAAGTAGCAAATTTTTTGACGCGATGCGGTGAAACTCGAGTGATCCTGTCGATGTTTTATTTTAGCGAGTTACAGGCCTTGCCCGTCGATTGGGCGAGCTTGCCTAATGTCTATGTCGATTTCGGTTGTTGTAAGCCGAATGTCGCTTCGCTCGACGAATTGCGTCAGTGGTTTCCGTTGCAGCGGGCGCTTTTTGGCACGGGGGCGCCGTTTTATTATTGGCAAGGGAGTCGCTTAGGTTTGGCGGGTGCGCGTATGCCAGATGAGGCTAGGAGCGGGATATTGGGTCGCAACGCGTTGGAGGTATTTGCATGGGATTGATCGAGGAATTGCAGCGCTTTCGCGTGATCGATGCGCATGCACACAATTGGAGCCTCTTTGCCGATACGGCCTATCTGAGCGAGTGCTTGGATCGTTTTGCTTTGCGGGGCATTGTTATTCTCAGCAACCTGACCGGAGGCTACGACCCTACGCCGAAGGAAATCGTGCAGAGCAACGAGGATACCGCCCGGCTGCGCGACGCGGTGGGAGAGCGGATCTTGCCCTTTTGTTATGTCAACGCGGCTTATCCCGAGCACGCGCTTGCACAGATCGATTATTGGGGTGGACAGGGTTTTTGCGCTCTGAAGTTCTGGGTGAGTCAGCATGCGACCGATGAGCGGACCTCGGTGGTGACCGAAGCGGCTTTGGCGCGGGGTTGGCCGGTGTTGTACCACGCCTATTATCGCCCGCACGGCGAGGCGCCGCCGAACGAGGCGCCACCGCTTGAGATTGCCGAGTTGGCCCGACGTTTTCCGCAAGGTCAGTTCATTATGGCGCATATGGGGGCGCAGTTCGAGCACGGATTGCGGGCGATCGAAGATTGTGCGAATGTCGCCGTCGATTATGCGGGCAGCATCAACGAAAATGGGGCTTATCAGCTGGGGTTGGAACTATTGGGTCCGGAGCGGGTGATCTTTGGTACTGATCTGCCGGGTGCGGACTACTATGTCAATGTGGGGCGGGTGCTCGAACTGGATGTAGATGATGAGGTGAAACAGTTGGTGTTGGCGGGGAATATTGAGCGAATTTTGCAGCTTTGAAGACGGTTGCTTTGGTGGTGAACGATTTGACCAGAGGTGAATTTAAAGAAGCGTTAGCGCTTCCTGTAAACCGATCCGGCGGAAGGACTGCTCGATAGTGTCCTCTTTATTGTGTGCGGATCGCCACGTTTTTGCCGCGGCTTCCCCGCCTGGAATCGAATTGAATACGCTCTCAATCCATTTATCGAATGGATCGGTATTGCAGCGGATGACCAAGTCGGGGTCGGTGAGGGTGCCGTCTTCCGAATAGATATAACAGGTATCGATAAGCCGGGTGGCGGCGGCGAGTTGTTGCCGCTCGAAATCGTGGGCGGTAGAGGCGCCTGCGGGGACGAGCAGGATATTGATCGCGCGGTCGGTGATGGCGTTAAGTCGTTCGACAGAGTCGGTACTGACGGCGACGCTTTTGTGATCGGGCCAGATGTCGAATAGGCTATAGATGGCCTTGGGTTCGAGTGATTGGAAGGTGAAGTAATCGGGGTAGGCGAAAAACTCTTCGTTGTTTGCACGATAGGTGTTGTAAAAGGCTGTAACGTGGGCCATAACCAGGGTTATGGCGCCGACGCCCTCTAGGCGGTTCGGGGCGAAGAGTCCGAGTCTTTTGGTGTTGCTATAGCCGCTAAAATAATGGCATAGCTCGACTGAGGTGCCGTCGGCAATGATCTGAAAATCGCTGTCGCGTAAGCTTGAGCTGTGCATGGGGATCCTCTATTCAGCAGCTTGGGTCTTCACCGAGCACGTCCTTATGGATGGCTTGGAGCATAAAACGGATGGTGATCAACGCGGCGATAATACCCAGGATCTTCGCTACATTGATG
>JABHFS010000049.1 GCA_018672475.1 Gemmatimonadota bacterium | reverse complement strand
TCGCGCTGGCGCCAGAGCTCTTCAAAGGTGGCTTCGCTGCCGAGAGCTATTTTGAAACGGTTCATGGCAATATACATGGAATCTCCTGGATTATTGGGTGCTTGGTAGGAAGCATGAATTTGTAGGTGTTCATGCTTTCTCTTTTCTTCCTCGCCTATTGCTATACACTATACTACCAGATCGGTGCCAGCACCACATCTCGCCACATCCGCGCAAACCGATCCTTATCAAACGGCGTCTCCTCCGCCTTAAACCCCTCCAACAACCCCTCCCGCAAAAACGGCTTTCCCCACAACTGATGACAGAATTGAAGAAGATCTACCGTACTTACTACGCCCCAAGCACCTGGCCAATGATATACGCCGCGACCACGATGGTCACCGATGTGGTGATCTCCACCGCTCCAGTAGCTGCCACAGAAAGTTCTTGCCAAATTCTTGACGAAACATCATTATCCTCCTTCAACCGAACCGGTCGTAACAAGCAACTTTCGAGAGGAGATTTTAATGAGTGATCGAAATTTAGCAGTTGTCGCCCAAATATTCGAGCGTTTTGCCGCGGGAGATGTGCCCGGATTACTAAGTTTTCAGTCTGATGAGGTAGTATGGGACCACCGGGGTCCAGACAGCCCTATCAATAACCTTTACAAGGGAAAGACCGGTGTTGCGGAATTTCTGGCTACGCTGTCAACGACACAGGAAGTTCTCGAATTTGAGCCGCGGGATTTTTTTGCAAATGAGGATCAGGTTGTGGCTATCGGGCATTTTCACTGGAAGGTCATCGAAACGGACAGAGAGTGGGGATCGGATTTTGCGATGGTATTCACCCTCAAGGAAGGTTTGGTAACCCACTGGAGACCAATCTTCGATTATACCGCCGAGGCCATGGCGTACCAATCGTAGGGACTACAGCTCTAACCTATTCAATTGATTCACATGGTTGCAAACGACTGAATCGCCAGTGCTATTGGTCTAATGGCACTGGCGTTTTTTGTCTTCTCCCGTCAGCTCTCGCCAAAAAATTGACTCTCCTAATCCCCGAACGCATCGATAAACGCCTGGCCAATGATATAACGCCGCGGCCACGATTATTGCGAGCGCGTAGAGGAGTGGGGTCGGTTTCTATTCGGCAGTACGAGCTTCAGCGGGTCAGATACGGGGGACGACGTCCGAAGTTTCTAGATAGTGACTGAGCAGACGATCTTTCAACTCTGCCAGCACACCGCTCATTTCCGGGTCGTGTATGCGGTTGTTCACTTCGTGTGGATCGTTGCGTAAGTCGTAGAGCTCATCGGTTTCGTATAGTCGGCGGACGTACTTGTGGTCGCGCGTGCGACACATGATCGCCTTGGTGTGCTCCGGGATATTCGCATGGCCGCTCACGCGGGGCCAGTACATGCCCTCCGGTCCCTCGTCGATGGCTGCTTGCTGCATGCAGTGGTCGTCACCTTCAAGTCGCCCCCCCTCCGAGAAGACAGCATCCCGATGCGGTTGTTCCTCCGCGAGCAAACCGGTGAGGGAACGGCCGAAGTGGCGATGGTCGGGTTCAATCCCGCACCAATCCTCCACGGTCGCGGGGACGTCGATCAACTCGACCAGTGCATCACAGATGCGTGGTTGCAGGGCGATGCCCCGGGGCGGCTTGACCAGCAACGGCACCCGCGTCAGGCAATCCTGGAAGGTGTTCTGCACCTTCTCTAGCAGGTTGTAATCGCCGGTGAAGTCGCCATGGTCCGAAAAAGAAAAGAGCGCGGTATCGTCGTAAAGGCCGGCCTCCTGCAACGCCTCGACCACCTTGCCCAGCTGATGGTCGACCCGGGCGCACATGGCATAGTAGACCGCCCGTAGCTCGCGCCAGCGGTCTTCAGTCCAGTTGGCCATGCGGTTGCGGTCGTGGATTCCCTTGATATGGCTCGGCACCAGACTCCAATCCGACGGCGGCTTGACGCGATCGGGAATCGCCGCGCGGTCGATCGCGCTGTACCAGGGCTCATCCACGGCGTACGGCGGGTGCGGGTAGGTCAGCGGCAGATACAGACAGAAAGGCTGATCGGAGTCGTAGGTCTTTATCCGTTCGATCGCGGCCTCCACCACCGCCCAATCACCGTCGAAATAGTACGGCTCACCTTTGGTGTCGATCTCGCCCACGTAGAATGAGTAGTACTGGTCGCTAGTCTCGGGATCACCGCGCCATTCCGTTGAACCGTCGATAGCCCAACTGCGCCCGCGTCGATCGATCGACCAGTTCGGCTTAAGGCCGTCGGCATTTCTGAGGGGGTAGTACTCGCTGCAGTAGTCGTTGACGTCGTTGTCGGAATGGATCTCGTGCGTCCGCCCGGCCCACCAGACATGATAACCCGACCGCATCATGTTCTGCAGCAGCATCGGCTCACCCGACTCGAGGCCGTATTCCATAGCCCGGTGCCCGCGTACGTGCGTATACCAACCCGTCATGAAGGAACAGCGACTCGGGACGCAGACCGGATTCTGGCAAAACGCCGAAGAAAAGGAAACGGCGTCCGTCTCGACGAGGCGGTCGTGGACCGGGGTCTGCGCCGCCGGATTGCCCATGTGCCCCATCACATCCCAGCGCCAGGAGTCGTGCACAAAGAGAACCACATTCGGCCGTTTGTTTGGGCTCGAACCCATATTCGTTGTCTACTCCTCAAAAAAACGGTTGACGGGTGTACCTACTAAGAATCGACGCCCGCTGCACAATGCCCCAAGAGGTATACCATGCTGGACGTATCGACCTCAGTTAAAATGGGCCTTATTCCTTCACCCCACCCAACATGATGCCCTTAACGAAATATTTCTGCACAAAGGGATAGATCAACAACATCGGCAGCACCGTCACCACCACCGTCGCCGCCTTGATCGTCTCCGGTGTAAATTGCGTCACATTCGGATCGACCAAACCCTGCTCGATCATCTCGACACTGCTCTCGATCACGATACGCTGGAGAAAGGTCTGCAAGACCTGGTTTTCGTCACTGGTGATATAGAGCATCGCGTCGAACCATTGGTTCCAATGCGATACCGCCGTCCACAACCCAACCGTCGCCAGCACCGGCTTGGAGAGCGGCACATAGATCCGCGCCAGAATATTGATCTCGCTGGCTCCATCGATCTTGGCCGATTCGGCCAGGCTTTCGGGGATCGACTGAAAAAAATTCTTCATCACGATAACATTGAACGCCGTCAGCATGTGCGGCAGAATAAGCGCCCATATACTATCGATCAACCCGATATTTTTTATCAGCAAATAGTTCGGCACTATACCGCCGGAGAAGATCATCGTAAACAGGATCAGAAAGAGCAGTGGACCGCGGTACGGCAGTTCCTTCCGCGCCAGTGGATAGGCGGTCAGACAAGTAAAAAACAGCGTCAGCGCCGTACCTGATACTGTGCGCAGCACCGAATTGGCGAAGCCGCTGACAATATCCGGGTTGGCCAACACCATCTCGAACGAGGTCAATGAAATATCGCGCGGATAGAGGTGCAGCCCCGAGCGCATGGCTTCAGCGGCTGAACTCAGCGACATCGATATCGTGTAGACAAAGGGATATAGCGCCATGAGCGCCACGACCCCTAAGACGGTGACGTTGAAGACATTGAAGATGCGTTCGCCGCGCGTTCTTTGAATCATAACCCCCCCCTACCAAATGCCCTGTTCGCCGCCGCTAACGCGCCGAGCGAGTGAATTGGCTAATACCACCATCATTAACCCGACCACCGATTTGAACAGACCCGCACCCGTCGCAAGACCAAAATCCATCAACACAATCCGACGCAGGACATAAGTGTCAATAATATCGGCCGCATCGAAGACCATCGGATTGTACATATTGTAGATCTGGTCGAAACCGGCGTTGAGCACGTGTCCCAAATTGAGGATAAACAAAGTGACGATGGTTGGAATCAACCCCGGTATGGTAATATGCCAGGTCTGTTTCCAGCGGCCCGCTCCATCGACGACGGCCGCCTCGTATAGATCCGGCGAAATCCCCGACAGTGCCGCCAAGTAGATCACCGCCCCATAACCGGCCGCCTGCCAGATACCGGTCGCGATAATCACCACGATAAACCAGAAGTCGTTGGTGAGGAATTCGATCGGCTCGATACCGACCATCATCGCCATTTGATTCACCGGACCGTTCTGCGCGAACATGATCAGGAAGATGCCACCCAAAATCACCCAAGAAAGAAAGTAGGGGATATAGGTCACCGTCTGTATCGTGCGTTTGTACCAGGAAAGGCGGACCTCGTTGAGCATTAGCGCCAGCGCGATCGGCGCGAAAAAACCGAAGCAGAGCCGCAGTAAACTTATCGTCACTGTATTTCGCAGCGCGAGGGGGAAATCAGCACCGCCGAATAGCCGGCGAAAATTATCCAGACCGCTCCAGGCGCTGCCCATAACACCATCGACCAGGCGAAAATCCTTAAAGGCGATCACCAGGCCCAGCATCGGCAAGTAGTTGAAGAGTAGGAAGAACAGGACCCCGGGCAGCACCAGCACCAAGAGCCCTTTATGCCGGCGGTATAAGCGCCAGGAGTCGTTGTCGAATAGAATGCCGGACACGAGTAAAATCCTCAGTTTAGTGATAGCAGGAGATATATCTCCATAGACGAGTCAAATTATCAAATCAAGGAGTACATCACAATTGTATTTTTAACTTGTGGGATTGTCAGATATATTGTTGGCACTATCAGCTATTTGGCCTCTCCGCATGACTTTTATACTTTCTCTTGGTGGTAAAAAGGAGTAATGCCCATGCCGTCGTCAGAACCAGATCCCGCCTTCATAGAATCCATGCGCACCGAGCAACATCCGGATCGCGAGCGTCCCGATATAGCCCATGCCGTCGCCTTCCACCGAGCAGTCGTCATTGGCTGCAACCAGGGCCGTGATCTGCAAGCCGACCTTTTCACGCCCACAGAACTTCCCAGCGACCTGCGCCCGGCTATCGTCTTCCTGCACGGCACCGAAGACCGCTGCGTTTCCCACGGGCAATCCCTGGCCTTTCACCAGCGGCTGCACGAGCACAGCGTGGACAGCGAAATCGAAATCTACGAGGGCACGCCGCACGCCTGGTTCAATCGCGAACCCGACCGGACGACCACCTACGAGCGCATCGAGGCTTTCATCCACTCGCGCTTTGCCCTCGAACCTGCCCCGAGGCGCGCAGCATGAATATTCTCTACCTGCACTCGCACGACACCGGCCGCTGGGTCGAGCCCTACGGTCACTCCGTCGCCACGCCCAGACTCCAGCAGCTCGCCGCAGAAGGCGTGCTCTTCCGCCAGGCCTTCTGCACCAACCCCACCTGCTCGCCCAGCCGCGCCAGCTTGTTATCCGGCCAATGGCCCCATAGCTGCGGCATGCTCGGCCTGGCCCATCGCGGCTTCGCCATGAACGATTACTCCGAGCACCTAGTCCAGATCCTTATCGAGGCCGGCTACCGCACCTATCTCAGCGGTATCCAGCACGAGGCCGAGGACTGGCGGACCGTCGGCTACCACGAGTGCATCGGCGATCGACCGGATGCCCATACCCGCGCCGCCGAATTCCTGCGCTCGGCACCCGCCGTATCGAAGATGGGCGCATCGCACAGCGATGCAGCTCAACCCTTCTTCCTTTCGGTAGGTTTCTTCGAGACCCACCGCGAATTCCCCGAATTAGATTCAGACGACGAAGCCCTCTACGTACAACCACCCGCGGTCTATCCCAATGCACCCGAGACCCGCCGGGACTTCGCCCGCTTCCGCAAAAGCGCCGCCCTGCTCGACGACAAAATTGGCACCGTGCTCGACGCCCTCGACGAGAGCGGACTGCGAGACAACACCCTCGTACTCTGCACCACCGACCACGGCCCGGCCTTCCCGCGCATGAAGTGCAACCTGACCGACGCCGGCATCGGCGTCATGCTCATCCTGCGCGGGCCGGGCGGCTTTGACGGCGGCCGCATCATCGACGGCATGGTCTCGCAAATAGATATCCTGCCC
Source organism: Gemmatimonadota bacterium (assembly GCA_018672475.1). Classification (GTDB taxonomy): domain Bacteria; phylum Latescibacterota; class UBA2968; order UBA8231; family UBA8231. The sequence goes on along the minus strand of JABHFS010000049.1, from coordinate 5,178 downwards.
ACCCTGTGCGAACTCATCGACCTGCCCGCCCCCGAGCACGCCCAGGGCCACTCGCTGATGCCGCTGGTCCGCGACGAGTGCGATGAAGTCAATGATGCGATCTTCGCCGAGGTCAATTTCCACGGCTCATACGAACCGGTGCGTTGTGTACGCACCCACCGTTGGAAGTACATCCGCCGCTACTACGAGGGCTACCTGCCCAGCTGCGACGTCGGCGAGACCCGCTCGCGCTGGCTCGAACGCGGTTGGGCCGATCGCCCTTTACCGGCCGAGGAGCTCTACGACCTCGAACTCGACCCGAGCGAAAGGACCAACCTAGCCGCCGACGCCCATTTCGCCCCGGTGCGAGACCCGTTGGCCGGACGCCTCGACGAGTGGATGCTGCAAACGGACGACCCCTTACTCAACGGGCCGATCTTCCAGCCGCCTGGCACTCGCTTGCTCGACGAGCCCAACTGTCAATCCGACGCGAAAATCCCGCTCGACCTTTAGAGGAAACGCCCTTGCTAAAACGATCAACGCTACAACACAGCACCGGCTCGATCCTGCTCTGTGGCCCGGCGATCGCCCTCTACACCGCCTTCTTCGTCCTGCCGACCTTGCTCGGTTTCACCTATGGCCTGACCAACTGGTCCGGCTGGAGCAAAGACCCCCGCTATATCGGCCTCGACAATTTTCGCGAGCTGATCGCCGACGACCGCTTCTTCGCGACCTTGCAGTTCACGCTCTTTGAGACGGCGATGATCGTCGTCGGCTATACTGTATTGTCGCTGGTCCTGGCCGTTTTGCTCGATCGCATGCAGGTAATGAAAGGGCTGGTCCGCGGCCTGTTCTTCTACCCCTTTATCTTGAGCATACTCGTCAGCGCTCTGCTCTTCCAGTATATGGCAAACTATCGCACCGGGGCGATCAACACGCTGCTGCGATCCATCGGCCTCGACAGCCTGGCGCAAGACTGGATGGGCGATCCAGAGCTGGTGCCCTATTTCATCCTCGCCCTGGTCCTCTGGCACGGCCTCGGTTTCTACACGACCATCTACCTGGCGGGGCTGCAGACCATTCCCGGCGAGCAGTACGAAGCGGCGGAAATCGACGGCGCTAGCCCCTGGACCGTCTTCCGCCACATCCAGATCCCCTCGCTGATCCCGCAAATAAAAACCAATTCGGTCATCGCCCTAATCACCGGCATCAACCTCTTTCCGCAGATCCTCGTCACCACCCAGGGCGGTCCGGGCTATCGCACCTTCACCGCGGGTTATTATATCTACTGGCTCGGCTCTGAAAATGACCGCCAGGGTTATGCCTCGGCCATCGCCTTCGTGGTCTTCGTCCTGCTAGTCCTCGTCGCCGCGATCCAGGCGACCCTGCTGCAACGCCGGGAGACCGAGCTATGAGAATCCGCGCGAAACGCCGCGTGCCGCTCTTCGAAATAATTATGCTGCTGTTCGGCTTGCTCTATGTCTCGCCCTGTTTTTTTGCTTTGCTCAACGCCTTAAAAACACTGCCCGAAATCATCCGCTCGCCGCTGGCGCTGCCCGAGCAATTGGCCTGGGAAAACTATCAGTACATTTTCACCGGCATCCATTTGGCTAAACCGATGTTCTACAGCCTGCTGATGTGCATCGCGGTCATCGCCAGCCTTGTCGTCATCGCCTCGATGGCCGCCTATTCGCTAGTCCGCCGCCGCATGCGCACCGGCGCCTTCTGGCGCATCTTTTTTTTAGCCGGTCTGACCGTGCCCTTCCAGATTCTGATGCTGCCCTTATTGCGCCAGTTTAACTACCTGGGTATCGGCTATACTTATTTCGCGCTGTGGCTGCACTACGTATCCTTCGGCCTACCATTGTGCCTATTTATCTACAGCGGTTTTATGCGGACCATCCCCAGCGAGTTGGAAGAGGCGGCGATGATCGACGGCTGCACGCCCTTTGGTATTTACTGGCGCATCGTCTTTCCGCTACTGACCCCTGTCACAGTGACCATCGTCATCTTTTGGGGCCTCTTCACCTGGAACGACTTCACCCACGCCTATATTCTGATGGGCACCAGCAAGGGCGAGCTCGCCTTCGTGCAGCTCTGGCGCTTCCTCTCCGACGCCTATGTCAAAAATTGGAATTATATTTTTGCCGGCATAGTCGTGTTGTCGATGCCGATCACCGTACTGTATCTTGCCATGCAACGCCGTTTTATAAGCGGATTGACCGCAGGCTCCATCAAATAGGACATCGGGGATAGAACATTATGAAGCTATTTGCCACCTTCGCGCTCGCACTCGGCACCGCGCTAATACTAGTCGCCGGCTGCGCCGAAGAACAAGATGAGCAGGTCGTCCGTGTCACCCGCAATATCGGCGGCCGTCCCGGCTTCCAGGTCCACTGGGACCTATGGAAGGCCACCTTCGAGCGCACACACCCCGGTTGGACGATGGAACTTATTGACCTCGGCAACCAGGACGCCGGCGCCTACTATCGCCGCGCCATCGCCACCGGTGACCTGCCGCACGTGGTTATGACCTTGGACTACACCAAGCTTTTGGCCAATGGCGGCCATATTCTACCTATTCCCACAACACTCTACGAGCGCGTCGGACAAAACCTGCCGCCGCTGCACAATGGCGAATACTTCACCGCCCAAGTCGGCGGCCAGATCACCGGCATGGCTATCAATAAACGCATGTGGAGCGAAGCCGGCATTACCGAGCCCCCGGCCACTTGGGACGACTTTATTGCCGCGCTGCACAAACTCAAAGCAGCCGGGCACACGCCCTTGGTCTACGGCGGCCGCGAGTGGTCTGCCGGCGTGCCATTGTCCTACGCCATCCAGACCAATCTCTACGACCCCAACCGCAAAGAAAACGAACCCTCCTGGACCGTGCGCCGCGACCGCGGTGAGGTCAAATTCATCACCGACCCCACCGCCCGCCTAATCATGCAACGCATGATCGAATTGGTCGACAATTTTGTCGTCAAGGGCGCTTTGAGCGATGGCTACAACGAGGAACAGCGCGACTTCTTCAACGAGCACGCCGCCACCTGGATGATGGGCTGCTGGATGAGCGGCGATGTCGAGCCGCTGAAAGTGGACTTCGAAATCGAATACTGGCCGATCCCCTCGATGACCGGCCACAAACCCCTGATCATCAACACGATCGCGAACCAACAGCGCGGCTGGGCGATGACCACCAGCGCCACTGGCATCTATCGCGACAAGGCCCTAGCAGTGCTCGAGACCTTCTACCACCCGGCAGTCTACCAGGCCTATCTCAACGCCGAGGGCATGCTCGCTAACGCCAGCAAGCTCCCCGGAGTCGACGGCCCCAAAAGCAACTGGCCAGCGACACAGAATCTCTTCGACAGTATGCGCCAAAACGTCGATCGCTGGGGCACGACGCCCGGCTATTACATCTCGATCGAAGACTACCCGCCGACCGGCTACCTCCTCATCCTCGCCCGCGTCATGCAGGAGATTTTGGCCGGCAACCGCGATGTCGATAAATTGCTCAAAATGCTCGACGACGACTGGGACGCGGCGCGCAAGGGGCAAGCCTGATTTCGCCGGTTAGCTGCAACGCGCGCAACCTCTGCTGTAGCCGCATTGCCAATTGGCATTGCACAACCGACAAACAATAATGAGCACATCAAGCGAGAACAGGCGACTGCGCTCCGCACCTTGCTTCGTCTAACGAGTTAAACGACATGAGCGAAAAACTTCCCAACATCATCTACATTCTCGGCGACGATCATCGTGCAGAGCAATTGGGTTGCAGGGACCACCCCATACTCCAGACTGCACATCTTGACGCCCTAGCCCGAGATGGAGTGCTATTTACCAATGCCTTTTGTACTAGCCCAGCCTGTACACCCAGTAGGACCTCTCATTACACGGGACAATGGGAAAGGAAACATGGGATCAACTTTAACAGCGGGTCCAGTCTAGCCCCCGACGCATGGGAGAAGAGCTTCCCCATGCAGCTCAAACAGGCAGGATACTTCCTTGGTTGGGTGGGCAAGAACCACGTGCCCGTCGGTGGCGGACAATCTGGATATGATAGCGGCTATTTCGAAGAAGTCTTCGACTACTGGTATGGCAGTCACGGACACAGCGGCTTTTACCCAAAAGAACAGGCCGGTCCCGGCGGCGGGATATACAACAATGCCAACGTCGACACACAGGCCGAGGTTTTTGAGGAAGGCGTGCTCAATTTCCTGGAACCACAGCAAGAGTTTATTGAGAGCTGCCCACATCCCTTGCCAAGCCGTCCGGCTGAGCAGCCTTTTTGCCTTTGCCTAACCTTCAACCTCCCTCACGCCTACGGCACCGGCAACATGCAACTGCGTCCGAGCGATGACGAGCTATATATCACTCGCTACCGCGATCGGTTTGCAGAGGTCCCCCTGCCCTCAACATATGTTCCCTTTGGCGACATTGTCGAGCCCCGCCTGCCGCTGGAGGTCTACAACGGAATCTACCTTACCTCCTACGACTATGTCCGCGAGCCTCGTAGCCTGCGCGAACGCCGCATCCGCGAGTATCAGACCATTACCGGCATGGACCGCATGCTTGGGAATTTGCGCCATACCCTCGACCGACTAAACCTGGCGGAGAACACCATTATTGTGTTCTCAACGGACCACGGGATCCACCACGGTGAACACGGTCTCGGGGGCAAGTGTTTCTTATACGAGGAAGATATCCGCATACCGTTGATCATATACGACCCCCGTCGCAATGGCAGGTCAATAGCCCGCACGCGGGATGAACTTGTAGCCGTCCCTGACCTTGCCCCTACCGTGTTGGATCTGTGCGGGCTGGATATTCCCGACAGCATGCAGGGGGAAAGCATGCGCCCCCTGCTGGACGGCGAGACACCAGAATGGCGCACGGAACTATTCACTGAACAGCTCATGGACATTCAGAACTATCCAAGAAGCGAAAGCGTCCGCACGCGGGACTGGAAATACATACGATACTTCCAAAGAACGGAAGACCCCCGGCAGGCGGGCAGGAAGTTTAGGAGCACGCTCGATGACTACACTGAATGCCTGACTTCAACCCTTAAAGGCGAAAAGCCGGTCTACGAGGAACTGTTCTGTCTGCAGGATGATCCGGGCGAAATTACGAATCTTGCGGGCAACAGCACCTACACCGATACGGTGCAAGCTTTGCGAGTTCGTGTGG
>JABHFS010000048.1 GCA_018672475.1 Gemmatimonadota bacterium | reverse complement strand
CTGCTGGGCTTGCAAATCGGCGAGCCGCTGACAGGGGTGGAGCCCGACAGCGTCGTCGACGAGGACGGCGACCTCGTGGTCTACCTGCCACAACCGCTTGGACCCGATGCCGAAAACAAACTTCGCTTGCGGTTGGAGACGGCCGTTTATGGCGCATCAGACCAGTTTCGCGCCGAGGTTTTCGATCGGCGGAGCAGCTCATTGCCGCAGGGCGTCGAAGACGGCGATGCCAGCGAAGAGCTGGGCACTGACCAATTGCGGGTATTGGTCGAATCAGGGACGTTGAAATCGGTGCTCTCCGAAGTCGCGATGACACCGACAACCTTTACCCCCCAAGGCGACGGGATCAACGACGAGGTGGAAATCACCTATACGCTATTCAGCGTGCTGAACGCCGTCGAGGTCAAGATCGAGTTGCTGACATTGGCGGGACAACGAGTCCGTCGTTTGTCGGGCGGAGTGCAGGGCGCCGGCCGGCATACGCTGCGCTGGGACGGGCGCGACAACGCGGGACAGATCGTCGCGCCGGGGGTCTATTTGGCGCGGATCGCGGTGGATACGGACCGGGGCGCCATCGTGCGCTTGGGATCGATCGCCGTTGCTTATTAGCACATAATGGAGTTGCGGACGATGGACATATCACTCGCAAAGTTATATCGCCTAATTGCTAGCTGTGCTGCTGTAGCGTGTCTGGCGGTACAGCCCGCTGGTGCGGAAGTAATCAAGTGGGCTGTCGGCGGGAACGAGGGCATTGCCTGGCGGGATCAAGAGTTGAGTTCCACCGCGATGAATTTCGATACGCCGGGGATCATCCAACTCGTGGCCTTTACCTCCGAGGACAACGTCATTTCCAGTTTAAATTGGGCCGAAGCCTTCCCCCCTGGCTACGTACAAGAACGGGCTGAAGCGCTGATCTGGGACAATATAGCGGTGGTACGACCGCTGCTGGAAATCGTCGATGGCATTGATACTACCTCTACCAATTTGTCTTTCAAAAAATTCGGAACCTCCCAGAATGGCACCAAATTCTACTTTGATCTGGGCACGCGTTTCCCCGCGAATCGAATCGCCTTCTTCCCACGTATAGAAGGCATCAGTTCGGAAGGTCGCCCGTTCAGCCAGGATTATATTCGCGGCTATGTGCTCAAAGTCAACGACGGCTCCACCTTCAACGAGCAAGACGAACCGATCTACGCTCCGCTCAAGCGCGTCGATTTCACCCGCGAGACTACGACGCAAATCGACTTCCCCCTGCAATTCGTGCGCTATATCGCACTGGAAGTCACCTCGGCCAGCCCGTTTGAGATCGCCGAATTCCAGCTTTTTGGCTCGGGCTTCGCACCAACCGGCTACTATCGTTCCCAGACAATCGACCTGGGGGAACCGGCCAATTTCAGCCGCATGGAGTGGGTGGTGGAAAAATTGCGCCAAGTCGGCGACGAGTTAGTCATCGAGCCGGCGGCCGACGCCGAAGTCACAGTGGTGATGCGCACAGGGCTCGACGACAACCCACGGATCTACTACGAATACACCAACCTCTTCACCCGCGAACGGCAGGTCGTCACCGAGGACGAGTACAGGTCCCTCGACGAAAGTGTGCGCGGACCGATTGACGACGACCAGGTCAACTGGAGCCTGTGGTCGCCTCCCTTCACAGAGTCCGGCCAGCCGATCGAATTACCGAGCCCCAGGCGTTACTTCCAATTCGAGGTCCGGATCGAAAGTAGCGCGATTCTCGACGGTCTGCGGCTCAGGTCGCTGAGTGTCGAACACACGATCCCGCCCGTGGCCCAGCTATTGGTTGCGGAGATCTCGCAATTGGACGACCCCCGTCCCGTCGGCGACGTGCCCATCGTGCCCGCCGGCGATTTTACGACCTTCGCCTACGACGTCATTGCCGAAGTCGAGGAAGCCGATACCGGTTTCGACGCCCTACGGATTCTCACCCCCCAATCGACACCGGTCTTCCGGCAGTTCTTCATGGGGGAAAACGCGACAGAAGTCGTACCCGACAGCATCTGGGCCGAAACGGGCAGCTTGACGATCTTCTTCTCCTCGCAGCGGCCGGGTCCGGGTATCCACCGGATGCGCGCGGTGCTCGACGCGCAAATCTTCGTCCAGGGCACCTTTGTCGAGGCCGAGGTCTTCGACTCCGAGTCCAACGAAGTGCCGCAGCGGGTGCAACCCGGCGACGCCAATCCCGAGGTCCTGACCAATGCTCTGCGAGTATTGACGTCCGCCGCTTCCACAGGCAACCTAGTGTCCTCGCTCGCGCTCAGCAGCCCAGTCTTTACCCCCAACGGGGACGGCATCAACGACCAGCTGGAATTGAACTACAGTCTTTTGCAATTAGTCAAACCCGTGGGCGTCGAAGTCGCTATTTACGACTTGGCTGGCCGGCGGGTGCGCACCGTGCTAGACGCCAATAGCACCAGCGGCGCCTACGCAGTGACTTGGAACGGGCGCGACGACCAGCGGCAGGTTGTCCCACCGGGGATTTACGTCGCTGTAATCCAAGTCCATACCGAACGAGAAACTTTTGTGCGCACCAGTAGCATGGGTGTAGCATACTGAGAAAGGATCGGTTCTAATGAACCGACTATTGGGTCGTTTGTTGACGTTGTTTTTCCTGGCCGGGTCCGCCCACGCTCAGGAATCCTTTGAGATCAATACCAAGACCCAATGGGAGACATGGGATTTCCCAGTTGGCACCCTGAACATAAGGGACGACGGTTCGATAAAGCCCATCCGCTTCGAGCAACCTTTCAACGCCGCCCCGAGCGCACCGCTCTTTACGCACAAACTAAAAGCCGGCGAGCAGCGCGGCGGAGTCTGGAAAGCCGGTTCCAACGCAGCGGACGCCAACCTGATTATCGACGATGATATTGGCACTCATTGGCAGCCCGACCAGGACGACGGTGTCGACAAGTGGTGGCTCGAAATTGATCTAGGCCGGATGGTAGCGGTCAAGGAAATTCGCCTGCATTTCCCCGACGAGGAAGGGGCTCGTCCGCTGCGGTCGTTCAGGGTTTTCGGCTCCGACGGCAAATTTCAGTCGATCACCGACGACGTCTTTCTCTTTAACCTCATCGGCGGCACGACCAAGCGCAACGAAGAGACGCTGGTCGAGTACCCGGTGTCTTTCGGCGAGGCCACCAAAAGAGTGCTCAGCTTTGGCCAGGCCAATATCAGCGCCGACACCACCACGGCTTTCGCCCCCACCCAGTACATCCGCATCATCGCCGACGCCAAGAGCGAGGACGCGGCGCTGGCGGAGGTCGAGGTCATTGCATTCGGCCAGAATATCGCCCGAGAGACCATAGAGCGGGGCGGGATGCTTGACGACCAGGGCAAAGAACGCGCCCCAGCGATGATCGACGGCAACGTCAATACCTTCTGGGAGGAGCTCAACTGGAGCGAAACCGGTCAGTTCATTGCCCAGTGGAAATGGGACCTAGGCGCTACTTATTGGGTCAACCGCGTCCTCTTCGTGGCGTTCCAAGAGACCACCACCTGGGGCCGGCCACGGATTCTCAGCCACCGACTCTTGGGTTCAGACGGGACGCTCAAGCCCTCCGGCGATACCGATTTCGACGTGCTCTTCGATTTCCCGCCCCCCAACGATTGGAACAACCCCGAGCCGATTACCTATCTGATGCAGCCGTACCGGCCGCTGCGCCATTTGCAAATGGTCTTCGGAGGCAGCAGCAGTGGCGCGATGGCCGAAGTCGTAGTCATACCCACCGGCTATATCGCCGAAGTGGAATTGCGCTCCGACTTCATTAAAATAGACGACCGCCCCAAGGTCTATCGCACCCTCGAATGGGAAGCGGACCTGCCACCGGGCACCCAGATCCTAGCCCAGACGCGCTCGGGCAGCGGTCTCGACGAGGGCAATACTTATTGGCATCGCAAAGGCTACGAAATCACCGAGGATGAATACAACGCCTTGAAAAAACAGTGGAAAGGCGATGTCGTACCCTACCTTCGACCGAGCCAGGATTGGAGCGGCTGGAGCAACACCTACCTCTTTTCCGGTCAGGAGTTCCTCTCGCCCAGCCCCAGGCGTTACGTGCAGTTCAGGGTGCTACTGCAATCAGACAGCCCGGACGTAGCTCCGACATTGCACGGATTGCGGCTCAACTATACCGACTCGTTTCTCAACGGAGCGCTCGGCGAGGTCACCCCCAAGGAGGCGCACGTCGGCGAGCCTGAGAGTTTTACCTACGTGCTGCGACCCGACTTCGCGAGCGGGGATCGGGGGTTTGACCGCCTGCGGTTGGACACGCCTTCGCAGGCCGATCTCAAGAGCATCGGGATTCGCGTCAACGGGGCCGAGATTCAACCGCTATCACTGGAACTGATGCCCGACTCGATCATAGTGCAACTGCCACAGGTAATCACCCGCCAGGCGGTCGAGATCGACCTGCGGGTCAACGTATTCGAAAACCCCTATCTGTTCAACGCCTTTGTCGGCCATACCGACGAGATAGATTTCTGGCAGCAAGTCGACCCGGCCGGAAGGGCCGCCACAACGGTATTCCTGCCGGAAGTGCCCGGGGCCTCGAGCTTGCTCGACAAAGTCACGATCTCACCGCAGGTCATCACGCCCAATGGCGATGGGGTCGGCGATCAAACCGAAATTCGCTTTGCCGTCCTAAAAGTGGACACCCCCGTTGAGGTCAATGTCTATTCGCTCGATGGGCGGTTAGTCCGCTCGTTGACGGGTGATCGCAGTGCCGACGGTTTTCTCGTTTACCCGTGGGATGGAGCAAATGCCTCGGGCCAACTGGTGCCGCCGGGAATTTACGTAGTCAAGATAGAAGTAGATGCACAAGCTGATGTTCAGGGCTTATCGCAGATTATCAATGTAGCTTACTAAACCTGTCTAGCCGCCGGCCTCGTGCAGAGATCCGTCGGCAATATAGTTCCATTGGACAGAGCCTCTTGAGGGAGGGGTTGCTATGTCTTTGTCTCAAATAAAATCGCTTGTCTGTGCATGTTTCGCGTTGGCGCTCTTGTATCAGTACCCGAGCACCGCGTCAGCACAGTTGACCACGGGTTATCGACCAATAACCGAACCGGGTATACGCGGCGTGCGGATCCATCCCGGCGCGTTAGCCCCCAACCGCAGAAAATTCTACCTGCCGCAGAATCTGTACCACGAATACAGCTGGCGAGGTTGGGAATACAGCAATTACGCCCGCGACGAGTACGAACGCTACGTCGATATCCAGCTCGAAGGCAACCGCCACTACGACCTCTTCGGCAATTATATCGCCCGCGGTTGGACGCTCTACGACTGGACCGAGAACAACCCCCTGCGCCAAGGCAGCGGCATCTTTAAGAGCCCCCGTTATAGCAGTTGGTTTGACCGGGTAATGATCTCATCCGCCCAGAAGGGCCAGTTCCACACCGCACTGACGATAAGCGACGCCATCCGCACGACACTGACTCCGCTGACCTTTTCCAAACCGACGTTCAACGGCCTGCAATGGGACTTCCTTACCGACAAGTACGCGTTCACCTTCCTCGGTTCTCGGATCAGTTCGCCGGCTAATTCGGCCAGGACCCAGTCGGAAGCCGCAGCCCTGGTCGAGAACTCAACCCGCATGCTCGGTGCACGGGGCGTGACCCAGGTGGGCGACTTCGCGAAAGTGGGAGCAACCTGGGTCAGCGCGCACAACGCGCGCAGCACGCTGGATATGGGCAACAATTCGCTCAAAGGCGTCCTGACCACACCACAGAATACGGGCAGCGTCGAAACTGTGACGATCCTGATCTCCGACGACTCGCCTGAGTCGGGCAACGACGGGGCGCTGCTGTTTTTTGACCGGTTGCTGATCGACGGCGAGGTCCACCCAGAAATCACCCCAATCGTCCGCGGCGGCATCCGCACGGGTGGCAGCCTAGAGGCCAAGGGCGTCGACAACATCGAGTTGATCTACGATATCCGCAACAGCTTCCGCCCCACCGAGAAGGTGCCGACCTACCAGGAGGCCCGCACGATAGAGTTCGAGCTGATCCTGGCCAACGATTACCGCATCGACATCACTTCCAACTTGCAGACCGACCGTCTAGGCGACCCGGTCTTCCTGCCCGTGGCCCAGGCCGACGGCGAAATCACCGACGGCTCGAACCAGCAATTCCTGCGCTTCCAATACGGCTTACCCACCGGCAGCGAAGTGCTCGGCGTCGATCTCGAGATTTTGAGTTTCGGGGGGTTAGACCTGCGCGCCGAATTCGTGCGCAGCCGGCGCTTCCGGCGCTTCCCCAACCAGAACTTCGAACAACACACCCTGGCCGAAGACCGGGCCGAGGCCGGCTATCTCACCGCCTCCTACACCGGCTACCCGTGGTTCGGCTACGGCGAGTTGTTCACGATGGACCCCGACTACAGCACGACGGCATTTATGGCCAACTCGCTCGGCGGTATCGACTACGGCAACGAGATCTTCCACCTCTTTGAATTCGTCGACGACAACGACGACCAGGACCGCTTCGCCGACTGGCAGCGGTCCGGCCAGTTCGGCTCAGGAGTCGCCGCTTCGGGAGGTTCAGTCGGTGCAGACCTTGAAGTATTCCCCGGTCTGGACGAAAACAACGACTTCGTCTCCGATTTCAACCAGAACCGCAACGGGCGCCCCGACTATAGCGAGCCCTTCCTGCGCTACACGGTCGATCCCCCCGAGTTTCTCTTCGGGATGGATATGAACAACAATACCCTGATCGACCGCTTCGAAGACGACCGCCAACCCGATTACCCCTACGACAGGGATCATCGCGGCTACAACGCTTATGGCGGTCTGATGCTAAACGAAGACGCACAAATAACCTTGGGGCGTATGAGCGAGCGCCAGTTGAGTTCGGCGCGCGAGAGCTGGGCCAACTACGGTTTGTTTACGGCCCGGTGGAACTACCCTGGCTTGCGGATCTCGCTCTTCGAGCACATCAAATTCGTCAAGGACAATATCGCCGAAGACCGATTGTTCTGGGTGGACCCGACGGGCCGGACCGATTTCACAGATCCGCTCGACAATCAGGACACCTTTATCAACAGTGTCTATTTCGAGACGCGCTACACCCGCACCGGCAACCTCAACGCGGCTGCCAAAATCAAACACGAATACTTTAAGCAGCGCGGCGCCCAGGCCAATATCAAGCGCAATCGCTCCTTTCTCGGGTTGATCACCAAAGCCGACTACGCCATCCCCCTTGGCCCAAACCTGACGATCTGGCCCAAGTGGAAGAGCACGTTCAAACGCGAAACCCCCACCGACCCGGCGCGTTTGCAGATCCGGGAACTGGAAGAGACCCTGTTCCTGGTCTCCCGCTATTCGATTGTCGAGCAGACCTGGATCGCCCTCGGGCTCGAATTCAGCTGGTTCGAAAATTTGCGCGACCGCCCAACCGAACCCCAGGTCGGTTTCGCCGAAGACTTCACCAGCCGCGTCTACTCTATTCTATTTTCCAACACTTCGGCCTACCTGGGCTATCAACTGACTTTAAACGCGGGGATACAGATAGAGCGACAGAATTTCGAGCAAGAAGAACGCAATACCTCGTTAGGATATATTAGAATCTTCGCCAGCACTGGTCAGGAATAAAATACAGGAAAGAGGATATTAATCCCCGACAACTGCACCTTATATTATAATGGGGGAACACGGCAGTTATCATTCCTCGAAAATAGCCGATAATTTGTTATTTTTTTAGTGTTTTATGAGGTCAGGAATAAAATATAGGAAAGGAGTTCTTAATTCTTGACAACTGCACCTTATATCTATATTATAGGCCGATATTATAGTTAAAATTTCACAGTGATCGCTGATAACTCCTTGTTTTCAGTGATTAGAATACAAGAGGGCTTTCTTATTACTGCTATTCATCGCCTCATGGAGGGCAACAAATGAAAAAGCATATATTACTTTTAGCCGTATGTGCCGTAACACTCGCTTTGGCCAACCCAGCTAGGGCACACGTCGGCGCCGAATACTTCATCCCCGGTGTGCCCGATCCCAGCTCGATGACCATCGACGGCCTCGAAGACGATTGGGGTTGGATCGATGAGGAATTCATCCTCACGACCGAAGGCATGTTCACCGCCGGTGGCGAAGTCGTACCCAAAGACGACTACGACGTCAGTATTATGATGGCGTGGAGCACCCCCCCGGACAACCGGTTCTACTTCTTTATCCGCGTCCAGGACGATACGCTGCGCCTGCTCGAAGAAGACCAGAAGCGCTGGTGGAACGATGACTGCATCCAGCTTACCATTGATCCCGATCACTCGGGTGGTGACTTCCTGGGTGAAAATGTCGACCAGGTCCTCAACGCGCAGCGTTATCACTTGCGCATCAAGCCGTTGCCGGGCCAGCCGGTCGCCTTTAACAGCTTGTTAGAGTACATTGACCTGCCGTCGATCGGGTGGAGCTCTGATGTATTTAACGGCGCACCCACCGGCGACATTTTCGAGATCGCCTGGACGGTCAATCCGCCGGATGCCGAGCATTTCTCAACCAACGTCTCCTACACCTTTGAGATGCGTAACGCTTTCTGGGATATCCACGGCGTGACCCAGGAGGAGGCGGTCCGGCACAATTTCGCCAACGACCAGGTGACCCACATCGGCGTGCGTCCGCTCGACGGCGACGCCGGCGAGACCGGCGCCAAGCACCAGCTCTATCCGCTGGGTGGCTCGACCGGTCAGGACCAGAAGGGCGACCAGATGCTCGATTATATCCTGCTCGAAGCCGACGAATCGCTCGCCACCGCGGTCGAGGATGCGAGTTGGGGCCGGATCAAGAGCCACCTAAATAGTCAACTTGACTAAGTAGGCAGTATTGCATTTTTTTGCGGAGGAGGAGGGGCAGTTTCTGTCCCTCCTCCTTTGTATTAGTGCACTCGAAAAAGCAGGGTAGCCCTATGAGAAAATCGAACCTCTTACTCCTGGCGCTGATTGCGCTCGTAGCATGCGGGATAAAACCCGGTTATCGGCATTTTACCGGTCCGGTCGTCCCCACTAAAATCACTGCAACAGATTACGTGATCGGGGACGATCGCAGTATTACCTTTGTGAAAGATCGCCTGGAGGTCACGATACTGCCGATGTCTCCCGAGGCCTTAAACCGGCAGTTCGCCGGCATATCGAAGGCCCCCGAAGGTTTTATCCTGCCCAATCCCTACACCATCGCCAACAATCCCTACACCTACGGGGATTGGACGCCACCCGGCGAAGACAGCGCGCCAACGCGCTTCACCGTGTTTCTGGTAAAAGTCAAGAACTACGCCTATCCTAAAGTGCACCTGAATCCGGCTAATATCGAACTGGTCGCCCCCAACGGACGCCACTATCCGTCCCTCAGTCTGTTGTCCCTGACAGAATATTACTGGCCCTATGCCGTGGCCTACGGCGGCAACTCACGCAAGAATTTCAAGGAACGCCGCGATGTGTTACAGCGCACGATGTTTACCGACGACATGATTTTCAGCGGCCAGGAGCAAGAGGGCTACCTCGTCTTTCCCCAGCTAGACCGGGACGTCGAGACCTTTACGCTGTGGGTTCGCGATATGGCCCTGCGTTTCGACTTCCGCGACGCGGCGCTGGAAACGCTGGATATCCCCTACGAGTTCCAGCGCGAAGTGTACTACGCCCGCACGCCGCACGAAGACAAGGGCTGATATGACGATACGCACGGTTTTCTGTTGCTCGCTGTTTCTTACCATCGCTTGCAGTTCCCCGCCCCAAGAAGACACAGACGCCGTAGCCCGCGTCGGCGAAACCAATATCTCGTTTAAAGATTTGCAGCACTTTAAAGACGGTGTACCCGCGCTGTTGCTCTCCGAAAAAGAAGGCGTTGAGGCATTCGAAGAATATCTCCAGACCATGGTCGATATGGAGCTGATGCTGCTGGAGGCCCAGTTGCGACGTATCGATACCGATCCGGGTTTCGTCGAACAGTGGGAAAGCGAACGCGAAAAAAAGCTCTTCAAAGAATTCGTCCGCATCGAAATCCAAGACAAAATCGACTTACCGCAGGGAGAGATCAAGCGGCAGTGGGACGCGAGTAAGTGGAGCCGGCTGTTGAAACTGGCCCGCATCCGCAGCGCCACCGCCGACGAGGCCGCCAGAGCGCTGCGCAAGCTGGAGAGCGGAACCCCCTTCGAAGAGTTGTCCGGTGAACACCTGACCCACAGCCAGGTAGGGCGACACCAGGGCGTGCTGGAATCCTATTTTGGCCGGGGCAATATCGAGGACTTGGACGTATCTCTCGCAGCGGCAGAGGCCATCTTCGAACTAGCCGAAGGCGAAATCAGCAAGCCGTTGAAGGTCTCCGCCGGTTACGACATTTACAAGATCATCGATCAACGCCCGGCGCCGGCCAGCTATTATCTGGTCTTTTCCCAAGGCGCGTTAGTCGCCGCCTACGGCGAACGCCGCCGGGAACTCATTACAGAATTATCCCGGGAGTACAATGTCGAACTCGATCCACAGGGCATGGCGACACTGGTCGAACAGGTCGTGCTCGGCGACGATGCGGATATCGAGGCGAAAACCGCTCTGGTCTTAGGCCGCTACGACGGTGGTCTGATGAGGCTGGCGGACTTCCTCGACCTCTATCCGAAAGTCCGCCGGGTCGCTACCGTCAGCGCCGACAGCAGCGGTCTCGACGAGTTCGTCCGGACGTATCTGGTACCCGAGGTGCTCTTCCCCGTGGTGATTAAACGCCGTGGCCTTGACCAAAAACCGCAAGTCGCCGACTGGTTACAGCGCAAAAAGCGCGCGATGCTCGTCGAGGCTTTACGTACTCTCGACGTCTCAGAGCGTGTCGACCAGAGCGAGGAGGCGCTCCGGCGTTATTACGAGTCGCATCAGAGCCGCTTCACCGAGGACCGCGAAGTGACCGTGCTGGAAATCCTCGTCGCCACGCGTGAAGAAGCCGAGCAGCTGACGGCGCGAATCCGAGCCGGTGAGGATATGCCGACTCTAGCCGCAGCCCACAGCATCCGCGAAAATCAGCAAGGGGAGCACAACCGCTTCCACATGCACTCTTTCGAGCGGGTGTCTTTCGGCGAATTGCTAACCGAGGTGCTGGTGGCGGAAAAGGGGGCCCTGGGCGGACCGGTCGAAATCACCGCGACTCCGCATCGCCAGGGCGGTTTTTCCATATTTAAAGTAGTGGAGAAAACCGACGAACAACCCAAACCCTACCCAGAGGCGGTACAACAGGTTCGCTACTGGTGGATCAAATCGGAGGAGAGTCGCCTCTACGGCGAACTAATCGACCGCTTGCGGGAAAAACACGCCGCGAGCGTCTCGATCTACAAAGATCGTCTGGCAACCATGTATGGCGCGTCTCAGTCTTAAGGCGCTGTGGGGGTTGTGCGTCGTCTGCGCGCTGCTCAGCGCCTGCGGCGAAAACCACACCCCCGAGATCGACGGCTACGCGGAGGCCCGACGCCTAGCGGCGGCAGGTAAGTACACCGCCGCCGTCGCAGCGTGCAAACAGGTACTCGAGGCCGACAGCCAGCACATCGAAGCCCGCCTGTTGCTCGCCAGATTGGACCTGACCCAAGGACGCCTGGGGCTGGCGGCCCAACTGGCCGAACAGGCCGTGCAGTTAGCCCCCGACCACACCAACGCCTATGCCCTTTTGGGCAATATCTACGTTCGTCAACGGCGCAACGCCGACGCGGCGGCCATCTACCAAGAGGGTTTGCGCACGGATCCAGATCGGGTCGACCTCTACCGCAAACTCGCCATCGCCCACGCCGACGACGGCCGCTACAGCGAAGCCATCAAGACCTTGCAACAGGCCCTCGAACGCGCGGCCGACGACCCGGCCATCCACTACAACCTGGGTGTGATCTACGAGCGCCAAGCGCAATACGACAACGCCAGCGACGCGTTCATCCGCACAACCGAGCTCGACACGACCTACGGCGACGCCTATTTCCGTCTTGGACAGATCCAGAGCAAACAGGGGCAAGTCGCAGTAGCCGCGAGCAATTTCGCGCGGGTGATCCGCCTGCGCCCGGACTACGCCCCGCCCTATATCGGGCTCGGTCAGATCTTCGTGCAACAAGGCCGTCTGGACGAAGCCGAACGCCTCTTTAAGCAGGCCGCTACAATCGATCCATTTGCTGCTGAAGCCTATCATCGGCTCGCTACGCTCATCTTGCGGCAGGGCGACCAAGAGCGGGGTGAGCAATTACTGACGATCTTCAAACGCATCCAACCCGTCAGCGGTGAGATCGAACGCTTCCGCTATATCCTCAGCCTCTACCCCGCCGACGCCGACGCCCACTACAACCTCGGCGTGCTCTATGGGGGCTTACAGCGCTACGCCGAAGCGGCCGTCGAGTACGCGGCGGCGCTCAAGATCAACGACCAGGATATCTCGGCCCGCAACAATCTCGCCAATGTGCTTTTGCGGCAGGGCAAGATCGACGAGGCCATCCAGCACTACGAATTCGTACTGTCGCTCAACCCGCGCTACGCCAAAGGCTACAACAACCTCGGCGCGGCCTATATGATGGGCAGCGATCTCAAACGGGCATCGCAAGCCTTCGCCAAGACGCTCAAGCTGGACCCCCAAAACGCCGAGGTCCATTTCCACCTCGCCCGCCTCTACAATAGCCAGGGCCTGCAGTCCAGAGCCGCCACTGAGATGAAGCTCTACGAGCAAAAAAACCAAGCGGCCAGCAAAAAAAAAGCACAAGCGCAAAATGAGTGAAGGATGCGCTACCGACGCAACACTGGGGCACTGGGACCGCTTGCTGCTCTACGGCACAGTGGCGACGACCGGCGCCCCGGTGATAATGTTCGAACTTGGGGGCACGCGGATTATCGGCCCCTTTTACAAAGTCAGTCTCTACGTGTGGTCGTCGCTTATTTCAGTCGTTCTGATCGCACTCTTCCAGCACCGAAGGACCCGAATCTCGCGGCCGGGGCAGAATTTCTTCGACTTCGTCTTCCTGGCCTCGCACCAACCGATTTCCCTCGCCCCCGACAACGAGCACCCCCTCTACAACACGTGACTCTGATCACCGACGACTTAAATCCGCTGGAACGACTGCAGGTCGCCAAAGCCAACACTATCGCGAGATCCTCGCTAAAGCGGATGGGGCCGATGCTACTGCCCTTTTAAAAGGAGAGCACGCAATGTTAGAAATTCTCAAAGTCGCGGTAGAGCCGTTGGTGCAAGAGACTTTTGCTCCATTCGGCCAGGTCATCTCGAGCTTTGACGAGGCCAAACCAGAAGCAGTGGTGGGCGCACTAACCGAAAACGCCTATACGGTGCGATCAGATCTGCACGACCCAACGACAGCCGCACTCGACCTGTCCACCGGACGACTCAGAGGCCATTTCGCCTGTCATAATGACGCGGGTCAGTCGTTCTACCCAAGTCGGCACTGCCCGACAATCTTCTTCATCGCCCCGATACAGCCGATGATCGAACCCGCGGAACTGCGCGCCTTTTACTCTGACGGCAGCAGTGGAATCTGTATGAAAGTGCTGGTGTGGCACACAATGCCGGTGTGCCTGCGCGGAGAGGAAGTCTATCTGACCTCGCGCGGCGACCAAGACTACCACGCCCATTCGACCGACGTCCATTTCGACCAGGACCGCGGTCTGGCGCTCGATCCCGACATGGAAAATTTCTCCGGCTGGAAAGCATAATCCCCATGGACAAAGTACGCCTGGCCCTTATCGGCTGCGGCGGCATGGGCACCCGCCACCTGCACGGCCTGAAACAACTGCTCGGATCACCGTTCGACCAGATCGAGCTAGCCGCGGTCTGCGATATCAACGCTGACAACGCCGAGATGGCCGCTGCCGAGGCGGAGAAACTCCTGGGTGTTCGCCCCCAGGCCTTCACCGATATGGAGCAGATGGCGCGACAGGTCCCCGGTATAGAAGCGGTCGATGTGGTGACCGATCCTTCGGTGCACCATCGCGTCGTCTGCCAGGCGCTCGATTTGGGCTTGCACGTACTGGTCGAAAAACCCCTGGCCATCACCGTGCGCGCCTGCCAACAAATTCTCGACGCGGCCGAGCGCAATGGGCGCATCGTCTCCGTGGCCGAGAACTTTCGCCGCGATCCCTCCGCACGCATAGTGCGCCACCTGCTCGATAGCGGAGCCATTGGCACGCCCTATATGGGACTCTACCATTCGCTGGGCGCGGGCAATGCCATATTTATTACCCCCTGGCGCCATCGCCGGGAACTGGGCGGTTTTATTCTCGATATGGCGGTGCACTTTACCCACATGATCCGCTATCAGTTAGGAGACTTTTCCGAAGTCTACGCCGATGCGCGAATGGTCGAACAAGAGCGGCAGAAGTCGCCGTCGATGTCAATGGACTACGATTTCTACAAAAAGCGCCTGGCGGCTATGCCCGAGAGCGTGCCCGCTGAGGCCGAAGATATGACGCAGGCGATGTTCAAGATGGAGAGCGGCGCGACGCTGAACTGGATCGTCGGGATCGGCGGGCACGGCAGCACGCATCGCGAACTGATATTGGGCGACAAGGGCAGCATCGAGGGCTTTGGCGTGCGCGGGGGCAACGTGGTGCTTAAACGGCACGGCGAGGAAGACCTGAATCAGCAACAAATTCTCGCATCGGCGGAAAGCGAAGGACTTGAACTCGACCCGCTGACCCGCCATCTTTTCCCGAGCGGAGTCTCGGCTGGAGATGAGCTCGTCGATGTCAAGTTGATCGCCTATGAATTGCACGAACTGGCCGAGGCCTTACGGGGAGAGCGAGAAGTCGAAGTCGATGGCACCTGCGGTCTAAAAGACGTGGCAGCGCTCTACTCGGTCTTCGAGTCCTGGCGCGCCGGGCGGCCGGTAAAACTCAGTGAGGTCGAGACGCGTCATGTCTACGCCTATCAGCAACAGATCGACGACGCGCTAGGCGTCGCATAGATGCACAACCTCTCGCAGAGCCTGCATTAATTCGGCGAACTGCGCTTGGCGAGATAAGCCCGAGGAGAGATTGCCACATGTGGAACCTGATCAAAATACCCGTCGAACCGCTCGTGCCCGAGACCTTCGCCCCCTTCGGCCACGTAATCCGCACCTTCGAAGAGCGCCAACCCGACAAAGTCAAAGGCGGCTATGCGACAAACACCTACCCGGTTTTGGCCGAACGCGGCGCCGAACCCAAAGATGGCCTGGGTTGGTACACGGCGAACCCCAATCGCGTGCCGCTGTCCGAAGGGCTCGAACGTGCCCATTTCGCCTTCCACACCGACGCCGGCCAGTCCTTTTACCCCAGCCTCCACTCGCCCTCCGTCTTCCTCGTCGGAACCATCCAGGACGATATGCAGGCCGAGGAAATGCGCGCCTTCTATTCCAAGGGCGATGTCGGGGTCTGCCTGCACCTGGGGGTGTGGCACACCATGCCCATTTGCGTAGAGGGCGATGATATATACCAGACCACCCGCGGCGATCAGGACTACCACGAACATTCGCTCGAAATCGACTTCGACATGGAGCGCGGTCAGTCGATTGCACCGGATATGGTGAATTTCAAGGAGATTTGAGCAATGCGCAGAGTAGCGTGGCAGATGCAGGTCCGCAAGGACAGAGTCGAAAAGTACAAGGAAGTCCATCGCAATGTATGGCCCGAGTTGTTGGCCGTACTCAGCAAACACGGCTGGCACCGCTATTCAATTTTTATGAATAAAGACGCGATGGTCTTTGGCTATTTCGAAACCGATACGGATTTCCAGACCGCACTCGAAGGCTTCGCCTCGGAGGAGGTAACCGCGCGCTGGAGCGAGGCGGTGGGCGACCTGGTCGATATACCGGAAGGCACCGAGCCCAAGGATATTATCGTCGAATTGGAAGAGGTCTTCCATCTCGACTAGTTTGCGATGAACGACGCGACTCCAGTAAACTCCCTGCGCCAGGACCAACTGGCCATTGGCCTGGTCTCTGCGATGTTGGTCGCGCTCGAGATTGTCTGGACGCGGATTTTCTCCGCCGAATTCTTCTACTCCTTCGCCTTTCTCACCGTTTCACTCGCCGTACTCGGCCTCGGCCTCGGTGCGCTATCGCTGCGCTTTTGGCCAAGCCTGGCCACTTCGCCACGAATCGGCCTCGCCGCGCTTTTGGCCAGCGCCGCCGCAGCGCTCGGACCCGCGGCGGTGTTGCGTTTGGATATACAGTTCGTCGCGCTATTCAGTTCCGGCGACGACTTGGCGCTACTGGCGGTCGGCGTACTGATCTTGTTGCTGCCCTATTTGGCCGGGGGCGCCTATGTCGCGGCGCTCTTCCGGCGCCAGCGCAAAAACACCGCCCAGCTTTATGCGGCCGATCTGGTAGGTGCGGCACTGGGCGGTGTCGTAGCGGTATGGCTGATGAATGTCTGCGGCGTGCCCGCCGCCGCCGCGCTGTGTTGCCTGCCCGGTGCGGTCGCCGGATGGGGCCGCGACCGCTATCAGCGCGCCGGATCCATCGCAGCGCTCGTCGCCCTTATCGGCTTCGCCTATACGGCAGACTTAACGCTGGTACCAAAAAAGCACGAAAAAGCGCCCATTATCGCCGAGCACTGGGACGCGTTGGGCCGGATCAAGATCTATATCCATGGGGCGCAGTCGCGCGGAATCAATAT
>JABHFS010000047.1 GCA_018672475.1 Gemmatimonadota bacterium | reverse complement strand
GCACTGACCAGTTCATGCCCGGGTAGAGCGGGTTACCCAATAGATGCGCATAACCGGCCGCCTGCACGACTTCCTTGCGCCCATGCATCTCCCAGCCATTGCCGCGTTGGCCGGCCACCGCCTTTACTGCGATCTCGGTACCCTCGGTCGCCAAGTTCAAGTTTTGCAACACCCCGAAGTCATGCACAACCTGAGTGCTGCCAGAACGCATCGGATCGTAGTCGATGATAATCCGACCAGCGCCATCGAGTAAAGTGAGCTCGGCGCTATTGAGATTAGAAATCTTTAAATCGTCGTAGGCCGTGCAAAAAATATCTTCGACCAAAGAAAATTTTGTGCGATTGCTCCAGTAGGCGATAACCTCGCCCTGTTCGTCGCGAACCGGCGCCGAAAAACCAAGCGTCAATCCGTCATCGCCCGGATAGACCCGCTTGACGTCGGCGTCAATATGCAGGTCTTCGATATAAGTGCCGTCGGCGCGATCATTGCCCGGTGCAGTGTAGGGCATTCGCGTAGTAAATTGGCCTTGAGAGACCGCCTGGAACCACGGAGCATCGCGATAATTTTGCTCGTAAATAGCGCGCGTATCGATCGACTGCCCATCGGCATCGCGCGAGTTTGCAGCGATAACCCGGCCTGCGAGATCAACAAGAATCGTTAGATAGTAGATGCCATAGGTGGCGACATACTGGTCCATAGCTCGGACGATGGGATTCGTCTCGCCGGGAGCATACCATAGATCGCGGTCGAAGATGACGTAATTGAGGCCAAAAGCCTGCACGTCGCCGTAACGCTCGGCGAGATTTAGATCGATTTTTTCGGCGACATTGACCGCCGTTAATTCGAAGCGTTCCGATTCTCTGAGCGTCAGCGTTTGGGTCGTGCTGATACCCATATAGGCCACCAAGACCATGGGAACCATACCAAATGCCAAGAAGAGCAATACCAACTTTTTGGACAGAGTAATACTAGACCACATGGGGAGAGTAATCTCCTTTCGCTTCCTATCAAACTATAGAGATGTACATAGCATTTTTTGCTATTTTTCGCCTATCTCCTATAGATCGGCAAGACTTGCGACAACTTCATTTTTTTCATGGACTTGCTGCTCTTTTCATGCTGGAATATAAAAAGCCCCTGCACTCGCACTCGGGCAGCGGCCTTTTATAAGACAATATCTGTCGTGCGCAGCTATTCCTGCTCTTCGTTTTGATTCTCTTCGACCTTTTCTTTGTTTGCCCACACCAGATCCTTTATACCCATCAATTCCACATTGAAGATCAACGTCGCATTTGCAGGAATCGCGCCGCCGTCGCCCTGGGCGCCATAGGCCAGTGCCGGGGGAATGACCAATTGCGCCCTGCCGCCCTCGTGCATCAATGCCACCCCCTCGTCCCAACCGTCGAGAATCATTCCACCGCCCAACTCAAATTCAAAGGGCTGTTGCCGCGAATACGAACTGTCGAAGATCGACCCGTCGTCGAGCATCCCGGTATAGTGCACGGTGACCAAGGATCCTTGGGCCGGTTTTTTGTTCGAGCCCTTGACCAACTCGCGGAATTGCAGGCCGCTGGGTCGGACCTCGGGTTCGGGTATCATATGTTTGCGCAGTAAAGCGCCGATATCACGTGCTGCGAAATTCCGGCGTTCTATCAATTCGATCTGCACATTGGAAGCGGCCGCGCGCTGTTCGGGAGACAGTCCGGCGATCGAATCGCAGACCAGATACACCGGAATGCGATTGAAATTTTTGAAGCCGGTCAGCCGGGCCAGTGAAAAACCTTCGGAGCGACGCGCCGAGATCATCAGAGCCCGAACAGGTTCTGTCGTCGATTTTACCCGCCGCGTGAACTCCTGGCTGTCGTCTTCAATATCGTAGCCTAGTTCCAGACCCGGGAATTCCTCGTTCAGCAGTTCAACGGCATCGGCGATCACCCCATACGTATGCTGCAGGCTCTCTTCCCTCCGCCGAACCAGTTCCTCGAAGTCGAAGGGCGCCTCGTAACACAGAACATAGGGGCCGAATTCTGACGAATGGTGTTTGCGGCTGCCCTTGATCAACTCTTCGGGGTCGCGCTGGGTAACCACCGGTTGTTTGTTCTTTTTTTTCGCATGAATCAGGGCTTTGTCGATCTTTTCTTTTAACTGGGTCGGCTTGCAGGGTTTAGTAACATAATTATTGATCCCCGCTTTCATCGCGCTGACGATATCCTCTTTGTTGTTGCGCGTCGTCAACATAACCACCGGTATTGCGGCCAAATCAGGTGATTCACGCACCTTCTGCAAGAGTTCGAGACCCGACATTCGGGGCATATTCCAATCGGTAAGCAATAGGTCGAAAGAGCCTTGATTCAATTGCTCCCAAGCTTGCTGGCCGTCTTCGGCCTCGACAATTTCGTTATAACCAAGCCTACGCATCATTTCGCGGACGATGCCGCGCATCGTATTGGAATCTTCGGCTATGAGAACTTTCATACGGCGATCCTGTATTTTTTTAAGTCTAAAAAAACCATAACTATGACCAAGTTATACATAAAAAGCGGGATATTCAAATATAGAACAGATTGCGACCCACTCGAGGAGCAAGCTAAAACATCATCAACGAGTGGGGTCGAAAACGAGTAGCCAATGCGAAAGACCGCTTAATAAGCCACGCCCAATGGCTGCAAGTGACGGAAGGTCCTGAATTCAGACTCAAGGGCAATTTCCACCAAATACAGGCCCGGCGCCATCACCTGGCCGCTATCGTCGCGGCCGTCCCATTCGACGGTCTGGGTCCCCGCGCTCTGCACCCCGAGCGCACGACGAGCGAGTCGGGCCCCCTGCAGGTCATAGATGTTCAACACCACCGGCACCGGCGCGGGCAAGCGGAACAGGGTATAACTAATCGCCAACCGGTCGTGCACGCCATCGCCGTTGGGCGTCATGACGCCGGTTGAAAAAACCAGATCCTCTATGATCTTCTCGGCTTTGCTCGAAACGCCCAACACCCGCAGGTTGTTGGTAGCGACCTCGTCGCTGGCGTCGCCGGCTTCGACTTGTTGCGGCAAGTTCTCTCCCACCGTGTCGAAGACCTCGCCGGTGAACGTATTGGCGAAAACAAAAACCTCCGTGCCAAAAACCAGCCGCACCGGCTCGTTGCGGTTCCGCGAAACGCGCTGCGGCAGGCGCACCTCCAGTTGGTTGGCGCCCTCGATCACTTCGGCCGGTTCTACAGCCGCGAGTGGCTCGCCCATCTCCAACCGTGTGAAACGCGGCCGACTGCCGGTGCGAATCTTAATCGAGTCAAAACCCCGTTGGCTCGAAGCATTGAACTCGGCGCGCAGATCATACGTGAAGTCCGTCATTTCCCCCAAGGACACTTCGGCCAAACCACGATCTGGCACCGGCTGGTCTAGACGGGCGACCTCGCCCAAGACTTGCTGCGCCAAAGGCGGTGACGTTTCGATCCATAGCGAATCGAGCCGTACGAAATCAAAGAAGGACTTGCTCTCGAGGATAACCCGCACCTGGATATGGCTGCCGCGTTCCAATGGGGCGAGCTGCCCCGACTCTACGACGGGGAAAGACCAAAAGGCCCAATTGTCCTGGTCGTAGACGATCGAGGCCCTGAGACCAGGTTTGCCCTCCTGTATCCGGCCACCGGTGGAGCGATCGGGCTGCTTGAGCTCGGTTTCAAAACGCTTGCGATCGACGGGACGTTCGGCGCCGGTATCGGTGAATTCGTGATAGACATTCGGTTCGCCATCGCGGCCGGAGCGCACCTCGATCTTGAGCTTGGCCTGCGCGTCGTCGACCTCCATCGGCACCCCATTGACCATCCGCATCGGCGTCGCGGCCCAGAATAGCCGGCCAAAATTCACCGTACTGCCCAGGTCGAGAATCTTGGAGACGTAGAATACGCGCTTGGGCACGCCCTGGCCCTTCAGCTCGAATTCGCCGATGGTGCCCTGCTGCACATTGGCCTGGCCCGAAGCGAAGGTCTTGTCGTCGATCGAGGTTTTGCGCTGCAGACGGATAAAGCGCACATACTGCTTGGGAAATTCGAGTTGTACGTTGGCGTCGAAGTTGAGCGGCACGTCGGAGACCAGCGTCTCTAGGCGGTGATAGTCGTTGTCGTTATTCTCTTGGTTGAGTACGGGATCGAACTCCTCGGCGATCGAGACCTCGAAGGACTTGAAGATATCGTCCTGGAGCAATGAGCCGTCGGCGCGGAAACCGTGCGGCGGCGTGTAGAAACCAACGACGTCGGCTGGAACCGGAACCCCGACATCAAAAGTATACCATTCCGAATTGATGCCACGCGCCACCGGCGGACTATAGGACGAACTGTCGCCGTCGACCCACTCGGTCGTCAACGAGCCGGCGGTAAACCAATAAAAACCATTGGCCGCGCGCCAGACCCGCGGGATAAAACCATCTTCGTAGCCTAGGTCGGTGGGAAACTTGAACGGAGACCAAGAGTTGAGCTTGGAGAAGATATTCTCCTCGCCATTAAAGTAGACCGGAGCGATCGCGCCGGGAAAAGTCTCGAAATCGACAAAGACCTGGCTGCTGTCGTTTTCGCTCCAAACCCGTTCGTCGCCGCCCAGCTGCCACAACGAGACTTGGGCTTGCGCGGGGGTTGTCGACAGCGCTACCGCAATGATCATTAGTCCTATGCGCACTACTTTACTCCTCGTTTTCGCCACCAAAGAGAACAACGATCTATATAGTTTGTACTGTTTAAGCTTACTTATTATAAAGGGTTTGAGCCTCAATCTCAAGATACTAGGCTCGAGCCTCAAGCAACCTCGATCTCAATCTGCTGTATTTCCTGTGCCAAGACAAAGCGCGCCTGCGCCCAAGCAGGCGGCCCAAAGCGACCGCGTGCGTTATCTGCAACCCCGCCCAGCGCCATCTGGTTTGCGCAGACTTTCCACTTCTATCATACATTTCTCCAGAAGACATGCTCGACAACCGTGGATAATGCATATAATGGAAGCGTACCGGACCTGTCCGCATTGCAAGACCAAAAACGACGCAACGACGATCTTTCTCTGCAAAGAAAACATCGGCGGCTGCGGCCGACTCTTTTGCCGCGATTGCTGCGGCGGATACACCACCGTGCGCTGCCCCATTTGCCAAGAGCCCGAATTTACCGGGCCGGTGGTCGCGGTGGGGTGGGTGGCGCGGCAAGAAACAGAAGACTGAAAAACCGGCAGATGATCTGCTGGACCGCACGATGTCGCACCGGCGACCGACGGCGGAGTCTGGTATTCTCCTGACCCATGGCTCGAAGCTCGGCCGATGGTCGGTCAGGGCCCATCGGGCCTGTTCTTATGTCGGTCGTGTCGGTGCACATAAGCAAAGGGGCGTTGGGCGTTGAATTTGTTCCTTTGCTCGCAGCAATTAAGCGAGGTCAAACGAGGTGGATTGAGGCCCTTTTAAGCATAGATGCAATAGAGCGTAAAAATGTGGCCCTGCGCGATTTTTCATTTGCCCTGCGCAGTGTCTGCTCCTAACTTGCTGTCGGCCCCAACCGACCATAGGAGCACTGCGCATGACCGCCAAGCAATATCTCGCCAACACGCCCCCCGACCCCGAGCAGATCAAACAGTGGGTCGAGCTCTTCCACCGCGACGGTTTTCTCTTTATCAAAAACGTGTTGCCGCCCTCGCTGAGCAACCATCTGCGCGCCGACCTCGACCGCGCGCTACAAGCCAACCCGCCGGACGCGGGCGGCGTTATCGAATTACAGCACCGGATGTTCGAACAAAGCGCCGCCAACTTGAGCCTCTTTGACCTCGAACCGATGGTCTCCCTAGCCGAAGCGCTAATCGACTCACCCTGCCATGTCATCCACAACAACAGCTTCCGCTCTCCCCCCGGCGGCGGCATCAGCACCTGGCACCAAGACGATCCGCCGCACTTGCTGGTCACCGAAGGTGAGCCGCCGAAGAATATTCGCCTGCCCGTATTGTTCTTTACCTGTAACTATATGCTGACCGACGTCGACGAGATCGCACAAGGGCCCACGCAAGCCATTCCCGGCTCGCACCTGTTTGGCGCCGAGCCCCACAACCCAATCGAGGGCACGCCCTACGAGGACCAGGTCGTCTCCGGGCTCGGGCCGGCTGGCTCGGTGTTCATCTTCAACAACCAAGTCTGGCATCGCGGAGGTCCCAACCAAAGCGAACGCACCCGCTATATGACCCAGATCACCTACGCCCGCCGCATCATCGGCCATAAGTATCTCCCTTTTATGAACTACCAGATGCCCGAGCACGTCTATCGCGGCGCCGATGAAAGACGCCGTCGCTTGCTGGGCTTTCTACCGCACGGAGCCTACGGCTGAGCGATCCTCAGCGAAAGGAAAACCCATGTCCGATATTGGCACTATGGCAGAAAAAGTAGGCGCCCTGCTCAAAGCACGCGGCGAAACCATCGCCGTCGCCGAATCGTCCGCCGGCGGCCTAATCTCGGCCGCACTATTGGCCGTGCCCGGCGCCTCGGCCTATTTCAAAGGCGGCGGCACCGTCTACACCAGCAACGCCAAACGCATCCTCATCGATATCCCGGCCGCCGATATGGAGGCCAACCGCGCGGCAACACAAGGCCACGCTCTGGCTCTGGCGCGCGCGGTCAGAGCGCGTCTCGACGCCGACTGGGGCATCGGCGAGACGGGTGCCGCCGGCCCGACCGGCAATCGCTACGGCGACCCAGCCGGTCACTCTGCCCTGGGTGTCTCGGGACCGAAAGAGCTGGCCATCGTCACCGCTACCGGACGCCAAGACCGCTACGAGAATATGCTCGCCTTCACCGCCGCCGCTTTAGCGCTGCTCGAACGCTGCCTGCAAGATTAGCTGCCGACTACAGCAAGTGCTCTGCAATCCAGAGCGCGAAACGCCGCCGTGCCGTATTCCACACCGGCCCAGACTGCACCGAGGTGCTACTTGCTGCGCACCGGCAGGCACAACGAAGAGCTTGTGTGCAGGTGAAAGAAGCCAGAAATTATCCGCTCCCACAAACCATTAGGTCACCATGTCGATCCCGCTTTACATATCCGATTTGGACGGTACCCTGCTCAGACCCGACGGCACGCTTTCGGACTACAGCCGCGACGGGCTCAACCGCCTGATCGCCGACGGGATGCACTTTACTGTAGCCACCGCCCGCAGTGTGGTTTCGATACGCCAACTATTACAGGGCCTACAACTCAGCCTGCCGGTGATTAATTTGAACGGCGCCCTGCTTTCCGATCTACACAGCGGTCGCCACCAGAGCATCCAGACCATCTCGCCCGAAACCGCCGAACTAGTCTTCGACCAGATCCGCAGCAACGGACTGCTGCCCTTTATTTCCACCTGTGCATCGGATCGCGATCATCTCTATTATCATCGCATTGAAAACGCGGGCATGCAGTGGTATCTCGACGATCGGCTCGACACCGACGACAACCGACTAGAACAAATAGAAGACTTGCGTCTAGCGCTAGCCGACCCGGTCCTGTGTTTTACCGTAATCGACCATCGGCGCACGCTACTGCAAGACGTCCGCGCGAGTCTCGAAGACTGTTTTCCGGGTCAATTGCAGATCTATCTCTTCGACAATAGCTATTCGGATGTCGGCGATACGTGGTTGACGATTGGCGATGCGCAAGCCACCAAAGACCGGGGCATCCGCCAATTGCTCGCACAAGGTGGTTATGCCATCGATGGCCTGACGGTGTTCGGCGATAGCGACAACGATGTGGAGATGTTTCGCCTCGCGCCCCGCGCCATTGCCACCGCCAACGCCAGCGAAGAAATCCGCACCCTCGCCACCGAGATCATCGGCCGCAATAGCGAAGATAGCGTTGTGCGTTATTTGCACGGTCAATACTGAGCTACGTCAGCCATTTAGCCGCGATAGTAACAATCCTCCGCAAGACCTTAGAGCGCATCAACCATTGCTTTCGACCACACCCGTGTGCTTAGAAGGCTGCGACGTGCTCGGTTAGCGGCTCGATCTCAAAGAAAAGGCCCGCCGGCGATAATCCGGCGGGCCTTTTCTTTTGTCCTAATTTATATCGCGCCGATTGGCGGGATTTTCAGTTAAATGGCGACAATTTTTCCCATCGCCTTCCCCCCACGCGTCAAATCAATATATCTCCTATCTCTCTATTTTTATTCGACCTTTCCCAAGATCGCACAAAACCCCAGGAGCTTGGTATAAACTTTGCTCATCTATATACAGACAAGGCTCATCGACGTGATCCAGATCATCGCCACCACAAATTCGCGTCGCTATCTTTAGAGAAAGAGCGCAAGAAAATTCGCTGAAGAACCGAATAGAGCAATAGAGCTTTTGCCCTACTCTCCCCCAACCTGGTGTCAGGAGTCTTCCCCACCCGGCACGCGCATCAAGGATACATCCCATGAAAACGCTCTCTAGCGCAACAATCGCCGTAAAAGAAAACACCGCCTGGCAACTGTACACCGACTTGCAACTGGGCGTTCGCTATGCCACGTCTTGGTTGGAATTGAAAGGTTGGCTCGATCAGGGTCGTCGAGCCTGCGAGGTCGGGGCCATCAATCAGGACGAACTGGACCAACTACTCGAAGAAGCCATGCGCATAGGCAGCGCCCTGGCCGAGATCTAAGCTAGGCCTAGACTACCCGGAAGTGCGGTAGATCATATAGAGCCCCGTGCAGAGCAAGAGCACCATCATCACCGGTTCGCCACCAAAGGGAATACCGATACCGCCACCGCCACCGCTGCGGACTCCAGAGGCAAGTAACGGAGTATCGGCAGCAATAACTATATGATTACCTTGCATTTGTACTACCGCACCACCAATAGCGTTGTTCTCACCGGTACCTAAGGGAGGAGTGTCGTAAACGCCAAGATGATTTGCGGCAACGCCAACTCTAAATGTATGACCCTCCGTTGCGGTAGGTGAAATAACCGCGGTGGCTATAAACCAGACAGAGGAGGGCACCAGGTCTTCATAGGGTAATTTTCGACTTGCGTCCAAGCTAGGATCCGCAGTGCTCATATCGAAGCTTGTAACATCTACTCCACTGTCAAATGGAGCGAGATCTTCATTGATTACGGTCGTATTGGTTATATAGGTATCACCTAGGTCAAATACAGCGTCCGTACTGCGGTATAGTTTTAGCTCTGATATATCGGTGGCGTCAAAAACCGACCCCGTGAATTCACCCAAATATATATCTAGAGCCAGGGGACTACCTCCCAGAGCCACGGCATTATATTTACCGATCCAAACATTATTGGAGAAGGGATTATTTGTACCTGCATCGAGTTCAATGGAGTAAATTTGTATTTCAGAGCCCAGCAGTGCCTGTGTTGACCCTGTAATCGTAGCTGCTGGTGTTTCTATATCGGCTGACGTCGCCGCGTGCAGAACTTGGGGCCAGATTGCAATTTGGAGAATTGCTGCGTAGAAAATCAAGCGCAGTACTCGGCCGCGCTTTGCTCGAATCAATTCAGGTCTACGCATATTAACTACCTAGGGAACTGGTGACCATGCCGGTGCCCAATCAATCGCCGGGTCATTGCTCAGG
>JABHFS010000046.1 GCA_018672475.1 Gemmatimonadota bacterium | reverse complement strand
GCATCCGTATCCTTGAATTTTAGTCTATCCGCTCCAGTGCCATTAGACTTCACCGCGTGACCTTCAAAAATTTTCAGATCCTGTGCAGAAGCAGTATCACCCATAGACAAGATTAAGGCACAAAGAAATCCGACCAATCCACCCATTTTCATCGCGCTGCCTTCCTAATAAATTGGACTGTAGAAATCCAAATGTGATCGAACATTAACTCATAGTTCGAGTCCTAAATCAATTTGCTTATATCAATAATATACATAATACGATCAGATTCTGTGATAGGGATCACAAAATAAGAAAATTTGACAAAATAATTCGGCTGGCGATCTGGCGAACTCTACAATCTCCGCTGGTGCGAGGTCGATACCACCGGTGACGTTCCAGTGCTCACAGTCGTTAAGTCGAAGAGTAAGCGGTTTCGCGTCGTACGGTTGACGGACGTGGCGATCCGCATCATTGGACTTTCCTCGATTTGATGGACACTAATTGATCCGTATTGGACATGTTGGCCGCATTGGACACGTTGGACAAAAGTAGAGGGTGTAGGGCTTTTCGAGGCTGAAATTTATTGTTACTCAAGTCGCGGCCAATGTGCCTTGTGCGTGGCCCAAGAATAGTGTATTGTAAGCGGCATCAGAGGCTGAAGATTCCTTCGGTCTTTTCCTAAAACCTTTGGCAGGAGGTTTTTCTGTGATACCCTACCCAAGTTAGTTCCCTCACGAAGGCCCGCACGCTGCTCATGCGTGTTCCCTTGAAGCAGAATTCCATGTGCCACAGACCTATCACGGAGAGGACTATGTACAAAGTCGTGTTGTCTCACATAATTATTCCCGGCAAATATGGTGAATTGGCTGAATGGTGCCGAGAAGCAGACAAAAAGCGCAAACAAGAGAATCCGGCGTATGTACCACCCAGCAGATTCATAAATCAATATGGCGACTCATTTAAAGTGCAAATCGAATTTGAGCACAGCGAAATGCCCCCGGAGCCAATGAATTATGGGTCGAGCAACCAACCGGAATTCTTCGAATTCATCGTACCCGGCACAACTCGAATAGAGGTTTATAAATCCATCAATTAATGTCAATCAATCGTAAATAACATTTAAGTTACTTATTCAAGAAGGAGTGTAATTATGCATATTTGGGAAGGTACGTTACGACCAAAGAATGGTGATATAGAAAGAACATGCGAGTGGTGGAAGGGGCTCTTTGGAATCAGTGGCACGGAGGGATTTGAAAACGGCGAAGCTCTCAGTCGTATGGACGGAGAAAATAGCGTTTTGATCATACGCCACACTTTCGATAATTTAGCGCACGAGGAAAGAGTTTTCGATGCTTGGACTGTTGGCGAAGTTCACAAGGTCATTCAAGATCAATGGGACGAATATGTTGATGGGCCGCCGACGTTTCATCGATATAGCGTCTTGCATTCGTTCTAAGTAGCCCCACTATAACATCTATTTCTCACCTAAATTACACGTGTCTGCAACGTACAGAGTTGCGTCACCCATTTCGATGCCGAGGAAGCTACCGATGAAATATATAACAACTAAAGCAATGATCTCGCTTATCGCCCTCACCATATCGCTGACGTCAATTGACGCGGGTGCAGATGACAATAGCAACCCATGGATCTGGATGACTGGTCGGTGGGAAATCGTCGATGATGGGGTTTACCAAGGCGAGGTTATGTGGACGAAAATCGAAAATGCCGATGCCTTGCTCGGCCATTACGTCTGGCCTGATTCGTCGTACTCCACTGAAGTTGCTGGTTGGCAATCTAGCCGGGGTGTGATTGTTTCTACTGCGTACGGATCTGATGGCTCGTTCTGGAACATCGAAGCGCAAAATGTAACGGCTGATAGAATCCAAGGACGCATGTGGAACCCGGTCTTTGAGGGCATGTTCCAAGTTACTAAAGAAAGTAACGATCGAATGAAACGAGTATTTACCGGTTTCGACCAAGATGGAAACGTAAAAACAGTAACCGGTTATTTTAATCGAATCGAGTAAAGACACTTAGCTTGCGAAGGTACTGCCATAGCAGTCCGTCGGCCCCCGCCATCCACTTGGATGCGTCGGGGGCTTTGCGCTTGTGCAGCAACAGTGATTTTGGTACCATGAGCACCGAATCGTCGGCTTCGCATTCCGCCTCTCTTCCGGCGGAGATGAAAAACGCGCAATAGAATTGTGGGATGGCGCCCTTGTAGAATTTGCTTTAGCTCATGGTTGCATAGAGCGTCGGACACTTAAACTGTGCGACTCAAGGAAAGACGAAGGAATCGGCGGTGCATTCGAGCCGGCTCAATTTATGAATGAATCGTTGTGGCCAGACATTGAAACTGCAGTGGCATGCTGGGGTCAAGAGAAGACACCAGAATTAATTGCAGCACATAATGAGTTGAAGCCCATGATTATTATGATGGGTGGTGTCCGATACGTCACCCCGTAGTTGGTTTTGTATCGTGTGTAGATTTACCTCGCTTATCACCTACCTCGTATCCTGCGGGATGGGCCTTCCATAAACCTTGCCTTGTTTAGTTTTTTCGCAAAAACTGTTAGTATAGTTTTCTTGATATTTCGTTGTAAAATAATCTTCTGAGAAAACTATGGAGTGCAAATAATGACCAGTAGCGCAATGCAAAAGATCTGCGACTTTGTTGATTGCAGTGGCGCAACACAAGATCCAGATCAACTCCGATACCTCGCCGCCCAGAACGGCTATCTGTACTTTCCAGGTTTGTTGCCCGTGGAAGATGTGCTGGCGGTGCGCCGTGCAATCTTACACATCGCCGATCGTCATAGCTTGCTCCGAGCCGGTTTAGATGTCGATGAGGGTATTCGCAAAGAGGGTGTATATATTGACCTTGAATACGACAAACCTACACCACCGGCGCTACAACGCTTTTACAACGAGATCCTCAGCCTACGCTTGTTCAACGCTTTTCCCCACCACCCGATGGTCATGGGCCTGATCGAATCACTGCTCGGTGAGCCCATCTTCGTGCACCCACGCCACATCTGCCACATTCTCTTTCCAGGCCGCTTCGAACATACCACGGAGCCCCACCAGGACTTCCACCCGGTGGGGGGAACCCCCAATACGTGGACGGTATGGATTTCACTCGGCGACTGCGATTCTGACCTCGGTGGTGTAGCGGTCGCCTGTGGTTCAAATCGGCGCGGCTACCTCGATAACGCACGGGTCATTTCAGGAGAGCTACTGGATAATGAAACCGAATGGCACTGGAATCCGTTTAGTTGTGGAGATGTGCTGATATTTAATAGTTTGACTATTCATCGGGGCCGCGACAACATAACCGCGGATCGAATTCGCCTCTCCACAAGTGCCCGTTATCAAACCGTTCGCGAGCCGGTAGATGCCGCGGCACTAACTCCCCACTGGGGCTGGGCTGACTGGGTCGAACTGTACGCCGATTGGGAAGAGGACGATTTGCTCAAATACTACTGGCAGTCGCTCGAACTCAATATACGAACTTAGTCGTACGTATCGGCGACTAGTAAAAGAGAGTATCGAATCACTCAATGGCGTATGCCAAGCGCTTTATGTGAGTCCTCACAATGATCAGTGGCTCTCAATTTAGGGTTTTGCCAAGCACGGATGTAATCGATATTAAAGCTGACAGGCAATTATGAAGCTAATTTTCGCTGACCATCGTCGCTCACTATCCCCGACCTTGCAGCCGCAGATTAGACCAAGGTTGATGCCTTCTGCGGCGGCCAGGTGCCGGTCTGAACATCGTATGTCGGGATTGGGAACCCCACGATACTGGACGGCGTACCCCTTAATGTCTGTCTACCCCAGCCCCTTTGCCTCTAAGACGAGCCCGTTCGTCCATCCGGCCAGACAACCCTAAAAGAGCGGCTAGCTAAAGGCGGTATCCCAGCTGGAAAGAGGGGGATAAGACACTTACGCCGATTGACCAGTCCGTCTAAAAAGCCGTTTATAATCCCTATGCACCAGCACTTCGCCTCGCCCACGCCAGCGGCCACGGAGCTGCCGCGCCCGAAGGCACACCAGCCCGTGATGCCCTGGGAGCCGCGGCTCGAAGGCCTGCTCTGCCCGGACGTTCTGGCGGCATTCGACCGCGAGCAGTTTGAGTCGGACGGATACTGGCTGTGGGCCGGCGCGCTGACCGATGAGGGGCGGGCAAGGATGACGGCGGAGCTGCAGCGGCTGCAGGCCATGCAGGACTACATGGTCAGGAACACGCGATGGGCCGACGGCATCGACTGGGTCGCCCGAGGCCTGCCGCCGCCGCCGCCGGAGCGCCTGACTGCGGAGTGGCGAGAAGCGCGGGTGTGCGGGGGCTCAGAGCAGTTGTCCTACTACCCCGCCCAGGGCGACATGCCAGAGGTGGGTAAGGGCTTCCTCAATATGCCGACGCGCGCCTTCATGGCCGACGTTGGGCTCTTCGGGACCGGCGCCGACTCCTTGGCGACCGACGGCACGTGGCCGTCGCAAGGCCACGTGCCCGAGTTCGCTCCGCTCTGCCACAGCCCCTTCCTGCTCGACCTCGCGACGTCCCACCCGCAGATGATGGCGCTCTTCGGCAAGCTCTTCCCCGGCGAGCGCTTCTGCATCGACCACGCCAATGTGCTCAACCGCAAGCAGGGCGAGGGGCCGGGGCGGCACTGGCACGGCCACCGCTACGGCGATGGCCGATACGAAGAGCATGAGGAAGACAGCGATGGCTCGCCCAACCCTGAGTTCCTGCGCCGACAGTGCATACGTACCCTGTGCTACCCCGAGGGGGCAGTCTCCGCCGAGGAGGGCGGCTACGGTGGCGAGCTTGGTTTAGTCCCCGGGATGCATCTATGCCGTGTTCCGTTTGAAGCGTCCTTCTCGCAAGCTGATGATGCGGCGATGGAGCAGTGGCTACAAGGCAAGACACACCCAAGGCACGGCACGCCCCTCCGTATCAAGCGGTTGACGGTGCCTCCAGGGTCCTTCATCTCGTTCTGTCACCACATGCCGCACTGGGTCGGGCCACGAGTGGTCGATGCGCCGACGCGCTGGGCCTTTCTTTTTGCGAATCGGACGCCGTTGCCACACGCTGTTGCTGAGCGGGAGGCGGCAACAACGGCAGGGGAGGAGACGAGCAGGTGGGGGCCAGTGATGCCGGCCCAGTGGCTGAGGCGGATGGATGCGGCGATAGCGAGGGGAGAGCACCCGCCCTGGAGCGAGACGGCGCGCAGCATTCTTGGGCCGGACTGAGCCGACGAGTTTCTTCACACACATTACTTTGCTTCGCTTGTATACTGTGATACTAACTGAGACTGTACCGCGTCACGAGCGCAGTTACCTCGTCTTCGCGTCGCGATCAGAATGCACACTCGACAGTTTCATGAGAGGCTTTCGAGGCTTTCGAACAACACACATTCATTGAGGAGTCCTTTAGACTCCCTTGATCTCGAGACCGTGCCGCGCCTCGAGCGCCGTCATTTCGCCCAGGATGTCCGCCAAGTTGGCGTTGGCAACAGCACCAGGTCGCCGCCGCCAACGCCAACGCCTCTGCACTGCCCGTCTTATCCGCCGCATCCTGCTGAGCCTCGCCTGACGCGCACCGCCGGCATATACCCACTGCCCCCGCCATCCGCTTGGATGCGACGGGGCTTCTCTTTGCCACGCCACCAACACTCTCGGGCCGCCGTCCTGTTGCCACTCAGGGCCGCGATGGCCGGCGCTTTGCAGACCACGGTGTGTGGGCCGACACTACCGGCCTTTTGTGACCCCGTCACGGATTTGCCCGACGAGAACTGTTAAGTTAACTTCGCAATTGAGGCATTTGAACGCGTGTTCGTTCGAAGGGCCAAGATGATTTATGCGGCTTAGGCAAAAGGCTTTAGTGAAATACATTTGGCAATAGATGTCATAGCTGATCTTGATACTTTCAGATGGAGTTTTATATATGTCGGGACAATTTTATCTCCTACTGAAGCATAGTCTGTTGGGCGTTGTTATCTCACTGTTCGTAGCGGTTGGCGAGACCAATGGTCAAACGGATTGGCCTGCTTTTATGGGGCTTCAAAGAAATGGTCTATCAAGTGAAAGTCACATTTTTTCAGAAGAGGGTATTAAGTTACAAGTAGAATGGCTCCACACGCTAGGATCTGGCTATTCTGGTGTGGCCGTAGCTGCAGACATTGCCGTGGTCATGTATTCGAAAAACCATCTTGATTATGTTCAGGCCTTTGTAGTTTCAACCGGTAATATACTATGGAAGTATACAATAGGCCCAACGTACAAAGGCCATGGAAATTCTCAAGATGGTCCTCTTTCTACTCCGGCACTTAGCAAAGAACACGCATTCTGTCTAACGCCGCACGGTACGTTGCTGGCACTCGAACTGAACAGTGGTGCCTTAGTATGGGAGCGTAATCTGGTTCAAGAGTTGGCTGCCCCACCGCCCCACTGGGGCTTTGTCACTTCGCCTCTCCTCTTCGACGACATAATTATACTCATGGTTGGCAGCGCCGAGGACGGGCTGCTAGTCGGTTTTGAACAGCAAACCGGCAAGATACTCTGGCGACAGGGTGAAGACTCAATACGTTATCAATCGCCGACGTTGGGTGATGTGCATGGCACCCCGACAGTTGTTGCTGCCGGCGACAGTGCTCTGGTTGCCCTTGACCCGGTGAGTGGAAAAGTTCTCTGGCATCATGTCGTAGAAGGCGGTCTAACAGATGGTACTATGCCCATTGTGGTTCCCCCCGATAAGATATTAGTACGCTCGGCGCAAAATGGTCTGCTGCTTTTACGAGTTAACAAAACGCCACCATTTGAGATTGAAACGGTGTGGGCAAATCACAAAGTAAAAAAATCATACGGACAGCCACTAGTATACGAAGACCATATCTACGTATATAGTGGCCGATTTCTGAGCTGTGTTTCAATGCAGAGTGGAG
>JABHFS010000002.1 GCA_018672475.1 Gemmatimonadota bacterium | reverse complement strand
GCGGTACAGACGGCGACGAGGTCGGGTTTTTCCGCGGTGATCATCTCGCGGAAGTCTTCGTAGACGGCGACGTTCCAGCGCTCGGCGAAGGCGTCGCGTTTTTCGCTTTGCAGGTCAGCTCCGGCGACCAGTTCAAGGCGGGTGCTGGCTTTAGTGGAGGCGGCGACCGAATAGGGGACCTCGAAATGTCCTTCGTCATCTATGGTGCTGCCCATGCGGCCGAGGCCGATGATGGCGACTTTGTAGGTGGTCATTTTTTTCTCCAGTAAATGTTGTATGCGGATGGTAAGAATAGGAATTCGCGCTCTTATATCACATTGCCTTCGCAATAAACCGGCCGGAACAAGGTCTGGCGTTTTGGCGGCATCGAGGCCAGAAGCTCGGGGTGCGGTTCCCAACGGTGCCACTTGCTGCAGATGCTATTGTAGCGGCTGAAGATCGGCACTCGGTCGCGGCTTTCGTTGGTCCATGGCGTGCCGGAGTGGGTGGTGGCTTCGGAAAAGATCAATAGCGATCCTGCGGGGCAGGCGTAGGTTTGCCAGAGTGGCGAGTCGGGTTGTTGCAGCGAGGCGGGGGCGCTAAAGGTCGATTTGTGGCTGCCGCTGACGAAGAGCGTGCCGCCGTCGCCGGCCTCGACCGGGTTCAACTCCCAGACAATGCAGGTCAGACCGCTGTGCGCTTTGCCCGGATAGCAATTATAGAGGTGTGTATCGCCTGGCAGGCGCATCATTCCACTGCCATTGTGGGGGCCGAAGCCGCCGGCTCCTTTGTCGCGGATATCGAGATGGGTCGATTCCATGCGGAAGCCATAACACTCAGAACTCGCGTGGGGTGGATGCGATACGAATTCGTTCATAAAGCCCAAGATCAACGGATGGTCACAGAGCTTTTGCAAAGGACCGCCGATGGGTGAGCGGTCGATGGCGGCGATTGAATCGGGCTCTTGTTTAAGGCGGTAGCAGAATTCGCGCATCTCGGCCGTGTCGTCCGCGTCCAAGACGCCGGGAATGATTATCCAGCCCTGGTTGTCGAAGAGGTATTTTTGCTCCTCGCTCGGCGCTATGGCGGGCAGGCCGTCGGCATTGGTGTGCGGGATATTCCATGTGGATTCTTCTAGCGTTTTCCCCAGATCTTTGCGGTAGATCAGGGGGGCGTCTTTGGTGCTGGTCGTGGTCATAGTCTTTTAACTCTCCTTTGCTCTTTCGGTCTTTAGTTCCTGTAGGGCGGCGGGCAGGCTTTTCCCCCCACCCTCTGGTGTTGGTCGTATAGAAACCTGCTGACGTAGGCGGTGCCGGTGTAGCGGCTGCGGGCACAGGCTTCGCTTTGCTCCTGTTGATGGGTGCGCAACAGATCCTTGGCTTGGCGTTTGCAATGCTCGGGATAGGGTTGCGTCGGGAATATTTTGTGGATAGAGCCCTCTTTACGTTGGTGCCGGTGGTCCGCAAGTACGGGCAGAAAAAAGGTGTGGTGGCTGGTAACAATAATAAGGTGGGTACGACCCTTACCGCGGACCGGCGGCGCCCTTTAGAGCGCTAATGGCAAACTAAAAGTCAAAGGGGTTCTCTGGCAAGGAAAAAGTAAAAAGAGTGCTAGGCGAAGACGTGCTTGAGGCCGGCAGATGGCGCTTGGCCGTGTTTTGGGTTAGGGGCGCGTCAGTCTGCGAAGGAGCGCCGGTAACGTATCTGGCGGCCCTTGTGCCTCGTGCCCCCGTCGCGTTGCCAACCGAGGGCTTCGTAAAAATGCTGGCCCTGCGGGTAATGTTCTAAAGTCCAGAGGATCGCGGCGCGGTAGCCGTCGGCTTCGAGGTGTTCGACGGCCACCGCCATAAGTGTGCGCCCGAGGCCTTGGCGCCAGTGGGCCGGGTCGATCGCTATGGTGTCGAGTTCACCGAGTTCGGGGTCGCTAGGGGTTCGGCTGGGGCCGATGCCGGCGAAACCGACGACGACCCCGCCTAACTCGGCGACCCACCAGCGATACGGCAAGGGCGCATCAAGATCCAAACGCCAGCATTCGACGCGGTCAAAGTTAAAGGGCCGCACAGGCATCAGGTCGCCGAAACCGGCGTTCCACGAATCGGCATCGATGCGGGCGATGACCGGTGCGTCGTGCGGTGTGGCATCGTGGATGATGAGCGGTTCGTCCATAACTGGGCGAAGGCGGAACGAGCGGCCTAAGCTCTGTCGCGTGAAAAAACCTGTGCCACAGGCTCAAAGGCGGCATCCTCGTCGAGCGGATACATCGGTCGCTGGCAAATGGTGTGGCCGAGGCTCTTGAGATTGGCGCTAGTTGATCCGGGCGCGTCGATATTGAAGTTTTCTTCCGCCCACTCGACGAAGAAGTGATCCTGGCAGTGCGGCGACTTGACGACGACTAGGTCGAAGTTTTTCGGGTCGCGGCCATGCGCTAAAAACAGTGAGCGGTCGAAGAGGTAGACCGGCAGCGTCGTGACGATGATAGTAAAATTTTCGGCTTGCAACACGGCGGTGTCACCAGCGTCTTGCTCGTTGCCCCAGGATTCGAAGAAGTAGGGGCCGGTGGCGAGCAGGGTTACGGTGGCTTCGAGTGCAATGGGTTTGAAACGCGGATCACAGGTGCCGCCGAGCGAGAAGGTGGCGCTTTGGCCCAGGCCGATTTCTTTGGCGCGTTGTACCGCCGGCGCGTCGACGAGCGGCAAAAGCGCCTTGCCGGTGTAGTTGGCGTCGACGAGGGCTGCGAGCAGGGCGTTGCTGTCGCCGGAGGCCCCCGAGCTGGTGGCGTCGGCGGCGTCGGCGAAGATGGCGGTGCCGGTCAGTTTTTTGGCGCCGGCGATGGCTTCTTCTATTGAGACCAGGGGGGCTTGCATTGTAGCCCGTTTCGGCCAGAAGTCTTCGGCTATCTCCAGCGCGGCGCGTTGTGCGGCCTCGGGGTCGTTGTCGGTGACGACGATGGCCTGTGAGCATAGCTCGGGCACGTCGGTGAAGGGGTTGCCGATCATCATGCCCGCCGTCAGCGCTTGGCCGCTTGCTTCGAGCTCCTGCGCGCGGCGGATCGATTCGCCGTAGACGCCGGTTGCAGTCTTGAGCTCGTCGCCGCGCACGAGCGTCGGCACGACGACCCTGGCGATAGTCGGTTTGAGGCCTTCGTCGAGTATGCGCAGTAGCAGGCGCGTCGCGCGTTCGCCGGTCGAAAACAGATCGACATGCGGGTAGGTGTGGTAGATCGTCAGCGCGTCGCAGTTTTCCAGCATGCGTTCGGTGAGGATGCCGTGCAGGTCTTGTGAGATCATGATGGGGATGTCGGCCCCGAGAATCTTGCGCGCCTCTTGCAGCAGATAGCCTTCCGGGTCGAGCTCTTCGCTGCAGCCCATCGCGCCGTGCAGGACGAAGTAGAAGGCGTCGGCGCCGTCTTTGTTGGCCGTTAGAATCTCGGTAAATTCTTGCGCCAGGCGGTCGAAGGCAGGTTGCACCAGCGATCCGGAGGAGTTGGCCGTACCGCTCCACAGCGGCACGAGTTCGACATCGTTGCGCTTGTCGCAGACTTCTAGGGCGCCGCCGATCTCCGACTCGATGCCGCGATTGGTGGCGAAGAGTTCGTCGCTGCGGATGACGGTGAAGTCTTCGTAATGGGACTCGACCGGGTTAAAGGTGGAGATCTCTTGTTTGCATTCGGCGATGAGGATCTTGTACATGGTAGGCTCTCCTTAACCGCGTTCCTTGAGATCGTAGAGGGCGATCATATAAGGATGCTCGGGGTCGTAGTGGGTCAGGGTGTCGGGGTTTTCGACGCGGCCGATGGGGCGGACGTTCGCGCCAGAAATTCCTGTGGCGTCATCGCCGAGTTCGCGGCGGCAGGCGTCGATTTTTGTTTGCAGATCGGCGACGATTTCGGGGTGCTGCTCGTAGAGGTTTTCGGTTTCGCCGATGTCGCTTTCGAGGTTGTAGAGCTGCTGTATCTCTTCGTCGTCCTTGCGGATATGCAACTTCCATTGGCCGCTGCGCACGGCTTCGATGCTATTGCGTTTATAATAGAAAAAGGACTCGTGCGGGCTTTCTGCGTCTTTTTCGGCCTGCATGAGCGGGCGAATGTCCTTGCCGTCGATGGTGCGGTCGGAGGGCAAGGTAGCGCCGGTGATAGCGGCCAGGGTGGGATGCAGGTCCATCGACAGCGCGAGCTCGTTGCACTCGGTGCCGGCGGGGATCACGCCGGGCCAACGCATAATGCAGGGCACGCGTTGGCCGCCTTCCCAGGTAGTGCCCTTGGTACTGCGCAATGGGGCGTTGCTGCCGCCTTCGTCGCGTGCACGGGAGCCGTTGTCGCTGGTGAAGATGACTAGGGTGTTGTCGTCTAGGCCGAGGCTTTGCAATTCGTCGAAGAGCACGTCGGCGGCCCAGTCGATGGCGGCGACCGCCGCCCCGTAGACGCCGTTTTCCGATTCGGCGACGAAGCGCGCGGGCGGATAATGCGGCAGGTGCACGTGCATATGGGCGAAGTAGAGGAAGAAGGGTTTTTCTTTGTTTTCGCGGATAAAGCGCACGGATTCTTCGACATAGCGCTCGGTGATGCCGCGTTGATCGGGCTGGGCCTGTATCACTTCTTCGTCGCGCAAAAGCGGCAACGGCGGGTAGACGTCGTCTTCCTTTTGCCGACCCATGTCGTTGGAGTAGGGGATGCCGTAGTAGGAATCGAAACCGTGGCGTGTCGGCAGGAATTCGGGTTGGTCGCCGCAGTGCCATTTGCCGACGATCTTGGTGGCGTAACCGGCTTCTTTGAGCAAGGTCGCGGTGGTGGTCTCGCTGGGGTTGAGGCCGATGGGCATGCCGGGGAAGAGCACCCATTTGCCGTCGAAGGAGCCGAAGCCGATGCGCGGCGGGTAACAGCCGGTGAGCATCGCGCCTCTAGACGGCGAGCAGACGGGGGAGGCCATGTAGAAATCGGTGAAGCGGATGCCTTCTTTGGCCATGCGGTCGAGGGCGGGGGTTTTATTGACGGGGGAACCGTAGCAGGCTAGGTCGCCGTAGCCTAGGTCGTCGCAGTTGATTAGGATGATATTGGGTTTTTGCATGGGTGCTCCGTGTGGGACAATCAGATCGAGGGATTTTACTTCGCTCATTCTCAGGCCACATCCTGTGGCCTTCCGAGGGCTATCCCCCTACGCCACATCCTGTGGCTCCAGGGGACAGCAAAGCCGCTCAGTAAAATTCCTCGATCTGACCTCCGGTGTATTCGCTATAAAAAGAAGGTTTAGAAGGTCTTGTATTTGAGTTGCACAAAACCGAAGGGATAAGATATGGTTTCGGTGTGGGTCAGAGAAATGTCTTGTTGTTGGGGGCTGAAAAGGGGGATGCCTTCGCCAAGGATTACGGGTATGAGGGTGATGGTTAGGTCGGTGATCAGACCTGAGGCGAGGAAGCGTTGGATAGTGATCCCGCCGTCGATATAGAGGCGTTTGGCTCCTTCAGCGGAGAGTCTGGTATGCAGGGCTTGCGGTGTTTTGGAAGAGTGTGTGACGGTGGTCAGTTCGGTGGGGATATCGATGGGGTTGCGGCTGAGTACGATGACGGGTTTTTCGTAGGGCCAGGGGCCGAAGGTGAGGACTTTTTCATAGGTGTTGCGGCCCATTATTAGGATGTCGACGGTGTCCATAAAAGCTGTGTAGCCGCAATCCTCGCCTTCGGTGACCGTGGTATTGGCTTGGTCCAGCCAGTCGAGGTCGCCGTTTGGGCGGGCGATAAAACCGTCGAGGCTGGTGGCGATGAAGACGGAAGCTTTGGCGGTCATGGGCGTGCCCATATCGGAAGGGGTGTTGGCAAGATAGCTGTTCGCAAGGCCAATTTAAAGGATGGTAGACCTCCCGCCAAGCTATGGCCTTAGGATGAAGCGAAAGTCGCTTATTTTAGTCTTTTTGTAAACTATACTTTACATTATGACAAGAACGATAGACTAATGGAAGAAAAAGTAAAAGAATCCGGCGATTGGACCGCTCGTGTGAATAGGAATACCCTTCGCCTCGGCTATTGCACGGGTGCTTGGCTTGTGACCACGGCGTTGGCGACTTTTGGCCCGCAATTCATATGGCATGATAATACACTATTAACAGCGAGCGCAATTTTCATTAATTTGGCCATCGGTTTGGCGACCATTTTGGCGAATAAACACCACTTGCAAAGCTTGGATGAAATGCAGCAAAAGATCCAATTGGAGGCCATGGCGTTATCACTGGGGGTCGGGTTTGTCTGCGGTCTTAGCTATTCGCTGCTGGATCAGAGCAATCTCATGGCCGCTGACGCGGAGATATCACATCTCATCCTGCTGATGGGCCTTACCTATCTCGCTGGGACGGTTATCGGCAACAGGCGCTACGGATGAAGAATCGCCTAAAGGTGTTGCGCGCGGAACGGGATTGGACGCAAGCGGATTTAGCCGCGGCCCTGGAGGTTTCGCGGCAGACCATCAATGCCATTGAAAAGGGGAAATTCGATCCAAGTTTGCCGCTGGCGTTTAAGGCGGCCCGCTTATTTAACATGTCGATAGAGGACATT
Source organism: Gemmatimonadota bacterium (assembly GCA_018672475.1). Taxonomy (GTDB): domain Bacteria; phylum Latescibacterota; class UBA2968; order UBA8231; family UBA8231. Next base: position 37,695 of record JABHFS010000002.1, on the reverse strand, counting down.
TTTCAGGATGAAGCGGCCGCGTAATTCTTTTGCGCATGCGCTGGAAAAACGCGAGGCAATCCCGTTCGAAAAAACAACTGTAATGATGATGCACTTTATGCCACTGACGATGTAAATACGATACCCCGAATATTTACACTATGAGTTTTTCCATGGGACTCGCGCGCCTTTGTTATGCACTGATCCTCTTTTCCGCCGCTTCCCTCGAAGCGCAACGCCCCCTTATCTCTACTTAAGACCGCTGATCGTAGACATTGTGGTTTTATTGCGAGCTTTCCCCCAACACATCTTCGACGCCCGCGCGCAATAACTCGGCCACGCTCCAGGCTTGCGCGACGCAACCGCGCGGGGCGAAAGGCGGTTCGGCGTCAAAGATCTCCGAGACCGAGCCCAAGCCCGCCTCCTGTAAATGGTCCGCAAAGCCTTCGATAATAGCTCGACCGCGTTGGCGGCCCTCGTCGCCGTGCACGCGGCACAGCGCGGTGATAAATGGTCCGATTAGCCAGCCCCAGACAATGCCTTGGTGGTAAGCGCCGTCGCGCGACCAGGGGTCGCCGTGGTAATGGGGGCGATAGGCGGGATCTTGTGGCGAGAGGCTACGCAGGCCGCGGGGGGTGAGCAGGTGCTCGTCGGCGACGGCTATCGTGCGTCGTGCTCGGTCTCCTTCGATCAGGGGAAAGGGCAGCGAGAGGGCGAAGAGCTGATTGGGGCGTATTGCGGGGTCGGGGCCTTGGGGGGTGACGAGGTCGTAGAGGCAGCCGGACTCTTCGTTCCAAAATTGCTTGTTGAATGTGTTGTGCACGCGCTCGGCTTTTGTGCCGTAGTCCGTTTCTTCGGCGAATTCTATTGCCAGATATTCCATGATTTTTAGCGCGTTATACCAGAGCGCGTTGATCTCGACGGGTTTGCCGATACGCGGGGTCACGACCCAGTCGCCGACTTTGGCGTCCATCCAGGTTAGTTGCACGCCCTCTTCGCCGGCGCTGAGCAGGCCGTCTGTATCTACTTTGATTTGATAACGAGTGCCGCGCTCGTGCCAGGCGACGATCTCTTGCAGAGCTGGCCAAAGCTCGCGGGCGAAGGCGTAGTCGCTGGTGTGTTGCAGATATTTGTAGAGCGCGGTGAAAAACCACAAGGTCGCGTCGACGGTATTGTATTCGGGCTCTTCGCCGACGTCGGGAAAGCGGTTGGGGATCATGCCTTCGCTGATATGGGCGGCGAAGGCGCGGAAGATGCTCTTGGCTTCGGCGTAGCGCCCGGTGGCCAGGCAGATGCCGGGCAAGGCGATCATGGTGTCGCGGCCCCAGTCGGTGAACCAGTGGTAGCCGGCGAGGATGGTGTGCAGGTCGCCGTCGCGGCGGACGAGGAACTGGTCGGCGGCGACGGCCAATTGGCTCAGCAGTGGATCGGCGGAGATTGCGGCGGGTAGGCAGATGTTTTGTCGGCGGGTGATCTCGGCTTCGAGCAATGCAACGGGGTCGCGGTCGCAAGGTGTGATGGAGATGGCGACCCCCAAGGTGCTGCCGGGTTCGAGCCGGATGCTCAAATGGCCTGGGGTGAAGAGGTCCTCGCTGATGTCGAGCCCACGTTCTTCTTCGCGCGGGTACTGGAAATTATAGTGCCAGTCGGGTGCGGCTTGCCAGTTTGCAGCGGCGGCGGTGATATGGGCAGTGGGCTGTTCGGGATAGGGGCGGTAGGATAGCGTGTCGGCGGCGAAGTCGGCGATTTGCGCGACGCCGTCGTTGGCTTGCATCAGATCGTGGTAGTCGCGGCCGGCAAAGAAGGGGCGCAGTTCGAGATAGATCGGGCCGGGCGCACGTTCGAGTTCGTAGCAGACGACGACGGTGTGCTCGCCATCGAGCATCGCGAGCCGTTTGTGCAAGGTGAAATCGCTGTTGGCGTAGGTCCAAGTCGGTGCGGGGGCGAGTGCAAAGGAATGCAGCGATCGGTGGCCTTGCGGGTGCACCGCGCCGGGAAAGATGCCGCAGCCTAGTTCGAGGCGGTTGTGGTCGAAAATCAGTGTTTCGTCGAGGTGCGAGAGCAGCACGACCCGGCCGACCGGAGGATGTGTGGCGACGACCAACAGGCCGTGGTAGCGCCGGGTATGGGCGCCGCTGATTGTCGAGGAGGACCAGCCGCCGAGGCCATTGCTTTCGAGCCATTCGCGGCTGGCGGCGTGAGCGAAATCGCGGGTCAGTGTGGAGTCGAAGCGAATGCTCATAGGCCCCCGAAAGAGAAAAGGGCCGGCGGGATAGAATCCTTCCCGCCGGCCCAACTACTTGGTAAGGCGATACTATTTATTGGCGATGAGCTGGTCGACGACGTCGGGGTCGGCCAATGTCGAAGTGTCGCCGATGGTATCGGTCTCGTCGGTGGCGATTTTGCGCAGGATGCGGCGCATGATCTTGCCCGAACGCGTTTTAGGCAGACCCGGTGCCCAGTGGATGACGTCGGGTGTGGCGATGGGCCCGATGACGGTGCGCACCTGTTTTTTCAATTCGGCCTTGAGCTCGTCGGTGTATTCCTCGCCCGTGTTGAGGGTTACATAGGCGTAGATGCCCTGGCCCTTGATCTCATGCGGGAAACCGACGACCGCGGCTTCGGCGACCTTGGGGTGCAGTACCAGGGCGCTTTCGACTTCGGCGGTGCCCATGCGGTGGCCGGAAATATTGATCACATCGTCGACGCGGCCGGTTATCCAGTAGTAGCCGTCTTCGTCGCGGCGACAGCCGTCGCCGGTAAAATAAAAACCCTTGTACTGCTGGAAGTAGGTCGTCTCGAAGCGCTCGTGGTCGCCGTAGATGGAGCGCATCTGCCCCGGCCAGGGGGCGCGGATGGCCAAAACACCGGAGACGTCGTTGCCCTCGATCACGGTGCCCTTTTCGGGGTCTAGAATAACCGGCTCGATACCGTAAAAGGGGAAGGTCGCCGAGCCGGGTTTGGTCGTGGTGGCGCCGGGCAGCGGGCTGATGAGGATACCGCCGGTTTCTGTTTGCCACCAGGTGTCGACGATGGGGCAGCGCTCCTTGCCGACGTTGGTATTGTACCAGCGCCAGGCCTCGGGGTTGATCGGCTCGCCGACGGTGCCCAATAGGCGCAACGAGGGCATCTCGTATTTTTGTGGCCACTGCTCGCCGGCGGCGGCGATGGCGCGAATGGCGGTGGGTGCGGTGTAGAACTGCGTGACATTCCATTTTTCGATGGTTTGCCAGTAGCGATCGGGATTGGGGTAGGTGGGGATCGCTTCGAGCATGATGGTCGTCGCGCCATTGCTCATCGGGCCGTAGACGATATAGGAGTGGCCGGTGACCCAGCCGATATCGGCGGCGCAAAAATAAACGTCGCCGTCCTGGTAGTCGAAGACGTATTTGTGTGTGGTCGCGGTATAGACCATATAACCGCCGACGGTGTGCTGCACGCCTTTCGGTTTGCCGGTGGAGCCGGAAGTGTAGAGGATAAAGAGCGGGTCCTCGGCGTCCATTTGCTCGCAGGGGCAGTCGGCATCGGCGTTAGCCATCAGGTCGTGCCACCAAAAATCACGGCCCTCTTGCATATCGAAGGCGAAATCGGGGTTGTCCTTGACGCGTTCGACGACGATGCAGGTCTCGACATTGGCATCCATCTGCGCGTCGGCGGAGTCCATAGCCTGGTCGGCGATAGGTTTCATCGGCACCGGCTTGTTGCCGCGGTGTGTGCCGTTGCAAGTGATCAAAGTCTTGCAGGTGGAGTCGACGATACGGTCGGCAAGGGCTTCGGAGGAGAAGCCGCCGAAGACGATCGAATGCACCGCGCCGATGCGGGCGCAGGCCAGCATCGCGAAGGACAATTCGGGGATCATCGGCATATAGATCGAGACGCGGTCGCCCTTTTTGACGCCGCGCGATTTGAGCACATTGGCGAATTTGCAGACTTCGGCGTGCACTTCGCCGTAGGTGAAGGTGGCGTCTTCACCGGGCTCATTGCCTTCCCAGATAATGGCGGTTTGCTCGGCCCTGGTATCGAGGTGCCGGTCGAGGCAGTTGTAGACGATATTGGTCGTGCCGCCCTCGAACCATTTGATCGAGATGGGGCCCTGGTCCATATCGTAATTGTAGGAGCAGACTTTGTCCCACTTTTTAAACCAGTGGAACTCCGTGGCTTTATCAGCCCAAAAGGCTTCGGGGTCGGCGATCGAGCGATCGTATTCTCCCTGGTAGTCCTCCATGCTTTTGACGTGGGCCCGATCGCGGAAGGCGGCGTTGGGCTCGTATACTTCGGACATGCCGATAACTCCTGGCTAATAGTTGGGGATATATTCTTTTGCGTTATGAATAATATTGCAAAGCCGCCCGGCGTTCAAGTCTGGAGCCGACGGTTTCTGAACCACATCAGGGCGATAAGGGTTTTGGCGTCGACGATTTCACCTCGGTCGACGGCGGCGAAGGCCTCATCGACGGCCATTTCGATGACCTCGATATCTTCGTTCTCGTCTGCTAACCCGCCGCCTGGTTCGCAGCGGTCGTCCGCTGCAACTTCGCCATAATAGAGGAAGATGCGCTCGGAAGAGCCGCCCGGGGTAAGATAAAAGGTGGAGACGTGTTGCAGGCTGGAAGTTTGGTAGCCGGTTTCTTCGAGGATCTCGCGGTGCATCGTCTCTTCCGGCGCTTCGGCCTTGTCGAGCATGCCGGCGACGGTTTCGAGTATCCAGCCTGGCCCCTGCCGCACCCAGGCCGGGTAGCGGAACTGGCGCACCAACACTAGGCTGTCGTTTTGTGGTTGGTAGAGCAACGCGGTGACGCCGTCCCCCCGTTCCAAGCAGAGGCGGTTCAGCTCTGGGCTCAGCGAGCCGTCGAAGCGCTCGTGGTGCAGCACGGCTTCGTCGACTTTAAAAAAAGCGTCGAGGAGTCGGCGTTGTCTGATCAGGGTGACTTTCTTGATGATCGAACTCCTTGTAGAGGCAGGTATTGTGTCGTGAGCGGAGTCGGCGGGCGACTTAGGTGTGTCCGGGTTTGGTAAAGCTCAAGACCACACAGGTCATGGCGTCCAGTTGTATGGGGCCGGCGCTTGCTATTCGTCGATAAAATAAATCACGCAGCCGATGGAAAGGTATTATAGTTAGCTCGATGAATGTCCATTATTGGTGCGGCTGCAGGTAAATTGTAGAGGCGTATGGCCTAACGACAAAGGCCAGGTCAATGTTGACCGGGCCTTTGTCGTTGTTCGTGAGATTGCCGGGTAGTTATTTGCTGGCGGCGGCTACAGGCGGCAAGGGCCAATCGTCACCTGCCATAAAACCACCGTCGACATAAATGCACTGCCCGCTGACGTAGTCGGAGGCGGACGCGGCGAGGTAGACGGCGGTGCCGACCAGATCCTCGGGCGTGCCCAGGCGATTGAGCGCCACGCGCTGTTCGCCCCAGGCGCGCATATTCGCGTCGGCCCACATTTTTTCGGTCAACGAGGTGAGGATGAATCCGGGGCAAATGGCGTTGACCTGGATATTGTGCGGACCGAATTCGACGGCCTGGCCCTTGGTGAGTTGGCCGACGGCGCCCTTGGTGGCGGTATAAACCGAAACCTTGGCCAGGGCGTAACCGGTGGTCAAGGAGCCGATATTGATGATCTTGCCGCCTTCGCCGCGGTCGATCATCTGCTGGCCGACTTTCTGGCTGAGAAAATAAAGGCCCTTGAGGTTGACCGACATGATTTGGTCGTAGTTCTCTTCGGTGACTTCGACAATGGGCTGGCGGATATTCATGCCGGCGTTGTTGAAGAGGATGTCGATCGGGCCGCATTGCTCGGTGATGGAGGCGATGCCGGCATCCATCGCCGAGAGGTTAGACATGTCCATTTCAAGTGCTATGGCTTTGCCGCCGGCGGCTTCGATGGCGGTGACGGCTTCGTCGAGTTGGCTGCGGGTGCGGGCGGAACAGACGACGGTGGCTCCTGCGGCACCCATGCCTTCGGCGACGCCGCGGCCGATGCCGCGACCGGCACCAGTGACTAGGGCTACTTTTCCTGCGAGTGAAAATAGGCTCATGCTGAGCTCCTTTTGTTGTGGGTTGTTGAAGGTGTGTTGTTTTTCCTTTGTGTGTTAGCTATATCGGGGTGTGTCTCGCGCTGCGGGTTGGGGGCCTGCCTTCGGGCAAAGCTAAGGCGGCCCTATCGGCTTGTGGAGGGGCGCTTTGGCGGCGTGGCAGAGCCACCTTAACGGGCGGCGGGAGTGGGGCGATATAATTCAACCTAAGGCCTTTGGGGGTCTGCCAATACCCGTCGCATTATGAATGCCCTCTAACTGTCCCTTCTCTTTGCTGTAAAATTGTCGATTAAATAAACTAGTTCGAGACGGCGTCCCCTTTCCTCAAATGTCTTGGGGTAATTTTTACTATTATAACTGAATGTCTGAGGGGTGGTTTGCGCGATTCACCCTGAGCGGATTGTAGACCCAGATTCCACAGGAAGTGAAATCCGAGCGCTACACCTCGGAGCCCGACAGGGATGTCGGGTGAGAATGAGCGAAAGTGAATCGCGCAAACCACCCCGTCCGCCGCCCGCATCACCGTTTCAAACGCTACAAAGCAACTCAATCGGCCGCCACAACTGACTGCCTTCCGCCAACTGCCATTCGCCTTTTTCCTCCATACCGTCCCAAGGTTGAAAATGCGGAAACATCACCTCGTGCCAGTTCGGCGGCGTGTGCTGGGTCTTCAGTTGGCCCTTGTGCAACGCGGCTTCTTTCTTCGCGGGTTGTTCCATATAAAAGAAGAGCAGGTTTTCGTGTATCGAAATCTGCCCGTATTTATCGCCGGTCCCCGGTTTTTCTTCTTGCATCTGATAGTGTAAGAAGATATAGCTGCTGACCATTTCGGGCCGCAGGTAGATTATGCGCGCGGTGCAGGCCTCGGGCGGCGTGTCGCGGCGCCAGTGCTCGACGCTTTGCGGCTGGTTGTAGTGGAAGATGTCCATCATCGGTGCCCAAACATGCGAGGTCGTCGTGTCCGGCCATGGGGCTAGGGCGGAATCGATATCGCCGACCAGATCAGCGGGGGCGATGGCCTCGCCGGGGCACTCATAGTAGAGAAAAATATGCTGGTGCCAAGTGAAAAGGCTCAGCGTGAGGATATCGTCGGCTACGACGTGTCGGGCCAGGGTGGTTTGCAGGTCGGGTAGGGTGGCCTGTAAAGCGGCTTCGCGACCCGGATGGATTTGCCCGCGGAAGACTAAGCGCTGGACGGGGTCGATCATTTTTCCCACTCCGCTGTAATACCGAGTTCGTGGCCACAGGCGGTGAGCCTTTCGAGGTCTTCGAGAGCCATGGGGACGCCGGTTTGTGTGTATTCTTTTGCTTTGCGGTCTTCGATGGTGCCGGGCAGTGTCGCTTCCGGGTAGCCTTTTACCGGTTCCATGGTCTCGCGGACGCCGCGCACCAGATGGTCGATGCCCTCGCGGAAGGCTTCGGGTGGGGCGAAGGCACCGATGTCCATAACGATAATTAGGCCGCCATTGGTGGCGCGTGGCCACTGTTGCGCAATTGCGCGGGCCCGGTCGCTATTTTGGCCGACAAAGGCACCGCCTAGGGCTAAGGCTGAGCCGGTATAGCCCATCGATTTGAAGAAGGCAGGCGGGATGAGCTCTTGTAGTGCGTCGTATTCGGGGCCGCGGTGGTAGTCGGCCATGATACAGGTTGCCGCGTCGAGGATCAGCGGCGGCTCTTCTTCGGCGGGAAAACCGAAGGAGATCGGTGGGTTGCCCCAATAGGCGGATTGCTGGCCTTTGTTGCGGCCGCCTTCGCCGAATCGCTCGGGGTGCGCGCCCTGGACTGAGAAGGCGGTGCAACCCTCTTCCATCGCGCGGCGCACATAGTGACCGGCCGAGCCGTAATGACCGTGGTGGCAGGCGGCGCCAAGGGCGACTTTGTGCTCCTTGGCTTTGGCGATGGCCATTTCGGTGGCCTGCATCATTGGCGCGTAGCCCAGGCCGCCGTCGCCGTCGACGAGTGCCGTAGTGGGCGTGTCTTGTAGGATTTGCAGATCGGGATTGGGGTTATTGCCGCCGTCTTGCAGGCGGGCGCAGTAGCCGATTATAGCGCGGGTGCCGTGTGAGCGTACGCCGTGCAGGTCGGAATTGCTCAGCAGTTCAGCCAACTGGTCGGCATGGTCCGGCCGTAGGCTGGCAGCTTTAAGGCAGGCGGCGGCGAAAGAGCGCAGTTGCGCGGCCGGGACGAGCTTGGATTCGGCGGGTGGGCGGTTCAATTATTTTTCCCGTTTAGAAGATGGGGCCGACGATTTGCACGGCGACGGTGTCGCCGGCGGCGGCTTGTTGTTTGGGTTCGAGCACGACAAAACCATTGGCGCCGATCATCGAACTGATCATATGCGAGCCCTGGCTCTTGGCGGGGCTCGCGAGCAACTGGCCGTCGCGATAACTGAGGGTGGCGCGCATATATTGGCGGCGGCCGCCGTCATTGTCTACGGGGTGTTCGATCTGCGCGCGGGCCTCGGGCAGGGGCCAGTCGGCTGCGGGATAACCGGAGGCTTTGCGGATGGCCGGGCGCACGAATTGCAGGAAGGACATCATGCTGGCGACTGGGTTGCCCGGCAGACCGAAATAAGGTATACCGTCGACGGTGCAGAAAACTAATGGTTTGCCCGGTTTCATCGCTACCCGCCAGAAGATGGTTTCTGCGCCGAGGTCGTCGAGTACCTTTTTGACGAAGTCGTATTCGCCGACCGAGACGCCACCTGACGAGACGGCGAAATCGGCTTTGAGCGCAGATTTAATGGTGGCGCGGATCGCGGCCTCGTCATCTCTGGCAATGGGCAACATGATCGGTTCGGCGCCGTGCGCGTGGCAAAAGGCGGCCAGGGCTGTGGTGTTGCTGTTAACGATCTGGCCTTCGCTAGGCGTCTCTTCGATCTCGACGAGTTCATCGCCGGTGGAGAGAATGGCGATGCGGGGTCGGCGGTAGACCGAGACAAAGCTGCGTTGCACGGCGGAGAGCACCGCCAGTTCGCCGGGGCCGCATTCCGTACCGGCGCTGAGAATCGGCTGGCCGGCGCGCATATCCTCGCCGGCGTGGCGGATGTGTTCGCCGGGCTCTTCGGCTTCAAGGACTTCGATGCGTTGACCCTCGCCGCGGGTATCTTCGACGGGCACGATGGTATCGGCGCCTGCGGGCACTGGGGCGCCGGTCATAATGCGGCTGGTTTGGCCCGGGCCGACTTGCTTTTGCGGTACGGTGCCCGCAGGGATGTCTTCTACGACGACAAGGGCTACGGGGGCATCCCCGCTGGCCTGCGCTACGTCCTGGTGACGCACCGCGTAGCCGTCCATTGCCGAGTTGTCGTAGGGCGGGTTGTCGCGATTGGCGAGGATATCGCTGGCCAGTACGCGACCGTCGGCATCGAGCAGCGAGACGCGTTCGGGGCCGAGGACCTGGATGTGTTCGAGTACGATGGCCCGGGCTTCTTCGGGTGTCAGCATCTGATCAGGTGTCATGGCTTTTTCTATTGGGTTAGCTTAATTATCAAATGGCTTATAGCTGACAAAAGATAAGCTGGAACGACGACGATACAAGGCCTCTTGTCGCGAACGGGGTAAAGGGCAAAGATGAGCTATCGGACAATGGGCTATCTGATGTTGTTTTGCGCCTAGTGCGGTTGCGCCAACAGCGAAAAAGATGCGCGGAAAGGAGATTCGTTGCGCCTGCGCGATCTTGGCGTGCAATTCGCATGGATCGAGCCGGGAACTTTCAGGATGGGCAACAGCCCGACGCAAGAAGAGCATTTGCGCAGCCAGCAGATGTGGGACGATCGGTCAAAGGCCGAACAGCCCGTGCGCGAGATGGTGGTCAAAGAGGGTTTTATCTCGGCAAATACGCGATCACTCAGGCGCAGTGGCCGGTGGTGATTGCGGAGAGCGGGCCATTTTTTCGAACAATTCCCGTTGCTTTTTCGCGTAATTATATGTGGGTGAATGACGAGGAGGCGCGCACATACGCCGAATTGAAATACGCGCTGGCCGAGGAGTAGCGGGAACGGCGACAAGATGATGTCGAGGCCAAGACGCCGTTTATTTGGTCGGTGATGCAACGGGCGGATGTGTGGAGTAAGTAACAAGGCTGGGTACCGGGTTCGTCGGATGCTTGAGTTGTTGTTCTATCCGGAGAAACGACGAACTGGTAGAATGCAATAGGAAGGTGTAGTTTAGAAGGTCTTTAGCCTATGTCGGCGAGCCGAAGGTATGATGGCCGCCGCTTTTATTGGATTATTTATATGTCGAAAAAACAAAAACCGCGCAATCTGCTCGACTATGTTAAACCCGCCCAGGGCACCAATTCTGTGCATACTTTTTCACAAGGAAATACCCTGCCGCTGGTCGCGCGACCCTTTGCGATGACCCACTGGGCGCCGCAGACCGAGGACAGTGCGCGTTTCTACCAACCCACCGCGCGCCAATTGCAGGGCATCCGTGCTACGCACCAGCCGAGTCCGTGGATCGGTGATTACGGACATTTTCTGTTCTGTCCACAAAGTGGTCGTCGTTTCTTGCAGGGATCACAACGTTCGTCCGTCTTTCGCGCCGAGGATACGACGCTAGGCCCGCATTATTTTCGCACCTTTTTGGGACGCTATCGCACGAGCGTGGAAATCACGCCGACGGAGCGTTGTGCGCTGGTGCGCTTGAATTTCCCCGAGGGCGAGCCGGCGCGCTTGATCGTCGATCTCTTTGACGGTCAGTGCGAGTTCGTATTTGACGAGGCGCAAGGGACGCTGAGCGGTTTCACCAGGGCCAATAGCGGTGGTGTACCCGATAACTATGCGCTGTACTTTTATATAGAGGTGGATTCACCCATCAAAGACGGTGGATTCTTCAAGGGGGGTGAAGTCTGGGAGGGCGAAACGCGGCGGATGGGTGATGCCTTGGGGGCTTTTATTGAATTTGCGGAACCTACCGGACCGATTACCGTACGCATCGCGACCTCCTTTATTAGTGTCGAGCAGGCGCAACGCAATCTGCAGCGCGAAGTCGGCGACCGCAGTTTTGACGAAGTGCTCGGCGAGTCTGAGGATGTCTGGAACGCGGTTCTCAATCGCATAGATATCGAAGGCGCTAGCCAAGTGCAGCTCGAGACCTTCTATTCGTGTTTGTATCGGGCGCACCTCTTTCCCCGCGTCTGGTACGAATACGACGAATCGGGCGAGTCCTATCACTATAGTCCATACGACGGCGAGTTGCACCCTGGTGTGCTATACGCCGACAATGGTTTCTGGGATACTCACCGTACGGTCTATCCTTTGTTAGCACTGCTCGATCCGGACCGCTTGGCTGAGGTCGTCGAAGGCTGGGTACAGGCTTATCGCGAAGGCGGCTGGTTTCCCAAATGGACGAGCCCTGGTTATCGCGCCTGCATGATCGGCACACATTTGGACGCGGTGGTGGCCGATGCCTGTGCGCGTGGTGTTACGGGTTTTGATCTGGAAACGGCGTATGCGGCAATGCTGAAAAATGCCAATGAAATAGGCGACGAGGCCGGGCATTATGGCCGCCGCGGTATTGAGGCCTTTGTTAGTTTGGGTTGGGTGCCGCACGACGAGGTTGAGCATGCGGCTTCGCGCACGCAAGATTTCGCGTATAATGACTTCTGTGTCGCACAAGTCGCCAAAGCGCTGGGGCACAAGGACGATTATCGGCGATATAGCGAGCGCGCCTTCTATTATCGCAACACGTTCAACAAAGCGACGGGTTTTATGCAGGGGCGTCTGCGCGACGGGTCCTGGGAAACACCCTTCGATGAATTTCGCTGGGGCGGCGCCTATATCGAAGGCTCGGCCTGGCAATGCACCTGGGCGGTGCCGCACGACGCGGCTGGTTTGATCGAGCTATTGGGTGGGCCACAGGCGACGGTCGACAAGCTCGATAAGATGCTGGTGTTGCCGCCGCGCTTTGAAGTGGGTTCATATAATTTCGAGATACACGAAATGACCGAAATGGGCGCCGTCGACTTCGGCCAGTACGCGCATTCAAACCAGCCCGTGCACCACGTGCTTTATTTATATGCGTTTGCCGGGGCGGCGCACCGTACACAATATTGCGTGCGGCGCGTGCTCGACGAACTCTATTCACCCCAGGGTTTCAGTGGCGACGAGGACAATGGTGAAATGGCCTCGTGGTATATTTTTTCGGCATTGGGTTTTTATCCATTCTGTCCGGGGCACCCGTCTTATGTATTGGGTAGCCCATTGTTTAAAAAAGCCACGGTGCATCTGCACAATGGCAAAGAGCTTGTCATCGAAGCACCGGACAATGCCGCGCAAAATGTGTATGTGCAAGGGGTCGAGGTCGATGGTGCCGTGCATCCTGCGGCCGATATCGCGCACGAAGTTTTAGCGGGTGGTTGTACCATGCGCTTTGCGATGGCGGATCAGCCAGGGGAGAATACGTGCGGGCCGGAGCATTTGCCGTTTTCTCTATCGACCGAGTAATCGCACTGTGATAAGATACATCGCTCCTGTCCTTTTTATTTTAAGCACTTTCCATACCGCACAAGCGCAAATCCCCGCCGGCGGTACGCCGCTGACGCCGGGCGATTTTCTCGCTACCGCCCGCCGGCCGATTTCCGGCAGCGACGCCCGCAGCCGGATCGTCGACATCGAGCACGAGGATTTCAGTCGGGCGCTGCGCGTCGAGGTTTTGCACGAGGCCGGGGATGCCTGGAGCGTCGAAATCGGTAATACCACGATAGCACCCGTGGCGAGGGGCGATGTCGCGCTGATCCATTTCTGGGCCCGCGGGACGGAATCGAGTGATGAGACGGGCGAGGTTTTTTTTACGCTGTACGCGCAGAAGGGCGCGCCGAATTGGGATAAGTCGCTGCATCGCGGCGTCAGCGTCGGGGCCGAATGGCGCGAGTTCTTCTTTCCCTTTGAATTTCTCGACGACTACGCCACGGGGCAGGCCATGATCAATTTTGGCGTTGGCAGTCGTCGCCAGACCATTGAGGTCGCCGGTTTTGAAGTGCTGCATTACGGGAAGCAATTGCAGGTGGACGATTTGCCGGCAATAAAACCGACCTATGCCGGTCGCGAGCCTGATGCCACATGGCGTAGCGCGGCGGCAGAGCGCATTCGACAACACCGTCAGGGCGATTTCACCTTGGCCATACTCGACCCGAGTGGACAGCCTTTGGCCGACGCGGAAGTCGAGGTCGAGATGTGGCGCCACGCCTTTCTCTTTGGCTCCGCGTTGCAGATTCGGCGCTTGAGCAGCGCTGCGGCCGAGGATGTGATATATCGCGAGAAGGTCAAGGAGCTCTTTAACGCTGCTTCAAACGAAAACGCGTTGAAGTGGCCGCCCTGGGACGGCGATTGGGGCAACGACTTCAGTCGCGAAAAGGCGCTGGCCGGCTTCGAGTGGCTGAAGGCCAATGGTTTGCATCGGCGCGGCCACGTACTCGTCTGGCCCGGTTGGTCCAATCTGCCACAAAGCCTCAAGAGGTTAGAGGGTAATTCCGACGCGGCGACACTTATTCCACCGCTGATTATCGAGCATATCGACGAGATAACCCAACAGACGCGCGATCTGGTGCAGGAGTGGGATGTAATCAATGAGCCTTACCACAACCACGATGTGATGGATCTGAGCGGCGACGAGGTAATGGTCGATTGGTTTGCCGCGGCTCGCCGCAACCTGCCGACGGCACCGCTTTTTATTAATGACTTTAGCATTCTCAGCAATGGCGGCCAGGATATCGCGCACCAAAACCACTATGAAAAGACGATTCAGTATTTACTGGACCAGGGCGCACCGATTACGGGGGTCGGCATGCAGGGTCATTTTGGCGAGAGCGTGACGGCTCCGTCTAAGGTGCTCAGCGTGCTCGATCGCTTTGCACGTTTAGGTCTCGATATTAAGATCACCGAATTTGATATCAATAGCGCCGACCAGGAATTACTCAACGACTATACACGCGATTTTATGACGGCGATCTTTAGCCATCCCGCCGTCACCGGTCTGCAATTTTGGGGATTTTGGGAGAAAGCGCATTGGCGGCCGGCGGCCGCCCTCTATGCGGCTGATTGGACGCCGAGGCCGCATGCGCAGATTTACAAGGATCTAGTTTTTAAGGAATGGTGGACGAGCGTAAGGGGCCAGACCGATGCCAGCGGGCAATTTAGCGAGCGGGGGTTCTACGGCGATTATGAGGTCAAGGTCCGCAGCGGCGGCGAGATTTTTACGGCGAGCTTTGTTTTGATGCCTGATAGCGAGACGATTACTGTGCAACTCGCGGCTACAAATATTAGAGAATCACAAGACCAGCCCGACCGGTTCAATTTAGAGCAAAACTACCCCAACCCCTTTAACCCCTCGACGACGATCCGTTATGCGCTGGCGGCACCGACGAGTGTGCGGCTCAAGGTGTACAATAGTTTAGGGCAGCATATCAAGACCCTGGTCGACGCGTCTCAGGCGGCGGGTGCGCAAGAGGTGATTTGGGACGGCACGGACCATGCCAATCAACCGGCTAGTGCGGGCACCTATATATATGAGTTGGCTACAGAGCACAGTACGCTGCAGCGGCCGATGTTATTGCTGCATTGATGAGAGGATCGCGGTAGGCGCTGGCACGGCCTTTGGCGATGTGGTGGTCGCTACCAAGGTCAGTCCGGGGCCGGAGAATCTCGATTCTATTGAGCAGGTGATTACTACGCAGATAGACGAGGGTTTAAAATGGCTGGGCCGCGATCATGTCGACGTGATCTATTTGTACCATGCGGTGCTGAATGAGCGCCAGCCGGAACGCGGGCGGCTCGCTGTCGAGGATGGTGGAGCGCGCCAGCGCAGAGTTTGCAGAAGGCGATCAATGCGGGCAAGACGAGGTGCTGGGGGATCAACGGCGTTGGCAATACCGAAGCGCTGATCGAGGCGGTGGAGAAGGGGTCGTTTCCGGATGCGGCACTAGAGAATATTCGCGTTACCAGGGGCTGATGTAGTGGCCGCGTGTGGGGAAGGGCGGATGCAAAAGTTTGCGCGGTGAAACATCCAATACATGTTGATGGTGTTCACTGTAGGGCCTGACTAATCTCAACCTTGAGCCGAATGGGCTAGCCGTGTCGTTGCCGATTCGGCTTTTTTGTACGTGTTTTTAGAGTTTTTCGGAAAGTGTAAATGCTACTTTTCCCCAAAGGATATGAATGAAGACTTCGACTCTATTCGAGCCACTGACTTTGCGCTCGGTAAACTTGCCTCATCGTGGCTGGGTTTCGCCGATGTGCCAGTATTCTTGCGACCCGGTACACGCGCCGGGCGTTCCCAACGATTGGCACTTAGTCCATCTAGGGTCTTTCGCGACGGGCGGCGCGGCGCTCATCATAGCCGAATCGACAGCGGTGAATCCGGAGGGGCGCATTTCGCCTCGGGATACGGGCTTGTGGAACGACGCGCAAGTAGCCGCTTGGCAGCGGATCACGCACTTTGTGCACGCGCATAGCCACGATGCCAAAATCGGCATTCAGATTGGCCACGCCGGCCGTAAGGGCGCCACGTACCCACCGACCACGGGACCGGACGGCACGGTACCAACATCGGAGGGTGGTTGGCAGACGTTGGCCCCTACGGATGCGGCCTTCGGGCACTATTCAGCACCTCTCGCGATGACCGTCGAACAAATTCACGCTGTCATCGAAGACTTTGCAGAGGCTGCAAAGCGTGCCGTCGCTGCAGGATTCGACCTGATAGAGCTGCATGGCGCGCACGGTTATCTAGTCGACTCGTTTCGCAGTCCGTTGGTCAATCAGCGCACGGACGAATGGGGGGGTACGGACGACAACCGTTTAAAACTGCCGCTGGCGATTATCGATGCTATTCGCGCCAAAATACCCGATACCATGCCGCTCATCGTGCGCATCTCAGCCACCGACTGGGACGATATCGAAGGCGATTTGCAGCGCTCCATACACTTTGCCAGACTGGCCAAAGAACGCGGTGTGGATCTTATCGACGTCTCAGCGGGCGGCAATGTGCCCAATCTTAATATTTCGTCTGGCCCTGGGTATCAGACTTCCTTTGCCGCCCGTATAAGAGCAGAGGCCGATATGCCAGTAGGAACGGTTGGAGCGATAACAGACGCCTTGCAAGCCGATCATATCCTGCGCACAGGACAGGCCGACGGCGTATTTATCGCCCGCGCAGCACTGGCCGATCCGCGTTGGTGGCAGCGCGCGGCGCACCGACTTGGCTATGAGTTGCCATGGGTGCCGCAGTATAGTTGGCCGCAACCGCAAACTACGTACTAAGAAAGACAAACGCGCCTTGTTGCGGAGTGTCGGAACCGAAAAAGATAAAATGATAAAAGCTCTATCTTCGCCTTATAAGATCATTGACTTCAACGACGAGGCATTGAAGGTTTATCCATAGGTCGAACGGAGAACATTCCTTCCCTATTGGACCCAACGCAATTTATTTTATCGATGATAACGAGGCCCTATATATGACGCCGAATATTCTTTGGATTTGCACCGACCAGCAGCGCTACGACACGATCGCCGCTTTGGGAAACGAACACGTGTCGACACCGAATATCGACAGCTTGGTCGCTTCGGGCACGACCTTCACGCACGCCTATTGCCAGAGCCCGATCTGCACGCCGAGCCGCGCTAGTTTCCTCACCGGTATGTATGCCAGCGCCGTGCACGTTAACGGCAACGGTCTCGAATACTTTCCGGATCGGCCAAAGCTGGTGACGCGTACATTCGCCGACGCGGGTTACGATTGCGGTTTGATTGGCAAGCTGCACTTGGCATCGGCCTCGGGTGGCAATGTCGAACCGCGCGCCGACGACGGCTATCGCTATTGGGAGTACAGCCACGCGCCGCGCGACGACTGGCCCGTGGGCCACGGCTATGCCGACTGGGTGCGTGAAAAGGGCAAGGTCCTCGGTGACCTGGTGCCGGATCCCGACGGCGTACCCACGGAATACCACCAGACGACGTGGTGTGCCGACAAGACCATCGAGTTTATGGCCCAAAAGCGCGATACTCCGTGGTTAGCTAGCGTCAATATCTACGATCCGCATCCGCCGTTCAACGCGCCGCGCGAGTATCGCGATTTATTTGACCCGGCCGATATGCCCGGACCGTTGTTCCGCGAGTCCGACCTGGCCGAACAGGAGCGGCTGTCCTTTGCCGATTTTCAGTCGAAGGGGTGTTATCCGCAGGAATTGGGCTGGAAGAATGACTATTACTCTGCAGAGAAAGACGCTCCCTGGAAGCCGAGTGACGCCCGTCTGTTGAAATCGGTCTACTACGCGATGATCAAGCTGGTCGACGATCAGTTGGGGCGAATTTTGCAGGCTCTGGATGACAGCGGCCAGCGCGACAATACGATCGTCGTCTTTACCTCCGACCACGGGGAAACACTGGGCGATCACGGTCTGATACAAAAGGGCTGCCGTTTTTACGAGGGGCTCGTACGGGTGCCGCTTATTTTCTCCTGGCCCGGCCACATCGAGGCGGGGCAACGCTCGGATGCATTGGTGGAGCTGAGCGACAAGGCGCCGACGCTATTAGAGCTGAGCGGGCAGGAGATCCCCGAGAATATGACCGGAAAATCACTGGTGCCGATTCTCACCGGCAAGGCTGCACCGGATCACCACCGGGACTTCGTGCGCTGCGAGTATTACGATGCACTAAAGGCCCGCGATGGCACGCTCGCCACGATGTACCGCGATCGGCGCTACAAACTCGTCGTCTACCACGGTCGCGACTACGGCGAACTCTACGATTTGCAGGAGGATCCCGACGAATTTGACAATCAGTGGGAGAATTCGGCCTTCGCCAATATCCGTGCCGATCTTATCAAACGCAGTTTTGACACTTCTGTGATAGCCATGGATCGGGGTCCGCGCCGCATTGGCGGCATTTGAAAGCGAGTTTTATTGAGAGAGTAAATGAGGTGTTGCATCTTGAGCCAGACTGGTCTCGACGTAAAAAAGAGTGCTACTACAGCGCCATAAAGGACTAAATTGAACAACTCGGCAAAGCTTGTAAAAATGTCTCAGTATACAATATATAACCCATTTCACCGGGCTTTGTTGCTCGTTTGCGCCTGTAGCTTTTTTCTTGCCTTGGCGAGTGCCTGCACAGGGCAAGGGACGACAAATTCTACAAAAGGGCAGGAGATGACCGATTCCGAAGACCCAGCTTTGGACTCGGCCTATACGGTTGGCGTTTATTATTACCCGTGGTATGCGGGTGATTTTCATGGTGGTCGCTATATGCGCGAGCATTTGCAACCGCCGCAGCCACCCAGCCTTGGCGAGTATGACGACCGCGCCCCAGAGGTCATCGCCCAGCATTTGCAGTGGAGTCGCGCCGCCAATGTGTCGCTGTGGGTCGCTAGTTGGTGGGGGCCGGGTCGCCGCGAGGATACTACGTTATTGCAGCGTATTTTGCCGCATGAGGAACTGGGGGATATGCAAGTGGCGTTATTCTACGAGACCTCCGGGCGTATTCCCGAGTTCGAGGATATGTCCAATGTCTCCGCGGATATCGCCCATATGGCGGCCAATTATTTCGATCATGCAAACTATCTGCGCATCGACGGTCGCCCCGTGTTATTTGTTTATCTAACGCGCGTGCTGTCGCGCAATGGTGTGCTCGACGAGGTGGTCGTGCGAATGCGCGATGCGGCAACGGATGCGGGCCACGACATTTATATCGTCGGCGATCAGGTATTCGGACAACCGACAAATTCGTCCGCCCTCGGACTGCTTGACGGCGTGACGAATTACGATGTATATGGCAGTATGGGCGCACAGGGCTACGCCGGGCAGCAGAAAGTTGATGCTTATTATGCGGCGCAGAGCAAATGGCAGAAGTTGGCGAATGCAGCGGGTGCGGCCTTTGTTCCCGCCGCCACACCGGGTTTCAACGACAAAGGTGTGCGCGATGGGCACCCGGCGGTGTCTCGCAAGCTGACTAAGACGAGTGAACCCGGCAGCCTCTTTCGCGCTATGTTGCAGCAGGCGGCGTCCTACACGGAACCGGCTACCGGACATATGCTGCTGGTTACTTCGTGGAACGAGTGGCACGAGGACACCCAGATCGAACCGGTGGTCGAGGCGGTACCGACGAGCCTCGACGGTCGCGACGGAGCGTATAGCGAGGGACTAGAATACGAGGGTTATGGTGAGCGCTATCTCGATATCTTGCGGGAAGAAACGACCAGATGACGGATGTCCGAGTATCTTATTATGCGCTTTGCGGCAGCATGTATTGTAAATTATTCAATGTGAATCGACACCATCCACCCTTGTCCCTACGCTAGCGATCGTCGTTTATATAGCTGACTACCTAATTGATACGTCTTTATCAAGTAGCCGCTACCTTCCGGTGATATCTTGTGACGGGTTAGTACGAGATTTGCGCTCGTGTCATGGGCCACTTTTAGCTGAAAATTTCGGAACTCACAGTGCGTACACGAACTCAATTGCATACCCCATTTCTCGGTAAAAATTTTGCTAGTCCAGTGCGCATAATGCTGCCTATTCTACTGTTCTTTCTGGCCCATCCGCTTTTCGCCCAGGAAAGCGCAGGCTACCGCCTACTTTTTAACCAAGTGCGCATCAACGAACCGGTGCACTGGCAGGCCTGGGATGCGCCCACCGGGGTGCAGATCGTACGCGAAGACGGCACCGTCGAACCGCGTTTTCTGCGCAGCGATATCGAGGTGGCGCAAAACGCGGTCGACTTTATCTACGTAAACCCCTTCGTGTCGCAAGACACTCTGCAGGGCGGTATTAGTGAGGTGGGCACCAGCCGGGACCAGGCGGCGGCTATTTTGGATCGCAATCCCAGCACCTATTGGGAGCCTTTGCGTAGCTCGCCGGTGGACCAGTGGTTTCTGGAGATTGATTTGGGGCGGGCGGTAATCGCCCGCAGAGTAGTGCTGCGCTTTGTCGATGAGGGACAGGGCGATCCCTTTTTGAAGTTTCGTTTGATGGCCTCGGATGGGCTGCGTTTCGGGCAGGGGCGCGATCAGCGCCGGCGCTTCTTTCGCATTGGTTTGGAGACCAAACCCAATAAAAACCAACGCGAATATATTTTCGACATCAAACCCAACCGCCAGGTCACCGACGGCATCGAAGGTGAGATTATTCAGTTTTTGCGGCTCGACGTGCTCGATACCGACGGGCCCAGAGCGCAGGAAGTGAACGCCGAGACCTATGAGATCTTGGCCGAAGACGACCGGGGCGCCGTCGATTATTTCCGTCTGACGGTGGGCGGGCGCGAGATCCTTATTTCCGAGCGTGATTATTTCGACTTGCCGGAGGACGAGCACGGACCGGTGCGCTATTATCGTCACGAGCGTCCCCGCTTGGCCGAGGTCGAGGTTTTTGCTCTCGGCCAGAATGTGGTGAAGCTGACCCAGAGCGAGGTCGAACGCGGCGCCGACGAAGGCGGTTTTGAATTTCTCTTCCGCAAGATTTTTTCCGACGGACTCTATTCTTCGAGCTTTGACGTGCCGATCTACGATCCGGTGGCCGACGAGCGGCAGCTGAAGATCGACTTGGGCGCCAAATACTGGCTCGACCGCATCAAACTGCTCGCGCCGGCCAATGAGATGCCGCCGCTGGCTTATCAGTTGCGGGTTTCGAATGGGGCGTTGAGTCCTAATGGGGAACGGATCTGGAACAGTTTCGACGAAAAACGCAACCTCAGCGGCCACCAGCACCTCGAAGAGACCTTTCCACTGCAGGAAGTGCGCTTTATCGAAATGCGCCACCTCGAATTTAATCCCAACGAATCGGTCGACGGTTTTATCAGCGAGATCCAGGCCTATGGCGAGGGTTTTGTCTCCGAGGTGGAAATGACCTCGCCTTTTATCCCGCTGGATAGACCGCGGTTGTTTTCCGTGGTGGAGTGGGAGGGGGAAGAGCCGCCAGGCACCCAGGTCGAGGTTCGCACCCGCAGCGGCGAAGAGATTATCGAGATACCGCATTATTTTGCGGTGACCGGTCGTGAGATCGCCAAGAGCCTGTGGGACCTGCTGCCGGAAAATAGGCGTCCGGCTGTCGTGATCGAAAAAGTTGCTGGCCCGCATTGGAGCAGTTGGAGTGAGGTCTACGAGGCCTCGGGCCTCGCCTTCAAATCGCCGAGTCCACGCGCTTTTGCGCAAGTACAGGTGCGGCTTTTGTCGCGCGAACCGCTCAGGGCGGCCAAGATCCGCGATCTACGCTTGCGTTTCGAGCCGCCTTTGGTCGACAAGGTGGTCGGCGAGATTTGGCCGGTATGGCAGATCGAACCGGGGGTTGAGCAGGACTTTACGCTTTATTTGCAGCCCGAATTCGCGGCGGGCAATCCGGGCTTCGACCGTTTGCGCCTGCGCTCTTCTTCGGCAGCGGCGATCGAGTTGCTCTCGGTGCGATCGGGCGGGGATGCGGCGTTGCGCATTGGTTCTGGTCAGGATTTGTGGCCGGGTGAATTACTATTGGAACCGGGGGCGGAGGGCGAGATCGAACTGTTTTTTCCCGCGCCGGTGCTGCGTGGGAATCCGATCTACGAGATCAAATTCCGCACCAAGGTATTTTTGCAGAGCACGACCTTTACCGCCGAGTTGGAACGGGCGAGTAGGCCGGGGCGGGTGCAGGTGGTCAGCGGTGGCGATGCCAGCACTCTGGTGTCGAGTCAGTCGCTGGTAGTAGTGTCGGACTTGGAGCGGACACGGCTATTGGAAAATGTGCAGGTGGTGCCGCGCGCGTTTACACCCAATGGCGATGGCATCAATGATATTACGGAGATAACCTTGTCGATCTTTCACCTTGAAGGCGAGAAGCAACTACGGGTGGAAATTTACGATCTGGCGGGGCGGCGGTTGCGCGATTTGTCGATCGATGCCGCGCACCCTAGTGGCGAGCGTCGAGTCGCATGGGACGGGCGCGACGAGGTCGGCGAGATTGTGCCGCCGGGCATTTACATGGCGCGCGTTGGTTTCGCTGCCGATAGTGATGTGGCTGGAGTCTACGCTTCCAGACTGGTGCACGTGGTCTATTGATACGCCATACGACGATCATAAGTTTATGCCTGTTGTGGGTGGCTCTGGCCGGCGCGCAAGTATCTGATCCGTTGCACTGGGGCGTCGCGCAGCGCGGTGCGCATACCGAGAGCTTCGAGATGTCCTATGTCTCGCCGGCGATACACAAATGGTACGAGCCGCGCTATCAGCCTGAGACCTATATGTCGCCCTGGTACGCGCGCGGCAGCAATTTCGCCCGCGACTCCTATCGGCGTTATATCAGTCTGATCCTCGAAGGCGACGAGAGCTTTGACAACTTTGGCAAGTCTTTGGGCCGGGGCTGGTTGGTTTACAACTGGAGCCAGGAGCAGGTCGGCTCCAGGGGCAGCTTCATCGACAAGCGCGGCGGCGGTCTTTCTTCGATGGACCTGATGGCGAATCAGCGTCCGGCCTACCGCGATTTTTTTAACCGTCTGGTCATCGCTTCGGACCAGCGCGGCGGGGCCTCGTACCGGCTGATGATCGGCGACGAGATCTTCACCCGTTTTACCCCGTTGACCTTCAATAAACCGCGCTTCAATGGCGTGCGCCTGGATTACGCGGCCGAGCAGTATCAGGCGAGTCTGCTCTTGTCGCGACCGAGTAACCCCGACGCCGAGGCGCAAACCAATTCGACAACGGTCATGGGTAGCCACCTCGAATTTCAGGCGGGGCCGGGAGCAAGCTTCGGGCTGACCTATGTCAACGCGCACAATGTGCTAACCCAAGTCGAGTTCGGCGAAGGTAACCCGCTGCGCGGCATTTTGACTTCGTTGGAGAACCAGCCATTGGACAAGTTGTGGGTCCGGATCAGGGACGATTCGCCGGGCCGTGGTGGGGTGGGGGCGGCGCTGGCGGGTTTCGATATCGTGATGACGGATACCAGTGGCCGCCAATTGCGGGGGCGCGACATCGACTTTTTACCCTTGCGCGAGGGGGGAGTATTGCAAGGCGGGCGGCTATTTGCCCGTGACGAAGAAAGTATCCTGTTGGAATTTGACCTAGGCAGCCTCGACTTTGAGAATGTGCAGACGGAAGATTTGCAGAGCGTGCAGGTCGAGCTGTCGCTGGCCAATGATTACAGGGTTGAAATCGCGACGGACTTGCAGACCGACGGCCAACGGCGTAATGCCGAGGTTGTTTTTTTGCCGTTCGCGCGGGCCGCGGGCAATGTGCAGGACAATAGCAATACGCAGGTTCTACGACTCGATTATGGTTTGCCGACGGCCAGCGAACTGTACGGCGTTGATTGGAATTTGAGCGCTTGGAAAGGGCTTTCGCTAAGGGGCGAATGGGTGCTTAATCGTCGCTATTCGCGCTATCCCAACCCCAACATTTCAGTGCACCACGAGATCGCCGAAAACGCGCACGCCGGTTATCTCAATGGTTCCTATCGCTTCGGTCCCTGGATGTTCTTCGGCGAGGGTTTTTTAATCGAGGACGACTACAGCACTCGCTACTGGCTCACCGACCGTACGGGCCGGATCAAATTTAAGAGCCAGATACCCCAGGTCTACGAATTTGTCGATGACGACGACGACCTCAACGGGTTGACCGAATGGGAACGGCCGTTTTTCGTGCGCTGGGGCGGGATTACCGAGTCGGCGACGGTGTCATCGGCGAGCATCCTTTCGAGTCAGCGCGAGGTGGCCTGGCCGGGCTTGGACGAAAACGGCGACTTTATCAACGACAATAACCAGAACCAGAATATCTTCCCCGATTACGAAGAGCCCTTCCTGCGCTATCGCTCGGATCGGCCCGAGTTCCTCTTCGGCCTCGATATGAACCACAATGACATTATAGACCGTTTCGAAAACGACCTTGAGCCGGACTATCCCTACAAACGCGATCACCGCGGTTACAACGCCTATCTCAAGGTCGAGGTATTGCCCGACCTCGAGTTGAGCGTCGGGCGCCAGAATATGCGATTGGTGGTCGGCGACGGCGAGACCCAGTCCTGGTATGGCTTGGGGACTTGGAGCCATCGTTTTAAGGGCGGCAGCCGGTTGAGGATTTTCGATTTTGGCGGTCGGGTCCGCGACAATATTCCCGACGACCTGCGCCAGTGGTTCCAGCCCATCGGTGGGCCGGGCCGCATGCTCGATCGGGTCGATTTTCTGCCGGGGCTAAACGCCTGGAAAAACGCGCTGTATATTGATTTGGACCAACAGTTGGGGGCGCAGGTGCGGTTATTGCACCGGGTCAAATGGGATATCGTACAACAACAGGATCCGGAGGATGAGGTGTCGTTGCGGGAAGGGCGCAAATTGAGCGGTTTTCTCGGTGTGATCAATAAAGCGGAGTGGAGCATTCCGGTGGGGTTGGGTGTATTGGAGCCGCGCTTCAAAAGCGAATTTCGCAAGGAACGGCCTTTCAGCACGCGCCTGCCGGCGTCTACCAGCGTGGAAGAGATTTTCTTTTTAATGTGGACGCAACCGCTCTTTGCCGAATCGGTGGGTGTCAGCTATTATCCGCGTTATGGCCGTCAGCTTTTCAATACCGAACTGCAGGTGGGCATCGAGGTGGGCAAGCTCTGGCTCTTAGACGGGATGCGGGAAGAGATAGATGCCGATTTTTTTAATTGGACGGCTGTCGCGCAATTGCTCAACCGCACGGCCTACCAGGGGTATCAGTTGGTGACGACGACCGGGGTGCAGTTCCAACAGCGACGTTTCGAAGGGCGCCCGGCACAGGAATCGAGTTTGGTTTTTATGACGCTTTACGCGGGATTGAGCCAATGAGGCCAATGAGATATAGGCTGTGGGCTGCGATGTTGCTATGGGCTGCGGGGTTGTATGCGCAACCGGCCGAGACCTATGTGCTCGGCGACCGGGGCACCTCTTCCTGGCAAGCCGGCGGTGACGGTGGCAAACCGGAGATCGTACTCAACTCGACATTGGGCCAGGTCGAGCTGACGAATACGCCGGGGGTAACGATTGACTTTGCTGGTCGGCCGGGGTGGATCGGGCCGCTGCGTTTTGACGAAGGTGAGAATATCGCTGCGCGGGTCCTCGATTTTGGTTCGATCAAGGCGCCTAATGCTGGGCGCGGCCATGAATTGCAACTCGAAGGCACGGTCAACGGCGACCACGAGGTGGCCTTCGAGCGCAAGCCGACGGTTTTCGAGCCGCGGGTCGCGACGCGCGGTATTTGGGTCATTCTCGATTTCATGGTACCAGTCGGTGTGCAAAGAGTGTTATTCTATCCGCGCAATACGGTAGTAGAGATGCCCTCGACCCCTTATCATAACGATTTTTTGCGCGGTTACGAGCTGTGGCTGAACGAATTCGCGTCCGGTCAGCCCGATGTATTGATCCAGCGCAATGTGCAAAATGAGGAGCCGGTGGTCGATGTGGAGGTGCCGGTCCAGTACGCGCGCTTCGTCAAGATCAAGTCGCTGGCCGACGTGCCCTTCGAGATCGACGAGATCGAGGTATACGGTACTGGTTTTCTGCAAGAGAGCCTGTATTTATCGAATACCATTGATCTCGGCGACCGGGCCACAATCGGTTTTGTCGACTGGGTCGAGGATCTCGTCGGCCATCCGGACTTTTCGCAATTGGAAGTCAGGGTCAGGACCGGAAGTGATCCGACGCCGCTGGTTTATTTGGAGAAGATTTCGCTCGGTGAGGGGCTTTTCGAGATTGTGGAAGTCTCGCGCGAGCGCTATACCGATGAGCTGTTGCCGGGCGAGCGCGGCGGCATACGCGATGATACGATTTATTGGAGCCCGTGGTTCGTAGTGCACTCGGACGAGTTGGTACGGGCGCCGACGCCACGCCGTTATATACAGTTTCGCTTCGAGTTTGAAGGTGGGCTCTTCGAGGCGCGGCAAGTAGACGAGTTGCGCTTCGATTATTTGCAGCCGCCGATCGCCGATTCGCTGCGCGCCGAGGTTTTTCCGCGGCTGGCCAAGGCAGAGGATGCGGCGACTTTCCGCTACGCGGTGCGTCTGCGATCTGAGGGCGAGGTTCGAGGTTTCGACCGTCTCGAGATCGACACCAACGTGCCGATCTCGGCTGTGCGGGAAGTGGTGCTCGACGCGGAGCCGATCGATTTCTCGGTCGACTTTATTCATGACGACGGCTTCGGTATCAGTTTTCCCCTAGTCCGGCACGACGAGGCGGTGCTTGAATTGACTTTTGATCTGCCGATTTTCCGCTTCGGCACGACATTTTCGGGGCGGGCCTATCACAGTGGTTCGGGTGCGGTACCGCAGCGTTTAGAACCGGGTGAGGCGACCGACTTCGGTCCCGGAGATTTTGCCGAGTTGTCGAACTTATCGGTAGCTATACCCAAGCCGCAGATCGGCAAGCTGGTCGGCGAGATTGTGGTCAAGTCGTCGGTGTTTACGCCGAATGGCGATGGGGTGAATGACGACTTCGATCTATTCTTCAACGTATTGCAGTTGACGCGGGCGGCGCCGGTGCGTTTGGAGCTTTTCGACTTGGCGGGCCAGTTGGTACATGTGCTATTGGCTGAGGAGCGGGGGATCGGGCCGGTCGAGGTGTTGTGGAATGGGTGGCTGGAGGGCGGCGAGATGGTGTTGCCGGGAAGTTATTTTTGGGTGTTGCGGGTGGAGTCGAACGCGTTTGAGGAGGTGCATACGGGTACGGTGGCGGTGGCGTACTAGCTTGGTGGAGATGGTGAAGAATTTCTTGTAATTTTTTTGTGACTTATTAAATAAGTGATTTGAGATTTAGGTATGCTTTGAGCGAAATAAAACAACATGGCCTTGAGCAGAGCAGAGGCTGGGTAATCCGGAATATTTTATTCCTCACGACCCTATTACTGCTAAACCTATATCTGTTCCTGCAACCCGGACCCCTCGCTGCTCAGGACTATGGCTCCCGGTTAGGTACCGTCAAACGCGGTGGCAAGGTGTCTTTTGAGCCGCGTGGCCCCGGCGTGCTCTTCGACGCGTTGGACCCGGCGGTGCGCAAGTGGTATATCCCGCAGGAGCTCTACTCCGAATACCAGTGGAAACAATGGGAGTACTCTAATTATGCGCGCAACTTTTACCAGCGCTATGTCTCGACCTCGCTCGAAGGCAGCTATATATATGATGTATACGGCAACTACCTGACGCGCGGCTGGCTGATCTTCGACTGGCGGCAACAGAATCCGCAGCCCTTCGGTTCGACGCTGGCCCAGAACGGGCGCTTTGCCGGGTGGTTTAACCAATTGGTCATCACTTCCGACCACAAAGGCCAGTATCATTACGCGATCACCATCGGCAGCCAGATCCGTACGACGCTGACGCCGATGACTTTTTCCAAGCCGCGTTTCAACGGCATCCAGTGGGATTTTCTCGCCGATAAATACGCGCTGACGGTATTGTTGTCCAGGCTCAACGGCCTTGTCGATGAGACGGGTTCTTCGACCGGAACTTCGGAGAAGACGAATAATACGAGTTTGGTGGGTAGTCGTTTAGAAGTGCAGGTTGGCGACTTCGTCAAGGTCGGCGGCACCTATCTCAACGCCCACCACGCGCAAACGCAAACGGAGCTTTTTAATGGCAATATTCTCAAGGGCAATCTCACCGGCATACAGAATCTGACCAATGTCAGCTTCGTCGAAGTCGTGATCAAGGACGATAGCCCTGAAGACGGCGAGGCTGGCGGTGCACTCTTCGCGCAGGATATTGTGATCTGGGACCTAGAAGGCAAGCGTATACGCGGCTCGGAGATCGGTTTTCGGCCGCTGGTTGAAGGCGGTTTTCAGCGCCGCGGTTTTTTGGCAGCGGACGGTCGCGAGGAGATCCATCTGCGCTATGATTTCCAGGACCGCTCCTATACGGGGCCGGACCCCAGCGAAATAGAGCGGGTGCAAGTTGAGTTGGTAGTGGCCAACGACTACCTAGTTGAGATGGCCTCGGATCGGCAGACCGATTTTCAGGAACGGGTCGTGCCGGTGCCGGTGGCCAGGGCGCCGGGCAATGTCAAGGATTCGTCGAATCAGCGCGTATTGGCGCTCGATTATGGTTTGCCCACCGCCAACCAGATCGCTGGTTTCACGGTGGAGGTGAGCGATCTTGAAGGGTTTAACGCCTATCTCGAAGTCGACATTAACCAGCAATACAAACAGTATCCCAACCCCAACCTGGAAAAGCACCATGTGGCCAGCGAGGAGTCGCAGGCTTGGATGCTGAACGTGTCGAAGACCGACTACCCCTATTTCACGCTGCTCGAAGCTTTTGATTTTGATCCCAACTACCAGACTGGTTTCCAAGTAGTCGACCGCAACGGCATTGTCGACTACGGCAGCCCGTTGCGTTTTTACGAGTTCGTCGACGACAACGACGACCAGGACCGCTTCCCCGACTGGGCTCGGCAAGGCTCGTCAAGGGACCGCGCGATTTTCCCCGGTTGGGACGAGAACAACGACCTGATCTCCGACTTCAACCAAAACGATACCAACTCAAGCCCCAACCGAGTGCCCGATTACGAAGAACCCTTTCTGCGCTATTACACCGACCGGCCCGAGTTCCTCTATGGCATCGACCAGAACCACAATGGATGGATCGACCGTTTCGAAAACGACGAAGAGGCCGACTATCCTTACAAGCGCGATCGCAAGGGATACAATCTTTACGCCGGCGTCTTTTTACACCCCGATCTGCGGGTCGCGGCGGGTCGTCAGAGGATGGATCAGCGTTCGGACAGCCGCAGCGCGCACGCCGATTATCTAATGGTGGCGGGGGATCATTATTTTACCGGTTGGGGCCGGGCGCGTGTCTTCCAGGATCTGCGCAGCGTTGAGGACGATATCTTCGACCACCTGGTGCAGTGGACGCAACGGCCCAACTCGCAGGGCGAATTGGTGCCGACCCCAGATATCTTGCCGGCGCAGAACACGTTGCTCAATACGACATGGCTGGGTTTCGACTTCGACCGCTGGCCCGGGTTCAAGTTCAACAACATGCTCAAGTGGCAGCTCTACCACCAGCGCGACGATCCTATTGAATTACAATTGCGTGGCCAGCGCGAGGAGGGTTCTTTTCTCGGCATGATTAACAAGGCCGAGTATCGCTTGCAGTTGGGCAAGCTGAGTTTGAGCCCGGCGTGGAAGAGCGAGTTCCGCCGCGAGGCGCCGGTATTACTCAATCAGCCCGAACGCAAAGAACTCAGCCAGATTCTGTTGGTTGTTGCGCGTTTTCCCGTGATGCTCAGTAGTTATCTCGAAGCCGGGGTCGAATACCACGATTTTCGCCAATTGCGCGACCCGACGCCGCCGGGTGGGGAGGACAGCTTTTGGGAGACGACGACGGTCGCCCAGTTGACCAATATATCCGATTACCAGGGTTATAAACTGACGACGGTATTGGGCTTTGACATTACGCGGCGGCATCAGGAAGTCGAAGGAACGCGCACTCGGACGCGGGGGTTCCTCACGGTATACGCAGGGGTCGAGCAATGAAATATTTGCTGTGCTTGCTATTGCTGTGGTGTTTGGGCTGCGGCGAGGAACGCCCGCCGCTACAGTCGGTCGGCACAGATGACGAAGTGGTCTTTGCCCACGATACTTTTGCCGATGCGGGTTTTGAGCGGGCAGTTCGGCAGGCGTTGGCGCAGCCTGAGGGGGCATTGACGGCGGCGGCGTTGGCCGGCTTACAGAAGCTTGACGCGGGCGGTTATGATATTGTGGATGTGCAGGGGGTCGAACAACTGCGCGGCTTGGAAATGCTGTTATTGGGGGATAACGCGGTGGGGGATATCGCGCCGCTTGAGGGTTTGCGGCGGCTGCAGGTGCTCGATCTGTCGAATAACGCGGTCGAGGATATCGCGCCGCTGGCGGACTTATTGTTGCTGAACTCGCTCAACCTCGACGGCAACCAGGTCGCGGATTTGCAGCCACTGGCGCGGTTGACGCTGTTGAGTCTGCTCAACCTTGACGATAACCAAGTTCGCGATATCGCGGTGCTATTGCGACTCAGGCGCTTGCAAAGCGTCGAGCTTTCGGGCAACCCGCTCGATTTGGATCAGGTGGAGACGCTGCGCGAGCGGGTATTGCTGGTGACCTTCTTCCAGCCGACAATCACTTTTCAGGACGCGCAGTTGGAACGCTCAGTGCGCTCGGTGGCGCGCAAGCGGACCGAAAGTTTGACGGTCTTGGACCTGCGCGGGATCACCAGCATGAGCCTGAACAGCTCCGTAAAATCGCTGGACGGCATCGAGCAGTTGGTTAATCTGGAAGTGCTGCGCTTCAACGGATCGACCCGCGAAGGCGAGTTGCAAAGCCTCTTGCCGCTAGCGAGTCTGCAGAAGCTGCATACATTGGACCTGACGACGGCAAGTCTTGAAAATATCACCCCCTTGGCGAGCCTGACGAGTCTACAGAAACTCAATCTTAACAACAACGATATAGTGGATGTCTCGTCGCTGGCCGGTCTAACGAACCTGATCGAATTGCGCCTCGAATCCAATGTGATCCAGGATATCTCGCCGTTGCGAGGCCTAGGTCGGCTGGAGAAACTCTATCTGGAAAGCAACTGGATCGATGATCTTTCGCCACTGCGCAGTTTGCGCCGACTCACGATGTTGCACTTCTCATTTAATCGGGTCGTCGATCTCTCGCCCCTGTCGAGCTTGCGCGCGTTGGAATGGTTGGAGTTCGCGCAAAACTCGGTCGTGGATATCGTGCCCTTGCAAGGTCTGCGCAATCTAGAAAACCTGGACTTCAATGCGAACCTGGTTGTAGATATCGGCCCACTCGCCGGTAAGGCTTTGCTGGGGTCCTTGTTTTTCGAGAATAATTTCGTGGTAGACCTCTTGCCCCTAGCGGCTCTGCCGGAGTTGCGGCGTCTGCGTTTGCGCGGCAACGAAGTGGCGGATATTTCGGTGCTTATGACGCTAGAAAAGCTGCTCTCGGTCGATCTGCGCAATAACCCGCTCAGCGAGGATAGTCTCGCGTTGATCGAAGAAATAGCGAAGGGCAACATTCCGAGGGTCACCTTCTGATGCGGATTCGCCTCTGCCTATTGGCTTTTGCGTTATGCACCGCACCGGCCGCGGCGCAACTGGAACTCAAAGTGGGTCGCGACGCGCTCTCCTGGATCGATGTGCAGGACTCGCTGGCCTTTGTCATTTCGTCGCCTGACTCGGTCTGGACCTGGCGGGTGGATCCGGGGGAGAACTTGATGGCGAATGTCGCGGGGCGCGGCGGAAGTATTCTGGTTTCGGCTCAACAGCCAAGCTTCAACCCCTTCGGCGAGGCGATACTTACGCCGGTGTTCCTCGACGAAGTCACCGCGGTGAAGTTTATCGGCGACGGCGACCTGTCGACGGCCTTTAATCCGGATGACTTTGGGCTAGATCGTCAGACGTCGATCTATATCGATCTCGGCGGGGCCTATAGTATCGAACGCACACGACTCTCGCCGCGGCTCGACGCCGAACACGTGGGCTCTTTTCCGCAGACTTTCGATTTGGGTTTGGGCGACCGTCTACGTCCGGTGGTGACGCTGATGCGGTTGTTGACCACCAACGACGTTTCCTTTCGGCGCTATCTATTTTTCGGTATCACCCGACCCAATATTCGTGCGGTGGTCGAATGGCCGGGGGTGCTGCAGGTGAGCGGTGAACGCCAGGCTCGCTATGTGCGTTTCCAACCCATAGGCGACGCGCCTTGGGAATTGGCGGAACTGGAACTCTATACCGACGGCACCGCGCCGCCTGGTTTCTATCGCTCTGTGCCGCTTTTGGCTGGGACCGGCACGCCGGTATGGGGGCGGGTCCGCCACGAGGGCGGTTTGCCGATCGAAGAGTTACCGATCGTGCTGCAGACTCGTACCGGCCCTGACGAGGATCCGTTGATTTATTTTATCACGCAAGGACCGCAGGAGGTGCAGGTCAACCGGGCGGTATGGGAATACGCCGACGATTTTCCGGGCATTGCACAGGGGCCGGTCAAATCGAATCCCAACTGGAGTGGTTGGGAGACGGTTGACGGCAACGTGGTGCGCTCGCCGAGCCCGAACAGCTATTTGCAGTTCCAGGTGCGTTTCCTGCAACCCGGCGTCAAGCTCGAACAGCTGGTTTTTGAATATTTCTCGCCACCGTCTTCGGGGCAGATGCGCGCCGAGATCAGTCCGAATGTCGTTGACGCGGGCGCCGAGACAGAATTTGCGATGAGCATGCAGACCCGCCGCCTCGAAGGTCGTTCGGACACTGGTTACCGCTTCGTCGAAGTGCTGACCTCGGCCGAGGTCGCCGGCGTCGACAGCGTCAAAGTTGACGACGAACTGGTGTTGCATACCGTGCGGGTGGAATCTGGGCGCGGTTTCGAGGTGAATTTGTGGAAGCGGGTGATTGCCGATGGTAGCTTTTTGCAGGTATTTTTTCGCGCTAAGGTCTTTGTCGATGGCACTCGTTTTGAAGTACGCACGGCGGAGCGGCGTTCGACGGCGGAAGTCGCCGAGTCCGATACGGTATTCCAATATGCGCAGGAAGCGGATGTGGACCTGCAGCTCCCGAGTTCGGGGCTGACAGTGCGCCTTTCTGCGCAGAACGCGCCTTTGCTTGACGATGTGGTACCGGCGAGGCAGGTGCTTACGCCCAATGGCGACGGAGTAAACGACGTGTTCGAGGTCGCCTATAGCCTGCTCAAGCTGACGCAGCCGGCCCCTGTTTTCTTTGAGATCTACGACCTTGGCGGGCGCTTGGTGCGCCGTGGGTATGCCGGTGAAGATCGGAGCGGGCGCTTTGCCCGAGTCTGGGATGGGCGCGACGACTATGGTGCTTTGGTCGGGCCGGGGCTATATCTCTATCAGGTGCGGGTCGCCGCCGACAATGAGACCAAATGCCGCACAGGCGTGGTCAATGTGGTGCACTGACGTATAGAATTTCTCACTCTTATCTCCAAATAGTGTATTTTTTACTTTTTCAAGCACGCCACAACAAGGAACTGGCCTAAAATGAGAAATATAAAAGACGCGATGGGCGATGCTTCGACGGGCAAACAGGTCCTCGTCGTTGACGACTTGGAGATGCTACGCGCATCGGTATGCAAGGTGTGCGAGGTTTGGGGTATGTCGCCGTTGAGGCGGAGAATGGCGTCGAGGTGATGGAAACGGTCTCGGTCCGGCACTGGGTGGAATAGAGGTGTTACGGCAACTGCACGAGCAGGAGCAGACGCACAATATCCCCGTGATTTTGGTGACAGCTTACTCAGACCTCGACTCGGTGCAGCGAGCTTGGGGATTACAGGTTATCGACTATGAGCGCAAGCCGATCCGGGTGGCCGAGCTAAAGCAGCGCCTCGGCAAATACCTAGACGCTGCCCCGAGCAAAGCATAACGTGCGGACCAATCCTGCAGATTTTGTGCGCCCGCGTTATGGCGAGGGCTGTTTCGCCGATCTGCCACAGACGATCCGCCGGTTGTTGACTGGGCAGGGTGAAACCGGTTTGATCGAAGGGCGCTACGAGAAGGTCGTGTTGTTTTTTATCGACGCTTTCGCTTGGCGCTTTTTCGAATCGCGCCGCGAGCGTTATCCCTTCCTGCGCCACATCGACGAATGCGGTAGCGCACGGCAGATCACGGCGCAATTTCCCTCAACGACTGCCGCGCACGTGACCTGCATCCAGACGGGTCTGCCGCCGGCGCAAAGCGGAATTTTCGAATGGCAGTACTACGAACCCGAGGTCGATGAGATCATCAAACCCCTGTTGTGGGCGTTGGGCGATTCGGGGGAGCGGGGTTCGTTAGAGGTCCCACCAGAGAAGCTTTTGCCGCCGGAGACCATCTACCAGCAACTGGCCGCCGCCGGCGTGGCCTCGCATATCTTCCAACCCGCCGAGCATTTCAAGTCCCCCTATTCGCAGTGGACCTTCCGCGGCGCACACCAGCATCTTTATCGCACGTTATCCGCGGCGCTAACTAGTTTGCGGCTCGCGCTCGACGCGGTTGGCGGTCCGGCCTATTTCTTTCTTTACTTTGACGGCATCGATGGAACCGGTCATGACTTTGGCCCGGATTCGCCGCAGTGCGATGCCGAGATCGACGCCTTTTTAACCACTATGGATCGTTTGTTTCTGCAACAGGTCGCAGGTAAACACGACGATACGCTAATGCTGGTCACTGCCGACCACGGTATGACGGCTACGGACCCCAAGACGACGGTCTATCTCGACGAGCATGCGGAGTTCGCCGGATGCGAGCGTTTGTTGCGCCGCAACAAACGAGGTGCATTGCTGGTACCGGCCGGATCGCCGCGCGATATGTTCCTCTATATCGAAGAGGGGCTGCTCGACGAGGCGCAGGGTTTTTTCAGTGAGCGGCTGGCCGGTCGCGCCGAGGTCCGGAAAGTGGCGGAGATGGTGGCGGAAGGGTATTTCGGGCTGGGACCGGTGTCGGATAAATTTATCGCACGGGCAGGAGATTTGGTGATTTTGCCCTATGCAGGAGAGAGTGTGTGGTGGTGGGGTGGTGGCGATTACGAAAACAGATTCTACGGTAACCACGGGGGGTTGACGGCTGAGGAGATGGAGACGCCGTTGTTGTCTTGTGAATTGGGGGGTTAGGCGAGTTCATCCGTTATTGTCACCGGCTGTGCCGAGCCCACCTCTTCATCGAAGTCGTGGCGTACTCCGACCAGGTTGATCAGCCCGAGCAAGAAACCTGCGACCACCAGCCATTTGAGACGGCGTCCGTGCCGTTGGCTAATTCCTCGTAAATAGAGATACACTGCGAAGACTAGCCAGGTTGGCATGGCCAACCAGATTTTGGTGTCCTCTCCGGCGAGGTGCTCGCCCGGCGCGCCGAAGAGCCAGATCACGCCCATTCCCAGACCTAATGTAAAGAGCGAAAAACCTCCGCCGGCGAATCGGAAGGTGGCCTCGGCGGCGGTATCGAGCGGTGGCAGGTAGCGGTTGAGTCGCCCTTTTTTCAGCGCTTGGTGTTGGATCAGGTAGGCGATCGCCGCACAGAAAGAGAGTGCGAAGCCGATATGGCCGAGTGCGGTCAGCACCACGTGCACGCCAAGAAAGGGATACTGGACCAGGATCGATTCGGCCTTTTCGAAGCGGATGGGCATAAGCAGCGGATAGAGCAGGCCGAGAAAGGCCAATGGCGCGGACAATAGCCCGAGGTGGCGCACGCGGGCGTAGCGCTCGCCGAGCAGGCTGGTGATCACCAGGACGATCACCAACCAGGAGATAACCACCAGCATATTAGAGAGCAATGGCTGGTTCGAGAGCCCCAAGTGCAGAATCATGCCGATCAGATGTACGGCCAGCCCGATGCCGAGACTCTTGCGGCCGAGTGCGTCCCAGCCGTTTTTGCGCAGCAGGAATTGCCCTTGGAAGAGCAGGGCGGCGGCGAGGTAGAGCGACAGGGCGATACCGAGTGTAACGGTGCAGGCGGTGGTCAAGATTCTTCCTCCCCGGGCTTGTCGTCGAGGTTGAAGAGCCGACGCACGGTGTCGAGGTGCAGATAGCCGTCATCGTCGTTGGCGAATTCGCGGATCTGTACCAGGGGTTCGTGCAGGAGTTTGTTGGCGTAGCCGCGCAGGATGCTCTCGACCAGCTTCCGGTTATCGGCGGAGAGCGTGCCGAGTTTGGCGGTCCAACGGGCGAGTTCCTGTTGCTGTAGGTCAGCGGCGTGCTGGCGCAAGTCGCGGATCAACGGGCCGGTGCCTAGGGCGTTGAACCAATGCAGGAACTGCTTGAGTTCGTCGTCGATGATGTCCTGTACTCGGCGGATCTCGCCCTCGCGCTCCTGGCGGTTGGCGGCGATGACCTGTTCGAGGTCGTCGATGTCGAATAGGAAGATATTGTCGATATCGCGCACGGCGGGGTCGATATCGCGCGGCACAGCGATATCAATGAGGAAAAGCGGACGGCCGCGGCGTTCGCGCATCGCGGGGTGCAGGTCGTCGGGGCCGATGACATAGTCGGTGGCGGCGGTCGAGGATATGACGATATCGGAACCGGCGAGATGCTCTGACAAGGTCTCGAAGGGTGCGGCTTCGCCACCGAAGCGCCGGGCCAACTCTTGTGCCCGCGCGAGGGTGCGGTTACTGACGAGTAGGCGTTCGACGCCTGCGTCGACTAGGTATTGGGCCGTGAGTTCGCCCATTTCGCCGGCACCGACGAGTAGCGCACGGCAGCGCTCTAAATTTTCGAAGACTTGGCTGGCCAACTCGACGGCGGCGGTGCTGATCGAGAGACGGCCACGGCCGATATCGGTTTCGGCGCGCGCGCGTTTGCCAACGCGTAGCGAGCGTTGGAAGAGCTCGTTGAGCAGCAAGCGCGCCGAGCCGTTCTGCTGCGCTGTCTCCAGTGATTGGCGCACCTGAGAAAGGATCTGCGATTCGCCGATGACCAGCGAGTCGATGCCGCTGGCGACGCGGAAGAGATGGATGGCGGCCTCCGAGTCGCTGAGCTGGTAGAAGTGGGATTCGAGGGTCTGCACGTCGATGCCCTGGGTCTCAGCGAGAAAACGACGGGCCTGGTCGAGACCGCCGTCGCCGTCGGCGGCGAGATAGAGCTCGGAGCGGTTGCAGGTCGAGAGGATGGCTGCCTCGCTCAGTCCGTAGTCGCGGATCAGGCGGGCGAGAGCCGAAGGCTGATCGTCTTCGGGGAAGGCCAGCCTTTCGCGGATCTCGACCGGCGCGGTATGGTGGTTGAGTCCCAGGGTTAGTATGCGCACAGGATTAAAAGTAGGTTAAATTCGTCGAACGCAGTAGCGGCACGGTGTTTATGAGACTTTGCCCTCTTTGCCGGCCTTGAGAATATCCGAGGTCGTGACGATGCCGGTGGGCTTTTCGTCTTCGACGATCACGATCCGATGGATATGGCGGTCGTGTATCAAGCCGGCCAACTTGGCCAGTGACGCGTCGGGCGCGGCGCTGACGAGCAGGGTGGGCTTGATTTTTTCGATCGGTATATCATTGACGTCGGTATGCATGATGTCTTTCGGGTGTGATCATGGGCGGCGGGTATGGCCGCTGGCACTTATAAGATACTCCCGATGCGGCGGCGATACAATCGCGACAAGCACAGGTGCAGCGAAACTGATGTGGGCCCGCGCTCATCTAAGAAAGTGGGTAATTCAATGCGAAGGAGTACGGTTATGGCGACATGCGCTTTGCTGGCGGGTTGCGCGTTGTTGTGCTTGGTCGCTGAGGCAGGTGCCGGGGCTTGGACACTGCCGCAGAAGAAATTGTGGGGCAAGGTGACTTATTTCCAACAGACCACCAACGAGTGGTATGTGGCCAGCCCACAGTTTATCGATGGCCAGGTAGTGTCGACGGGGCAGCGCGCCCATTACAATTTCAACGGCCAATACGAATCTAAGGCGTTGTTCGCCGAAGGCTTTTACGGGGTGAGCGACCGCTTTGACGTCGCGGTGCAAATTCCCTATTTCGACCAGTCGTTCGCCGACGAGACGCGTAGCGACCCGGTTGCGGACGCGGGCCTGAGTGATATGCGTCTTTTTGCCAAATTTCGCCTGGTCGACAAGCCCGTTCTCTTTTCGCTTAAAACGGGCGTCAAAATGCCCACCGGCGAATTTAAGAACGAAGACGGGCTGATCCCGGTGGGCGAAGGACAGTGGGATTATGATTTCGTCGCGCAGTTGGGGCGGTCTTTTTGGCCGCTGCCGCTCTATGCCAATGTAGACGTCGGTTATCGGGTGCGCACAAAAAACGACGTGATCGACCG
>JABHFS010000045.1 GCA_018672475.1 Gemmatimonadota bacterium | reverse complement strand
GGACCAAAATATATTGCGGCGGCCAAGCGCGGATGCTGTGGTCGAGTTGGGATTGAGCTGATGTATACGCCTGAAGAAAAAGCGTTTTTCCTCGAACACGGTTATTTGCACGCGACCGGCGTGCTTGACGAAGGGCACCTCGCGCTGTTGCGGATCGAATTTGATCGGGTCTGGGACGCTGA
This sequence comes from Gemmatimonadota bacterium, assembly GCA_018672475.1. GTDB lineage: Bacteria > Latescibacterota > UBA2968 > UBA8231 > UBA8231. The sequence continues at coordinate 7,278 of JABHFS010000045.1, read as the reverse complement.
AAGCCCAAAGGTTAACCAGCACAAGCTGCTGAAATACCAGGCTTTTATCGACTTGCTCGAACACCCACCGATCATTGACCGGCACCGCGCCATTTTCGGCGCGCAAACCCAACTGCTGCAATACGACTTTTTGCGGCAGGGGCCAAAAAGCGACGCGGCGGAACGCGACTGGCACCGCGACTTCGTTTTTCCGGGCGATCGGCCACTGTCGATTAATACGATTCTCTATTTAGACGACATGGACGACGAGGTGGGGCCGACACGGGTGGTGTCGGGTAGTCATCGCGGTGAGGCTTTGCCGACCGCTAAGGATCAACCTGTGGACGAGGAGGTGGCGCTCTACGCGAACGCGGGCGATGCGGCCTTTATCAATTCGGCGATCTGGCACAGCGGTAGTTGTAATAAGGGGCAGGGTTTGAGGCGCGGGATCTACCTTTATTACGGCTATTGGTGGCTCAAGCGTTATGAGTCGGAACAGAAATTGCCGTGGCAGGCGTTGGAAAATGCCAGCGAAGAGCGCTTGCGCTTGCTCGGGGTCAAGATGCCGGATCGGGATATTCATCAGTACCGGCCGGACGCGGGTTTTGCTTAGGCTCTATTGCGGGGATGACAGCGCTGACCGATTGAATTACAACTATACCCAATCGATACACCTTTGCGAAGGGGCATGCGAGTGGGGCTGATTCGGGGTCGGTACGTTTATGAGATTTTCTTCAAGTCAACGAGATAGCGTCGCCGATAGCGCGCCCCCAGCCGGTACATTTCATGGCTTGGTGGAATGCGCACCGTTTCTGGGGGTTTGGCACCGAGAATCTCGCAGATTTTTTGCGATGGGATATTCTTCCGGTCTACAGTCAGCTATACCCTCTTAAGGCGGTGGGCGATCGCCAGCGACAACTGCGGGCGACGTAGCGGTGCCCGCGGTATCTCGGTTCGACCTTGTAGCCGATGCGCAGATGGATGATGCCGATGGTCTGTTTTGCGTCCGGCCGTCGCATCGCGAATTCGTAGCAGAGCAGGTGGCCCCTAGCGGGGTGGGCCGGCACGGTTTTTAACAGTGCCAGTTCGAGGTCTCTGTCGACGATTTTTCTGGGGTGGAAAAATTCGCATGAAGCCTCCCCGCAGCAAGCTGCGGGTATCGAGTTGGCTATATGCGAATTTGCGCTGCAAGCAGCGGGGTATCAAACCCGAAAGACTAAAATGAATTCGTCGTGGTCTAGTGAGGGGGGAGGAGGTGCTCTTGCTCATTGTCTGGGCAAAACATAAAAGAACACGGATATAAAGTGGCTGAAGCTGCCGACCAAGACGAATACGTGAAAAATGGCGTGGTTGAATTTGATTTTTTTTATGCTGTATAGGATCGCGCCCATCGTATAGGCGATGCCCCCGGTCAGAAGCCAAAGAAATCCTTCGCGCGGTAGATTGGCGATCAGAGGTTGTATCGCGAAAACGATGATCCATCCCATGAAGACGTACATCAGGGTCGAAATTAGATTGTATCTTCCCGTCGTAAAAAATTTCAGGACGATGCCGATCAGCGCGAAACTCCAGGTGGCGGCAAAAATAATCCAACCCGTCGGACCGTTCAGCGTAATGAGGGCGAAGGGGGTATAGGTGCCGGCGATAAGAACGTAAATCGACGCGTGATCGATGATCCTTAGTCTGCTTCTCAACGTCGGTTCTTTCGCCCTGTGGTAGAAGGTCGAAGCGGCGTACAGAGCGGTTAAACTTGTGCCGAAGGTAGCGAAGCTAAGCAGGTGCAAAAGCGTGCCGTGCAGGTACGCGTGCACCATGAGCGCCGCTAATGCGATAATGCTCAGGATAAAACCAGCCGCATGGGAAATGATATTCAACCGTTCTTCGCTGGGCGGGTAGTATTTTATCCCGTCTTTGGCTTCCATCGTTGTCAAACCCTATAATGGTGTCGATTGGCGACCGACAGCGGATGAGCGATGAGAAAATGGCTACGTATATGGCAAATAATAGCAGTAGTGGATGAATTGCCGCAAGCCTTAACCGGCAATGGCCGTATGGGGATATCGTTTGACAGCCTATAAGTGAAGATGCAATATGATGAATGAAAGAAGGCCAAACCATTAGGGAATACAGCGATGACAGATAGCTTGACGGATGCGGATAAGAAAACAGAAGAGCTGGAGACGAGGGAATGGCTCGAGTCGCTGGCTTATGTTATCGAGCATGCGGGCCCGCAGCGGACCCGCCATCTGCTCGAGAATCTGCTCGATCGCGCCCGGCAACAGGGTGTGCAGGTCCCCTCTGGTGTTCACACGCCCTATATCAATACGATCCCCGCTACGCGCCAACCGCCCTATCCCGGCAGCCGTGACCTCGAGCGCAACATCCGGAATATCATCCGCTGGAACGCGATGGTAATGGTGGTCAGGGCGAACTTGGCCGACGCGACGATAGGAGGTCATATCGCGACCTATGCCTCGGCGGCGACGCTTTACGAGGTGGCGTTCAACCATTTTTTTCGTGGTCGCCAGGAGGGCTTTGAGGGCGACCAGATTTTTTTTCAGGCACATACCTCACCGGGTATTTACGCGCGGGCCTTCCTCGAAGGACGCCTGACGGAACGGCATCTCGACAATTTTCGCCACGAACTACGCCCCGGCGGCGGTCTGTCTTCGTACCCGCACCCCAAACTGATGCCGGACTTCTGGCAGTTCCCATCGGCGTCGATGGGTTTGGGGCCGATGATGGCCGTCTACCAGGCCCGTTATAATCGCTATTTGGAAGATCGAGGCCTAAAAGAAAAGTCTGATGCCCGGGTCTGGGCTTTTATCGGCGATGGCGAAACCGACGAGCCGGAAGCGCTCGGCGCGATTTCACTGGCGGCTCGCGAGGGCCTCGACAACTTGGTTTTTGTGGTCAACTGCAACTTGCAACGCCTCGACGGTCCGGTGCGCGGCAATGGCAAGATCATCCAAGAGTTGGAGACGTTTTTCGCCGGTGCCGGTTGGAATGTCGTCAAGGTGATTTGGGGCAGTGATTGGGACCCATTGTTGGCGATGGATGATGAGGGACTGTTGGCCCGACGGATGGGTGAATTAGTCGACGGGCAGTACCAGAAGTACAGCGTTTCGAGCGGGGCGGAGCAGCGCGCGCATTTTTTTGGCGTCGACGAACGGCTGATGCAGATGTCGCAGCAGTTGACCGACGAACAGATTCGCACCATTCGCCGGGGCGGACACGATCCGGACAAGGTCTATGCGGCATTTAAGGCGGCGGTCGATTTCAAGGGTGCGCCATCGGTGGTATTGGCCAAGACGATCAAGGGCTACGGTATGGGCGAGGTGGGCGAAGGGCGGATGACGGCGCATCAACAGAAGAAGCTCGATGTAGATATTCTGCGGCAGATTCGCTCGCGTTTTGGAATCCCGCTCTCGGACCAGGAGGTGGAACAGCTTTCGTTTTATCGGCCGCCGGAGGACAGTCCCGAAACGCGCTATCTCTTGGAGCGGCGCGAGGCCTTAGGAGGATTCGTGCCGCAGCGGGAAGTGAAACACCCGAGAGTAGTCGGTCCCGCCGATGAACTCTTTAGCGAATTTACCGCCGGGACCGGTGACCGTAAAGCCTCCTCGACGATGCTTTTTGTGCGTATTCTGGCCAAGCTACTGCGCGACGAGGCCTTGGGCCAGCGGATCGTGCCGATCGTGCCGGACGAGGCTAGGACCTTCGGGATGGAGGCGCTGTTCAGCCAATACGGCATCTATTCGCACCTGGGCCAACTTTACGAACCCGTCGACAGCGAGAGCTTGACCTATTATCGCGAAGCCCGCGATGGCCAGCTTCTTGAGGAGGGCATCAGCGAGGCGGGGGCGCTTTCGTCGTTTATCGCCGCCGGTACGGCCTATGCCACGCACGGAATACAGACGTTGCCCTTTTTCGTATTCTATTCGATCTTCGGCTTTCAACGGGTGGCTGATCTTATTTGGGCGGCTGGCGACCAGATGGCGCGGGGGTTTCTGATCGGGGCGACTTCGGGGCGGACCACGCTCAATGGCGAGGGGTTACAGCACCAGGATGGACAGAGCCATTTAATGGCGGTCGGTTTTCCGCATGTGGTGGCCTACGACCCGGCTTTCGGTTATGAGTTGGGAGTGATCATCCGCGAAGGGATTCAGCGGATGTGCGAGCGGGAGGAGGACTTGATTTATTATTTGACGGTGCAAAACGAAACCTATGTGATGCCGTCAATGCCCGAAGGTGCCGAGGAAGGTATTTTGCGGGGTCTGTACCGACTGCGGGGTACAGGCGGCCAGGTGCATTTATGCGCCAGCGGCAGTATTCTGCTCGAGGCGCTGAGGGCGCGGGAGATTCTGCAAGAAAAATACAATATCGAAGCCGATGTCTGGAGCGCGACGAGTTGGCAGCAATTGCAACGGGATGGGGGGAAAGCCGAGCGATGGAATTTACGGCATCCACGGCAGGAAGCGCGACAAAGTTGGGTCGAGCAGTGTTTTGCGGGGTCCGACGGGGTTTTTGTCCTCGCGTCGGATTATGTGAAGGCGTTGCCGGATACGGTGGCGCGGTATTTTCCGCGCAATCCTGTGGTGTTAGGGACTGATGGTTTTGGGCGCAGTGAGAGCCGTGCGGCGTTGCGGCAGTATTTTGAGGTGGATGCGGAGATGATGGTGTTTGCGGCGTTGGTGGAATTGGGACGGCGCGGAGAGGTTGGTGAAGAGGTAGTTGAGAAAGCGCAGAAGGCGTTGGGGATTGATGCGGAGAAGGTGGATCCAGCGGTGTTTTAGGTGGGAAGGAGCATATGGAGGGCATTACCTTGCTCATGCTCGCCGACGATCTCTGGTCTGATCCGATTTTGCAATTCTGCAAAATCGGGACCGCAAGCCGCTGCGGTGATATCCTCTATCGCCCCTCCGGTGCTTTTGTGAATATTACGTCCAAAAAGAAAGAGAGAATTATGCGTTTTGAAGGGCAGGTCGCTATTGTCACTGGGGGTGTCGGTGGGTTGGGGAAGGGGATTGTGGGGCGGTTGGCTTCGGAGGGGGCGCGGGTTGTGATTTTTGATATGGATGAGGGGGCGATGGGGCAGACGGTGGAGGAGTTTGCAGGGGAAGGATACTCCATTAGTTCGCAGGAGGTGGATGTCACCGATGAAGAGTCTGTGAGGAGTGGGGTTGAGGGGGTCGCAAAAGAAATGGGGCGGTTGGATATTATGATTAATTGCGCCGGGATTCTCGGGCCGAATAACCACAAGATTACCGAGGTGGATATGGCGGCCTATGATGCGACGTTGGCGGTGAATCTGCGCGGGTCGTATTTGATGGCCAAATACTCGCTGGTCGAGATGGAGAAGCGGGATTATGGACGGGTGTTGCTGATCGCCTCGATCGCGGGCAAAGAGGGCAATGCGAAGATGAGTCCTTATTCTATTTCGAAGGCGGGGGTGATCGGGTTGGTTAAGTCGGTGGGCAAAGAATACGCGGAGACGGGGATCACGGTTAACGCATTGGCGCCGGCGGCGATCTATACTTCGATGATCGAAAACGCCGACCCGGCGGCCGCGCAGTATATGATCGAACGGATTCCGATGAAGCGCTTCGGCAAGCCGGAGGAGTTGGCGGCGACGGCGGCTTGGATTGTTTCGCCAGAAGCGAGTTTTAACACGGGTTTTACCTTTGATATGTCGGGCGGACGAGCGACGTATTAATATTTAGCCGCTCACCTCAGCAATCGTAATTTTCGCGTATTCGAGGCGAGCGGCAGCGGTTAGGCTACTTGAGGTATTCGCCGGGGATGCGCGAGCCTTCGTATTCGGCTTTGGGGTCTCGCTTGGCTATGGGCTCGGGGACTTCTCCTGTCCAATTGTCGGGCACGCCGAAGGGGCGTCGGTGCCAGGCCAGTACCAGAGTGCGGCGCTCGTCGGTCTGGTTGCGGTAGGCCGAGTGGAGGATGCGGGCGTCTGCTAGGACCAGCGACCCGGCTTTGACACAGACGTCGACCTGGTCGGGATGGTCGCTAAACATCACCGGGTCGTCTTCGGGTATGGTGCGGGCGCCTTGCTCGTGTGCGGGCACCAATTCGTCATGCAGAGTCAGGCGCTTATGGTGGGAGCCGGGGATGACTTTGAGGCAGCCGTTTTCGATGCTGGTGTCCTGCAAATAATACGAGAGGAAAATAATCTGCGGCCAGGGCGAGACGCTAATCGGGTCGTTCCACTGCATCCAGTCCTGGTGCCAGTAGAGGGCTGGCTCGCCGGGGTCCTTGGTCAAGATGATTATGCCGCCGGAGGTCTTAAAGTCGCCATAGCCGATTTGCCCTAAGGCCTGCTGCGCCGCTGGCCAGTCTAAGAGCTTTTGAATGATGGCGTTGTTGGCGCCGGTCTCGGTCACGTGCTGGCCCTGGTATTTGAAGTCGGGCGGCATAACCCAGTCTTTCATCAGGCGCTCTGATTCGTCGCGCATCTCCTGCAAGAACTGGTCGCCGAGAATGTCGTCGATAACGCAGTAGCCATTGCGTTCGAGTTCGGTGCGTTTTACTGTCGCTTCTTCCGGTGTCATGTACGCAATCTTTCTAGTGTTGTCGGTATGTATTGCCGGTTAATCGGCAAAGTTACAACGAATCTTTATAGCGGTCAATTACCTGGGCGTCGAGGTCTTCGACAAATGCCTTGCCCTCGCCGATATTGTCGCCGATTTCCTTGCCGAAAGAGACGCGGGTCTCTTCGTCCGGCCAGGCGTCGGGCTGCCATAAATGGCTGCGGATGAAGGCTTTTCCACAGTGGAAGTAGGCTTCGGTTACGCTGACTTTGAGCAATAGCAGGGCGGGGTTTCCATGCGATTCGCATTTTGCGCATAACGCTTCGTCGGTCACTAGCTCGGCCTTGCCGCTGATGCGCAGGGTCTCGTTACTGCGCGGCAACAGGAAGATCAGGCCGACTTTGCCGGTGGCGAAAATGTTTTGGTAGGAGACTACGAGGCGGTTGCCTTTGCGCTCGGGCATATAGAGCGTGTGTTTATCGGCCTGGTGCACAAAACCCGGATAGTCGCCTTTGGGACTGGCAGTGGGCATGCCGTTTTCGTCGACGGTGGCCATGACCAGAAAGGGTGAGCGGGCGATGAAATCGGTGGCTTGCTCGCTGAGGTGCGAATAGAATTTCTTGGCGGTGAGTTCAGAAGGCTCGCCGACGATGGCGTGCAATGCTTTGAGGTTGGCAATGGTCTGCATAGAGGTCTCCGTTTATTGATCCGATGTCCAGATGTTTTTCATTTGCCAGCAGTCCAAATAATGCAG
>JABHFS010000044.1 GCA_018672475.1 Gemmatimonadota bacterium | reverse complement strand
CGGTTCAAATCGATGGAGACTTTATGGAGACCCAAGGAATTTAGACATAGAAAAAGGGCCTACGTTCATTTCCTAAGAAATGACGTAGGCCCTTTATAATTAATATGGTGCCGAAGGTGGGACTCGAACCCACACACCCTTTCGGATACTGGATTTTGAATCCAGCGCGTCTACCAGTTCCACCACTTCGGCACAAACACTAGGTAAACAAAGTACGATCCACTCCTGGAAATGTAAACCCTGCTAATCTTCCCGTTCGCCCACCGGCTTACCGATGATCTCGGCATAGATGATCGCGTCGCGCGTCTTCCGCGAATCGAATTGCCAACGACCGAGCTTGCCCTTGCCCCGACTACGCCTGCGAGACCGGCCTGCACCCCGCTCAAGCGATTCGAACGCGCTACCGGACCGGGTCCCCAGACTCATCCGCTCCATCGCCAAGGCCTGCTTCTCCACCGCCAAGGCGCGCCGTTCGGCTTCAAGGGCTTCGCGTTCAGCTTCAAGGGCTTGCAGTGTAAGCGAAGCCGGATCGACAGCCGCCGATCTGAAGTCTTCGAAGGGGTCGCCCTCGAAAGACCAACCGGACGAAAGGTCCTCCTCTTTCTCTTCTTCGACCACCACGACAGGTGGAACAGGTCGCGCGGCGGGGATCTCTGCTTCCTCAACCCGCTGCTCACCCTGCCGCTGCTGGCGTGCCTCCTGCTGCGTTTGCGCCTCTTCTACCTGCTTGCGCCGTTTACGACGCTCCATCAGCGCCGAAAATATGCTAAAGAGCATGAAGAGACCGAAGAGTAGCAGCTCCATGCGCTAGTTGTCCTCGTCGTCAGAATTTTCCGAGATCGAATCACGCATCTCGGTATCGGCCTGAATATTGCGCATGCGATAATAATCCATGATGCCCAGGTTACCTGCACGGAAGGCCTCGGCCATCGCCCGCGGTATTTCGGCCTCGGCTTCTTTAACCCGCGATTCCATCTCGATGACCTGCGCCGTCATTTCCTGCTCGCGCGCCTTGGCCATCGCCCGGCGCTCCTCGGCTTTGGCCTGGGCAATCTTGAGATCGGCTTCGGCCTGGTCGGTCTGTAACTTCGCGCCGATATTCTCACCGACGTCAACGTCGGCGATATCAATCGATAGGATTTCGAAGGCGGTACCCGAATCGAGCCCTTTTTCTAATACCGTCCGCGATATGAGATCGGGGTTTTCCAGTACACCCTTGTGCGTCGATGACGAGCCAATGGTGGTGACGATACCTTCGCCGACACGCGCAATGATCGTCTCCTCGCCTGCACCACCCACCAAACGATCGATATTAGCGCGCACTGTTACGCGGCACAGCGCTTTAACTTGGATGCCGTCTTTGGCGACCGCCGCGACCAACGGGGTGTTGATCACTTTTGGATTGACGCTCAGCTTGACGGCTTCGAGCACATCGCGACCGGCTAGATCGATCGCGGTCGCACGCTCGAAGCTCAGATCGATATTGGCTTTGTCGGCCGAAATTAGCGCCAAGATCACCAGATTGACATTGCCGCCAGCGAGAAAGTGGGCTTCCATGCGGTCCAAGCTCACATCGAGACCGGCTTTGGCCGCGCTGATTTTGGGGCCGATGATCTGCCGCGGCGGCACCTTGCGCAGCCGCATACCCATCAGGTCTTTGAAGATCGCCACTTTGACCCCGGAGAAATAAGCCGTGATCCACAGGCCTATCGGGATAAAGTAGGTGAAGAGCGATAAAAAAATGACGATGCCCAAGAGCATCAACACCAGAAACATTACTTCCATTACGAGCTCCTTGAGGGGAGTGAACTAATCTGTTGCGCCGACCAAGTGCACGACCACTTTGTTGCCGACTACTTTCAATACCTCGATCTGCTCGCCACGTTCGATATAGCCGCCTTCACTGACCACATCAACCACCTGCTCGCCAAACTGCGCCCTACCCGCGGGTCTCAGCGTCGACAGCGCTTCGCCCTTCTGCCCGAGCAAGTCCTCGCGGCCGGGCTTGGCCGAATCGTAGCCGGCCTCGCGCGTCATATCATTGGTCAGCACCAGGCGATCCCAAGCGCGCACTTTGAGCATCAACCGCACCATGACCGCCGTGCCCACAAGCCCCAAACCCGCCACGGCCGCCGCCGCCATACCGCCCATATTGGCATAGGCATAACCAACACCAGCAACGGCGGTGAGAAAACCGACGATGCCAAAAATATTGAGCCCCGGGATAACAAAAATTTCCAAGAGCACCAGGACAAAACCCAACACCAACAGCGCTAGCGCATAGACCCATTCCAACACGCCCCCACCCAAAAAGCTCATAGCGCCTTTACCACGACACGATTGCCGCGGGCCTCGACGACCACGATCGCCCGTTGTGCCTCGATAAACTCACCGTCGGTCACCACGTCTAGGCGCTGCCCAGCGAAAATTCCAATACCCGCCGGTCTGAGATCACTCGCGGAAACGCCTTCGCTGTCCACCAGCTCCGTATCGTGCTCGCGCGAAGAGGCAACATAGCCTTCGGTAGCCGGCGTCTCGGTCTGGAGCACGAGCCGATTAAAGGCAGCGAACTTCGACAACGAACGCAACAGCGCGAAGGAAAGCACAATAGCACCGATCATCGAGGCGGCCAAGCGCCCGGTGATCGCGGCGATCTCGCCGATGGTCCACAATTGATAATCGCCCAATTGCGTCATCACCAAACTCGCCAACATCACCCCAACACCGGCTAGACCCACCAGGCCAAAACCCGGAATCGCCACCAACTCGAGGATCAATAACCCCAAGCCCACCGCGAAAAGGCCCAACTCCTGCCAATCGGCCAAGTGCACGATCAGATGGCTACCGAAAAACAAAGCCAATGCCACCAGCGACAATGTGCCACCGATACCCCAGCCGGGCGTGCGCACTTCGGAGACCAAACCGAACATCGCCACCGCCAGCAAGATTGAAGTAACGACGGGATTCGTCAGCATGCGCAAAACGTGTTCGGCCCAATTGAGTTCGATCTCGACAATTTCAGCATCGCCCAAGTCATAGATCTTTAATAGTTCACTGAGCGTCTCGGCCGTCTCGTCGGCGATCTGATAATTGAGCGCCTGCTCGGTGGTCAGCGTCGCCGGGCGACCGGCTTCGGCGCTCAAACCCGGCACATCGATTCGCTCGTCAACCATCGCCTCGGCAATTTTGACATCGCGGCCGGTACGCTCAGCGGTCGCGCGCATCTCGGCGCGCATGTAGGAGACCGTCTTATCGCTGCCCTTGGTACCCGAACCATCGACCGGCGTCGTCGCGCCCATCGTCGAAGCCTGCGTCATGACGATCTTGTCGCAGGCCAACGAGATCAACGCACCCGCCGAAATCGCCCGCTTGTTGACAAAAGCAATGGTCAGCGCATTTGCATCCAAGATCGCGTCGCGAATGACCGTTGCCGCATCAACCCGCCCACCGAAGGTGTCAATCTCAAAAACGATCGCATCGACCTCGGCGGCCTCGGCATCTTCAATAACCCGCTCGATAAAAGCCGCCACACCGGGATCGATCATGCCTTCGGGCTTGATATTGACATGATAGACCGTCTGAGCCTGGGCATTGCCCGCTAGTAGCAGCAGCAACGCCATGTAATTTAAGTATCGCATTATCCTCATTATATATTAGGGCCCTAGATTGTACTGCAATCACCCAGGCGTTGTCAACTTTCTCATTTGACGCTCCCTTTTCCCTGGTCTATCTTGTGGCTAGAATTGGACTTGTCCCGCTAGCCATACTGGAAATTACATGCCCCGCAAACTCGAAATCCTGCTCAAAGGCGGCCACGTCATCGACCCCGCCAACGATATTGATACAATCTGCGACGTCGGTATTCTCGATGGCCGCATAGCCCGCGTCGAAGAGAATATCCCCACGAAGGAGGCCAACCGCGTCATCGACGTCGGCAACCTCGTCGTCACGCCCGGCCTGCTCGACATCCACGTACACGCCTACCACACTCGCGCGCACAACCCCGGCATGTTCGTGGGCAGCCTCAACGCCGACGCGCACTTCCTTAAAGAAGGCGTCACCACCTGCGTCGACACCGGCACCGCCGGTGCCGAGGAATTCGAGCACTTTCGCAAAACCGTGATCGAGACGTCCAAGACCCGTATCCTGGGTTTCGTCAATATCGCCGCGCCGGGCATGGGCGATCCCGAACAAGTCGTCGCCAACCTCAACCCGCAAAAGGCCGCCGAAACCGCCGCCACCCACGACGATGTCTGCGTCGGCATCAAAACCGCCCACTACTGGACCACCGAGCCCTTCGACGACGAACACCCGCCCTGGGCTTCGGTAGACGCCACCGTCGAGGCCGGTGAGCTCTGCAAAATGCCGGTCATGATCGACTTTTGGCCGCGGCCGCCGGAGCGCTCCTATCCCGACCTGCTGCTCAAACACTTGCGCCCGGGCGACATACACACGCATGTCTTCGCCAGGCAGTTTCCTATCATCGACGAACAGGGCGAGGTCTACGACTATATGCGCGAGGCGCGCAAAAAGGGCATTCACTTCGACCTTGGGCACGGGGCGGCCAGTTTCTGGTACCGAGCGGCCATGCCGGCGATCGCCGACCGCTTCCCACCAGACTCGATCAGCACCGACCTGCACATGGGCAATATCAACGGCCATGTGCATTCCATGTTGGATACGATGTCCAAGTGCCTGGCGATGGGTATGTCGCTGCAAGAGGTGATCTACCGTTCGACCGTCACCCCTGCCCGCGCTATCCATCGACCGCAACTCGGCTCCCTAACGCCCGGCTCCGAAGCCGATATCGCCATACTCGGCGTGCTCGAAGGCAACTTCTACTACCGCGACTGCGGCTGGGCCTGTATCGAAGCCCAGCATCGGCTCGAATGCGCGATAACCCTGCGCGCTGGCGAAGTCGTCTGGGACCGCCACGGCATGACCTGCCCGCACTTGCAGGAGATCCCCGAGGAAGAGGCCTACTGGCATCTGCCCAAACTACAAGCGGCAAACCCCATACCGCGCCTATGGCGCACCGACGCCTAACACCCCCCATGCACCGCGACTTCTCCATTGCCCTGCTTTCGGGCTTAGCGCTCTTAACCGCTCTTTCGCTCTACGCGCCGGGCAGCTTTTCGCTCACCGCACACGAAGCCGACCTGCTCAAGCGCGCTAGCCAGCCGCTCATCTTACAATTGAGCACCATCTACAGCCCCCTCTATCTGCTACTTATGGGGCTATGGCAGGAGCCGGGCACACATCCGCTGTGGCTACGTCTGCCCGGCGTACTCGCCGGGCTCTTGGCCTTGCTCCTATGCACCCGGGTCATGCGGGCGATGGCCGGCGCCCACGCCACGTCGAGCGCCCTGCTGCTCTTGGCCGGCGCCCCCTTGCTCGTCGCCCAAGCCCGCGCCATCTCACCGGCCACTCTAGTGCTGGTCGCCACACTTTTGTCCTATTGGTTTTTCCTCGAGTATATGCGCGCCGGCGAACGCACCTGGCTCGGCGCCTGGATTATCGCCTCAATCCTCTCGTGGGGCCTGCAAGCCGGCCTGGTTTTTCTGCCCTTGCTGCAAAGCGTTATCGTACTGCTTTATCGCAAGCGCTACACCCGCGACAAAAAGCGTTGGTGGTGGTCGGCGCAAGCCCTGGTCTTAGGCCTCTTCCTGCTCGCCTTCTGGCAGCCGCTTTTCCATTTCCTCAGCGTGCGCCTGCCCGTGCTGACGCCGCAGCAGGCCAGCGAAGCCATCCCGCTCTTCGCCCTGCTCAGCACCAACCTCGCTCTGCCCAAAGCCCTGCCCGGCATGCTCGTCATGATCCTATTGCTCATCTCCGGGCTGCGCGCCACCGATTGGCGCAAGGACCCCCGCCATGGACTGCTGATTTTAGGTCTGTTGGCACCTTGCCCTTTCTATTTGTTTACCCCGCAGCCCGAAGCGTTGCTGCTGTGCGCCCTGCCTTGCCTCTTCGGGCTAGCGGCGATCGGCCTCAGACTCTATCCGCGTTGGGCTCGTCAGGGCCTTTGGGCCACTGTAGCGCTCTGTTATATATGGAGTTACTGGCACCTCTACTAAGGGCCGTGCTTAGGCGCTCATCGATTTTTCTGGTTTTTTTTTAAAAAATACCCACCGCCCAAAGCGATTTTTTGCGCCTTTTCTTTATTTGCTACTATTAACGCCCACCCTTAAATTTATAAGACGATAAAACATGCCATAACCTATTGTAAAAATTGACCGAAGCGCCCCAAAAACCTCACCCAGTCACCGAGCTCAAGGCCCTGCTGCCCCAGTGCATGCTGCAGGACCGAGTCCGCATCGAACGCCGGCTGAACCGCCGCCGACGCCTCGACCCCAAAGAGATCGACCGCCTCTTAGGCCAGGCCCGCGGGTCTTCCCACCTGCGCGAAAAACGCCACAAAAATCGCCCAGAGCCGACCTATCCGCCCGCTCTGCCGATCAGCGACCGCAAAGGCGAAATCCTCGCGGCGATCAAAGAGAATCCCGTCGTCATCATCGCCGGCGAAACCGGCTCGGGCAAGAGCACACAACTGCCCAAGATGTGCCTCGAAGCCGGCCGCGGCCAAGACGCGCGCATCGGCGTTACGCAACCGCGCCGCGTCGCCGCCCTGTCTATCGCCCAGCGCATCGCCGAAGAGCTCAAGGTCACTTATGGCCGCGATATCGGTTGCAAGATCCGCTTCCGCGACCAGACCGCGCCTGAGACCTGTATCAAGGTCATGACCGACGGCATGCTGCTCGCCGAAACGCAGACCGACCCCGACCTACTCGAATACGACACCATCATCGTCGACGAGGCGCACGAGCGCAGCCTCAATATCGACTTCCTGCTCGGCTATCTGCAACTGCTGCGCCGCAAACGCCCCGAGCTCAAAATCATCATCACCTCAGCGACCATCGACACCAAAACTTTTTCCAAGGCCTTTGACGACGCACCGATAATCGAGGTCTCCGGGCGGATGTTCCCCGTCGAGGTGCGCTATTGGCCGCTCGACGAAATGATGCAGGACCGCGGCGACTATACCTATATAGATGCCGCCGTCGATTCGGTCGACAAGGTCCTGCAGGAATCGCGGCAGGGTGACCTGCTGGTCTTCCTGCCTTCCGAACGCGATATCCGCGAAACCCGCGAGCGGCTCGAAGGACGCACGCTGCGCGGCCTCGAAGTCCTGTCGCTCTTCGGCCGCCTGACCGCCTCCGAACAACAACGCGTCTTCTCACCCGGGAGTAGCCGCCGCGTCATATTGGCCACCAATATCGCCGAAACCTCGCTGACCATTCCCCGCATCCGCTACGTCGTCGACACCGGCCTGGCCAGGCTCGCGCGCTACAACCCGCGCACGCACACCCAGCGCCTGCCCATCGAAGCGATCGCCCAGTCGAGCGCCCGCCAGCGCGAAGGCCGCTGTGGCCGCATCGAGGACGGCATCTGCATCCGCCTCTACTCTGAGCAGGACTTCCTCGCACGGGACGAATACACGCAACCCGAGATCCAGCGTGCCAACCTCGCCGAGGTTATTCTGCGCATGATCAACCTCAAGCTCGGCGAAATCGAAGCCTTCCCCTTTATCGACCCGCCCTCCAAACAAGCCATCGCCGGCGGCTTCCAACTCCTGCGTGAACTCAACGCGCTCGACGAAAACCGCAAGCTCACCCGCACCGGGCGCGATATGGCCCGCCTCCCCATCGACCCCACCGTCTCGCGCATGCTGCTGCAGGCCCGCGAAGAGCACGCGCTGTCCGAAGTGCTCGTTATCGCCGCCGCGATCAGTGTGCAAGACCCGCGCGAGCGCCCCTTAGAAGCGCAGGCCGAAGCCGATACTATGCACCGGCAATTCCAAGACAAGAACAGCGACTTCCTCACCTTTCTCAATATCTGGAACTCCTATCACGACAAGATGGAAAGCTCCTCGCAGAATCAGCTACGCAAATTCTGCAAGGCGCACTACCTATCCTATATGCGCATGCGCGAGTGGCGAGATATACACCAGCAAATCAAGGAATCTCTGCGCGAAATAAAGGGCTTCCGCTTTAACGAGCAACCCGCCGAATACGACGCGATCCACCGCGCTATACTCACCGGCCTGCTGTCGAGCATAGCCTGCAAAGAAGAGGGCAACCTCTATAAAGCGGCGCGCAACCGCGAAGTCATGGTATTCCCCGGTTCAGGGCTCTTCCAGCGCAACGAAAAAAAGAAGGCCGCCGAAGACGGACAACGCAATAAGGACAAGACGCCCAGTTGGATCGTCTCTGCCGAAATTGTCGAAACCTCCCGCCTCTTCGCCCGCACCGTCGCCCGCATCCAACCCGAATGGCTCGAAGAACTGGGCAGCCACCTCTACCGCGCCTCCTACGACCAACCCTATTTCAATGCCCGCTCGGGCCGGGTGCTGGTGCGCGAAAAACTTACCCTCTATGGCCTCGAACTGCTCACCCGGCGCATCGGCTATAGCCGTATCAACGCCCGCGAAGCCACCGAAATATTTATCCGCGAAGCGCTGGTGCCCGGCGCCGTGCATACCCCCCACGAATTTCTCGAACGCAATAACCGCCTCTGCCAGAAACTGGAAACCTGGCAGACCCGCGCGCCCGGCACGAAAGCCGCAGCCGTCGATATCGAACAAGCCGCTTGCGACTTCTACACTCGGCGCCTCGACGATGTCTCCTCACTGCACGACCTCAACCGCTTCATCAAGGACAAGGTCGACGGCTTCCTGTTGATGCAGGAAGAGGACCTGCTCGGCGCCACGCGCACCGACTTTGATGAACAGGCCTTCCCCGATACGCTAGATTTCGACGGCGAGGAGCTGGCCCTCAGCTACGCCTACCGGCCGGGCCAAGACGAAGACGGCATCACCGTCGCCCTGCCCTACAAACTCGCCCAGGCCGTCGACCCGGAAGTGCTCGAATGGCTGGTACCGGGCCTGTTGCAAGAAAAGATCACCGCCCTGTTGCGCGCGCTGCCCAAGACGATCCGCAAACAATTGCTGCCGATTCCCGAAAAAGCCAAGAATATCGCCTCGGCCCTTAAACCGACGCACCCAACCTTCCTCGAATCTCTGCAAGACCACATCCGGGAAAATTACCGCATCCACATCCAAGCCGCCGATTGGAACGCCGACGAATTGCCCGACCACCTCAAGATGCGCATCGAGGTCCAGGGAACCGACGACCAGCCGATCGCCGCCGGCCGCAACCTGCAGCAACTGACACAAAGCCTTGAACAACACGATACCCCAGCAGAACTCGACGCCTGGAAAGAAGCCGCGCAACAATGGCAACGGGAGGGTGTGACCGAATGGGATTTCGGCGATCTGCCCGAAAGAATAGAAATCACACAAGTCGGCGGCGTGCCGCTCTACGGCTGGCCCGGCCTCGACCGGGGCGAAGCCGGTATTTCTCTCATGCTCTGCAAGAGCCGCGCCGAAGCCGAGGCCCGTTCGCGCGAAGGTTTTTTCGGTCTCTGCGCCCTGGCACTCGGCGACAAGCTGGCCTGGTTGCAACGCGAGTTGAAAGAATTGGCGCAGTTCAAGGCGCTCTACCAAGGCAGCCCCCTTGAACTGCGCGAACAAGCTTTTGAACACCTCGAACGCTATCTCTTCCACCGCGAAAAGATCCTGCCTCTCTGCCAAAGCGATTTTACTACTACGCTCGAGCAAGCAGAGAAACTGCTACGCGGCCTGGCCCCGCGTTTTATCTCGCTGGTCGACGGCCTGCTCAAAGCCCGCCGAGAAATCCTGCTCTCCGGCCAGGCCTATCTCGGGCTCGACGCAGACCTTGAACGCCTAGTGCCAGCCGACTTCCTGGCCCATGTCCCCTTCCGTCAGCTCAGCCACCTGCTCCGCTACCTAAAAGCGGTGCAAGTCCGCGCAGAAAGAAACAAGACCGACCCGCGCAAAGACGCGCAAAAAGCGCAACTGATCAAGATCTACCAAAGCTCGTTGGGGAAATTTTCCGCCGAAGACAATTCGCCCGAGCGAAAGAAACTAATCGAGGAATTGCGCTGGATGTTGGAGGAATATCGCGTCTCGGTCTTCGCCCAGGAGTTGGGCACCGCCCATCCGATTTCCCCCAAACGACTCGACAAAAAGATCGAGCAGATCCGGCAGATCCGATGATCCGCGCCCTGATCTTCGACCTCTGCGACACCGTAGTGCGCACCGCCGGTCTGCCCGGCCTCGTCCACCTGCCCGGAGTCGAAGGCCGCCACGACGAAGAAAGCCTAGGGCAATGGCTACACGACAGCACCGAATTCTACGCCTTTGAACGCGGCGAAATCGGCGCCGATGAATTCTTCGCCGCCTTCCGCACCGGCCTTAAACTACACGCCACCGACGACGAACTGGGCCGCGCTTTTGAAGGATTGATTCTACACGAAATCGAGGGCGTCGGTCTCCTGCTCAGGAAATTAGCCGCCGACTACCCGCTCTACGCGCTTTCCAATAATAATGTCGTGCTGTGGCAGGGGGTACAACGCGTTTGCAACACACTCGATGTCTTCGAGGAAATATTCCTGTCACAGGAAATCGGCTTACTCAAGCCTGAACCGGCCGCGTTCCACTATACATTGCAGCAGATCGGCTGCCAACCACAAGAAGCGGTGCTCATTGACGACAACCCGCGCTGCATAGCCGCAGCGGCGGAACTCAATATGGCGACCGTACTCTTTCGCGATGCCGCCAAAACAGAGCACAAACTAGCCGAAATCATAGAAAATAAAAAACTTGCCTAATTTTTAACGCTTTGTATTTTTTGTAAGATAGATAGGAGAAAAAAAACGCATGGAAGTGATTGAAATACCCGCTCTGATCGCCGCGCTGCTGTTCATGTTTGCTTCGATTGGCGCTAAGGTAGGCACCGCGCAGCTGATCGGGCGTATGAAACACCAAATCAGCCAAGTGGCCAGTATCAAGCAGGAGGCCCTAGGCCGACTTAGAATAGCCCAGAGCCAAAAAGGTGTGGCTGTGCAAAATAAAAGCTTGCTGACGACCAAAAAGGTAAAGCTTGAGAAGCGTCTCAATCGCATGAATAAGGACATGGGCGATATCAAGCAAGATGATGACGCGCGCAAGCAGCGCAGCGAAATGCGCAAAGTCGAATAGAGCTCAGATCTTCTCTTTAAGCCACCCGTAGCATTTTTCGTAGCCCACCCCGCCCTCAGCCTCCAGTCCTTCGTACTCCGCCGTCCAAGCTCCGTCGTAACCGACTTCTTTTAGACATTTGACCACGTGGTCCAGATGGATTTCCCCATCGCCCAACGCTGCGCCCTTGTAATCCTGCCGTGAACCCGTCCCGTCTTTCATATGCGTGTGGAACACATGCGGCGCCAGAATCTCGTAGAAGCGATCAATCTGGTCCAGCTCGTGCCCGAACCAGCGGTAGTTCATCGTGTCGAGGTTGACACCGAGCCGGTCCGAGCCAACCCGCTCGATCAGACTCAACTGCCAATCCCCGTCGTTGGTCGAAACCCCGTGGTTATCGAGCGCAATACGCACGTTGTACTGTTCGAGAAAATCGGCGCAGCGCTTAAAGGCCTCGAGCATCATCGCATCCCACTGATCTTCGGGCACCTGGTCGTTGCGATTCCAGCCCCCGTCCGAGCGCACGATATCCGTGCCGGTGGCGGGAATGATCTGGCAAACGTAGCGATAGCGCTCGATCTGTGCTTCGAAGTCCGCCGGATCGGCTTGCAGGAAGTCGTTACCCGCCGCCACCGCCGAAGCCTGCATACCGTATTTCGCCAAAAGCTCGCGCGCGGCCTCAGCCGACTTCTCGCCGTCCTTGGACTCGCCGTCCCAAATATCACCGATCTGTAGCTCGCAATGCTCGTAACCGATCTCGCTGGCCCGGCGGGCAAAGCCCTCTAGATCATAACCGGGCCAGTTGTAGTGAATTGCACCAATTTTCGCCATCTCGCCTCTCCTATTCGATCCCCAATAACTCAACCTCGAAGATCAACGTCGAGCCCGGTGGGATTTTTCCCGTTGGACGGTCACCGTAAGCCAATTCTGGCGGAATAATCAGTTTGGCCTTGCCGCCGACCTTCATCATCGCCACGCCTTCGGTCCACCCCGCTATAACCTGATTAAGCGGAAAATCCACTGGCTCGTTTCGTTCGACCGAAGAATCAAACACCGTACCATCGATCAGCGTGCCGTGGTAGTGAACTTTGACCTTGTCCGTGGGTTGAGGTTGGGCACCACTACCTGCGACCTGCTCGACATAAACCAGGCCGGAAGCTGTTTTGACCGCACCCGACTCGGCGGCGGCCTGATCAATAAAAGCCACGCCCTTTTCTTTCTCACCGACGGCCTGTTCCTGGGCACGAGCCTGCACATTCTCAAAACGCTGCTGCAGATAGTCGTTGAGTTCCTGGCCGTAATCGTTCATATCGATCGCCGGCTCCCCTTCGACCATTCCGGCCTTGAAGCCTTCGGCAATCATCGCCACTTCTTCAGCGGTGAACTCGCCCTTGAAGGTCCCGAGCGTGTTTCCGGCGACCGACAAACCGACAGCGTAGAGCTTTCTCTCTTCTTCTGTTTGCGGGCCAGGCGGCGCTTGGGCCTGCTCGGCGCAGGCGGCCAGGGCGATAAACGCGATGGCGATCAGACGCATTGCTTTCACAATAAACTCCCTTTTTTGGATTCTTTGATTTTAGGTCTATGCAAGGTAGAGACTAATACTATTATAGGCAAGGCACTTAACCGAGCCGCCACACCAGCGTCTGCAAGGGCATAAGACAAAGCTCGAAAGCCCCGTCACCAACCACCGCCGTGGTCTCGATTGCGAAGGCTTCATAGCTGTCGAAACAATTTTCGCGCGGCATCGGCGCCCCGGGCAAATAGTCAAAATCGTAATGGGCTCGGTGGGTCGTGCACGGGTCGAGATTATGGGCGACCAACACCGCCCCGTCGGCACTATAACGGACATAGGCCAGGATGCGATCGTCGAAATCACCGCCGGCGGCGTTATTGCGGTGGAAGTACACTTCCCCGGCGCTGAATTCGGGGCATGCGCTTTGCAGTTCCAGCAACCGCGCATAGGCCCGCACCAGGCTCGCGTTCGGCTCGCGCCCAGCCCAGGCGAAATTCAGCAGGGTCTCCGTCTCGAAATCGGTGCGCGTCTGCTCGCCCCATTCGCTGCCCAGTTCCAGCCCCCGAGCCAAAACACACCCCGAGGCCGAACCCGCCGAGCTATCGACAAGGGCGGTCTGCAAGTTTTTGAGCAGCGCCATCAACAGTGCCTCCCCACAACCATGGCTCTGGCTTGCAAGTGCCTGCCAATAAGACCGCGCCTGCTCGTCGTGTTGCAAGAGCTCCGCAAAACGATCGTGCCATACCTGCGTGGCCCGCGGGCTATCGTGGTTTTCGAAATAGGCCATTGCCACCGTGCCTGGCGCATAGGCGCGATTGGTCTCTTCGAGAAAATCGACGAGCGGTCCGGCGTGTTCGACATCCCGATGAACGTCGACCAATAGCGCATAGACCATATCCACCGGGATATCCACAGCCTCCGCCAGCGGACACAACGTCTCGCCGAGCACCAGAGCCTGCGGTTGGGTCGCTTGGATGCGGTTTTTAAGCTTTTTGAGGAAGGGACGATCGATCGTCTGGCTGGCGTCGATACGCACCCCGTCGAGATCGCATTGCTCGATCCAATAGGGCGCGACCTCTAACAGATAGTCCTGCAATGGCCGGTTGTAGACCAAGTCGAAAAGCGCCACATCGGAATAGACCAACCAAGCGATCTGGTGTATGCGCGGCGCGCCGTTTTCGTCGAGCAGATACCACTCGGGATGTTCTGCGATCAACGGGCAATCACGACTGCTCTGCATCAACACCAGATCAAAAATAACCCTCTTGCCTAGTGCGTGGGCCCGCCGGGTCAATGCCCGCAACTCGGCGCGACCGACCAGTTGCACCAGTGCCTCGCGACCAAGCGCTCGTTCCGCCGCCGCCGTCGACATGCCGGCGAAAGCCTCCATGTCATCCACTTCGCCCGGACGCACCAGCCCTTCCTCCACCAACCCCGCTAGATCTACGTTGGCCAGCGGCGAAACCAGTTCGGGGTCAATCTGAAAGAAGTCGCGCACCGCGTAGACGCTGCCCAGGCTGCCTTTGCGCACGTCGTCGCCGGTATGCAGATCGGCAAAACCCGGCCGAAAGAAGGGTAACAGATAGATCACATCGGCCGGTATCTCCGCCAACCGTCGCGTTATGTCTGCGAGCGTGCCCGAACGAAAACCATCCTCTTCGACCCGGGCGTCAACCTTGCGCGCGCACACCTCGGCGATCGTCGGCCCCTGTCGCACCCATTGCGGGCTGACCACGACCACGCCGTCGCTGTTTTTGGCCAAGTCGTTGAGGCTGATCCATTCCTTGCGCCCTGCTTCAACGTGGCTATCGGCGGAAAACTCTACCGTGTAGTTAAAGGCGCCGGTGCGCGATAAATCGAAGGCCGTCGACTCGAAAACGAGATTATTGCCGTCGGGCACCGCCGCGCCTTGCCCATCGGTCACCAGCCCCATCTCGATATACGAGCCCGTGTCATCGACATCAGTCCACAATCGCGCATCGATGTCCTCCGCACAGACGGCGCTTGCGTCGATGGCGTCGATGAAGAGCTGACAACGCACCGTAGCCCGAGCCGACGTCTTGCCGGGCTCGATATAGGCTCTCGCTAAGGTCGGTCCATACGTTGTACCGTCTATTTCAATGGTCTCGTTGCCGCCCCAAACCAGCCAATTGTCGAAGGCATGACGTTGGTAACGACAGTGCAACTGCTCGTAAAACGCGGCGCGCAAGCCAAGTACGGCCGTATCGGTCACAGCATAATCTCCAGGATGGAATGGATTTTCAGGCGTGGCCTTCCTTGTAGTGCCGCCGCAGAATATCCTCGCCAAAATCATTACTCAAATCGCGCCAGACCGCGTGGATATGGTTCGCATCATTTTGCGTATTATCGTATTCGGCGAGAAAGCTCGGTCCCAACACCCGATAATAATGTGGCCCGCCGCGCTCCTCGGCACCCGCCCATGCAAAATGCGCCGCCTGCAGGTCGGCTCCCACTAACCGCGCCCATTCGGCCTCGGCGACCGCCTCGGGCAAGCGTTTGACATAGGTCTCAACGAGGGCGTACAGAATCTCGCGCTGCGCCGCATTCATCTCCTGGCTGCCCAAACCCTCCGGCTGCACCTCGCCACGCACATAGGGCACATTGGTAGTGATAATATCGTCCGGTGCCTGCTCGTCGACGATAGCCACCGTCTTTTGCTCGCCGTCGAGCGCATGCAAAAGCTGTCGCCCTAGGTCCTCTTCTTCTTTTAGCGCCCGCAAACCGGTTTGTTCACCGTGGCGCACCTCGCCGGGGTTCGAACCGAAGAACAGCGGCGTCGGCCCCAACATCCGCCCCTTGACCAGCGTGTAGTTGAGCGAAATATGATGCCCCTCGAAACGCCAGCCCCAAGGCGCGTCGGTGCCCGGTTCGCCGAAGACGCTAACATAATAAAGCTCGGGATCGCGCGGAAAACGCCGCCCACCACCCTCAAGTTCCGCCAGTATTGGCTCCAACGACATAATCGTCGAAAGCTTCTCGTAACCTTGGGCGCTCACCCCCGTGGCCACCAGCGCGTGTGCCAGTTGCTGCTGCTTCTCGTCCATCTCCTTTAGCGGCAACCCCGCCCGGTCGCGCGGTATGTAATGCCAATTTTCGCGCTCAACCGTATCGGCAAAATCGATGAGCGCTTTTTGTTGCCCCGTGGCGTCTAAGCCGGCGAGGAAATTACTGGCCGCCTCGGCCATATGCCCTACGGTATCGGCCTGGTCCATTGCTCTACCTTTCTCAAGTCGGTTCGCGCGATGACAGGTCGTCGTGCAAATCGATCGTAGTATATTCTTCGTCCCTTTGTGCCACGGCGATGCGCACAAATTCCAACTCCTTCGGGCCTGGGTTGTAGATGCCGTGCCCCTGTCCGATACCCTGCCAGGTCACCGACCCCTGCCCCACTGCGAAAGTCTCGTCATCAATCGTCATCAAACCCTCGCCCGACAGCACCACGAAACTCTCCTCAAGCGCGTCGTGGTAGTGATACCCCACCGACCCGCCTTCACTCAGGATCGCGTGATCGAGAAACGTCCATGTGCTGCAGAAATCCTCCGGTTTGAGCACGTGCCGGGTGGCGATCTTACCGCAGCCGCCGTGTATCGCGTCCCGCCACTTGAGCTCGGCCTGGGAAAAAGACCCCGCATGCACAAAGGTATCCCGCTCGACCGCAACCATCTGCCCCCTATCCATTGCGACCTGCACATCGAATAGCCCGAAGACTCTCTCGGTCAAATTCCCCAGCTCGTGATCATACGCTATCGGCCCGATAATAAACCCTGGCCCTTC
Organism: Gemmatimonadota bacterium; assembly: GCA_018672475.1. GTDB lineage: Bacteria > Latescibacterota > UBA2968 > UBA8231 > UBA8231. The sequence goes on along the minus strand of JABHFS010000044.1, from coordinate 21,555 downwards.
ACCGCTGGCCCCCCTCAATCCCCAAGCCCGATCCCTCTCCTTGCGAAACGACCCCACCACTAACTCCGCCGGCCCCCCCAACAACACATAGCCCCGCTCGCAGCGTTCCCCCTCACCGGCAATAGAACGCACCTTTCCCGGCTCCAATGCATAATAATCAAACACCGACCAAGGCGTCTCAAAGCGCTGACCGGCAAAAACCGGCCCCCCATCCCTATCTAATTCAGCAATATGGACGTGTTTCATTTCCTTACCCACATATAACAATTGAGGAGAGCATGCCCGAGGTCCGTTTGGGGATATTCCCCTGAGCGGGTTGCGGTGCCGATTTTGTAGCATTGCAAAATCGGATCAGACCGCCCCTCGGAGCCCGACAGAAGTCGGGCGAGAACGGGCGAAGGGCATACCCCAAAACGGAGCGCCGACAAGGACAATCACCGCCAACATTCTCAGCACCTATTAAATTACACCCCCCACTCCTCCCCCACAAACCCTTGACACCCCTCCTCCCAGTACCCAACATAAACGCGCACATATACCATATACCTACGGAGTCCACCGCATGCCTGCCAAGAAAAAAGGTCCAATCCGCGTCGCCGTACTCGGCCAAGGCCGTTCCGGCCTCGATATCCACTGCCGCTACTTCAAAACCGCCCCACGCAAATTCCAAATAGTCGCCATCTCCGATCTTTTGCGCGACCGCCGCAAGCGCGCGGAGAGCGAAATGGGTTGTGCCACCTACGCCGACTACCACGACCTGCTCGCTCGCGAAGACCTCGACCTCGTCGTCAACGCCCTTCCTAGCCAGCTCCACCCCCAGGGCACCATCGACGCCCTCAACGCCGGCCACCACACCGTCTGCGAGAAACCACTCGCCTGGAGCGTCTCCGAACTCGACAAGATGATCGCCGCCGCCGGCGCTGCCCGCCGCAAACTGCTGCCCTTCCAACAATCGCGCAACGCACCGCAGTTCCAGAAAATGCTGCAAGTCATCGATTCGGGCGTGCTAGGCCGTATCGTGCAGATCTCGCTCTCCTTCAGCGGCTTCTCCCGCCGTTGGGATTGGCAGACCCTGCAAGAATACAAGGGCGGCAACTTGCTCAACACCGGCCCGCACCCGATGGACCAGGCCATGCGGCTGCTCGATTTTAAAAAGCCGCAGCACATTCTCTGCGCGATGGACCGCGCCAACACCTCGGGCGATGCCGAAGACTATGTGAAAATCTTGCTGCGCACCAAGAACAAACCCGTTATTGACGTCGAAATCTCCTCCTGCACCACTTTCCCGCAACCCATGTACACCGTGCACGGCGAACGCGGCGGTCTTTCGGGCGGGCCATCGAGCCTGACTTGGCGCTATTACAACGCCCAAAAAGCGGCCGCGCAAAAACTCATCCGCAGCTCGTTGCCCGGCCCGAGCTATTGCCGCGAAGACTTGCCGATGATCGAGAAGACCTGGACACCGAATAAGACCCAGCAAAACGCCTTCGCCTTTATGTCCAAAGCCTATTACGATCACGTCTACGCCGTCTTACGCGAAGGCGCCAAAGCACAGATCACACCGCAGCAGGCGCGTGTACAAGTCGCCGTCATCGAAGAGTGCCATCGCCAGAATCCCCTCTCCAAACTCCCGCGCAAGGGCTGGTCGAAGGGCAAATAAGATGAACGCTACGAAAGCAGAAATCCTCGACACCGCCATCGCCAAGCTACCGCGCGTACAGCTAGCCTCAGTCCGGCCAACCCCGCTGGAACCGATGCAGCGCCTGACCGCCCACCTCAAAAGCCCGGCGCTGCATATCAAACGCGACGACCTGACGGGCCTGGCCTTCGGCGGCAACAAGACGCGGATGTTCGAATTCTCCCTCGCCGATGCGCTGGCGACGGGCGCCGATACCATCGTCTCGGGCGCGGCGGTTCAATCCAACTATTGCCGCCAACTCGCCGCCGCCTGCGCCAAATTAGGCCTGGAACTCCATCTGATCCTGAGACCGGTGCGCGATATCGATAAGACCGAATCACAGGGCAACAACCTGTTGCAACACCTGCTCGGCGCGCATATTACCGTGCTCGAAGAGGGCAAACACATCATCCAAACCGGCGCCATCCAGGCCAAAGTCGACGAGCTAACCGCACAGGGGAAGAAGGTCTACTGGCCACGCCGCGAATCCACTATCGATCTCGACGTCATCGCTTATGTCGAAGTCGGCGTCGAAATCGCCCGCCAGTGCCAAGCACAACACCTCGCCGCCAAATATCTCTACCTCGCCGCCTTAGATACTACGCAAGCCGGCGTCGCGTTGGGGTTGGCCTATCTCGAATCGCCGATCAAAGTGCGCGGCTTCTGCCCCCTGCCCAATATAGACGACCGCCACCAAGACATGGCCAACCTCGCCAACCAAGCCGCCCGCCGACTCGGTCTCGATACCGAGCTCAGCGCAACCGACTTCGACAACGACGACACCTTCGTCGGTGCAGGCTATGGCCTGCCTTCACCTGAAGGCCTCAACGCATTGCGCACCCTCGCCCGCACCGAGGGCATCCTGCTCGATCCGGTCTACACCAGCAAAGCGCTCGCCGGCCTTTTCGCGCATGTGGTAGACGGCCGCCTCGACGGCGAGGCCATCTTCTTGCACACCGGCGGCAGCCCCGCCCTCTTCGCCTACGCACAGGACGTGCTCGCCGAATAAATGGAGACCTACTTCCTGATCGGAGTCTCCTTCCTGACCTCGACCTTCACCGCCGTCATCGGCATGGGCGGCGGCATTATGTTGATTTCGGTCATGCCCGGCCTCTTGCCCGCCGCCGCCATCGTGCCCGTACACGGCGCTGTGCAATTGGCCTCCAACTCCAGCCGCGTACTCTTCGGCCTGCGCCATATCGAATGGAGCATCTTCTGGCCTTTCCTAGCCGGTGCAGCGCTCGGCTCCATCGCCGGTGCAAACGCCGTGGTCCGCCTCAGCTTCGATTATCTCCCACTTTACCTCGGGATCTTCGTGCTCGTCGTCACCTGGGTCCCCATCCCCAAACGCGCCTTCCGCCTACCCGGCCACTTTGTCATCCTCGGCGCCATCCAGACCTTCTTCTCCCTCTTCGTCGGCGTCACCGGCCCCTTGACCAACGCCTTCCTAGTCCGCGAAGAGTTACCCAAGGACCGCCTGGTCGTCACGCACGGCAGCGTCATGACGGCGACGCATCTGTGCAAAATCATAGTCTTCGGCTTCATCGGCTTCGCCTACACCCCCTATCTACCGCTCATCGCCGGCATGCTCGTCGCGGTAATCGCAGGCTCCTGGTTCGGCACCAAAATCCGCGACCACCTTTCCGAGGTCTTCTTCCGCAAAGTCTTCAAGACCTTGATCACACTGCTCTCATTACGCATGATTATAAACGCGCTCAACCTCATTTAATTATACTTTTTATACGTGCCTGTGATTCACCTCATACCAGACACTAATGCATACAATCCATAACCGACGGCAACTATTCTAGTCGAGGATCGTTTCGGGGTTTTCCCCTGAGCGGATTGTAATCCCATATTTCACAGGAAGTGAAATATGAGGATTACACCTCGGAGCCGACCAGAGATGGTCGGCGAGAATGAGCGAAGGGAAAATCCCGAAACGATCCGTCAGCACCCGCAGGAGAACCGCAATGAACGAACAAGAACAAGCCCTACAAGAATTGGAAATCTACGGCTTCACCATCTTAGAAAGCGTAGTCGACGCCGACACCACCGAAGCCATGCGCGAAACCCTCATCCGCTGTGCCGAAGGACACGGCACCGAACATACCCACCGCGGCTCCGCCCGTCACGTCTCCAACCTGCCAGTACTCGACCGCATCTTCCACCAGTGCATCGACCACCCCCGCATCCTGCCGCTGCTCGAACATTTCCTCCAGCCCTCGCTGATCCTCGGCAGCCTCAACTCACGCATTGTCCGCCCCGGCGACGGCTACCAGGGCCTGCACAGCGACATCCCGATCTATATGCTCAATATGGACACCCCGGTGATGATGAACACCGTCTGGATGCTCGACGACTTCAGCCCCGAGGTCGGCGGCACACGCGTCGTGCCCGGCTCGCACAAAAGCGGTTTGATTGCCCCGCCGGAAGGGTTCGAAGTCAAACATGAAATCCAACCCTCCGCACCAGCTGGTTCGGTAATCGTCTTCAACGGCCAATGTTGGCACGGCGGCGGCGCCAATACCAGCGACCGCACCCGCCACGCCCTCTTCGGCCATTATAGAAAGCACATGTTAGTCTTCCAACTCGATCCGCACGACGGCTTCCCGCCCGAATGGTACGAGGGCCTAAATGAACGCCAACGCCAACTGCTGCGCATGCAAAAGGGCCCCGGCGCCCTGCACGCGGCGGATGCGCATTTCTAGACAATCGAAAAGATCCGCTGGTCACCATATAAAACCAGCGGGTCTTTTATTATCATTTCCAATAAACGGAAATAGAACCTCCTGCAAAGAACACGCGTCTACATTAGATCGCCATAAAGAGAGGTCTAATATGATCTACGCCATATTCGCCCCCCTCCTATTAGCCGTCGGGGCTTCGGCGCAACAATGGGCCCAGCTCGCACCCACCGGCGTCGGCCCCACCAGCCGCACCTACGACCACATCGCCGCCGAATACCACGCCAAGCGCCTCGACCGCTCCATCATTCAAACGCGGATCGACCAGCTCTGCGCGCGGTGCCAACCCAACGCCCCGATCCTCGATCTAGGCTGCGGCCCTGGCTTCAATTCGGCTACCATTCGCCCACAGCGTCACCGCGCCGTCGGCGCCGACCTTTCGCGAGGCATGATCGATTTCGCTCGGTGTGAATATCCAGGTCCCTATATTCACACCGCCATGCGGCGCCTGGCGTAAAAACCATCTGGGCAAGTTCTATTAACCAAGCCGCAGTTGTCGTCATCTATATTATAGTTAGCTTTTATAGTCTAACTTGCAGCTGTATTCGAATAATACCCGCAAGGAGACAGACCATGCCAGGCATACGCTGCCTAGTGCTCTCCATCGCCCTTGGCCTTTGCACACAAATGCCCCTGCAAGCCCAAATCACCGCGTGGCAACTCGGCGGCGGCCACCCCTGGACCGGCCGCGACACCGTCAGCGTTATGATCGACTTTGCAAAGATCGACGGCGCCATCCAGCCGATCCGCATCGAACCCGGCACCAATATCATCACGCTGCTCGACAACTGGACGACCTTCCGCCAACCCTCTGAACTGGGTTATATCGACGGCGAACGAGCCCGGATCTGGAAGTGGAACGAAGGCAATGGCGACCCCACCGAAAATGGCGTAGCCCTTATCGACGCCGATAGCACCACCTACAACTCGTCCAAGGCCGAGGGCATCGAAAAACAGTTCTTCACCATCGACCTCGCGGTGCCGATGCCGGCGCAGATCTTCGGCTTCCACGCGCCTTCAAGCGGTTTCCGCTCCAACGGCACGCCATTGGCCACCGACTCGACGCCGGCCTTCCAGATCTCGGTGCAAGAGGAGAACCAGGGTACTTTCGGCATTAAGGGCGGGTGGCCGCTCGACCGCGTCATCGCCGAGCCCACCCAGAACTTCGACGCCAACGTGCACATCGAGTTCAACCAGCAATACGTGCGCTTCTTCCGCTGGGTGCGCAAATTCTCGATCATCGACGAAACGGCCTTGAGCCGTGTATCGGGCACCTCCGCCGGCCAGGGCAACCAGGCCCGCGCGCTATTGGGCACGATCAGCGAGTTCGAGGTCTACGGCGACGGCTTCCCCAAACGAGCCACCTACCGCTCCAAAATAACCGACCTCGGCATCGAGCAAAACTTCGGCCGACTGTTCTTCGCCGCCACGCCGATGCGAATCGTCGGCGGCGAAGCGGTCGAGACGCCCGACGCCGAAGCCTTCGTCGAGATCGAGGTACGCACCGGCCGCGACCCGGACCCCAATATCTACCACGAGTACACCGTCACCGGCAAGGAAAAGGAAGTCCACCGAGATCGCTACGAAAACGAGCTGCGCACCGGTTTCAGCCGCACCTGCGCCTCCTGCGACTTCGTGCAACGCAGCCCGCGGCCCGGTATGCGGGCCGCCATCACCAGCGACACCGCCAACTGGACCTTCTGGTCCACGCCCACCACGCAATCGGGCCGGCCGCTCAATATCGACAGCGGCTCCTTCATCCAGGTCTATATCACCCTGCACAGCGCCCGTTTCACCGATTTCGTCCGCCTCGATTCGCTGTGGATCGAACAAGCTCCGTTATTGGCAGCCCGCGTCGTCGGCGAGATCGCACCGCTCGCCGACCCCCACCCCGCACGCGGCATCGCGCAGGTGCCCTTGGGCGAAATGATCGATTTCGCCTATGACCTGTCCGCCTCATTCTCCGGCACCGAACAAGCCGGTTTCGACGCGGTGCGCATCCAAACCGGCTCCCAACCCCGTTTTAAAGAGCTGTGGATCGACGGGCAGATCACCGCGCCGAGCGAAATTACAGAGGACAGCGATGGTCTGACAGTCGTCCTGCTCGAGCGCGTCACCGCCGCCAACAACGCCCCGTTGCGCGTCGTCTTTGCGGCAGAAGTATTCGAATTGGCCACTACCTTCATCGGCGAAGTCACCGATTCGCGGACACAAACCCTGCCACAACCCGTCATCGACGGCGACGCCGGCCAGGCGCTTTCGACCAATAGCCTGCGCGTGCTCAGCATTTCGGGCCGACAACCCGCCGCATTGCAGGATCTGCGCTTCTCGACACCGGTCCTGACCCCCAATGGCGACGGGGTCCACGACGAGTTGCGCATCGACTACCAACTCTTCGGCTTGCCCGAACGGATACCGGTAAACCTGGAGATTTACGCCCTGGACGGGCGTCGGGTGGCGACCGTGCCACAAGGTCAGCAAACATCAGGCCCGCAAACCGCGCGCTGGGACGGGCGCAACGAAAACGGCGAAGCCCTACCACCGGGTGTCTATCTGATCGGCGTCGCCGTGCAATCCGAACGCAACGGCGACACCGCCCTCCGCCCATTGGGCCTAGCATACTGAGAATACCTATGCGCAATCTTGCACTTATCGCCGCCTTCTTTTTTTTCGCCATCGCCGCCGTTGGCGAAAGACTGACCTTCCATGGGGCTAAAACCTGGGACACCTGGCGCGCCCCGGTCGGTCTGACCCAGATCGGCGAGGCGGGACAACTGCAACTGACTAAGTTCAGCCGCAATATCAACGCCGTCGCCGACGCCCACCGCTTCTCCTACAAGAGCAAAAACCGCGGCACGGTCTCCGGCGGAATCTGGGAGGCCAACTCCAACCCCGCCGAGGCGGGCAATATCATCGACGGGGATCCCCTGACCTTCTGGCGTCCCGACCCGGCCGACGAGGTCGAGGACTGGGCCATCGAGATCGACCTGGGGCGGGCGGTCCTGGCTAGCGAGATCCGCCTGAGCTTTCCCGACGAAGAGGGCGCCCGGCCCTTCCGCCAGTTCACCGTTTACGCCAGTACCGGCACCCGCATCTCGGTCCAGGAGGACCTAGTCCTGCTCAACCCGGTCTTCCGCACGACCCAACCCAACTCGGCCAATGAAATCGTAATCCCCCTGCGCTTCCTCTCCCAAGCCCGTTTTCTCGAAGTCGATTCGGGGCTCGATTTCGACCCGGCGAGCAAAGACGACTACCGCGTGGTGCAACGCATCCGCATAGAAGTCGAGGAACAACAAGCGGACGCGGCACTGGCCGAAGTCGAAGTGCGCAGCCTCGGCGACAATATCAGTATCGGCGCCGAGCAGCGCGGCAGCTTCGTCAACGGCATCAACTCGGTCGATCCAAAGAATCTCTTCGACGCCGACATGAACACCAACAACCTCATCGGCTCATCTTTCGGCAGCCAGGGTTGGAAGGACGGCGGCGTGTGGTTCGGGGTAGATCTGGGCGCTGTATTTTTCGTCGACGGTTTGTTCGTCTACTCCTTTAGACCCGATGAGGGCGTGGTCGGCTTCTCCATCAACGGCCTCGGGCCGGGTTATACCGTGTTGTATTCGGACGGCGCGCAAAGCCTCGGCTCCGACCTGCCGGTGCCCGACGCCTTCGACTACACCGAGCTGTTCACGCACGCCTTCGACGGCTCTGGCCTCGGCTCCTTCATCGACAACAATCGCGAACGCCTGCTCTACGTCAATTACGCGTTCAAGCCGCGCAAAATGCGCTACTTTTTCTGGCACGGTATCCGCGATACCGGCTGGGGCATCGTTAAATGGGCCGAGTTCATGTTATTTTCGCCGGGTTATCCCGCCGAGGTCACGCTGCAATCGGACTTCATCGACCTCGGCGAAATAGCCGGCGACGGCCGACCGAAAGTCATCGAGAGCCTCAAATGGGACGCCGAACTGCCGCCGGGCACCCGGCTGCAATTGCGTTCGCGCTCGGGTAACACACTCGCGCCGATCTTCACCTTCTTCAACAAAATCGGCGAAGAGGTCACCGAAGAAAAATGGAAGAGTTCGCCCAAGGTCCTACGTGGCCCGATCGACACCACCTTGGTCGTCGGCGAGGACTGGGGTGATTGGAGCAATGTCTACCAGACCTCGGGCGAAGCTTTCCAATCCGAGAGCCCGCGCCGCCTTATCCTGCTGGAGATGATCCTCTCGACCGAAGACCCCGAACTCGCTCCGACGGTCAATTCGCTGTCCGTCGAATTTGAGGACGCCCTGCTGCAAGGGGCGTTGGGCCGCATTGAACCGCGCGACGCGCAACCTAACGAGGACACCCGCTTCACCTATACGCTCCTGCCGCAGACCGAAGCCGCAGACTCGGGGTTTGATCGCCTGCGCCTTATCGTGCCGAGCCGGGTTCGCACCGACGACCTGACCTTGCGCATCGGCGACAAAACCGTCGCGCCGGAGCGAATCGAACAAATCGGCGATTCGCTCTTTATCGCCTTACCGCGCACCATAACCGCCGACTCAATCAAAGTCGCCTTCACCACCCGCGTGCTGCACAACGCCACCCTCTTCCCGCTCGACCTCGGCCTCGCCGTTCGGCCCGGTCTCTGGCAGTCGGTCGAACCAGCCGAACGGCGCAGCAATATCGTCATGCTACCCGACCTGACCAGAAGCCGACAGCTCATCAACGGTTTCGCACTGGCCTCGCCAGTGATCACCCCCAATGGCGACGGCGCCAATGACGAGCTCGACATGCGCTTCGTGGTCTTCAAACTCGATGCGGCCACCCCGACACTCCGGCTCTACGATCTCGCCGGCCGCCAAATCGCCGCCGTGCAGGCGGCACCAACCGAGACGGGTCAGCGCGTTATCTGGACCGGCCGCGACGCGGCCGGCGACCTCGTCACACCAGGCCTTTACCTTTACCGTCTCGATCTTGGTGCCGATGCGGGCAGCGACACGCGCACGGGTACCATCGCCGTCGCTTATTAGACGAAAAAGACGGCTAAACCTATCGTCGGGAAAGATTCGCGCAACGACACCTGGCAGGTGATGCACAGGGCGATGAGCTTTCTGGACAAGATTCGTCTTCTTTCGTAAATAAACCCTATGGGATTCTTCAGCAGATTCTTCGGCAAAAAGAAAACGGACACCAAACCCAAAGTGCCTCCCCCTGCCCCCGACAGCAAAGACGCTTCGGCCAAGGACGTCGTACGCCATATCTTCGATGAGTTGGCCCGAGGCCGGTCGCGCGATCAGATCTGCCAGGAACTCATCTCGCAAGGACTGTCGAAAAAAAATGCCAGCGACTATATCGAGCTGGTAGAAAAAACAATGTTCAAACGGAGCTGACGCGGCGAAAATTCGCATCCAGGAGCGCCCCATGAAAATCCTCGAAAACCAGGTGCGCGAACTGCTGGCTAACAAAGAGGTTCGATGATGGCGAAAAAGAAACTCGGCCATACGCATTCGACCACTCGCAACGGTAAGAAATACATCTGGCAGACCAAACGCCTTTGGGAATTGGCGCGGGGCCTGGAACCCTTCGACGTCGAAGTAGAGAGCTTCAAAGTGCTGGACCGCGACGGTTGGTTCGGTGAAGACCACCCGCCAACCATCCGCGAGGTAGCCATGCACTGCCACCGCATCAACGAAGCCGATACCAACTACCCGATCGTCCTCAACGACAGCGGCAAACTGATCGACGGCGGGCACCGACTCGCCCGCACCCTGCTCGAAGGACGCAAGACCATCATAGCCGTGCCGTTTCCCGAGATGCCCGAACCCGATGCCATCCAAGAGCTTTAATGGCGCGTAAGGATATCCGCACCATCTCGATCTTCTGCGCCGCCTGCCGCAGCCTGCTCTACAAATACCGCAAGGGTGGGCGCGGCGGCCTAGTCAAATGCCTCGAGGACCGGATTGTCGACGACCGCACTGCCGGCGACCTCAAGTGTCCGCGCTGCGGCCAGGAGTTCGCGCGTTTCAAGATGATGCAGGGCCAACGGGCCCACAAAATCATACAGGGCAAGGTTTTCACCAAGGGCATGTCGAGGAAATAATGCCCTTGACACTCCGTCTTTTCCCGCAGGTTCTCGCCATCTGCACCCTGCCGCCCGAAACCGATCTACCCATGACCGACACCGATTTCTACTCCATCACGCGCACCCCCGACGAACTATCCCTCGTCCTGCCCGAAACCGACATCCCGCCCGGCGCGACCAGCGAATCCGGCTGGCGCTGCTTCTACGTTGAAGGTCCGCTGCCCTTCGACGCCGTCGGCATCCTCGCCGGCCTGACCGCCCCTCTAGCCGCCGCCGACATCAGCATCTTCTCCGTTTCCAGCTACAAGACCGACTATCTCCTAGTGCGCCAGAACGACCTGGAAAAAGCTTGTGTGACCTTGATTGACGCGGGTTATTCGATTAGCGAGTTATAAATTTTCTTGCACGACTACTAATCCTATGATCCTTTTCACCAAATCACAGTCGAAGGACGATTATTTTGCACACTGAAATGCTGAGGGCTGGCCGCGGGGGTCCCCGTGAGCGGATTCTATGCCCGATTTTGCAGTACAGGAAAATAGGGCATAGCCCCTCGGAGCGACGCAGCACGCGTCGCGAACTCCCGCAGAGCGCATGTCGAAATCAATGCGTGCATGGGCCGGAACTCCCACAGCCTGCCCGTCTGTACATCACCATAACCATCATCTTCCAGCTGTTTGCCGCCCTTGCCGGCGCACAAACAATTGAGTACACATTAACCCCTGCAACCAACACCCGCACCGACCAACAAAAGGAGTACCACCCAATGAGCGATTACCTCGTCTACGTCGGCAGCTATGCCCAAGGCGACGAAGAAGGCATCCACGTCTACAGCTTCGACACCGGCACCGGTACCCTCACGCCGCAAAGCAGCGTCGGCGGTGTCGAAAACCCCTCCTTTCTCGACATTTCACCCGACCGCCGTTATCTCTACGCCATCGGCGAATCCAGCGAAGTCAACGGCGTGCCCGGCGGCGCCGTCGCCGCCTTCGCCATCGACCAGCAGAGCGGCGCGCTCACCCATATCAACACACAGTCGGCCGTCGGCACCGGCCCCTGCCATATCAGCGTCGACCCGACCGGTTGCCACGTCTTCGTCGCCAACTACGGCGGCGGCAGCGTCGCGATACTGCCGATCAACGAAGACGGCTCGCTTGGCGAGGCCAGCGATTTCGTCCAGCACCAGGGTTCCTCTGTCGACGCCAGCCGACAACAAGAGCCGCACGCACACTCGATCTGGGTCACACCCAATAATAAACACGCCTTCGCGCCCGATCTCGGGCTCGACAAAATCAAGATCTACGCCATCGATCACCAGAGCGGCAAACTCAGCGAGCAGACATCCGGCGAAGTCGACCCCGGCCAAGGCCCGCGCCACCTCGATTTTCACCCCGACGGCCGGCGCGCCTATGTCATCAACGAGATGGGCAATACCGTTACCGTCTTCGACTACGACGCCGAAGCCGGCACGCTCGCGGCCGTTCAAACCATTTCGACATTGCCCGAAGGCTATAGCGAGGTCAGCCACACCGCCGATATCCACGTGCACCCCAACGGCAAATTCCTCTACGGATCGAACCGCGGCCACGACTCGATCGCCATCTACGCTATCGACCCAGACAACGGCCAACTTGCAACGATCGAGATCGTAGCCACCGGCGGCAATGGCCCGCGCAATTTTGGCATCGACCCGACCGGCAACTACCTAATCGCCGGCAACCACGGCTCCAACGACATCTTTACCTTCAAAATCGACCAGGCCACCGGCCGACTCACCGCCGTCGGCGAACGGGTCGAAGTACCTTCGCCGGTCTGCCACAAGTTTATCCCGGGCTTCTAGAAATGGCCGAACGAGCACGCAGCGTTGCCGTCACCGGGGCGCTCGGTAATTTGGGGTGGAAGCTGCTGTGCCATTTGGCCGAGCACAGCGCTTCCACCCGCCTGATCGGGCTCGACAATAGAAAGGCCAGCCCGGCGCAGGAAGCCGAGTTGCGCCGACTGCCCGGTGAGCGCCCCGTCGATATCGACCTCGTCGAATGCGATCTGGCCGATGGGCAAGACCGGCGCTGGCGCGACGCCATTGATCAGGTCGAAGCCGTCGTGCATTTCGCCTACCGCTCGCCCTTTCCGAACGACACCTGGGACGACGCCAACCTCTCTTTCGACATGACGCTCAACGCCGCCCAGGCCGCAGCCGACAGCCCCGCCGCTGACCGCTTTGTCTTCGCCACCTCTAACCACGTCATGGGCCGCTATAAAGATTTGCCGTTGGCTAAGGACCTCGGCCCCGGCGACCTCCACCCCGAACTAACGCCGGGCGTCGGCACCCGCTGGCACACCGGCACGGAAGACGCCGACGCCAGTATCTACGCCACACATAAATGGGCCGGCGAACGCCTCTGCCGCGCCTTGGGCCAGCGCGCGGCGGCACAAACCACCTTTGCCTGTATACGCATCGGATGGTGCCAGCCCAGCGAGAACCTACCCACGACCCTATCCGGCACCGGCTCGCATTTTCACGCGCAAAGCACCGCCGCCGCCAGCGAAACCGACCGCTGGTTCAAGGAAATGTGGCTTTCCAACCGCGACTTCTGCCAGCTCTTCCAACGCGCCACCGAAGCCGACAGCGACACCTGGCCCGATGGGTCGATTCTCATACACGGCATCTCCAACAACGCGAATATGAAGTGGAATATTGACGCAACGCGCGAATATCTAGGCTACCAGCCGCAAGACGACGTCTATGCGGGTTAGGCCCCTAATTTCAGACCGCACCCCACCACGAAGTTCACCGGCCTAAGCAGCAACGCAAAAAGCGCATACGCAGCCACTATCTCAGCAACGTCACCTTCGTCGAAACCGACTTGGTCGAATATTTCAGTGGCAAGACCGCACTCTTTGACACCATCGTCAGTACTTATGTCGCCCACCATCTGACCGAGTCGAAAAAACACTCTTCAAATATGCGAAAGCCGCACTCAAACCCGGAGAGCTCGCGGTCTGCGCCGATCTGATGTGTGAAAGCAAGTCCGTAGAACGCGGGAACATTGAGCAATGCAGAGAAGCGGATAAAATGGACACTGCCAAAGCGATAATAGAAGGGATTTTCTGGCGGATGAACGAGGCGGGACACTATTGGGAGGAATTGGGTTTCGCCATACAGACCGTCCGTTTTTCCGATTTGTCCTGGGGCATAAAAGCACAAAAAAGATAAGGGGCCATGCAGCGACTGGTCCTAATATGCCATTGCCAAGCGCCGGGCTAAACACCGGACGCGAGCCAATGCAGGTGGGGCATCATAGCCTGTCAACCGTCGAAGAAAGACCGTTGGATGTCCTGTATATGCGTCTTACCCCTTACCAGTTCGTATACGACCCATCGTGCCGGTGCAAATGCGGCGCCTCCCAAAACTTAAACGCCTGCTCCTTCGCCAACTCCTCGTTGAACTCCACGCCCAGCCCCGGCACCTCCGGCACCTTCAACATCGCCCCATCCAACTCGCACTGCACCGGAAATAAATCCTCGTCCATAAATTTGCCGTCTTCCGTCGGCGTCACCCGGTGTTCAAGCCAAGAGAAATTGGCTACTGCCGCCGCCAGATGCACCGTCGCCGCCGTGCAAATCGGCCCCAGCGGGTTGTGCGGCATCAGATCGATATAGTGCGTCTCGGCCAGACTCGCGACCTTCATCGACTCGGTCAGCCCGCCGACATTACACACGTCGATGCGCACGAATTGCGTGATCCCGCGTTCGATATAGGGCTGAAACTGCCACTTGCTGGCGAACTCCTCGCCGATCGCGAAGGGCACATCCGTCATCGTCCGCAAAGACTCGTAGGCCTCGGGGCACTCGTCGCGGATCGGTTCCTCCAGAAAGTCCAGCGTACCCGGCGGCATCTTCTGGCAAAAAGACGCGGCCTCAGCCACCGTCAACCGGTGGTGGTAATCGATGCCCAAGATCGGATCGGGCCCCAGTTCCTGCCGCAACTCCGTAAGCCAGGAAGCCGTAATGCCGATGGTCTCGCGCGGTTCAAATAAGCGCTCGTCGTCGTATTTCTTGCGACTGACCATCCCCGTGCGGATCACATCCCAGCCCTTTTCCAACAATAACTTGCAATTGGCAACCAGCGTCTCCAGATCCGGCGCCCCCGTCGTCGCGAAACAGGGTATCAACTCACGCTGTTTGCCACCTAACAACTGATACACTGGTACGCCGAGCGCTTTACCGACCACATCGTGCAAGGCAACGTCGATCGCCGAAATCGCCGCAGTCAGCACCCGGCCGCCCTCAAAATACTGGCTGCGGTACATCTCCTGCCACAGCCGACCGATCTCACGCGGATCGCGGCCGATTAAAAACTCGCGATAGTGCAGCACTGCCCCGGCCACCGCTTGCTCCCGCCCCGACAGCCCCGACTCGCCCCAACCGTAGATGCCCTCGTCGGTCTCGACCTTGACGATGAGTTGGTTGCGATTACCGACCCAGGTCGGATACACTTTGACGTCACTGATTTTCATAGCGTCGATCTCCAAAAATAAAAGCCGTTGCCCGCAACCGATACAAAATGGGACTGAACAAGGCAGTACGTGGAATATCCAGCAATGTTCTCAATCATCTTCCGCAACCGCAAAAACTACGAGGCCGTCGGCTGCAACAACGCGAGCAATTCTTCATAAATCCCCGGCGCGGTAACCACCAGGTCTTTGCCGTACAATTCTTCCGGCATATCGCCTTCCACCGGCGCTAGATGCCCGACGCGCGCACCCGCTTCCCGCGCAATAAAGGCCGCCGCCGCCAGATCCCAGGGTTTAATCGCCTCACAGAAACCGTCGAGCCGCCCCATCGCCACCCAACAGAGATCCGACGCAGCCGACCCGACCCGTCTAATATCGCGGCAATGCCCCAATATCAGGCGCAAGCGTTCCAATAAAGCCACGCGCGCCGACGCATCATAGGGAAAACCCGTGCCGATCAAAGCACGCGCCAGCTGGTCGCATGCGCTGACGCGAATCGGCTGATTGTTCAAACGAGCGCCTTCCCCGCGTCGCGCTGTAAAGGTTTCGTCAAAAAACGGACAACGCACCACCCCGGCCTGCACCCGCCCCCCTTCAGCATAGGCGATCGACACGGCCACTTGGTGCATGTTATAGGCATAATTGACCGTGCCGTCGATCGGATCGACGATCCACAACGGGCCATTTAACGCTTCGGGATCGCTAAGATCGGGCGAAGATTCTTCCGATAGAATATTGTGTGCGGGAAAAGCCTTTTCGATCTCGCGGCGAATCAATTCATCCGCCTGCAAATCAGCCGAGGTCAATAGCTCGTTCCCATCCTTATAACTCAGATCCAGCGACTGGTCCTCACGCGCGGCGGCGATCAATACGCCAGCGCGATGCGCCAGGTCTTCTGCAAACTCAAGCATATCGGCCATTAACCGTGCGCTCCCAATTCCATAGGATAGGACGACAAATTCTCCAAGCCGTCTTCAGTAATCAAATACATATTCTCCAGACGCACGCCGGCCCGAGCCTCGGGAATATAGGCGCCCGGCTCGACCGAAATCACATTGCCGACCCGCAACGTGCCACCGCGTTCTTTGTTGAGATCGGGCATCTGATGCGCCCGCAACCCGACATTGTGCCCGGCGTGGTGGACCAGCCCGACATCGGCCAGCTTGGGGTGTTCGCGGATATAGGCGTCCATCGCCACGGCGCACTCGCTGCCGTCCTTGCCCGGTTGCAGATACTCGCCGACCTGGTCGTGGAAACCCTTTACATGCTCGAAAATAGATTGCTGCACTTCGCTCGGCTCTCCCACCGCGAAGGTCCGACACAAATCCGCCCAGTAATTGCGATAGACCGACCAGGCATCAATGACATACAACTCGCCCGCTTCGATTTTTCGGTCCCGCGCAAAACCGCCCATCTCACCGCACTGATAATCGCCGTCGTGGAAAACCTTCTCGCCCGCCGCCAGATGCGCCCCTTTTTGCGCCGCCGCCAACACCTCCAGCTCGTTGATACCGGGCGCGATGACCTCTTCCGCCGCCGCATAGGCCGCCAGATCCACCTGCACCACCTTGCGCAACAACTCGATCTCGTCGGGGTCCTTAACCTCTTGCAAATCCGCGAGCACTGGATCAATCGCGATCCATTCCGGTATCCCGCCGATGCCCTGCTCGACTGCCATGCCCAACCGTTTCGGCAAAGACTCGCCTTGCCAACCCAAGCGTCCCGCCTTGAGCCCCCTGGCCTGCAATGCCTCAACGATCAGCCCGCTTGCCACCTCGCGCAGATTGGGCGTAACCGTACTGCCGACACTGGGCGCGAAGGTAACACACGCATCGACACACGGTTCACCCTGATCGGTATGGGCGATTAACAGCGACACGCCATCCGCGCCGAGCCACAGCAACACCGGCGGGCCAGGAAACTCCTCGGGAACAATAACCCCGGTGAAGTAGTAGACCTCTTTCGGGTGGCTGATAATCGCCGCGTCGATATTCGCCTCGGATAACCTCGCTATTAGACGCACCTGCCGCGCCTTGCATCCTTCTTTGCTCAACATGCCTGTCTCCTGTGTCTAATCCGCTTTTTCGACGATGGCCGACATCGAACCCTTACTGCGTACGAGACGCTTATCGGCACCGCCGCTCTGGATCTGGCTTCGTTTGTGCTCGGCCTGTTCTTTGTTGGTAGTAAAGACGATCGCACGCCCCCGTTGGTCCACTTCGCTGGCCATTTTCCAGGACATTTCCCGGCCATGGCGAAAGAGCTGCATCAGCATCTCTACGACATATTCGTAGGTGTGGTCCTCATCATCGAGCAGCACCACATGATAGCGCGGAATCAGCTCGGCCAGCTTCTCGCCGTCGACCTGGTGCTCGCGCTCTTCGCGTTCTTTGGGAGGGGCGGTGGTTTCCATAATTTGGCGGCGCGCCCTTGCTACTGTTCCGCGCCGCCAAACATATTAATGCATTGCGTTTCCCGTGGAAAGGATCGTGCAGAAAATATCTACGCCCCAGCATGAACGATATAATAATTTATCCAGGCGTAGCCATATATTGCTCTTGATAAGCCATTTTCCTTACCGACCGGACAATGCTCAGCCTGCGCACCTGAATCATATATCACACAAAACCTCAACAGGACACAAACAAAGACCCCACCCGGATAGATCGGTGGGGTCCTTGTTTGTTCTTCAACGTATAACCGAGCGGAAACCACTAAAGCCTCCGAGGTCCTGTCGAGGGTGCGACGCAGGGTTTTCCGGGGCTGTTCGGCGGTAAAAAGGCCGGGCTGGGCGTGGGGAGTGGCCGCGACGGCGACCCGAGCGGCAACGGCCCGGGAGACTAAAAACACCCGGAGGCGCCCCCCACACACCCAACTTCAGCCGCTAATACCCCTGTCGCCGATAACTCTCCATTCTCGCCTTCAACTTCGCACTATCTAACACCTCACGATTGATCACCGATGCCGGTTCTTCCCCCCGCCGTACCTTCAATGCCGCCTCGACACACAACTCGCTGCAAAGACGGATCATTTCATCGGTATAACCAAGCGCATGCGGCGTCAAATTGGCATTGTGCAATTTGAGCAAAGGATCATCTGCCGCGATCGGCTCGGGATCATAGGCGTCGAGACCACAACCGGCGATCTCCCCGCTGGCTAGCGCGCGCGCCAAAGCGGCCTGGTCGATAATCGCACCGCGCGCGACATTGATCAGATAGGCCGTATTTTTCATCCGGTGCAACGCGCCCTCATTGATCAAATGGCGCGTCTCGTCGGTGAGCAAACAAAGCAAGACGATAACATCAGACTGGGCGAGCAGCATCTCAAAATCGACTCGTTCGATATCGAAGCCATCGGCTGCATTCTCATTGAGATAGGGGTCATAGACCAGATGGCGCATATCAAAAGGTTCCGCGAGCCGATAGAGATCCTGGCCGATATTGCCGAAGCCAACATAGCCTATCGCACGCCCGGCCAACCCCATGCCGATATGTTCGGCGGCAGCAGCTTCGTGCCAACGCCCTTCGTAAAGGCACTGGCGTTTAAATAAGTACTTCGTGCTCAAAGCCAGCATATGCGCCATCGCCGCCGTCGACATCGCTCGGCGTATACCGGCAGGCGTGGTCGCGACGATAACGCCCGCCTCGCTGCAACCGTCGAGATCCACCCGGTCATAACCGGCACCGAAACGGGCGACCAGGCTAAGACGCTGCAAACCAACGCAGCTCTCACGACTAACCCGCAATCCTCCAGCCAACACCGCGTCGAACGCGTCGAGTTCGGCCGGGGACACCGGATCTTCTCCGTGCTCGAAGCGCACGACCTCGACCCCCGGTTCTTTTTCCAACGCCTCGCGCGCGCTATCAACTGCCATAATTTTATCGAACATATCGCCGGTAATCCCAACGCGATAAGAAGGACTTTGTGTCATATCGACCCTTTCCATGATTCTATGCAAATACGGATAAAAACTTTATTGCGGCAGCAAAAAGACTAGTTGCTCCTGGGCGATTTTACGAATCTCAGCATGCTCAACTCGCCGTGACGATCCGTCGCTCCGGGGCCGGACTCGCACAGACCCAAATCGCGGCCATCGGCTCATCGGTCTCGTTGCGAATACTATAAACCTGCCCCCGCGGCAATAATAACGTCGTGCGCTCGGCCAACGCGTGGTGGCGGCCTTCGACGATACAAGTAGCCGCGCCTTCAACAATCGCGATCGACGCGTCACAGTCGTACGCTTGCGCCGGTTGTTGCCCCCCGCAAGCAAATAGCGCCCACCCCCCGCTCATCTCGATACTCGGCACCAACTCGCCATTGAAAAAATCGATGCAAGTCGTCAGCGAACCACTCTCATAACGCGCCGCGCCGCGATGTCTTGTAAGACGCTCGGCACCCTCCGGCCCCTTAGCGTCAGCGGGCATCCGTCGGCGCGAGAAAAACTGTTCGACCTGAGTTCTGCTCGGATCGGTCGTGGGAATCGCGGCGTGAAAGACGGCCGGCTGGCTCACCGAGGAATTAAACGCGGCATGCGCCAGACCGCCGGGGATGCTCAAGTTATCGTAAGGCTCCAGCGCATACATCCGCCCTTCGACCTCAACGATCGCCTCACCGCTTAATAACGTCAGCGACTCGGCATATGGGTGGTGATGATAGGGCAACTGCACCCCGGGCGCGAAAGTGGAAAAACCCGTCGTCAGTTGCTGCGCCGGATTGCGGGACGGGCTTTCAAATACCAAGCCGGGCATGATTTCTGTCTTATTGCCCGAGCCGATCGGGCTAACGGACTCGGAGACCTGCCCAGCGCCCTGCGGAGAAAAACTGGGGCTGATCTGCCGATCTCTACCCACATGTTCCAGTGCCCCGCGCAAGCTGCGCAACAACAACCCGCCGTCCAAACCGAGTGCCAACATGCGAAAGCCCTGTTCGAGGCGCTGGTCCAGATTCTCGTTACTCGTCGCCACCACTCCGCAATTTTTGCCGGCCGCGCGGATCGCGTCCTTGGCCTCCGCGATCATCTCGGCCACACCCGGCCCCTCCCACTGCCCCGGATAGCCCGCCGTAGACGAATAATCCGCCGGGCCAAAAAAGAAAATCTCCACACCGTCGACGTCTAAAAGCCGCGCGATATTCTGCCCGCCTTTCACCGACTCGATAATCGGCACCACCAGCACGTGCTCGTCGGCCTCTTCGACATGCTCGACAAAACACTGCCCCCAGCAGGTCGCGCGCTCGGCTCCGATACCGCGTAGACCGTCGGGCGGGTAATGCGCGAAGGCCACTGCGTCGCGCAATTGCTCGACCTCCTCCATCCACGGCACGACGACCCCGTCGGCGCCAATATCCAAAACGCGTTTGACCAGACCGACATTGACCTCGGCGATCCGTACTAGCACCACCGTATCACTGCGCACTGCCGCGCGAATATGCTCGAGAATATCGCGCCAGTCCAAATGGCCGTGCTCGGCGTCGACAACGATCCAGTCGAGCCCCAGGGCGACACCCATTTCGGTGATACTGGCCGATTCTAGCGTGACCCATAACCCGTAAACGGGTTCGTCGGCCGCCAGTTTCTGGCGGAGTTTGCGTATAGCCGGGCTTTTCATGGTCGCCTCCAACGAGAGAAAAAAGGAAATCTATTACATTGCATCGCTGCGAGCGAGGGGTGAGATTAAATTATATAGACCCCAATACCCGCCCCGCCATACCTATAAACGCCGTACATACTGCATCGCCGCTCCTCATATTGGCCTCCTCACCGTATTGGGATGGAGCCTGCCAACACTCGGCACATCTCCATTAACACGCCCGTACGCGCGGTGCTCGAAAATAAAGCGGTAGCGATCCACTACCGACTCTCCGAGAAGATGGCCAATGCTTTTTTAAGATATCCCGCTCCCGACTATAGAGACTTATTAAAAGGAGACGCCCCAAGCTCTCGACCGTCCTCCACCCTGCAATTCTAAGCATAGACCCCCAAACCGTACGCGGCGAAATCGACACCTACCGCACCGTACCCACCTCAAGTCAATTAGAGTTAATCATGAGAGAAAACTCTGAATTTGCAGAGGTTATTGTAAGTCCGGCATTGCTCGGCACCTACTTTGCCGCACCCGGCATCTGGGTCAATATCGAATGGCGCGCCGGGGTGCTGCGTTTGGCGGTGCCGCAAGGCAGAGACCATTCGCTACACGCGCCGGCCGAGTTGGTAGCGACCGACAACGAGTTGGAATTTCGCGTGCAGGGTGCGCGCGGCGCGGGGGAAATGGCGGTGTTTAAAATCGAGGAAGGAGTACTGAGTTACACGCTCGGTGCATTTAAATTTCACCAGCTCAAAATCTGATTAGCTTGCACCGAGCAGCAAACAAACAACAACGAATGGGCGTCCTGAGGACGCCCCAATAACACAACCCAACTAGAAAAAAATCATCATCTGATACTTGACACCATCTGCGCTCTGGCAATCATCACATTCGCCAGTTCACCTACTTCAGTAAATAATCAATTCCATCATGTTTCTTACCATCGATCATTCGGATCGTTACTGAAGCATCG
>JABHFS010000043.1 GCA_018672475.1 Gemmatimonadota bacterium | reverse complement strand
GCGGGCAATGTCCTCCGCGTCCGGCGAGTACATGTCGATCACCGACTCGTGGCCGGTCGTCGCGTGCATCTCCTTGTGCGCGGCATGCTGTGGCGGTTTGTCGTCCAGCTCGCCTTCGCGAAAAACGGCCGGCGGCATCTCGCGGCCCTCATACAGATCCAAGTGCCTTTGCAGCGGGTCCCACGGCTCGTGCGGCCCGGTAAAACCCACCTGTAAAAAGAACGGTTTCTCGCCCTTGTAATCGCGGATCCAGGCCTTGGCCGAATCGCCGATAAACACGTCCGAGTGAAACTTCTCTTCTAGATGCCACGGCACACCCTGATACTTCTGCAACCATTCGGGGTCGGTTTGGTTGCGGTCGTTGGGCCGCTGTACCCCGTGAATGCGCATAAAGCGGCCCCAGTCGTCGTCGGCGCCGCCCTGGTCCATATGCTTGCTGGTCGGGTTCTCGACGATGACACGCTCATGAAAACCACCCGCCACGTCGCGCGGCGTAAAGTGCATCTTGCCCATATTGACGCAGTGATATCCACCTTCATTGAGGTCCTCTACCCAATTGCGGTGGTCGGCCCAGTGGTCAAAACTGTAGGCGCCGGTATTGTGCGGATACATGCCGGTAAAAATCGCCGCCCGCGATGCCACGCAGGTCGCGCCCGGACAGAAGGCGTTGCGAAACGAAAGCCCCTCAGCGGCCAGACGATCCATCGCCGGCGTGCGCATATAATCGCAGCCCCAAGCGCCGATGGTATCAAAGCGTTGCTGGTCAGTCATGATCAAGATGATATTGGGCCGTGATGCTGCGTTATTTGCCACTCCGGTCATTTATACTTCCTCCATATTTGCTTCTTTTAAAGCCCCTAACAAAAAGGGCACACCAAAAAACAGTAAACTCAGCGCGGTAGGATGCATGCCTACCGAGCCGCGATAGTCGAGATTGTCACTCCAGTCCTGGGCCGCGATCTGCTCGGCCAACACCTTTTGCCCAACCTCCAGATAAGCCCTTTCCCCCGTCAGCCGCCAGGCATAGGCCAACTCGCCGCAGAGCACCCCGTGATAACTCTGTACAATGGCAAAGTCCGCATCAAAAACGCCCTTGCCGCCGCAAAACCAATCGACGGCGCGCACAATAACTTGGGCCACATCCTCGCGCCCGGTCAACCGGTGAAATTTCTCCAGCCCGACCATCAGATAATGCGTCTGATAGCCCTTCTGCTCGCTGTAGGGCAATACGCGTCTTAGCTGAGTAAAGGGCCCGCCCAGCGCCGTGTATTCCTCGTCGCTAAATGGTGCCGCCGTCTGCATCTCCACTGCGAGCGTCGTGCCTTCGGTCGCCATGCCGTAGGGCACCTGGTCCGGCAACTTGTCTTCCGTTGAGATCTGGAAGCGTTTGTGCCAGCTGCCGTCTTCGTTCTGGCCGCGCGCGATCGCCTCGTAGACTTCCTCCGCGCGCCGCAAAAAACGATCCTCACCCGTCAACTCGTACAAATAAAGCAATCCGCGCAGCGTATTGCCGATCGAGCGCAGGCTAAAGCTGTAGCGCGGATCCTCGCTCCAGCGATAGCGCAGAAAAAATTCGCCCGCCTCACGCAATACTTGCAACGCGCGCAAATCGCCGCTCAAATAATAATAATCGACCCAATTGTCGATAAAAGTATGCGAAGCGCAGGCTTCGTCACCGAAATGGTCCATGCTGTGGCGAAAACAGCCGCCGACCATATAAGGCCGGAAGGGATGATAGTGGCAGGTATCCACGTCCAGCGAGTGCCGAGTCATCGCCTCACCCAGATCGTAGTAGCCGCCCTCGCCACCACGCAAATACTCCAACCACACCGCGTGCCGCGGATCCCACTCGCTATTGCACCACCCCCAGCGCCCCTTAAAACGCCAACCGCCCGCCGCCTCTTCCCAAGTCGCCATGACATCGCCCCAGTCGAAAAAACCTTTCCAGCGATAGCGCTCTATATGCGCACGCATCCACTCGACAAACCCCGTCAGCAAACGATCGGCCTGCGGAAAACCCGCGCCCGTCGCCAGCGCCCCCGCCGCTCCGCTCGCCGCCACCCACTCCGAGTCGACGCTCACCTCAGGTTGCGCCAATAACCCGCGCAAGCGATCCGGGTTTGCCTGCCCAGCACAAAAGAAGTCGACAAAAAACTCGCTGCTCTTCGCCGTGCCCGTGCCGTCGGCATAAACTCCCTCGCCCTCGTGCCAGGCCACCTCCTCAGCGTAGCGCTTCAAGCTCAACCGCCCGCCCGCCCGGTCACGCCAGAAAAAAACATCAATGCCCTTAGCGCCCACCCCCAACGCCTTCGGATACTCCTCGGCCATATGCCGCAACG
>JABHFS010000007.1 GCA_018672475.1 Gemmatimonadota bacterium | reverse complement strand
GGGCCGCCTTCGGGCACCGCGCAATCGCGTATATGCACGTGCTTAACCCGCGAGATAACCGCGGATAAGGCCTCGACCGTATTCTCGCCCGCCCGGTGTATATGGCTCGGATCCATATTGATACCAAAACCCGGCGAGTCGATCATCTCCATCGCCCTCAGCGTCGTCGGCGTATTGTCGATACACGCGCCTACATGCGCCTTAACGCAAAGCGTCACCCCAAACTCGTGCGCCTTATCCGCCATCTTATTCAATAAGGCGGCCTGCCGTTCCAGGTCTTCAACCACCCCGCTCTTGCCACCCGACCCGACATTAACCACCGGGATACCGATCTCGGCACCCGCCTCAAAAGCCAACATCAACCGCTGCTCATCGAGCGCGGCATGTTCCATCGCCAGCAGGTCCAGCTCGTATTTTTCCGCCAGCTCCTTGATCTGATTGGCCTGCGCCTTCCAGTTGTCAAGTTCGAGATGCTCGCACGTGCCCTTAATTGCCGATAGTTCAACACCGTCATAACCGGCCATATGGATATGCTTCATCGCCGTCTCTAAATCAAAACCGGCAAAGAGGACTGAATTCGCGCCTAACTTGATCATTGCAGAAACTCCTATGTATGGGATAATCAGTTGATGTATACTATATTGTGGGAAATCCAGTATACATCGCTAAAAAAGGGACGTCAAGCGGCCTTGATCGGCTATGGCGAATCATCTATTTGCGCGGATAAGACCCCCTTCTACAGACGATCCCGCCCTTGCGCTGCAAGTTCTACGCCCCCTGGGGCATCATATCCGGGTGGTCGACATCCACGACAAGTCGACAGCATGGCTACAGCCCGATGAAAAAGTGCAGCATGCAAACCTAGAGTTACCGGACTAACAGGGAGCGAACACCATGAAACTAACCGAGCAACAAGTCGCCTTATTCAAGACCTTTGGCTACTTAGTCGTCCGCGAGCTATTGACTCCTACCGAAGTAGAAACCGTAACACAGGCCTTTGACTGGTCGATACAAAACTGGGGCGGCGGCGACAAGCACAACGGCAGCATACGCACAATGCTCGGCGGGCCGATCGAACACACTCCCGAACTGTGCGCACTAATGGACCACCCCGGTGTGCTTGGCCTGATCGGCGGCGTCACCGGCGAGGATTTTAATTATTGCAGCGGCGATGGCAACTACTACACCGGTGACACCGGCTGGCACCCCGACGGCAATTGGGGCCAACTATGGGCGACCAAGGCCGCATTCTATTTAGATGAAGTAAAACGAGACAGCGGCTGTCTCCGCGTAATCCCGGGCAGCCAACATCCCAACCATTTCATTCGCCAGCAAAAAATAGATATCAACGCGTCGGCAGAATTATTTGGCGTGCCGCCCAGCGAATTCCCCGGCATCATCGCGCTCGAAAGCAAGCCCGGCGACGTGGTCATCTTCAACCACGACCTTTACCACGCTTCTTTTGGCGGCAGCAAGCGCCGCCGCATGTTCACTATGAACTGCACCCGCCACGCGAAAAATCCCGCCGACATGGAGACGCTACGCCACTACCTCAGCATGCACTCGCCCGGAGGCGGCAAGCTCGATACCGGCGCAGGAATGTACTTCCCCACCATGATCGACACCGCCGACGAAGCGCGCATGGCCCATATGCGGCAGCCGATAGAAGTGCACGACGAGATGTTTCCGCATCTAGCCCGGTCGGTAGGCGAACGCGAACCCTTTCGCGGCAATCTGCTCTCGAGATAAGTTGCGACCGCCTACTCACCGACCTTCAACCAATACCGCTTCTGCGCCAAGGGCGTCTGCTCCGACAAATAGGAATTCTCGATCCAAAAGACCTTAGTCTCTTTGTATTTGCTGAGTGGAAAGACCTTGCTGGTCACCGGGTGTTTTTTTAACAACGCCAAAAACGAACCGTCGTCCAACGCCGCTAATAATCCTTTTTTAACCCGGACGGCCAGTGCCGCATTATCCTTGCCGACAAAAAAGTACATCGGGAATCTGTACGCTATAATAATTCGATCATAGGCCATTAGTTGATCAGGTGCGATGCTCTCGACTTCTCCATAGCCTTCGGCAACGCTCCTGGGAAAATAATCGCAACGGCCCGCCAAAAGCATTTCATACATGCTCTCGAATTTAACGGCGCGTATCACTTTGAACCCAGCCTCCTGCAAGATATCGCTATCCGGCCAATGGGCCCCTTGGCAAGCAGATAGCTTTTTTAATTCGGCCAGGGTGCTGATCTGATCAAATACCGTCTCTTTTTCTTTAGAGATCGCCAACATCCTATAACCGAGCAATCCCAGATTCAATGGGACCCGTATCGGTCGATAGACCGTCTCCCGCTCTTTATTGGTACCCGTCCAATTTATATCGATATGATCGCCCTTATTCAGGTAGGATAGCGCCCTATTTTGCGTGATATTCAATGAAGTGACGACCACCTTTGCCGGGCCGTATTCATCGGCTGTCTTTTTCAATGCCAGCGCCAATAACTCGCGAAAATAGCTGTGCGCGACATCGGATTCGCTTTGCGGTGCCCTAATGCGAATCTGCAAAACCGGATCTGCAGCGTATAAAACTTTTGCCGGAATCAACCCCATCACAGCAATTGCCGCTATAGAAAATACCCATCTACCACATCGCATAATGGGAGTCATAACCCCTCCTTTTACCTTTTGCCAAGGCGTACAAATAATAACTCATACCTGTAAATACAACTTTTTATCGAATGATCGAATTATAGATTATAATTGCGCGCTACAGATGGCCAAATATCGTTTTAAACCGACAATATCACTTTCGCCTATTAATTCTCCACACTCGAGCACACCCCAACAGCCGCTTTTGTCGCTTTCCATTGGCATTGTGATATTTATAGCTCATATTAACTTGACCCGCCATTTACCACGCTGTACATGCGTGTAGTACCTTTCCAGTCCCCTTCTTAGCCCCTAGGACCTATGGAAACCCGAGATATTGTCGTCCGCGGTGCCCGCGTACACAACCTGAAGAATATCAGCCTCGAATTACCCAAAAACAAGCTAATTTGCTTTACCGGCGTCTCCGGTTCGGGCAAAAGCTCCTTGGCCTTCGACACCCTCTACGCCGAAGGCCAACGCCGCTATGTCACTTCGCTGTCGGCCTATGCGCGCCAATTCTTGGGCCAGATGGAAAAACCCGACGTCGACCAGATCACCGGTCTGGCCCCGACTATTTCCATTGCGCAAAAGACCGCCGGACAAAATCCCCGCTCCACCGTCGGCACCATTACCGAAATCTACGACTACTTGCGCGTGCTCTTCGCCCGGGTCGGCACTCCGCACTGCACCGGCTGCGGCCAACCGATCGGCGCCCAGAGCCGCGACCAGATCGTCGCCCGCATCCGCGCCCTGCCACTCAATTCGCGCCTGCATATCCTCGCGCCAGTGGTCCAGCAACGCAAAGGCGAATACCACGAACTCTTTGATGAATTGCAACGCACAGGTTATATCCGCGTGCGTGTCGACGGCCAGATCTTCACCCTCGACGAAGCCCCCGAACTCGATCGCTATAGCCGCCACAATATCGAAGTCGTCGTCGATCGCGTTGTATTGCGCGAAGAGGCCGACCCCCGTTTAGAAGAAGCCGTCGACAACGCGCTGCGCCTGGCACAGGGCTCTTTTATCGTCGCCCGCGACGACGACGACGACATGCTGCTCAGCGCCAGCTTCGACTGCACCGCCTGCGGCATCTCCTACCAAGAACCGACACCGCAGATGTTTTCTTTCAACAACCCCCAGGGCATGTGCTCCGACTGCAGCGGGCTTGGCACACAAGTTTTAATGAGCGAGCACCTGATGGTGCCCGACCCGTCGAAGAGTATCCGCGCCGGCGCGCTCGAACCACTGGGCGAGATAGAAAACAACCGCTGGCGACTGCATCTCTATGAAGGCGCTGCCGAGTATCTCGGCTTCGATCTCGACACCCCCTGGGAAAAACTCAAAGACGCGCAAAAACAAAGCTTCCTCTACGGCCTCGGCGACAAGAAGATCACCTTCACCTATACCAACTTGCGCAACTACACCTGGTCGCACGACGACCAATACGAGGGCGTGGTCCAATTTTTGGAAGAGAAGTTCCGCGGCGCCAACGACAAACAACGCCGCGAGCTAGAGCAATACATGGGCTCGCAGATCTGCGCCAACTGCCACGGCGGTCGTCTGCGCCCCGAATCACTGGCCGTCAAGATCGACGAGCGCAATATGCCGCAACTGACCTCGATCGCCATCGAGGAGGCGCGCGACTTCTTCAACGCCGTCAGCTTTGAGGACACCAAGGCCCTGATTGCCGAAGAAGCGCTCAAAGAAATCCGCGGCAGACTACAGCTAATGTGCGACATGGGTTTGGGCTATCTAACCTTGGACCGCGGTGCGCACACCCTCTCCGGCGGCGAGGCCCAGCGCATCCGTCTCGCCTCGCAGATCGGCTCCGGGCTGGTCGGCGTACTCTATATCCTCGACGAACCCTCGATCGGCCTGCACCACCGCGACAACGAACGCCTGCTGATGACCCTCAAGCGCCTGCGCGACATCGGCAATACCGTAATCGTCGTCGAACACGACGAAGAGACGATGCGCGAAGCCGACCTCATCGTTGACTTCGGCCCCGGCGCCGGCGAACGCGGCGGCGAATTGGTGGTCTGCGGCCCACCGAGCCAGGTCGAACGTACCTCCGCATCGATCACCGGCCGCTACCTATCCGGTAAAGAGAGCATTCCCGTCCCCACGGAGCGTCGCCAACCCAGTGGCAAGTGGCTAGAGGTCGAAGGCGCGCGCCAGCATAACCTCAAAAACATCGAGGCGCGTATTCCCCTGGGATTGTTCACCTGCATCACCGGCGTCTCCGGTTCCGGCAAATCTTCGCTGATCAACGATATCGTCTTCAAGCAACTCGACCGCGAACTACACCGCGCGCAAATGGAACCCGGCCTGCATACCGCGATCAAGGGCATCGAGCATCTCGACAAGGTCATCCGCATCGACCAAAAGCCCATCGGCCGCACCCCTCGCTCCAACCCGGCCACCTATACCGACGCCTTTACCGCAATCCGCCAGCTCTTCGCCAAACTGCCCGAAGCCCGGCTGCGCGACTACCAACCCGGCCGCTTCTCCTTTAACGTCAAAGGCGGCCGCTGCGAAGCCTGCGAGGGCAACGGAGCCAATCTCGTCGAAATGGAATTCCTCGCCGATGTCTGGGTCACTTGCGAGATCTGCGAGGGCCGCCGTTTCAACCGCGAGACGCAAACGGTCAAATACAAAGACAAATCGATCGCCGACATACTCAATATGGAAATAGAGGAAGCGCTCGTCTTCTTCGAGAACCTACCGCCAATCAAACGCGTCTTGCAGACCCTCTACGACGTCGGCCTCGGCTATATCAAACTCGGGCAACCGGCGCCAACACTCTCCGGCGGCGAAGCCCAACGCATCAAATTGGCCAAGGAGCTCTGCCGCCAGAACACCGGCCGCACCCTTTATATTCTCGACGAACCCACCACCGGCCTGCACTTCGCCGATGTCGACAAACTGCTGCGCATCCTGCATACCTTCGCAGACCAGGGCAATACCGTCGTCGTAATCGAGCACAATATGGAGGTCATCAAAACCGCCGACCACATCCTCGACCTCGGCCCCGAAGGCGGCGCCGACGGCGGCCTGATCATCGCCGCCGGCACGCCCGAAGAGGTGGCCGAGAACGAAAAATCATATACCGGCCAAGCCCTCAAAGCCACACTGCAACCGACGAAGGCCAAATACAAAGCCGCCAAGAAAGACGACCGCGGTAAAAACAATGGCTGGATCAAGGAAATCGAAATCCTCGGCGCGCGCCAGCACAACTTGCGCAATATCGATGTCAAAATTCCCCGCGACCAAATGACCGTGATCTCGGGCGTCTCCGGCTCGGGCAAAAGCTCCTTGGCCTTCGACACGCTCTACGCCGAAGGCCAGCGCCGCTATGTCGAATCGCTCTCGGCCTACGCCCGGCAGTTCCTCGAGCAGATGCAAAAGCCCAAGGTCGAACGTATCTCCGGCCTCTCGCCCGCCATCGCCATAGAGCAAAAAGCCCCAAGTAGAAACCCGCGTTCGACCGTCGGCACCGTCACCGAAATCTACGATTACGTACGTGCCCTCTATGCCACTATCGGCGCGCAACACTGCCCGCGCTGCCAGGTGCCGGTCGGCGCGCAGACCGCGCAACAGATGGTCGACCGAATCTTACAAATGCCCGAAGGCCGCCGCATTCTGGTGCTGGCCCCCATCGAACCGCGCCAAAACGAGGGCTACGAAATCTTGCTCGAACGCGCCCGCAGCGAAGGTTTTATGCGCGCCCGCATCGATGGCGAGGTCCATGAAATCCGTGACAAGATCCAACTCGAACGCCGCCATCGCCACCAGATCGAACTGGTCGTCGACCGCCTAGCCGTACGCGCACGTGACCGCGGCCGCCTCAATGAATCGGTCGAACGCGCCCTCGAACTTTCCAGCGGCGAAATGATCATCACCTCCCCCGACGACGGGCAGGAGGACCGCCTCAGCCGCCGTTACTCTTGTCCCTCCTGCGGCACCTCCTTCGCCCCGCTCGCGCCGCAGAGCTTCTCTTTTAACCACCAACAGGGCATGTGCGGCATCTGCGAGGGGCTGGGACTCGGCGAAGGCGTCGACCGCGAGTTGATCATCTCCCAGCCCCAGCTCAGCGTGCGCGACGGCGCCATCGACCCTTGGGGCCCGATCGAAGACGCTGGTTTCACGCGCCTGCTCGAAACCGCCGGCGAAGCCCTCGGCTTCGACCTCGACACGCCTTACGCGCAATTGCCCGCCGCGGCCCGGCGCGGCCTGCTCTACGGCGCCGCCGACAAAACATTGTCCCTCGACGACGGCCTAGTTTTCCGTTACAACGGCGTCCTGCCGACCATCGACGAGCACGCACGCAGCAGCCAGCGCCACAAAAAGCTCCTGCGTGAAGTCCCCTGTTCCGCATGCGAGGGCAGCCGCCTCAAAACCGACAGCCGCGTCGTCTACCTACGCGACAAAAGCATCGTCGAAATCACCCATATACCCATCGAACAAAGCCTGCTCTTCTTTAGCGAGATGCAATTGGAACAGCGCGAGCAGGAAGTAGCCGGCGAGCTCTTGCAGGAGATCCGCACCCGGCTCGGCTTTTTAGAGCGCGTCGGCCTCGGTTATATCAACCTCGAACGCCGCGCAGCAACGCTTTCGGGCGGCGAGGCCCAGCGCATCCGCCTCGCCTCGCAGATCGGCTCCGGTCTCACGGGCGTGCTCTACCTGCTCGACGAACCGACCATCGGCCTGCATCCGCGTGATAACCGCCGCCTATTAGACGCGCTTAAGGACCTCAAAGACCTCGGCAATACGGTCGTACTCGTCGAGCACGACCGCGAAACCCTCGAAGAAGCCGACCACATCATCGACTTAGGCCCGGGCGCCGGCAGCGAAGGCGGCGAACTCGTCGCCACTGGCCCCCCGAAAAAACTAGGCAAGGCCCCCCGATCGTACACCAGCGCCTATTTGCGTGACGAATTGCAGATTCCGGTCCCGCCAAACCGCCGCAAAGGCAACGGCCATACCCTCACGGTCAAGGGCGCGCGCCAGAACAACTTAAAAAATATTGACGCAATCTTTCCCCTGGGCCAACTCATCGGCATTACCGGCGTCTCCGGCTCGGGCAAATCTTCGTTGGTCGAAGACGTGCTCTTCAACGCACTCTCCAACGAACTGCACAACGCTTCTCGCCCTGTCGGCGAACACGACGAGATCGAGGGCATCGAGCACATCGACAAGGTCATCAATATCGACCAGACTCCGATCGGCCAATCGCCGCGCTCGACACCCGCCACCGTCATGGGCATCTTCGACCTGATGCGCCAGCTCTACGCCGACATGCCCGAATCCAAGATCCGCGGTTTTACCGCCGGCCGCTTCTCCTTCAATAAACCCGGCGGCCGCTGCGAGACCTGCGAGGGGCTGGGACTACGCTGTATCGAGATGCACTTCCTACCCGACGTCTGGGTCGAGTGCGACAACTGCCGCGGCAAGCGCTATACACCCGAGGTGCTCAGGGTGCTGTTCAAAGACCATTCGGTCGCCGACGTGCTTGAAATGCGGGTCCGCGACTCTTTGCTTCTCTTTGACAATATCCCCCGCATCCGCAAACGCCTACAGGTCATGCACGATGTCGGGCTGGGCTATATGTCGCTCGGCCAATCCTCGACCACACTCTCCGGCGGCGAGGCGCAACGCCTCAAGCTCGCCGCCGAACTCTGCCGTCCCGACACCGGCCAAACCCTCTATATCCTTGACGAACCGACCACCGGGCTGCACTTCGCCGACATCGAACGCCTATTGACCGTATTGCACCGCCTCGTCGACGCCGGCAATACCATGGTCGTCATTGAGCACAATATGGACGTCATCAAAACCGCCGACCACCTTATCGACATCGGCTTGGAAGGCGGCGGCGCCGGCGGCGATATTGTCGTGACCGGCCCACCCGAAAAAGTCGCCAAAGACAAAGAGTCGCACACCGGCCGGATCCTCGCCGAAGTATTAGCGGCGGATAAAAAAGCGACTAAGAAAGCAAGCTAATATGAGCAATCTATTTCTACCCCAACGCGCTTTCTTCGATTTCGCTTTCCACTCTCCGCTGCTCAAGGAGCCGCCCAAGATCAATGGCAATATCCGCGACTGGGCCGAAGGATCCCAAGTCCCCGACCTGATGTCCGTCGACGGCCAGAGATCCTTCGCCACCGCGCATATGGCCTGGGACGACAGCGGCCTCTACTTCGCCTGCGAGGTCAAAAACAAAACCACCTACAAGATCAATCCTCGCGAGCCTACCGAAGGGGATTGTCTCGAACTATTCATCGACACTCGCGACGTCAAAGAACACCGCGCCAACCGCTTCTGCCACCGGTTCTACTTTCTGCCCGGCGGCACCGGCAAGGGGGGCAAAAAACCCATCGGCCGCCAGATCGCCATCGACGACGCGCGCGAGCAGTCCCCCCCCTGCCCTGAAGACTCAATTAAAACAGGTATCAAGCGACTCAAAAAAAGCTATACGCTCGAAATTAAACTGCCCGCCAGCGGCCTCAACGGCTTCGCCCCGCGTGAATTCAGCCGGGTCGGTTTCACTTACCTGTTGCACGACTCGCAACACGGGACCCAGTCGTGGTCGTCGATCTCCGATATGGGCGTCAACTCGGACCCGAGCACCTGGGGTACCGCAGAGTTGGCAACCGGTTAAGCACTCAGCCCATGCAAATGAACTACCCGCGCCAATGGGCAGGCCGCCAACCCGCTACCCGCTAATTGGTGCTGCAAGCAGGCGGATGTAAGAACCTAATGGATAAAATGAACCCATCTCCGCCTGCCGTGTGTACTCCTATGTACGAACGAAGAATGCATACAACTCATTGCCTCTTCTCGCGCTAAAAACAACCTGACCATCTACTTACACCCCTCAGTCCTTTGCCCTATTCATTATATTCCTTAAATTAGATGGTCTCATTTTCACCATAGGAACTCATTGAAATACCGAAGGGCTACTCGAGGATATCCTCGTAGCAGCTTGTTGTTGCCGAATTTTGAATAGAAAAATAAGGCAACAACCCTCGGAGTCCGACAAGAGCCGGGCGAGTTCCCGGAGGGCGCGTATCGCGTAGCGATGCGTGTATGAGCGAAGGGGGTGCCCTCGGATAGCCCGTCCACACGCAGCCACAGCCATAAAACCAGGCCTTATACCGCAAGACTATGCTTAACTCACAAAAAATACACCACTGGGTCGGCCTCGCCGTCTTCTTCCTAACACTTGGCGTCTACGTCAAGACGATGGCACCGACGGTCTCCTTCTGGGACTGCGGCGAATTCATTGCCACCGCCTACACCATGAGCATACCGCACCCGCCCGGCGCACCGCTCTACGTGCTCATCGGTCGGGTCTTCACGCTTTTTCCCTT
>JABHFS010000042.1 GCA_018672475.1 Gemmatimonadota bacterium | reverse complement strand
TGATAGGCCGCTTTCCACTCCCCGGCCTTGACGCCCTTGGCTCTTCCTTGCACGTCGATCTCCTCAAACCATTCACCATTTTCCCAGTCGACTTGATGCACGTCGATCCAGCGCAATATATCGGAGAAGTATTCGAAATAGTGCGTCTTTCCCGTCAGCTTATACATATGCAGAGCGCTGAGCATCGCCTCGCCTTGGACCCAAAAGACCTTGTTCTTGCGGCCGGCAGGTTGGCCGAGGCGACCGGTATTAAAAAAACCGCCCTGCTCGTGGTCATAGCCCTTTTCTAGACCATAGTCCCACATCCGTCGCATAAAGTCACGAAACGGCCCCTTTGACAATTCAGCGCCGTCTAAGGCTTCGATCAACATCCGCACATTCTCAATATCGTGGCCATAATAAACCAGGTCGTACCAGCGCCCAGTCAATGGCGTCCAGTCCAATTGATAACCATCGGTGCAGGCGCCATGGCGCTTGCGCCAGACGGCATTGCTCTGTATTTGGATGAGTTCGATCAACCGCTCTCTCGCCAGCGGATCCCGAGTGAGTCGATAATAGCTCGTCATCGCCTCCATCAGATGCAGATGGGTGTTCATCAACTTAGTAGCAGGCGTGGTATAAAAGAAGGTCATGCTATCGGCCGGGGCATGGGACCAATCGCGGCGAAAATACTCGATATATCCCCCGTATTGCTTATCGTGCGCACGCTCCTCGAGCAGGGCAAAATGCGTTTCAGCGAGCTTCTTGGCTTCAATGTCATCGCTGGCCAGCGCGTATTCGCTCAGTGCATACAGACCAAAGGCCTGCCCGTAGAGATGCCGGTCGGCCATGGTCGCCTGTTTGCCTTTGACATCAACTGCCCAGTGAAAGCCACCGTATTCGCTATCCCATAGCGCGTCGCGCATAAACTCATAGCCATGTCGGGCGGCTTCGAGGTGCCGGGTATCGCCCAAACCCGATCGATAGAGCCGCGAAAAAAACCACAGCATCCGCGCCTGGGTTACCAGGTATTTTGGCGAATCGCCCTGATATACCCCCCGTATGTCGTGATTCAGCCGATAACCGCCATACTGCTTATCGATGCTTTGCGGATACCAAAAAGGCAGCATATTCTCATAGAGAATCTTGCGCAATATCCGCGCTCGTTCAGCAAGAACCTCGGGCTCAGCCGCCACGGCCGGAGCGGCCAGCAGACAACTACACAACATCAAGCGCGCAAGCATCACGGTTGCCATTCGGCGCGCATTTTTTTCAACAGACGCAGCGATTCGAGCACCGCTCGGCCGTTGTGATAGGGCGATTTCCACTTACCCGCCTTCGCGCCGCGCATCGCGCCATCCTCATCGATCACGGCATGCCAATCCCCGTGTGCCCAATCTGCTTGCCGTTCGACTACCCAATCGTAGGTCTTTACAAAGGCCTGCCAGTATTTCAGTTCCCCCGTCTCACGGTACATCGTCAACGCCGCGACCATGCCCTCCGCCTGCACCCAAAAAATCTTCTGCCGTTCGTCGGCCGGCGCATCGAATTCCCCAGCCGAATAAAAGCCGCCCGCCTCGTGGTCAAAACCGTATTTTAGCGCATAGTCCATCAACTGCCGGTATAAATCACGTTGTGGCACATTGGTTAATCCGGCGGCATTATGCGCTGCAATCAGCAACCAGACATTTTCAATATCGTGGCCATACGAGACGCGATTGTGCGGCGGTTCAAGAATCGGGGTCCAATCGCGCTGATACTTGTCGGTACAAACACCGAGCCTTTTGCGCACAACCGCATTGGCTTGCACAAACATCAGCTCCAACAATCGCTCGCGCACCCGCTCGTCGCCGCTAACCAGATAATAAGCGGTCAGGGCTTCCATCAAATGCAGGTGGGTATTCATCAATTTACCGCCGGGCGGAGTTGCCATATAGGCCCCTGGTTGCGGACCTGGCTGCCAATTGCGGAGAAACCACTCTTGATAACCACCGTATTCGACATCGTGGGCTTTTTCATCGAGCAGGTCGAATAAGTCCTGCGCCAGATCAAAGGCTGATGTATCCGCCGTCGCCTTGACGTATTCGGCCAACGCGTAGAGTGCAAAACTCTGCGCATAGAGGTGCTTGTGTGGCCGGGTAGCGATCTGACCGGCATCATCCACCGCCCAGAAAAAACCGCCGAAGACCGGATCCCACATCTTGTCGCGCAAGAATTCGAACCCGTGCTTAGCCGCTTCAATATGCTCTTCGCCGCCATATCCGTCGTTGTAGAGTCGCGAGAAGAACCACACGGTCCGCGCCTGCACCACCAGGACTTTGTCCGCCGGTCCAAGCCAATCGCCCTGACTATCGTGGTTGAGGCGGAACCCTCCGGCGGGATCAAGTGTTTCAGGATACCAAAAGGACACGATATTCTCATTGAGCATTCGCTCAAGCCCAGTCTGCAACCGATGCAATTCACCCGTATCGGGCTGGGCTGATTCGACGCGGCCGGCAAAGACCAAAAAAAGAATAAATAGTTTGCAATTAGCTCTCATATAGCTGCCAATGTACGGCAATCGATTACTCGGTCAACTATTGGTAGGATTCGGTGCGGTCCCCGCCATTTACACTCATATGCTGCCCCGTGACATAACTGGCTGACGACGAGGCTAAAAAGACCACCGCGGCGGCGACCTCTTCAGCCCCGCCCGAACGGCGCATCGGGATGGTATTGAGAAACTGCTCGCGTACTTCCGGCGTTCGCCTGTTTAAGGCGCCCACGCCCATGCCCGCGTGTATGATCCCCGGCGAGATCGCGTTTACGCGAATCCCGTGTTGTGCTTCCTCTTTTGAAAGGACCTTCGTCAATGCCACTACCCCGGCCTTCGTAGTAGCATAAGCCGCGGCTCCACCCGGCAAAGTATTGACCACATTCGAGGCGATATTAACCACCGCGCCATCCTGCCGCTTACGCATATACGGCAATGCCGCCTTGCTCATGTAGAGCACGCTGTGCAGATTGACATCGACGACCTTATGCCAATCTTCCAGCGGCATATCAACAACCGACTGG
The DNA here is from genome assembly GCA_018672475.1 of Gemmatimonadota bacterium. Taxonomy (GTDB): domain Bacteria; phylum Latescibacterota; class UBA2968; order UBA8231; family UBA8231. Next base: position 48,462 of record JABHFS010000042.1, on the reverse strand, counting down.
CCACCGATGGTAATGCCGGCATTGTTGATCAGTATATCTATCCCCCCCATCCGCTCGACGACGCGATCGACCAGCGATTGCGCCTGGTCCGCCGCGGTGATATCCGCCTGAAACGCAGTCGCAGCACCGCCGAGTTCGCCGACTAGATCAAGCGCCGCCGCCTCTTGCTTATGGTAATGCACGGCGATGGTCGCGCCCTCCGCGGCGAGCGCCGTGCAAATAGCTTGGCCGATTCCACCGGCAGCGCCGGTCACGAGTGCAATACGGTCTTTTAGTATCATATTTTTCCGTGCTTTCTTTGGCGTTTTAAGCGATTTACAACCATTCGTTTAAAAAAAACGCTCAAGCCCCTGCCCTCAGTTGCTGCCGCCGGGCACTACCGTCCTTAAGCCATTCGGCATAGGCCATTTTTTTACTTTGAGCAGATCGTTCTGCAATGTACGACCGGGCTGTCCGCCGCTTGATTTATTTCCTGAGGGCGATCGCATGATCTCGGTCACTGTCAGTCCACCAGCATTATCCGCCAACAGATCCACCCATTCGCGCTGGCGCCTATTTAGCGTTGGTGCAATAATTGCCTTGTCCTGCAAACCCAACGTCTGCACCACCACCGCCTCATCCAGCACCGCATTCTGCAATTCGTGCGCATTGCCCGGCCAGTTGTATGCTTGCGCGCCTATCGACGAAAAATACACCGACTCGACCTGCATCCAACGACTCTTAACCCCGTGAACCATCGCATCGGCCAGCCCTCGCCTTACCCGCCCTATACGGCTTATTGCACCATCCACTGCCTAGGTGCTGCCCAAACTTTGCGGCCGAGTTCTCCAGCGCCAGCCCGCAGTCATCAGCACGGTGAAATGAGCGGTCGGCGCAGCCGCTTCTCCGCTCTACGATCTGCTGCGCGCGGGGATCACAGGCATGTTCTGGGATTGGCCTTTCGCCTTTTTATGGGTGTTAACCTGCCCACAAGCAGCCTTTTAGCACTATACTATAAATAACACGTCCTGAGCCATGGTCCTTGTGGCGGTTATTCACCGATCCACAAACAAGGCGCCAGCTACTCGATCGGCGCGCCGTTAGACGCGGCGCACTGTTCGGCGAATTGGACCATCTGAAAAAAAACGTTACCTAAACGAGATACATCGCTAAACATATGCCGGGTGCTCGCAACAACAAACAAGTCGTGTCATGGGCTTTATACGATTGGGCCAACTCGGCCTTTGCCACAACGGTCATGGCCGCATTCTTTCCGGTGTTTTTTAAGGAATATTGGAACTCCGGTGCTGATATCGAGCACAGCACCTTTCAACTCGGACTGGCCAATTCGTTCAGCAGTCTGGTCGTGGTCTTTCTCGCCCCGCTATTAGGGGCTATCGCCGACCAGGGCGGCACCCGCCGCAAATTCCTCTTCGCCTTCGCCTTTTTGGGCATTCTCGCCACCGGCTGCCTCTACTTGGTCTCCGAAGGCGCCTGGATCCTCGCCGTATTCGTCTACGCCTTGGCCGCAGTGGGGTTTTCTGGAGCCAACACTTTTTACGATTCGTTGCTCGTCGCCGTCGCCGATCGCGAACAATCAGATTTCGTTTCGGCCTTGGGTTATAGCCTCGGCTATCTCGGCGGGGGTCTGCTCTTTGCACTCAATGTCGCAATGGTCTTACACCCGCAAACCTTTGGCTTAGCCGATGCAACTCAAGCGGTGCGGGTCTGCTTCCTGATGGTCGCGATTTGGTGGGCCGTCTTCTCGATCCCGTTATGGCTCTGGGTCGAAGAATCGACGCCGACCCAGCCCAACAAGGGTTGGCGCGCGATCTCGGCCGGCTACCGTCAATTGATCGAGACCTTCCGCGAGATCCGCCGCCTGCGCGTTACCTTTGTCTTCCTTATCAGCTATTGGCTCTATATCGACGGCGTCGACACCATCGTGCGTATGGCGGTCGACTATGGCATGTCGATCGGCTTTGCCACCGACAACCTGCTGCTCGCCTTGGGCATCACTCAATTCGTCGGTTTTCCCGCCGCCATAATATTCGGCAAGCTCGGCGAAAAAATCGGTACCCGCAAAGGGCTGTTTATCGGCCTGGCCGCCTATATTGCGGTGACCGTCTGGGGTTATTTCTTAGATGAAATTTGGGAATTTTACCTACTCGCCACCGCGGTCGGCCTGGTTCAGGGCGGAGTTCAGGCGCTTAGCCGCTCATTGTATTCACGGCTCATACCCCGCAACCGGGCGGCGGAATTCTTCGGCTTTTATAATATGCTCGGCAAGTTCGCCGCTGTAATCGGTCCCGCGTTGATGGGATGGGTCGCGGTGCTGACGGGCAACCCGCGCTTCGGCATCCTCTCGATCGTGCTGCTTTTTATCGCAGGCGGGGTCTTCCTATGTTTCGTCGACGAAGAGCAAGGTGTCGCCGCCGCACAAAAACTCGAAACGCCATAATCCATCTCGCTGCGGTGTTCGCGAAAATCCCCATGCGTTGCACCGTATTGCAAACCCACTGCAATACTACACCATAGCCAACGCCTCCTGCAGACTCCGGTCGATCAATTCGCACATTTCGTCGACCTCGTCCTTGCTGATAACCAGCGCCGGCACTACCGCAAACCAGGTCGGGTCAACGCGAATTATTAACCCATTCTGCAACGCGGTTTTCTTCAAAGCCATACCCAATTCGGGGAAGGGCTGCAATCCGTTCGTATCCTTTACAAATTCGACGCCGCGGATCAATCCCCGCCCACGGACCTCGCGCACCACGCCGTATTTTTTCAAGCCTTCGAGCTTCTCGGCCAAATAAGTTCCCATTTTCCCAGCTCTCGCTGCCAAATCTTTTTCGACGATCTCGTTGATCACTGCCAAGCCGGCAGCACACCCGACCGGACTGCCAGCATAGGTGTGGCCATGTGCAAAATTTAACCCGGCGGCCGGATCGCCTTTAAACGCTTCAGCCATATCCTCACGCGCGATCATCGCCCCCAAAGGGATCGTACCATTCGACAGGGCTTTGCCGCTACAAATAATATCGGGGATAGCGCCAAAGGTCTCGGCGGCAAACATCGACCCCGTGCGGCCCCAACCCGTGATAATCTCATCGAATATCAGCAATACGTCATGGCGGTCGCAGATCTCACGCAAGAGGTGGAAATATTCTTCTGTCGGGGGAATAATGCCCCCAGTATTACCGATGGGTTCGACAATCACGCCCGCTACCGTGTCCGGGTCTTCGTTGATAATCGCATCCTCGAACATCTGCGCGCAAAAGCGGTTGCATTCTTCCCAGGACGCAAAACGGTCGCGATAATAACTCGGCGGATAGACCTTGATGAATCCGGGCATCTGCGGTTCGAAAGGCGTTTTGCGCTTACCGGTACCACTGGCGGCCATCGCCCCAAAGGTGCTGCCGTGATAACCCAAATAGCGACTGACGAACTTGTACTTGTGCGGTCGGTCGGTCTGCTTGTAATATTGGCGAGCAAATTTCATCGCCGCCTCCATCGATTCCGATCCACCGGAAAATGGCTTGACGAAATTTAGCGTACCCGGCGTCACCTCACCCACGCGCTCGACAAAATCCAAGGCGATATCGGACGTACCGTGCATCGGCGGCGAAAAACTCATCGTATCGAGCTGGCGTTTAACCGCCTCAATTACCCGCGGGTGTCCATGCCCTAAATTGGCCACAAAGATACCGCCGATGCCGTCGAAATAACGGCGCCCCTCTGTATCCCAGTAATACACGCCTTCCGCTCTGGATACCACGATCGGGTTTTGGAGAAAAGCCTCGGTCGACTGATAGTCGAGGAAGGTCCGCCCCAATAACTTTTTTTGCCTATCGTCGAGTTGCATATTAGGCTCCCCCCTGGCAAAAATCAAACGCGGTCAGTGCATATACTTTGGCCACTCTCAACAACTCTGCGACCGGCACTTCTTCGTCGAGCGTATGGGCCCCGGTCGCGCAAGGCCCATGCGTCAACGCCTGTACCCCACCAACATTCATAAAGCCATTGCCATCGTCGATAAAGGGTTTCGCTCCGACCTTTAACACATTACCCGTCACCGCTTCGTGCGCCCCTTGGAATGCGGCAAAAAGTGGACTCTGCTCGTCGACGGTGAAGGCATCTCCCGGCACGACCCAATCTACAAGGTTAACCCGCGTACCGCTCTCTACCGCTAAAGCCGCCAATAGTTCTTCTAATTCGCGTTTGGCTTTCGGCTCAGATCCAGCTGCCACCCAGCGGCGCGTGCCCTCAATACGGCATTTGACCGGCGACTGATTGTAAATCTCCCCGCTTTCCATACGGCCGACGAATACGCTATCGCTACCGACATGGGGTGCTATTTTAGCGCTTAGCCTTTCACATAAAGCCTTTAAGCGCTGTATCAATTCGGCCCCGACTCCGACGACGTCCGGCAACCCCGCGGGTCGTAGCACCTCGTGCACCGGCTCGCCATCTCGCTCGATCTCAATACTGAACACGGCCATGCCGCGCCCGGCTACCGGCAACACATCGCCGAGATATTCCGGCAACAACCCCCCGTCGCCGATATAGCCCTCGCGGATCAAAGCCAACAACTGACGCCGGTCGCCCCAGGGCGCCTCGTGGTGATCGTGTGCGGTAATCATCACGCCGCCGCGCTGGATAGCATCCGTATCCCGCAAAACCCTCAACGCTTCGACAAAGGCCGCGATACCGCCCTTCATATCCGAGGAGCCCGATCCGTAGAGTATGCCATTCTCAATCCTCGGCGCTACAAAAGGCAAATGCACGGTGTCCAAATGCCCATCGAACTGCAACACTCGCCCCGGCTCGCCACTTTCCAATCGGGCGACTACCGCCGGCGCTTCTGGCCAGTCGGCCTCGGGTCGTTCAACGGCGAAACCTTCAGCTACCAAGATCTCCGCCAGTCGATCTGCCACAGCCCCCGCGCTCAGCGTCGGACTTGGCAGCTCAATCAGGGATACCGCCGTGTCGAGCAAGCGTTTTTCGTCGACAGCCCGCGTTATTTTTTCAATCATAGTATTATCCATCATATTTCTCCTTTCGCAGTGGCTCAAATAAGCAAAAAAAAAGGCCTGCCGCCACTCCGGCTGTAGTCCTATAGACTCATTTATGAGCCTTTACCCACCCGACTAGCGGTATCGGGGCGTGTCGTAATCAAGATATCATCTGGACAAACCACCCCCGCACTTTCCCAAGGCTGACCGTCGCATTTTTCCTTCAGCGCATCTAATCTCTGTTGCTCGGGCCGTTCCCATTGCGTACCCGGCCCTTGCGGATCAGCCAGATCACACCCCAACATAGTCATTATCACAATCAACCACCTGATCTTGGCCATCCTTCTACCCCTTTGCCCCTTGAGTTTTATCTCCGTATGTTGTGCGCGACCCACACAGGAGAAAATAATTATGTTATCCCCCACAGCGTACAATGTCATTTACAACTGGGATGGAGCCCCCCACGGCTATTCACCCATCGACCAGTCCATGCAAACCTTCCTCGACAAAACCTACGCCCCCCTCGAAGACACCCAGGTCGGCGCGTTATTCTGGTGTATCGGTGAACACGCTGTGCGCTGGCCGAGTGAAAAGATGGAACTGCTAGCCGATGTCAATAATCGCCGCTACGAAAATGCCGCGGCCTTTACCCATAGCGAGAATATCCGCCGCATGCTCGATCGCGGCGAGGACCCGCAACAGGCCGTGATAGACCGCGGGCACCAACTCGGCCTGCACGTCTACGCCTCACAGCGAATGAATGACAATCACTTCGATGGCGCGCAATTAGCCGACCTGCAGACGCTTCATCACACCGAACTAACACAGCTGCGCAAAGATCATCCCGAATGGCTGTTGGGTCCGGACACCGAAGAGTGGTTCGCACTGTCGTGGAATATGGCGGTGCCCGAGGTGCGGGAGAATCGCCTGCAGCACTTGCGCGAAATCTGCCAAAATTACACTTGGGACGGCGTCGAACTCGACTGGCAACGCCACCCCTTTCATTTTCCCGACGACCAGGCTTATCGCCTCCGTTATGTGCTGACTGATTTTATGCGGGCCGCGCGCGAACTGACCCGCGAAATATCGCAACAACGCGGCACGCCCTTTTATCTCGCCGCGCGAGTAGCAGGCTCTATTGAGGGATGTCAGCGCATTGGCTACGATGTCGAGACCTGGATCAAAGAGGATCTGATCGACGTCCTAATCCCGGCCGGCGCTGCCGGCACCGACCCGGCGATCGAGGTCAACGCCTTTCGCTCCCTCATCGCCGATAGGACAATCGCACTCTATCCCGGTTTTGACGGCGGCGTGCCCGGACCAGCCACTGGCCCCGAAGACGAGGCCACGCGCCATAACATGCGAACCAAAGCCACCGCCCTGCAATACCACCAGCAAGGCGCGACCGGCATATATGCTTTCAACTGGCACGCCGACCGCGATTCAAAACGGGAATTACTGAGCCAAGTGGGCAAACGCGAAACCCTGCAAAAGCAAAATAAACTCTACAGTATCACCCACCGTTTCCGCCAAGAGACCGGGTCCTGGCGCGGCGCCTACAAACACGACCGCCTGCGCGGCGCCCTACCGGTTGCCCTATATCCGACATTCAAAATAACCGGCCCGCACTTCACCCTAGATCTTGCCGACGATCTGCAGGAATTCCCTCCGAAGGACCTCACACTGCGGTTTCGCCTACAAGATTGGGTCGACGGCGACCAAGTGCGGTTTCTCTTGAATGACGAATCCCTAATCGACCCCACCATTAACTACTGCCACAATGGCGACCCCAACCCCATCTCCGATGTCAGCAACGCCGCCTGGCACAACTTCAATATAGATCCAGCGAAAACCCCTCCAGGCTCTCACCGCATTGAAGTCATTCTGCTCAACCGCCATCCGCAATTAGCCTGCGACCTGGTCCTGACGGATATTGAACTTGTGGTCAATTATTGCTAACATAGCTCGTTCAAGGCCGCAGCACACTCGACACCCGCACTCGGCCTGAAACCACAGCCCCCCTTACCCCACTTTGTCCCCTTGCGACTCAAATACCGCCTCGTGGAAATCCCCATCATTCTCTTGTACGTCGGGAAAGGTCTGCAAGTCATGTTGGCGTTCAGATCCGTCGCGTATACCGCAACCTCGCATTCGCCGTAAACCATCAATAGAAACAGAATAGTTCAATCGTTGAGCGACCGATCTTCCACGGAGTATTCTGGATTCAATCCCAAGAATAGATATAATCCTCAATGTCTTCTTCGACTTAGCGACCGTAGCGCAGGCCAAAGAAAAAACCCGGCCAGACAAAAAGATCATCTTCCCACTCGCGGTCATAACCATTATCCAGTTCAACCAAGCGGGGATTGCCATCGGCCCATAGATGATTCGCCGAAACCCCGCCAAACAACGACAAACTGCCCTCTGACCAAAAAGGCGTGAGCCAGGCGGAAGTGTGCGGGTCGAGCACTACTCCGGTTTCTATTTTGATCCGCGTTAGAAAATTGTCGATGCTCGGCTGTCTCCAATTGAGGTCGACGGTCGGCGGATTGACATCGATATGGACACTATAATCGCCGTCGAGATCACGGCTGATTCGGTATTGGTTCACATCCAGGCTGAGAAAAGTCCAGGGCCAACTCTTCTGCAAACCGAAACCCACTCCCATCGCCCAGGTCCGCCGGCCGGCGTCTTCCTTAAAACCGGTGGTAAATGAAGAATAAAAGGATCGGCTGCCCGAAGTCAGTGTCAGCATATTCAAGCCAATCTCATCGCGCCAAGCGCTGAGGTTGAACAGACCGCTGCGCGAATAATTAATCAAGCCGACGGGCAGACCGTCCTCGATATCGCCCGAGACATTGATCATGCCGAACTGCCAGCCCTTGACCTTGCCCGCTACGTTTATAGCGCCGAACTGCCCGCCCTTGACCTCATCGGCGAAATTCATCGCGCTAGAAACTTGCCAACCGCGGATCTTACCGGCGATATTCGTCGACCCGGCTAACTGCCAACCGCGCACTTGCGGCGCAATATTCAACACCCCGACCTGACTGCCCTGAATCGGCCCCATCGCCCAGTTCACCACCCCGGACACCTGCCAGCCCTTGATCGCTTTAAGACTCAAGTTGCCGATACCACTGATCTGGGTGCCGGCGCGTTCGCGGGCTTGGTTGACCAACCACGCAAATTGCGCGCCGCGGAAGGCCTTGTCCTGAGTATTGGTCAACAAACCCATCGATAAGGTATAGCCCTCACCGGTCTCGATTTCGATATGGTGGTCCTCGCTAAGTCCAAGCGTGATTCCCCGCTCTTCACTTCCGCGCGAAACCGTGCGCTCCAAAGCAATCGCGCGAAAATCTCCTGTTCCCAAACCGGCCCGCTCGCCCTCAGCCAAGACCAACTCAGCCAATCGCAGCCCCCCTCTGCTCGTTTCCAGATGCAAGGTATAATGGCCCGGTTCTAACCCCAGTTCCACCGCCCGCCCCGCCGGTTTGTAGAGTTCGGCGACCAAGTGGCGGTTGCCGTTGCGGACATAGAGCCTACCTTCGAGGGCTTCGGCAAAAGACAAACCAGCGACATGGCGACGCACATCGGTCATCACCACATCACCGGTGCCGCTCATCTTGATATCATAGGCCGGGTGTTGGGCCCCACCCATCGTTCCCGTGGTCCGCGCCAAGGTCTCTGCAAAGGCGAATTGGTAGGCTTCGTTGAGTGTCACCCGGCCATCGCCCGTCACATCTGCCGCACCACGCATACCAGAGACAAGATAGTGCGTAAAAAACGAGGCCTGAACCGCATCCGACTCCTGCGCCGCCTCATCGGCCGAACTCGATGTCAAAAAGGCGTAGCCTCGCATATCAAAAGACTCGTCGACCAAAAACGATTGTTGCCGCTGTCCACCCTTAATCCGGGTAATCGCCCCGGAGGCACAAGCATCGAGGACCGCGATATGCACGTCCGCGGTAGCCGCCCCTAATTCCCGCCGCAATAGCGAATAATCCAGATGCTCCCCTGCCAACAATAAACCCTCTTCGTCCGCGTGCCCCGAATAATAGAGCAGGACCTCAAGACGGTCCCCCCGACGGTTGGCCGCCGTCACCCGCCGCGACAATTCGTGCAAACCCTGCTCGAAATCCGCGAGATCAGGATCGCGTAATAGCAACACATCAGCCGGATCCAAACCGCCCATCTCCTCCAACACCCGGACAAAATTCTCCGCGTCGGAAACGGCATAACGCAAAAGATCGCGATCGACACCGCCATTGTTTGCGCCCGCCGCCAAAACCAAGCGCCGCACCGCGGTATCCGCCGCCGCCTGCGACCACGACAGACCAAGCATAAGAATGAATAGGAAGAACACCATGGCCATGGTTTAAGGTGCCGACGGCTTGTTAAGCGTAAACTCGAAGTAGTGGAGTTCGGCGGTAGACGCCAATGTCGACCCCTCGTTCAATTGCCCGATAATCTCCTGCAGGTCAAAGCGAATATCGGCCGCGACAAAAACAAAGCGCTCCCTTCGCGGTGCGTCATCTAATTCGTATGCATAGTCTAGCGTATCTTTGGCCGCGAGGGATACAGCCTTTCCCCCCGCAACGGGCAAATGCTGGGTCACCGCACCGCGCCCGTCGACCGAGAGTATCGCCCCATATCTCAGGCCACCGGAGCGGTAGATTATTTGCACCAGATCCCCGCTGCGGGCCAAAGCCCCGTCGGACAAACGCTCTTCTCCTTGCGGCACCTTGCGAAAGATCGTTAACTGGGGACCATCTCCCCCCCCTTTATCCTTATCTGCGGTTCTTCTTCTGGTGAAGCATCGAAAAGAGCGGGTACCGCCACCACCGCCAGGAGTAGGGCCACGGCTGGCACGGCCCAAAGGCGGTACCCGCTCCGCTGCTGCTTCGATTCTCGCTGCCGGCTTACTTGTCGTTTTAACTCGATCTGTCCGCTCATCCACTCGGGCGAGAAACGCCGGTGCAGTTCCTGATTAGAACGCTCGAGAGCCGCAAGCCGTTCGCCGAGCGCGGGGTCAGCTGCTATTTCGCGCGCTACTGCGGCCAAGTCCGCCGCCGGCAACTCACGCAATAAATAGCGTTCGAGTTGGTAGTCGCTTATTGACCGTTGCTCTTGCTGATTCATGACCTCTCCAATTCTTGCAGCGATGCGCGCAAACCGCGCAATCTTTTTCTTACGCCGGACACCGACATGCTCACCTCATTGGCCACCTGCTCCAAGGTCATGCCGTCGACATAGTGCAAAACGGCCATCGTGCAAGTCGATTCACGCTCGCGGCCGAAAAGCCGGTCGAGTACCGACAGAGCCTCGGTGCGCCCTTCGGTATCGTCCCAGTCGGCGATCTGATCCAACAGGTCCGGGTCGGCCGTTGTCTTCCACCGCTTGGCATCGCGGATACGATTGAGGCAGAGGTTGGTGGCCATGCGGTAGAGCAGGCTTGAGGGATAGTCGTCCTTAAGGCGGTCCTGCCGCTCCATCAAGCGCACAAAGACGTCTTGTGCGGCATCGAGCGCCTGGTCCTCATCGCGTAAGAGTTGTGTGCACCGCCGGATGACCATCGGGCCATAGCGGCGGTAAAGTTCGTCTACATTCATGACTTTCCTGGCGGTATGCTATTTGAACCCCTAAACTCACTGCGGGTGTCACTTCCTTTGCTGATTTTTTCTCAAAGTAATTTCAACACCTCCGCGCCCAATACCAGCAGTAATTATTCATTGCCGGTAACACGCTTCCTTTAGGATAATCAGTTCGCCAACTTCGCGCCCACTCGTTCTGTTGTGTAGATTATACTGCATGATAAAAACCCCCTTCTTCACCTTTCTCGACTCCGATCTATCGACGCAAATCACCGCTGCGGCTCCAGCAGATTTCCAGATCGAAACCTATCCCGCCGACATCGCTGATGCCGATAAAATAGCCATCGTCGCCGACGCCGACGGTCTAATCCTCTTCCCAGGCCACCTTTCATCCGAAGTGTTGCGCACCGCGCCCCATCTCAAGCTGATCCAGCTATTGAGCGCCGGCTACGAACATATGGACCTCGATTTATGCGCTGAGCTAGGCATTCCGGTAGCCAATAACGGCGGCACCAATTCCATCGACGTGGCCGAACATACCCTCGCGTTGATCCTCGGGCTCTACCGGCGCCTACTCGACCAGGATCAGGGCATACGCGATGGTCAGTGGGATCCAGTCAACAGCGGCCGCAACACCTATACCATCCACGGTAAAACCGCCGCCCTCATCGGCTTTGGCCATATTGGCCAACAGGTAGCACAAAGACTCAAAGTTTTTGGCGCAGAACTGCTTTATGTCGACGAATTTCCCGTGTCCGCTAAAATCGTCGCCGGTCTCAATATTGAGCGTGTATCACTGAGCGAAGCGCTATCTCGCGCCGATATCCTCTCGCTACACGTGCCGCTGACCCGCGAAACGCAAGGCCTTATCGGCGCCGCAGAAATCGCACAGATGCGCCCGAATGCCCTATTGATCAACACTTGCCGCGGCCCCGTCGTCGATGAGAGTGCCCTGGCCAATGCCCTGCGCGAAAACAACATATTAGGGGCTGGCCTCGACGTTTTCGCCACCGAGCCTTTGCCGCCTGACCACCCACTTTGTGCCCTGCGCAACGTGCTCTTAACCCCCCATACCGCCGGTATCACCCGCGATACGTGGAGTCGCCGTGCTCATTTCGCCTTCGCCAACCTCCGTCGAAGCGTCGAGGGGGAAAAACTGCTGGCGCTTGTCGGCAAGGCGGTAATGGTCAAACACCTCACCGAAGAAATTCACCCAATGGGGCGGTAACCGTCGTGGATTCCTGGATTAAAGCCATACCTTTTTTTTGCGACGGGCACGATCGACCGCTCTTAGACCGAGTAGTCGGCCTGCGGCAAAGCCAAAGCGTATTCCCCGCGCAAGACGAAATCTTCCGCGCGCTGCAACTCACGTCTTTTGACCACGTAAAAGTCGTGTTATTAGGCCAAGACCCCTATCACGGCGCCGGCCAGGCGCACGGCTTGGCCTTTTCTGTGCCGGACGGGGTCAAGACACCGCCGTCGCTGCGCAATATATTCAAGGAAATTTGCGCTGATATATACGAGGGGGCGGATCGGGCTATGCTCACAGACCTAAGCCGCTGGGCTAATCAGGGCGTATTGCTGCTCAATGCGACACTGACCGTCGCTGAAGGCAAAGCTGGATCGCACCAGCATCTCGGCTGGCAGACTTTAACCGATCAAATCGTCGCGACGCTCAGCGCTGAGCGTCAACAGTTGGTCTTCCTGCTTTGGGGCGCGCACGCGCAAAAAAAAGGCATACTTGTCGATCGCGACCGGCATCTAGTGCTCGAAACAGTGCATCCCTCGCCGCTTTCGGCCTATCGCGGTTTTTTCGGCTGCCGGCATTTTTCCCGCACCAACGCCTATCTCAAGCAATACGCGAACGACCCCATCATCTGGTAAGGAAACCGTCGCCATGACAACGCTCATCCGCGCCGCCCGCCTAGCCGACGGCCTTTCAACTTCCTCTAAAGCCAATCAAGCCGTGCTCGTAACGGAAGATCGCATCCAGGCGGTTGGCTCCGCCGAAGAAATCACCCAGAATGCCCCCCCCGGCACCGAGACGGTCGACCTGGGCGACGCGACCCTGACCCCAGGTCTGATCGACGGCCACACCCACTTAAGCTTGGCCGGTGACGGCCGCGATTATGCACAGATGTTTTCCGAGACCGATGAAATGATGGTGTTGACAGGCGCCCGCAATCTGCAATTGCACTTGGCCGCCGGCATCACCACTCTGCGCGAACACGGTGCGCGCAACAAGGTTGGTTTCATACTCAAGGAAGGCATCGCCCGAAGCTATATCGCCGGCCCCCGCATGCAGGTCTCCGGCCGCCCGATCACTTGTAGCGGTGGGCATTTTCATATGTGCAACGAAGAAGCCGACGGGCCCAACGAGATCCGCCGCTCGGTTCGCCGCTTGGTACATGAAGGCGCGGACTATCTAAAGATCATGGCCTCAGGCGGCGGCACCTCCAACACGATCCCTGGTCGCGCTTCCTACAGCGTCGACGAATTACACGCCGCCGTACACGAAGCACACCACTTTCACAAACTCACCGCCGCGCATTGCCGCGCCAAAGAATCGATGCAGCGGGCGGTCGAAGCGGGCATCGACCTGATAGAACACGCCGAGTTTCTCGATCCCGACAATGAAATGCGCTTCGACCCCGATCTCGCCGATAAAATGGCCGAATGCGGCACCTGGATCAGCCCGACCCTACAGGCCTGGACAAAATATGGACGCATCGTCGAATTGCAGGGCCAACGGACTACTGGTTTTCTAAACAAAAAAGAACAGGCCGAATTACAGGCGCTGGAATCGCGCGCCGAAACCCGACTCGAAGTCATGCGGCGCATGCTCGATCACTGCAAAATGGAACGCATCGTACCCGGTACCGACTCCGGGGTGGGCAGCCTGGCTTTTGGCCACCTCGATTACGACCTGAGACTCCTGGTCCAAGTGGGTTTTACTCCAGGTGAAGCCCTGCTCTCGGCGACCAGCATTTCGGCCGCAGCGCTGGGCCTAGAACAAGAGATCGGCACCATCGAAGTCGGTAAGATCGCCGATTTGGCAGCCTTCAAAGGCGACCCGACCGAGGATGTGCTAGCACTCAGTGAAGTGGTCGCCGTCTTCCAAAGCGGAGTGCGCGTGCTTTGATCGCCCAAGAGATCGACAAGACGCCCGAGATAGGCCTGTGAAAAGCATTCTCTTCGTTTGCACCGGCAATATCTTTCGCAGCATGATCGCCGAATACGCGCTAAAAAAAGCGCTGGGCCAGCATTCGCCTTATCAGGTCGCCTCCGCCGGAACCCAAGCCAATCCCCAGGCTATCGTCCCCCTCGTCTTGCAATGCCTGCAACAATACGATATTGACCCGACGCAGCACCAACAACGCCGCATCGTGCCCGAGTTATTTGTCGAATCGGAATTGCTGGTGGCAATGGGCTGTGACCATCAAGAATTTATAAGCGCACATTTCGGCGAACAGCCCCCACTCTTCAATGAGATCTGCCATCGGCGTTCGGAACCGGTACTCGACACCAATGAGGCCGTGCCCGACTTCGCCGACAATCCCAGCGCACGCGACCGACATATTGGTTTCGTCGTCGATCATATCTGCCAATCGATGCCGGCCTTTATCGAAAATGTGCCATCCTTTCTCACATAAAAAATCACCGGCCCCAAGACGGGATCCGGCAATGTCTACGGATGTTCGCACCGCCAGACAGGTAATACACTCATCCAGCATATCCTACGATTCGACTTCGACCCCGCTCCAAAAGGCGATATAGCCGCCGATCTCGTTCGCCGCCGCTAGCGGTTCCAGATAGGACCAGGCCGCGCCCGTATTTTCTTCGCCGTCGACGACGATATTATAATAACTGGCCTGGCCCTTCCATCCGCATACCGTACGTTGCTCGCTCGGGCGAAAATAACTCTCGTGAATAGAGGCCGGTGGAAAATAGTGGTTCCCCTCGACAACAACCGTCTCTTCGCTCTCGGCCAATACGGCTCCGTTCCAGGTTGCTTTCATTTATAGATCTCCCTTTTGCGCATTTAAAAATTGGCAAGGACTAGTTGGGTCGCCAAGTTCGGCCGCCCGTAAAAGGTACGTGAAGACTCGTCCCCCCCTTGTGCAAGACGGCGCGGCACGATGGTGTGGTTGCTTAAAGCCGCTTGTGAGCTATGGCCATAATATATGTGTATCGTCCGCCGCTCTTGCTCGGTTGTTTTGACTATCCCGGCATGCCCGCTACCGGCATTAAACAGAATCGCTGTGCCTGCCCGTCCAAAGAGCTCGACACAGCGCCCCGGGTCGATAGGCTCCGGTTGCTCCGTCCGTTTGGCCTCTACTCCTTCGGGCATAATAGCAAAACAATGATTCTTAGCGTCGACGTCCGTTAGATAATAGATAAGCGATAAATTCTTCAGAGCCAGCGGATGTTCAGGCCCATGTGCCGCATCGCGGTGCCAACCAGCCGCCGGCGGTTCACCCGCCAAAGACTCCCGAACCATCACCGAGAATTCATCAAAACAAAGCTTCGGCCCCATCAGCGCTTCAACCAATGGCAAGATCTTCGCATGCCGAATCGTCCCATCAAAAGCGCGTGAACTCAACAAAGATGAAACGCTCTGGAAGCGCCCTCCCTCCTTGCGTCCGCGCCACAATGGCGGATAGAGCTGACGATCGCGGTCGATGGCCTCGTTGAGACCTGCAAGCTCTTGCGGTGACAATACATCGGCCACCACGAGATAGCCGTTGTCGCGAAAAAAATCGAGGCTCTCCTCCATCACTTTCCTCCACCTAACAATGTTACGCGGCAAAAAACCGTGCAAGAATAAACCTCAGAGCGCAGCCACCTCAATGCCACCTGCATCTATATCCCCAAGGGTTCACATGGTCCCAGATCCATATCCTGGCCACGGTGAAAATTGCGCCCCATCAGATATTTTATTTGCAATTCAATGTCGCGAACGAAAAGCTCCGGCAGCGCCTGCGCATCCCGTTTCAGCAACTCGATCTCGATTTTATTTTCGCCCATCTTCGGCCAATGCGCCTTATCCAACTTGAACACATGCCAATAACCAGACCCCGTGCGATAGCGGGGCGCCGACATCCGGTACAACTCGTTGATCTGACGCAATAAAACCGCGGGCAGCTCCTTGCCGTTCAATAGAAAGCGCAACCGGTCTCTTTCGGTAGTGCCCATTATCCGCACCCTGAGCAATACCTCGTGCACTCGACCGACCTTCGCCCAGCGCTTCAAATCATCGCTAATCGGCAGCGTTATGCTGGCTCGACCGCCCTTCTTTAAATAGACCGGCAACTGCATCGCCAAACCCGGTTCGGTCTCCGGCTCGGGGTGGCGCCCGGTTACCGTCGGCACATAATAAATCTTGTCCTTGGCAGTCATGACTTCCGGATAGGGCAATTCCCGCAACTTCTCATAGAAGGAAGCTTGATAGGGCCAGTTTCCGAACCAGTGCGCAAGATAAAGCCCGTCGACGCCCTGCGCCCAATAATTACAAGCAGCCGCACGCACCATCTCGATTGTCGCCTCCCCCAAGCGATCTGAATCCACAAAACTTTGCAACGCCGCGTGCACCCGACAGCCCGTACCTTTGGCCGCTTTGACCAACGGGCTAAAATCAACCGTCGAATCCAATAGCTCGGGTCCGGAAAAGGTCTGGCCGATCAACACATCGACGAGACCCTCCTTGAGCCAGGCTTTGATATCCATCCCAACCTCGTAACATCCCTCTATACTCGAGGGTATGCGAATGGCCAATTCGCGCTTGCGCCCGCTGCGTTTGAGCGCGCGGTGTACCTTGCGAATCCAATCCGTCATGATCTGGCGACCCGCGTCGATCTCATCGGGATGGAAATAATAGGGCTGATAATTCATTTGCAGTTCGAAGCCGTCAACTGGGTATTTTCTAAGCGTCTCCGCTATGAGCTCAAAACGTTCATCCCGGACTTCGCGATGTTTGAAATCGAGGCATGTAGATCCGGGATATCCTTCTGGCAAATCACCCCGTGCGCCAATCTCGAGCTGCGGATTTTCAAAGCGAAAGTCCGAACAGCGCACATCCTCGTCCCACGATCCACGACCTTGTTGCAGCAAAAGCGTCGGATAGACCAACTTGCCATATTGGTGCGCCCGATCGCATATCATCCGCAAAGGGTCGTGCCCCTTGCGGATCAGACCGCTGGCATTCTGGTGAGCCCGGCGAAAGATTAAATGCGGCCACTTCTTTCTATTGTGCCCCCACAACTCACCGACCTCTGTATCGTGCAAAACCGTCCTTCCATCACCGAGGCAAAACATTATCGCCTCGACCGGCGTGCCCAATAACTCATCCACCCCCTGCTCGTATTCCTCCGGCTGCATCGGCGGCTCGTACCTATAAATCAACGGGTGCCGCCCGTCGTGGTAAAACATGATCTTGGGTGTGGACATATGCACTCTCCTCAAGTCCAATTGCGCGAATCGGGTACCGCCACCCAAGTCGATCCCTGTGCGATCGACTGTTGGCTGATCAAACCGGGCAAAGTCATATCCATCGCCAAGTCAATGCCCACTGCCGGATCGGCCTCCCCCCGGATCGCCGCAACAAAGTCCTGCACTTCCCAATAATCCCCCCCGCCATGCCCGGCCTTCAACGCGTCCTCCGGCGGGTTGCGCCAGTACTCGGGCAAAAACTCCTCCAGTTTGTCTAAATGCTCCCAACGCTGTTCGGCGTTGCGACTGCGCAGCCAGATCTTGGCCGGCGCCTCGAAGCCGTCCGCTGATTCATAGGATCCGTCCGTGCCTTGTAGCGCGTAATGCGTCATATGGTGCGGTCGGTCCGAGAGCATATCGACCCGAATCTGCGCCAGCCCACCGCCGGACAACCGGCACATCATGGTCACCGAATCTTCCATCTCATAGAGATTTTCTCGTGGATCGCGATAATGATGCCCCGTGCCCACTGCATTAACCGCAACGACCCTTTGCCCTTCGAACCAGGTCAATACCGGTCCCAGACTATGCGTCGGATAGGTGCAACCATTAATCCCGGTCTGCCAGTGCCGGCGCCAACGCGTGACCTCGTTGAGCTCTTTCAACTCGTGTATATAGGCGCCCTCAGCGTAATAGATGTCGCCAAAAAAACCGCGCCGCACCAATTCGCGCACCAGTACATTTGACTTCATATAGGTAAAATTCTCGGCCATCATATACACCCCTTTGCTGCGCCTCACCGCCTTGACCAAATCGCGGCATTCCTCGACCGACACCCCCGCCGTCACCTCGCTGAGCACGTGGATATCGCTCTCCAGCGCCCTGATCGCTTGGGAGGCGTGGAAGGGCATCGGCGTGCCGACGACGACCGCGTCGACGACCCCCGCATCGATCATCTCGCCGGCGTCGGTAAAAGCATGCTCGATGCCGAGATCAACCGCGTGTTGCCTCACCTCCTCAGCGCGTATATCACAAAGAGCTGTGATTTCGGTAGCGGCATGCGCTTGCAAGGTCCGCACATAACTGCTGCCTCTGCCTGCTGCACCAATAATTCCAAAGCGTATTTTGTCCATCTTTCACCCCTTTAAATACCGTTTGACAACGAGCCTGTAGGGCAGTATCGTTTAGGCTGCTTTTGGCAACCCACTAACCTTATAGGAGAAACCTCATGGCCATCATTCCCAATATTAGCTCTGATATCGCCGGCCCGATTGGCGCGATTCACCTACCCCGCCTCTGGTCCAAACTGCGCATGAGCGCCGCCAGCGAATTGCAGGCCGACTATCCCGAATGCGGCGGCGGTTTTGACCAGATGGTGCTCGACGGCCTCGGCGTCGACCGCGATGCGGCTGTTGCCTTCGTCAAGGACAATAAGCCCAGCTATATCGCGTTTGAGAACTGGGTCAAGGAGCAGCGTGGCGGTTCGATCCCCCAAAGTGAGATCGACGCCTCCAACGCCGCAATCCGCGGTTATAACCACGCCGATGAAGACCGCGCCGGTATTCTTTCGGCCGCCGGTTTGAGCGATGACGGCTCGATTCTCGATGCCGTCAACCTCAACAATCTCGACGACTGGACCGAGTTGCACAACGCCTTGAGCTAAGGGGCCGCACCCTTCCGTTTTTGGCCCGCCGCCTTCGGGTGGCGGGCCTTTTTTATTCTTCCCAAGGCAAGGGCACCGACAAACGCTTAGCCACCTGGCGCGCCGAATCCTGCTCGGGCTCGCCATAGGGAATCCCCTCGCGTCGATATTGCGCCATTTTCTCCTCCTCTATCCCCCCCGGCAAGAGCGCACGATCATAACCCGGCATCGGCGCATAGGTATCGCGCACATCGCTGACCATCCGGTCAACCTCGGCACCAAACACCGCCTCATCTACCACCGACCCTATATTAATCGCCAACACCATCCCCCCCATCTGCGCCGAGGGCCATTGTTGGCGCACGGCTTCAAACTCCGGCAAGGTAAAGCCCGTTAGGCCTCCGCCCAACAAACTGGCAATTGCAGTATAGCCGATGCTTTTAAAAAAAGCCGCGGGTATTTGCGGTAGCATAGCGTCAAATTCGGGTCCCCTTTGATAATCGGCCATAATACTGGTAGCCGCGTCGAGCACCACAGGCGGCTCTTCATTGCCGGGGATGGCAAAGGAGATCGGCGGGTTGCCATAATATCCGATTTGCGGTTTCTCCTCTGCAGCACCGGCATCACCCTGTCCTATATACCCCTGCACCGAAAATCCGATGCAACCTTGCTCCATGCAGATCCGAGTATAGTGCCCTGCCGAACCATAGTGGCCAATCGGCCGCACCGTAACCATACCAACACCTACGGCCTTAGCCTTTTTTACCGCATATTCACTAGCCTTTACCATCGGCCAATAACCCAAAGTCCCATCGCCATCAAGCACCGCGGTCGCCGGAGTCTCCTGTACCACTCGAATATTAGGTCGGGGATTGGCACTCTTTGTCTCAAAGGCGCTGCAATAACCGCTAAAATTGCGCGAGCCATGGCTGCGCACACCCCGCAAATCGCAATTGACCAATAAGCGGGTAAAAAGCGTGGCATGATCTTCATCTAAGCCGGATTGTTTAAAACAAGCTACGCCAAAATCCATTAGCCGATCTTCTTCTACTCTGACGAATTCTTCCGGTGGCTTGTTCATATTTATTCCCTTGAGTGAATTTTTATAAGTCCAGTAATAGCATTTATTTATATCTTCTTTTTTACACGCTGCCAACAGGCTCTTGCCCTTGCCTTCGCTAATTTACCTTCTTATTTTGCCAAGCACACCTCTCGCGAAAGCGGATCTGCAATGAAACTCGACGTCATCAAATTGACCAAGGAATTCGTCACCTATCCCTCCGAAAGCCAAACCAGCAATGTCGAGGTCACACAACATGCCGCCGGGGTGCTGGATCGTTTGGGTTTTCAAATAGAAGAAATCCCCTACATCGATGCAACAGGGGTCGCTAAATTGTCCATCGTCGGCAAACTCGGCCAAGGTACAGGAGGGTTGTCACTGATGAGCCACAACGATGTGGTACCAGCGAATCCAGACGATGGCTGGAGCCGCAGCCCCTATAGCCCTTGGGTCGCCAAAGACAAACTCTATGGCCGCGGTTCCTGCGATATGAAAGGCCCACTCTCAGCCACAATCTGCGCCGCCGCCCACTTTAAAGCCGCGCAGCTAACAGCCCCGCTTTATATTGTTGTCACTGCCGACGAGGAAATCTACGGTGTCGGCGCCAAACACGTAACGGCCAAATCCAAGCTCTTCGCCGAGGCCAGCAGCGGCTATGGTATCATATGCGAACCCACTAGCCTACGCGTGGTGCACGCGCACAAAGGATCGGTGGCCATTCGTGTCACCTCCAAGGGGCGGGCCGCGCATACCAGTAGCCTCAAAGGCCTCAACGCCAATATGAAGATGATCCCCTTTTTAGCGGATATGAAAAAAATATACGAGCAAGTGCTCAGTGCCCGCCGTTTTCGCAATGAGGAATTTACCCCCCCGCACTCCGAATTGAGCATCGGCATCAACGACCACAATCGCGCCACCAATATCACGCCCGTACAGAGCATCTGTACTCTTAACTACCGACCGATGCCCGGCATCGACACCGAAGACCTAATCGACCGCATCCGCAAAAGCGCAAAAACACACGGGCTCCACTTTGATCTCAGACATCACGGCCGGCCGCTCTATACGCCCGTCGACGCCCCCTTGGTCGGCACTGCGCTGAAACTCGCCGGCAAGCGCAAATCCGCCACGGTCGCCTACGGTACGGACGGTATGGCTTTTATCAAGAAGATGAAACAGATGGTCGTGCTCGGCCCGGGCAATATCGCGCAAGCCCATACGGTAGATGAGTGGATCGAATTAGACCAACTCCGCAAGGGCGTCGATCTCTATACGCGCTTTATCGAACGCGTCTGCGTCCAGGGCCAGCCCTAACTCCGCCCCTGCCACTTCCCCCCTCAGATCAGCCATCGCTCCTTCACCGTTAAAGAGCGGTCCGGCGCAATAAAATATAAAACCGCCGGGGAAAATTCCGACGGTTTTATATAACTGGCTACCGCTTTCTATTTCTGGCTCTCAAGCCAGCTAGCGTTTAGGCCGACTTAAGCAAGTTCCCCTCAATCAAGGCTTCGGCGATCTGCACCGCATTCAGTGCCGCCCCTTTGCGCAACTGATCACCGCTAACCCATAGATCTAGGCCCGTTCCCTCCGGCCGAGAAATATCCTGGCGGATACGCCCGACCAATACGTCATCGAGTCCCGAAGCCTCGATCGGCATCGGAAAATGGTTCTGCTCGGGCTCGTCAACAATGGTGACTCCCGGTGCCTCGGCCAAAATCTCGCGCGCATCATCCGCCGAAAAAGCTTCGGTAAATTCCAGGTTGATCGCCTCCGAGTGGGCGCGCATCACAGGCACGCGAATCGTCGTCGCCGTCATTTGTAGCTCGTCGTCGTGGAACATTTTATGGGTCTCGCGGATCATCTTCATCTCTTCTTCGCAATAACCTTCGGGCCCGATATCCGAGTTGTGCGAAAACAGATTAAAGGCGATCTGATGCGGCAACTCGACCGGCGCAGTATCCTCACCGGCCAGCACCTGCCGCGTCTGCTGCGCTAATTCCTCCATCGCACGCGCGCCGGCTCCGCTTACCGCCTGATAGGTCGATACGACAATCCTTTTGACCTTGCAGCGCTGATATAGCGGCCAGACCACGACATCCATGATAATCGTCGAACAATTGGGGTTGGCGATTATCCCTTGATGCGCCTGCAGATCTCCGGGATTGATTTCGGGCACGACCAGGGGTACCTGCGGATCCATGCGATAGGCCGAGGTATTGTCGACGACCACCGCTCCCGCCGCCACTGCATGCGGGTTGAATCGCTTGCTCAAGGACCCGCCCGCCGACGCCAGAACGATATCGATGCCCGTGAACGAATCCTCTTTGAGTTCCCGCACTTCGATCGACTCGTCACCGAACTCGATTTGACGACCTGCCGAGCGCGCTGAAGCCAGAAGCCGCAATTCACCTAAGGGAAAGCTGCGCTCGGCGAAAATCTCCATCATCACCTGGCCAACCGCGCCCGTCGCCCCCATAATCGCTACATTGTATTTTTTCGTCATCGTTATTCCCGAACTGCCCCTATTCTATATTTTAGTCGTTTGCCATCAAATATTGCATCAAAAGATGCCCGTGGCCTACCTGCATGCTGCCCTGTTCGGCCGGTTTTTCGCCATAGGCCACCATGGCGTCCGGCTCGGCATCGGTTCCCCACAGTACAAAGGGCACCGGGTCCCGACTGTGAGTGCGCAGCGCAATCGGCGTGCGGTGGTCCGGTGCCATCAATATACGACAAGGACCAATGCGATCGAGCCCCGCCAAAATCGGCGCCACGACCCTGCCGTCGAAATCCTCAATAGCCTTCACTTTGGCCTGCACATCGCCATTGTGCCCCGCTTCATCTGGTGCCTCGACGTGCACATAGACAAAATCGCCCTGTGTCAATGCGGCTAAGGCGTATTCGGCCTTGCCTTCGAAATTTGTATCGAGATAGCCTGTTATGTCCGGCACCTCGATTACCTCAAGGCCGGCGCTCTTGCCGATTCCACGCACCAAGTCCACCGCCGAGATTACCCCACCGCTGATGCCGAAGCGCTGCGGAATGGTCTGCAATGTCAGCGCTCGCCCAGAGCCCCAGAGCCAAATGGCATTTGCCGGCCTTTCCCCACGGGCGATGCGGGCGGCATTGACTGGTGAGGCGGCAAGGATCGGTTCGGCAGCCTCCATCAGCACGCGAATTTTCTCTTGCCCTTTGCCTGCGGGCAAATGCGCCGAGATCGACTGGTCCATAATATCGTGAGGTGGATAGGATAGCAACTGTTCCGGCGCATTGTCATAGACCAACAAATGGCGGTACTGCACGCCGGGGTACAGGCGAATATGCTCTTGCCCCAACTCGGCCGCCAATTCTGCGACCAACTCGCCGGCTTCTTCGCTTTCGATATGGCCGGCGCTATAGTCAATGAGCGTATCGCCCTCACGATAAATAAGATTCATGCGGAAAGCGATGCCCTCCGCGCCAAGGTCAACGCCCATACTCGCCGCCTCCAAAGGCGAACGGCCGGTATAGTGGACCCGAGTGTCGTAGCCAAAGATCTCGAGATTGCCGACATCGCTGCCGGGCGGGCGCTCGGCTGGGATCATCTGCACCATCCCGCCGACACCTTCCCGAGCCAAGCGATCCATATTCGGGGTCTGGGCCGCCTCCAATGGCGTCTGCCCACCAAGTTCGTCGAGCGGGTAGTCAGCTGCTCCGTCGGGCACCAGCACCATATACTTCACTTAGAGATCCTCCATTCGAATCAGCTTTACCGCTCCCTGCACCGCATCCAAGGTGCTGATCTGAGCAAGCGCCCGCTGCATTGCGGCCTCGCTTGCCTCGTGGGTGACGATTACCAGAGGTACCGATCCACCGTGTAGGTCGCGCTCTTTCTGCAGCACCGAAGCGATACTGATTTTTTCCTCGGACAAAATGCGTGCAATCCGCTCCAGCACTCCAGGCTGATCCGAGACCAATGCGCGCAGGAAATAGCGCATCTCAACAGCCGCCACAGAAGCAATGGCAACCGCCTCCTCGCCCAGGATCATATCGCCAATCGCCGTGCCAGCCCCAGCCACCTTGCGTTCGAGCAATTCGACCATATCCGCAACAACTGCACTCGCGGTCGGCATCTGCCCGGCTCCGCGACCGGAAAAAACCTGCGGCCCCACCGCAGACCCCTGCACTTGTATGGCGTTGAATTCGTCGTGTATATTGGCTAGTAGCGAATCGACAGGCACCATCGCCGGATGTACCCTGGCCTCGACGCTGCCATTTTGCTGTTTGGCGATGGCCAACAACTTAATTACATAGCCCAGCTCGCGCGCGTATTCGATATCGCTCTTTTCGATGCACTCAATGCCTTCGCAAAAGACATCGCTGCCGGTGCCCGTGCTGTGGAAGGCGATACGGCAAAGAATCGCCAGTTTTTGCGCCGCGTCCATACCGCTGACATCCATCGTCGGATCCGGCTCGGCATAGCCTTGGTCTTGCGCGTCTTTGAGAATATCGGCGTAGTCGCCTTCTCCCCGACTCATGCGCGTGAGAATATAATTGGTCGTGCCATTGAGAATACCGTAGAGCGACTCGACTCGGTTGGCTACCAAACCATTGCGCAACGAACGGATGATCGGTATGCCGCCGGCGACGCTGGCTTCAAACATCAGGTCCGCTCCATTGGCCAGAGCAAGCTCGAAAAGCTCCTCGCCCCGCTCGGCCAGCATCGCCTTGTTCGCCGTTACGACATCCTTACCCTGTCGCAACGCCTCGCTTACCCAGTCGAAAGCCCCGGCAGCGCCGGTCAATTCGACCACCAGTTGCACCGCTGGGTCGGCGACCACTTCCTCTGCATTCGCCGTCAGCAAAGCCGGGTCAATGCTCGTTCGGCGTGTTTTTTTGAGGTCGCGGACCGCAATCCGTTGCAGAGAAAAATCTATGTGTTTGCGCCGCCGCATCGACGAAGGCGCATCTTGCAACAACTCGACAACTCCGCTACCGACTGTGCCGAAACCTATTAATCCAACACCTATTGAATCACTCATATCTTTGCGCCAATTCCTTGTTCTATAGCTATTTATAGTCTGTAAATATAGATGCTAACACTGTGATCTGGCAAGGAATAGACCGGTGGGCCATTGCCTCGCTTATGCCTATATTAAAAGCGCCAATACTTGGCCATAATCAATAATGGAGGCTCGATAATGAATCTTGAAACCTTTAAGGCCAGTATCGCGGCCGACACCCCACCCGCTGCAACCAGCTCTGCCTTGCAAGCCCTTTGGTATGACGCCAAAGGCCAATGGGACAAAGCCCACGAACTCGCACAACAGCAACCCGATCCCATCGGAGCCTGGGTCCACGCTTATCTACACCGGGTAGAAGGCGACGAAAGCAATGCCGGTTATTGGTATAAACGAGCCGATAAACCCCACAGCAAAGCCGAACTGTCCGCGGAATGGGACGAAATATCTTCCGCACTTTTAGCGGGCGACTAGCGCTTTCTGGCAGCTTCCAACGCGGCTAATTGTTGCTCAATACGTTGGCGGATCGCCGGCTGCAATTGCAAACGCAAAGCCTGGCGATAGGCAACAATAGCCTGTTCGTCCTGGTGCAATTGCAAATACGCGGAGGCCTGGTTAATCAGCGCGTCCGCGTAAGCCGGCCGCAGCGCCAATGCCGCAGTATAAGCTGCAAGCGCTTCGTCAATCGACCCTCTATCTAAATAGAGCCCGCCTAGATTGAAGTGCGCTTCAGCCTGGTGCGGGTTGCGCGCCAACGCTTTTTTATACAAATCCTCTGCCTCCGATACCCTGCCTTCTTGAGCGTATAGATACCCCAGGTTATGGTAATATTCTCCCTTCCCCGGATCCAGATCTATCGCCCGATTATAGGCTGCTACCGCCGCGGGTCCTTTCCCCGCTTGCTCTAGGGCTTGCGCTAACAGGCCATGCAGGTGCCCCTCCTCGGGTTCCAGTTCAACCGCTCTTTCGAGTGAGGCGATGGCTTCGAGATGACGACCGTAGCGCAAATTTACCCGGCCGATATTGCCGAAGGCGGTAGCGTTTTGCGGATCCTGTCGAGCCGCTTCGCGAAAAGTCTGTAAGGCCTCTTTTACCTGGCCCAATTCGAGCTGGGCCATCCCCAACCCATTGCGCACGGCCGCATCATCAGCCAATGCGAGGGACCGCGTGAAATAAGTATGCGCATCCTGCCCGTTGCCCCGCTTAAGGGCTTCGGCCCCGAGTTGTTGCCAGGATTCAGCCTCTCCCCACCCCGCTCTCCTATATGAGGTCACAGCCTCCCCCTCGTGCCCAAGCGCCGCCAGCGCATCCCCACGCATCAGCAGGAACAGAGTGTCCCGTGGCCATCTAAGCAGTGCTTCGTTCAATGCCTCCACCGCAGACTGCAGCCGGTCATCTGCTCGACAAGCTTTAGCGAGTCCTTTATAGGCTTCGCGCATTTGCGGGTCGGCACCGAGAGCTTGGCGAAAATAAACCCGAGCCGAATCCGCAAAACCCGCATTGAGGAAGCAGTTGCCGATATTGTGATAGATCGAGGCGTGTTCCTGTATCGCCAGTGCCTTGCGATACACGCCAAGAGCCTGCTGCCATACACCCTGTTGTTGATAGATATTGCCCAAATTGTTTAGCGCCGGCAACATATCTGGGCGAATTTCCAGGGCACGGCGAAGATGGGCCTTAGCTAATTCATATCGCTCCTGTCGCAAATAGGCCGTGCCGATATTGTAGTGCGCCCTTTCGAGTTGTGGCTCGATAGCCAGCGCCTTATGACTTACCGCTATCGCCTCTTCCAACTCACCCTGTTGCAACAACGCCTTCCCCAAGTTGACGTGCGGTCGCGCCATATGTCCGCCTTTCGCTACCGCATCGCGCCAAAGCGTCACCTCGTCGCGCCAGACCTCGTTGCGCTGTACCGTGAGCGCCATCAGCAGCAATAAGACCACTAGCCAAATACGGCCGAGTTGTACCCGATCTAACAAGGCGGCAACCGCCAGTGCCCAACCCGCCATTGGCAGATAGAGCCGGTGTTCATTGACGAGTACATGCAGGGGCACCAAAGCCGAAGGCAACAGACCAATAGCAAACCAGCAAACGCCCAAAACCAGCAGGATACGATGGCGTCCCATCGCACACAATAAGGCGATCGAAAGAAGCAATAACCCAGAGAATAGTACGGGGGGCGAAAAAAAACTATCTGCTACTGCAAATTGCGGCTCGACGCTCAGCCCAACGGGAAAAGCGGCTTTCGACACATAGTATACCCCGGCCTTGATCTGTGTGGCCCATTGCTCAACCGGTCCGCGCACAGGCTCAAAAAGTGCCTTGCCGATGATCGCCTTGGTGCCTACCACATAAAATCCACTGAGCAACGTTAGCCCCAGCAGCCCTTTTTTATGCCAGCGACGACTTAACCCCATGAAGAGTGCGAGTATCGGAGGAAATACAATCGCGATCGACTTGGCCATCAGCGCTCCGAGGTAGGTGCCCGCTACCAACAACCAGGCACGGTGCCTTCCTTGGATCACCGCACCAACCCCCTTAAAAGCCAAGAGCAGACAACAGGTCGCCAGTAACGACGAACGACTGCTGACATAATTTACGGACTCGCTCAAAACGGGATGCACGGCAAAGAGCATACCGGCGATTAGCGCCGCTCGGCGGGAAGCGCCCAACACCGGTGCCAAGGACCACAATAATCCGGCATTGACCAGATGCAGCAGGAGATTTACGGCATGCCACCCCATCGGGGCATAGCCACCCAGTGCATAGTTAGCTGCATAGGTCACCAACAATAGCGGACGATACATCCGCGCTTCCGGCATGCCGGAAAAAGCACCTGGATCAACAAAGAATCGCGGCACATTCGCCAAGGAGCGCACATGGGGATTTTCGAGGATCGAGTGCTCGTCGTCGTAGTGGAAGCTGTGCCACAAGACATTGTGGTAGGAGAGCAAAGCACAGACCAGGACCAGCCCCAACGCCCAACCGCGTCTATTGGCGATTTGTTCCATGCCTTAGCGATCCCACCTGGTTAATGCCCGCACAACCTGTGACAACACCCCGCGATCCGCGGGGTTCGACCAGAGCAATAGCCCCAACAATACGACATAACACAAGCCCCCCAATAGCAACTGCGACACTTCTCCCCCCATGCTAGCTGTAGCCCAACGACTGGCGACTGCTGCACCTCCGGCTCCGACCCCTATTCGCAATAGATTTGCCCAAGGCAACAATTTTGCCAAGCTCCAGCGCAAATGCCAGCCAATCGCGGCCAGCAGAAATAAGACTTGGAGATAGGTCGAAGAAACCGTGGCGATCGCCGGGCCGACAAAGGCCCACTCAGGCGCGCTTTTCTGCAAAATACCAATAAGCGCCACACTCAATCCTATATTGCAAAGCAAATCGCCCAGACTGCCCCATAAAGCCCAGCGCGCCTTGCCCATGCCGACTAACAACGGATTGTATATCGCACATCGTAATGGCAAGACCAATAAATAGAGACGAAAAACCCATACCGAGCGATCGTATTGCGGATACATCCAAGCGATCATCGGCTCGGCGAAGACAAGTAGAAAGGCGGCCAAGGGCAAGACTAACAGCGCCAAACGCACGACCGCGCGTTGCCACAGCGCATGGATTTCACCCAACTCCCCCGCCTGAAAAAGCCTGCTAATTTCGGGCACCAACACCGACACCACGCCCGCCAACAGCAAGCTAATAGGCACTTCAAAAGCACCGAGCGTATACTCGGCAAAAGTTGCCCCGGCCGCGAAGTAGTACAACACCACGAAACGATCGACATAACGTGAAAGACTGCCTACCGCATCGTTCAAGCCGATCGGCCGGGTGTAACACATAAGTTCAGTGAAGCCGGCCAACGTCAACCAGCCCTTGCCTGCCCCCAGCGCCCTGCGCACCAAATAACTGGCGGCTAAGAGACGGATAATCGCCAAGCAAGAAAAAAGAGCCAATACCCCATCCGGCCCCACCCCCAAATACAGAGCGGCAAAACCACCCGTAAGTAAACCCGTTCCCATCACCAGTTGCAGCCAGGCCAACCAGTTTTCTCGATTGGCAACGATCAGCACCGACTCGGCAAAACCACCCGCGACCAAGGCAAAAACATAGGGCAAGAAGAATTGTAGATAAGAGGTGATTACCTCGTCGTGCGGTGTGCCCTGCTGAAGCCAGGCCGATAGCTGAGGCCCCCACAAGAACAAGATCCCAACCAACAACAAGGCCGAGACCAGTAAACAGGCAAAAGCCTGTGCAACCAACGGTCTTGCATTTTCTCTGCGCGGTAAAAAGTAGAGCAAGCTAGTCGGAAGGCCCATTAGGAAAACGGGAATCAATGCGTTGCCCAAAACCCAGACGGCCAAAAAAAGTCCGCACTCGGCAGAAGGCCAAGCACGGGCTACCAACACATATACAGCATATACGCTCAACGCATTCGCCGCCCGTCCAACGGCGACAATACCAATCTTGCGGGTCAGCCTACCGCCGGATGCCATTTTCAGACGCCGGTGGCGCCCAACATGCACAGAAAGGCCGGCTTGGGCACGAGCTTGTTCATAAGCCCGTCCGTCAACCGCCAAACCCCGTAGGGCCAACGGGCGCTAAAACGGGGGAATCCCCCCATTTCGAGTAATTTATTGGTCATCAGCCGCACTTTGCGGATTTCCAGGTTCTGACGCTGAAAATGCGCGGCGAGAGCCTGCTCGTCAAAACGGTGGAGATGAGCATTGGCCGGCGTCAGCTGATTACAATGAATACAGAGGTGATCGACAATCGTCTCGCGATAGGGTACACTCACCAATAACCTTCCCCCCGGTCGCAAGACGCGCCGCGCCTCGGCGATCGCCGAGTCAATATCTTCGAGATGCTCAACGACCTCTGAGAGCACCACGGCGTCGAAACTCCCGCTGGCAAAGGGCAAGAAATACAAATCGCCGACCTGGTAGGTGCCCGCATGCGGAAAACGCGCTTTGGCACCTGCCACTCCAGTGCGGCCAATATCCATCGCCCAAACCGCCACTCCTTGTCGCTGACAGCGATCACCGAACCAACCCGAACCACAACCGATATCGAGCAAGCGCTCACCCGGACGCATTTCGAGCAAGCGCAACAAGGTCTCCATACGCCGATCTTCGGAAGCCCGACGCACCGGATCCAGGGCCTCAGGATCGACAATCGCCTCGGCATCCGTTTGATAATGGGCCTTATAATCGCCTATACGGTTTTTTTTCAGTTGGGTCTTTGCGCTCATTTAAAGGATGCTGCTTGACAGGGGGGACACGACTTGCCAACCGTATAAAAACTCGGGCAAAATTCCGGACACAAAAACACCCATCTGGCAATCGCACAGACAGGAGGGAATCGTTCGATATTTGTTATGAAAATCACATTCCAGCGCTCTCTTCAGCCCCCGCTTGCATCAATTGCACCCGCTCTTCCGCCAAATGATCGGTGGCCGGTTGCCGAAGCGCTTCTTCGTAAAGGCGGATCACATCACTCAAATTGGTAAGCAGGGACTCCCGGTCTTCGACCTTGAGCTTGAGCGCTTCCATTTGCTCTTCACTATCGGCCACCTTGAGCCGCAGATCATCAATCTCCGGCTGTATAGCCTCTAACTTGGCCTTAAGACCGCGCAGACGCACTGAAGTAAGAAATTTAGTCGCCAACACGCAGAGGAAGGCTAACATGGTCCAGACCATAACAACACTACAAGGTTTTGGGCCTAATTCAAACTAATCTATATAGTGGTCAATATAATATATATTGCATTTTAAAGTCAAACGTATTCATCCCCGCATGCCCCGCGAAAGGAAATCTCCATGGCGGTTAAAATTGGCTGCGTCGGCACCATTGACAGGCCCGATGGCAACGAGGTGCTCGAATTAGGTAATAATCTAACGCAAGCCGAAGACCGCACCTTTCTCCAAGCCGTGCAATTGGGTGATGTTTCGGCCATACGCTGCGATTATTCCGCAGCCGTCAAGACCCTATAACTAACCTTCGCCGCCACCCCGTCAGAATCGAGGGACGCACCATCTCGCTCTAATCCAAAAGAAATGGGCAAAAAAATTCGCCCCATCGGCCATAGTAGAAAAAAAGTCGCAGCGACGGTGGCCAGACCGCCCTGCAACTTTTTCGTTCGAAATATGCTAAATCATTGCCCCATAAGACACTAATCAAAATAAACAGCAAGCAAGACACAACTGGCACACCCCTTGCTTAAGACAGAGAGTAGCTCTGAGTGTTACCCGCTCGGCGCCCTTCTCAAACCTTCGGGGATGAGGAGGGCGCCATTTTTTTATTCTTCAATCAAATCAAAATCGTGCATATCCTCACCGGCTTTGGCCGAGAGAATATCTAGCGCCGCACAAGCCCCATCGCCGGCGGAGATAATCGCCTGAATTTTTTTCAAGCGGGTGCTCCAACCTAACACATAGAGCCCTTCGACCGAAGTCCGCCCATTGCGATCCGCCACCAAACCGTCAGCCTCTTTAGCGATGCCCAACCCTTCGGCGAGCGGATTAGCCGGGCCGGTAGCCAAAATCAGATACTGCGCTTGCTGGCTCTTACCATCGGCAGTTTTGACCTCGAAACCATCCGCGCCTTTCGCTACACTGCTCACTTCGACATCCTGAATCTCCCCACCAAAGCTGCGGACTTGTTCGCGACTAACCCGTTGAAATTCTGGACCCGTCATTTTGGGTATGCCCAGATAATTGTACAACAGCGCCTTGTGCATCAAAGTCTCGTCCTGGCCAAAAACCGTGACTGTCGAATCGTTCTTGGCGAGAAAGAGCGCTGCACTCAGTCCGCCAGGTCCGTCGCCTACTACGATTACATCTGGCATTTCATACTCCTTTATAATGCTGTCGGTTACATAATCGACGCTAAATTAGCCAAGCCCGTCTTTTACTGTCAACTCGCTTCTGGGCGCCAGGGTTCAGCCGCTGCGCCACTGGGCCTTTCAGCCCCCGGTCGAATGGGCGGCGTATCGTATGAAGTATACGCCACATCCAGATAAGGCGTCTCGACCCGCACATGCCCTCGATGCCGCGAATCCATTAACGCTTCGAGCGCGCCACTGACCAACAGCGTCCGCTCGATGGGATACTGCGGCTTGCCGGTCAAAAACATCTCTTGAACATTCAACCCCAAATAGGTGAAATGTGGATGCGGATCACCGTGTAGATAGAATTCGCACGCCTGTTGCTTACCGGCAACTGTCGCCGCATAACCCCAGCCCTGCATTCCGCCCTTGAAGCCATTCGCCATCAAAGTCGCGGCCTGTAGCCCATCGGCGTATTCCAAAAGAAAAACTGCCGGCTCAGTACAAACCTCCTGCAAGTCCCCTTCCCCCCCGGCCTCAACCTGCGCCAAAGCCAAAGCCGCCAATGCGCCCGACCAGCGCCCAGCATCGCGAGCCTCCCAGACGGCTTCGCCCTCAAGGCATTGCACCGCCACAATCCCGGTTTCGCCGCCCTTACGCCGCTCGACCATGCACTGCAAAGTCTCCAACGCGTGGAAGCCATAAGATTCGAGACCGCCATAAGCGATCGAAAGCGCTTCCTCAATCGGGGTCTCCAGTTCATGTTCCAACCAGGGCTTGCGATAGGCGACCGGCAGCGAAGAGCCCGCCATAAAGGGCACATCCAGCTCTTTTGCCCGATCGTACATCCATTTGGCTTGCTGCCAACTCCACGAAAGATGCTTATCGGTAAAAACCGGCACCGAGCGGCCCGACGAAGCAAAAACACCACAAGCTTGCTCAAAGAAATAACGCCGCGGATAGAGGTGTTGCTCTTTTTCATTCCAAGCGTAGTCACCATGCTCACCAATAATTAATACGCCATCGACCGCCAATTCTTTACCGCCCAGACACAGGGCCGAAGGAATGCTGAAATACATTTCTACACCGTGTTCGCGCGCCAACTCCACCCCGACATCTTTGTCGTGCAGCTGATCCATATACATCGAAACGATCTCGACTTTAGGCGCTTGCAATTCCCCATCGACAGGAAAACCCTTAAGGAATTTGCTGATAATGACGTCGGCATGTGAAAATGGATAATAGGCTGTAGCAATCGCGGCGATTTTTTTGCACTCGGACATTTTCTTTGACTCCCAGGAATAAAGGCCCATCAATTTAATTCTTCAACACTAGCCCAGCAAGCAGTAAATACTTGACCTAAAGAGGATCTATGTGCCATTATTAACCATCGCTTAACCATGCATTTGGAAAGGTCCTTACTTGAATTCACCCACCGACGAAGATCTCGTAGCAAACTGGCGAGACGAGCCCGCCCCCTTGCTACCGCTTTTACATGCCTTCCACGATCGCGACGGCTATTTATCCGAGGAATCGATCGCTGTGGTATCTGCGGGGTTGAAAATTCCCATAGCCGAGCTCTTCGCCACCATTACTTTTTATCACCATTTCGCCCGCGAGGCTCCCGGACAAAGCGCGCCACGCGTTTGCACCGGCCCAATTTGCGCACTACACGGGGCCGATGCCTTGCTCGCTAGCCTCGATGGAGCGACCCCCATGCCGTGCGCCGGACGCTGTGACGGCCCGATCCCCGTGATCAAAGGCCAGCAAGTACTCATCGGCACAAATGCCGAAGAACTAGCACCGACCGCCTCTCCTCTGCCCGTAGCCAATCCCGACGGATACGAAGAATGCGTCTTTGCCGATATTCGCGCCGAAGGCCGCTCGACCTTAGCCGGTTATCGCCAGAGTGGTGGCTACACCGCCTTGCAACAAGCCTTAACGCAGTCACCGCCAGAGCTGATCGCGTTAATAACCGACAGCCAACTCGCCGGGCGCGGCGGCGCGGGTTTTCCGACCGGACAGAAATGGCAAGCCGTGGCAAACGCGTCAGGCGAACCCAAATCGGTCGTTTGCAATGCCGACGAGGGTGAACCCGGTTGTTTTAAGGATCGCGCGGTACTCGAGCACGATCCGCACGCCGTGTTGGAGGGCATGCTACTAGCGGCCTTTGCCACCGGCTCCACACGCGGTTTCATCTACTTGCGTTACGAATACCCGGAGACCTGCGCGCTTCTGGAAACCGCAATCGCCGAAGCCCGGACCGCTAATTTGATCGGAGATAATATTCTCGGCAGCGATTTCTCCTGCGAGCTCTATATACGCCGCGGGGCCGGTGCCTATATCTGTGGCGAAGAAGGTTCTCTACTCAATAGCCTCGAAGGCAAGCACCCCTATCCGCGCAATCGCCCGCCCTTCCCCGTCACCCACGGTTTCGAGGATCTACCAACGGCGGTCAACAATGTCGAAACACTGGTCTCCGTGCCTCAAATCGTTCGCCGCGGGGCCGAGTGGTACCGCTCGCTTGGCCTCGATGGCCGCGTGGGCACCAAAGTCATTAGCCTATCCGGCGATGTGCAGCGCCCGGGCAATTACGAAGTCCCCTTCGGTCTGCCGCTCAAGACATTATTATACCAATGGGCCGGCGGGCCAGCCGCCGGTCGCCAGATACAGGCAGTGACCATGGCAGGCCTGTCGGGCGGTTTCCTCGCCGGCGAAGATCTCGACGCCCCCCTCGACGAGCCCTCGATACGCGAACGAGGGTCAATGTTGGGTGCGGGCGGTATTATGGTCTTTGATGATAGCCGCAATATCGTCGATGTCGCCCGGCAGGCAATGGCCTTTTTCGCGGAGGAATCCTGTGGCAAGTGCTTCCCCTGCCGCATTGGCACCCAGCGCTTAGAGGAACGGCTGTCCGGTGGAGGTCCCACCGACTTGGCAACATGGCAGACGGAAATAACCGATATCGGGTCAGCGATGAAAGCCACCAGTGCCTGTGGCCTAGGAATGGCGGCCCCTTTTATCACCGACAGCTTATTAAAATATTTTCCCGAACAAGTCGCCCAACACGTTCAATCCTGAGAAAGAATTGTAGATGAGCAGCAATGGAATACAACATCAGTTGATCCTCGATGGCGAGGAAGTCAACTTCAGCGCAGGCGAAACCCTTTATGAGATCGCCGAGCGCCACCGAAAAGAAATTCCGACGCTTTGTTACGACCCACGTCTAGAGCCTTTTGGCGCTTGCCGTCTTTGCGTCGTTGAACTGGAGGGCGCGCGCAACCCCGTTGCCTCCTGTACCACCAAAGCCACCGCCGGAATGGTCGTCAAAACGCAAAGTGAGCCGGTAGAAAAATACCGCAAGACGCTACTCGAAATGGTGGTCTCCGAAAATCGCGAGGTCGAGGTCGATCCTCTGCGCGGCTACGCCTCCCAAGAGCTTGGCAAACTCACCGATCGCTACCAAGCGCGTACCGGCCGCTTCAAAGGTGCGCAATCGGGTCAATTGCACGCGACGGACGACAATCCCTTTATCTTCCGTGACTACGACCTGTGCATCTCCTGCAATCGTTGCGTGCGAGTCTGCGCCGAACAAGAAGGCGACCACGCCATCGCCGCGATGGGCCGCGGTTTCCACAAACAGATCACTACCGAATTCAACGGCCTGCTCAAGGATTCCTCTTGTACCTTCTGCGGCCAGTGCGTGCAAACCTGCCCCACCGGAGCCCTCGCCGACAAAAAAGCATTGCGCGCGGCCGAATTGCCCGAGCCTTTGCAGAAAACCCGCTCGGTTTGCCCCTATTGCGGTGTCGGCTGTTCGGTCGATTTGTTATCGAAAGGCGAAAAACTCGTCGGGATTCACCCCGCCATGGACGGCCCGGCTAACGAGGGCGCGCTCTGCGTCAAAGGGCAGTTCGCCTTCGACTTCGTACAACATACCGACCGACTCAGCATGCCGATGGTGCGCGGCGACGATGGCGAGTTGCACGAGACCGACTGGGATACCGCGCTTGACCGCGCCGCCGACGGCTTCGCCAAAACACTAAAAAAACACGGCCGCCATTCGATCTACGGCATCGCTTCAGGCCGCACCCCCTCCGAAGCCAACTACACCATGCAGCAGTTTATAAGACGAGGCTACGGTACCCACTATATCGACAATTGCAGCCGTGCCTGACACGCCCCGACGGTTGCCGGTCTGGCAGCCTCCATAGGACGCGGCGCCATGTCGAACCCACTCTCCGACATGGACAAACCCGACGTAATATTCTGCATCGGTACCAATATGACCGAGTGCCACCCCGTCGCCGCAACGCGGATCAAAAAGGCACTCAAGCGGGGGGCCAAGATGATCGTCGCCGACCCGCGCAAAATCCAGCTTGCCGAGATGGCCGATGTCTACCTGCCCATCCGCGTCGGCTCGGACGTCGCCCTGCTCTTGGCGATGGCGCACGTGATCGTGCGCGATGACCTGCACGACCACGCCTTTATTGAGGAGCGCACCCTCGACGCCGACCAGTTTCTGGAGCACCTTTCAGAGTTTACCCCCGAGTGGGCATCGACCATAACGGAAGTGCCCGCTGCCGACATCGAAAAAGCCGCTAAGCTATACGGCGCCGGCGACAAGGGGGCGATTTATTATACCCTGGGTATCACCGAGCACATTTGCGGTGTCGACAATGTACAGAGCCTGTGCAACCTCGCCTTGCTGACCGGCAACCTCGGCCGCGAAGGCACCGGTATCAATCCCATGCGCGGCCAGAACAATATCCAGGGGGCCGGCGACGTCGGGGCGATCCCCTCCAACTATCCCGGTTTCCAAAAGGTCGACGACCCCGAGAGCAAAGCGAAGTTTGAAGCGCTCTACGGCCGTGAGATGGATGGCGAACGCGGCATCACCAAGGTCAAGGCGCTCAATCTCTGCGGCAGTGAAATCTTCGCCATGCTCATAGACGGCGAAAACACCGTCGTCTCCGACCCCGACCGCAAACACTGCGAGCATGCG
Source organism: Gemmatimonadota bacterium (assembly GCA_018672475.1). Taxonomy (GTDB): domain Bacteria; phylum Latescibacterota; class UBA2968; order UBA8231; family UBA8231. Next base: position 11,900 of record JABHFS010000042.1, on the reverse strand, counting down.
CTCAGCAGCCTCGACCACCTCGTCGTCATCGACATCTTCCTCACCGAGACCGCCCAGATGGCTGATGTCGTATTCCCCGCCAGCGCCTTCGCCGAAACCGACGGAGTCTGCACCAACACCGAACGGCGCGTACAACGGTTGCGCCAGGCAGTGCCTCCGCCCGGCGAGGCCAAACCCGACTGGTGGATCATCTGCCAATTGGCCAAGCGCTTGGGTTTCGAGGGTTTTGAATACGAATCGGCCAAAGATATTTTCAACGAGTTATGCAGTATCTCGCCGATTTATACGGGCCTCGACTGGGACCGCATCGACAAGAGCGAATATCAATGGCCGGCACCCGAAGAAGGCCATCCAGGTACGCCGATCCTGCACGAAAATGAATTTACCAACGGCCGTGGCCTCTTCAAACTCGTGCGCTACCGCGACCCTGCTGAAACTATTTCAGAAGCTTTCCCCGTGTGGTTGACCACCGGCCGCCGCCTGCAAGCCTACCACACCCGCACGCAAACCGGCCGCAGTGCAGGCATAGACTATCTGCTCTCTGAAGAAAGCCTGGAAATCCACCCCGAAGACGTAGATGCCTGGGGTTTGCAAGATCGCGAATTCTGCCGCCTCTCCAGTGCGCGCGGTTCCGTCGAAGTCCGCGTCCGCGCCACCAACCGCTCACCGCGCGGCACGGTCTTCACCAGCTTTAGCTTTAACGACGTGCCGGTCAATATCCTCACCGGCTCCGGCTACGACCCCATCACCGACACCGCCGAGCTGAAGGTTTGCCCCGTGCGGGTAGAGGCTTTGGATAAAAGCGAGAGCGACGCAGCAGGATAGGGGCAAGAGCAAGACAGCCGAATACAGATTGCTTCATATAACAATACTAAAAGTCGGTCCCAGGAAATGGGACCGACTTTTTATTTTATTACCTTTATTACCATCACTACCCAGTGAAATAGGGGGACCGCAAGCTGAGTAGTGATGGTCGGCGAGAATCAGTGAGAATAAAACCCTCGCTCAGACCGTTCCTTCTCCCCCAACTTGACACCATCTTGCCTTCTGCAATTATTACCGCTCTAAACATCATCCACTCCGGAGTCAGCAATGCCCGAAACCAATACCCCATTAAACCGCGATCAAATCGAAGCCGTTGTCGGCGAAGAAACCGCCCCCGACAAGCTCATTGTAGACGACTGGCACACTCACCTCTTAGGCCCCAAAGCCGGCCCCGAACTCTCACTGCACGGCATCGACCAGATGCTCACCTACCATTATGTGCGCCGCAAACTCTTCGGTGCCGGCCACATCGACCCCGACACCTTTAACTCTTGGGACCTCGAAAAACAGGGAGACTTCACCTGGCAAAAACTCTTTCTCGACGCTCCCTCCGACGCGTTCGACGAAGGCTGCCGTGGCGTACTCGTCGCGCTAGAGGCCTTTGGCCTCGATCCCAATGCCACCAGCCTCGAAACCGCCCGACAATTCTACGCCGACACCCCGGCCGAAGAAATCCAGCGCCACTGCATGGAGTTGGCCGGCGTCCGCCGCATCGTCGGCACCCAGGACGTCTTCAACGACCAGGAACGCGCCTATTACACCGACGGCGATTGGGACGCAAACTACCTCTCCGGCTTCCGCCTAGACGAGCTTGTCCTGCACTACCCGCGCGCCGTCGGCAAATTAAACGCCTGGGGTTATTCGGTCGGCACGGACCCATCCGAGACGAGCACCGCCAGCGAAATCCGCCGCTTCCTATCCGATTGGCACGGCAAATTGCACGATGTGGTCTACGGGGCCTGCTCCTTCCCGCCCAATTGCCAGGTTCACGACCTCAGCACCCAGGAGGGGGCGGTGCTCCACCACGCGGTTTTGCCCGCTTTACGCGAATTAAAGCTGCCTTTTTTTATGATGCCAGGCCCCATCCGCCAACTCAAATACAAATGGCAGGACGCCGGAGATGGCGTCGGCCTTTGCGATATGTTCCCCTACCAGCAATTGCTCCGCCACCATTCTGGCAATGCCTTCTTTATTACCCCCCTGCACAACGCCAATCAATACGACGCCAGCGTCCTAACTTGCCATAATGACAATGTGATGGCCATTGGCCATTGGTGGTTTAACTACCACCCGGGCCTCGTCGAGCAAGATCTCAAGATGCGCCTGGAAATGACCGGAGATCGTTTTATCGCGTTTAATTCCGATGCCCGCGTGTTGGAAAACCTGATTCCTAAATGGCGGCGCTTCAGGCAGGTACTGGCAAAAGTCATGACAGACAAATACCAAGACCTGCACGATACAGGCCGCCATGTCACACGCGAAGGAATCGCCAAGACCCTGCAGACGCTTTTTGACCCCGACCGGTTCAACCATATCGCATGAGATCTACCCCATAGAGCATGGCACTTAGCTTTGTCCTTGCAAATCGCAAAATCACCAGAAGACTAATCCAACTCGACAACCCGCAAGCAGGCTATCGCACCACCAGGCCCGCTCTCCGACGACTTAGCACAGCATATCAAGATCTTTAAAGCCGCAAACAATCTTATGCTGGCCATCTCGATCACTGGCCGCGGCGACAACCCTCTCATCCGTAGCTATCGGTCCAGATTTATTGCAAAGTAACTCGCCCAGTTAAAAGACCACTTCAATAGCCCGGTCTATTGTCAATCGGAAAAATTGGATTTACTTATTAGAGTGTGCTTTGCGCATTTCATTTGAAAAATTGCCTCAATACGCCAAAGGACCGACCATGAACGACTACGCCCACCACGAACTGCTGCCTTTAGGCAAAGACGAAACGCCCTATCGCCTGCTGACGACAGACCATGTCTCCGTCGCCGAATTCGAAGGCCACGAAATCCTCAAGGTCGCGCCCGAGGGTTTGACCCTACTCGCCGACCAGGCGATCCGCGACTCCGCCCATCTCTTGCGCCCAAGCCACCTAGCCCAGGTGCGCAAGATCCTCGACGACCCCGAAGCCTCCGACAACGACCGCTTCGTCGCCCTCGACATGCTGAAAAATGCCAATATCGCCGCCGGTTGGGTCCTGCCGATGTGCCAGGACACTGGCACTGCTATCGTCATGGGCAAAAAGGGACATCAAGTCTGGACCGATGGCAACGACGAGGCTGCCATTTCCGCCGGTATCGCCAAAGCCTACAAGGAGACGAACCTGCGCTATAGCCAACTCGCACCGTTGAGCATGTTCGAGGAACAGAACACCCGCACCAACCTGCCCGCGCAAATCGAGCTTTTTGTCGATCAGGGTGACGCCTACAAGCTGATGTTTATGGCCAAAGGCGGTGGCTCGGCTAATAAGAGCTATCTCTTCCAAGAAACCCGCGCGCTGCTGAACCCCGATAAATTGCGCAGCTTTATCGATGAAAAAATGCGCATGATCGGCACGGCCGCCTGCCCGCCCTATCATTTGGCGCTGGTCATCGGGGGCACTTCCGCCGAGTATACGCTCAAATTGGCTAAGCTCGCGTCAACCCGCTATCTCGACAGCCTACCCACCGAAGGCAACGAGCACGGCCAAGCCTTTCGCGATCTCGAAATGGAAGCCGAGGTCTTAAAAATGAGCCAGGAGATGGGCATTGGCGCACAATTCGGCGGCAAGTACTTCTGCCACGACGTGCGCGTGGTGCGCATGCCGCGCCACGGCGCCTCGTGCCCGGTAGGCCTAGCCGTCTCCTGCTCGGCTGATCGTCAGATACTCGCCAAGATCACCCGCGAAGGCATTTTCCTGGAGGAATTGGAAACTGAGCCCGCCAAATACCTACCCGAGATCGACGATGAAGAGCTAGGCGGCGAGGTCGTACAAATCGACCTCAACCGTCCGATGAACGAAATACGCGCCTCCCTCAGCGAATACCCGGTCAGCACCCGCCTATCGCTCACCGGCCCGATCATCGTCGCTCGCGATATAGCACACGCCAAGCTGAAAGAGCGGCTCGATTCCGGTGAAGGATTGCCGCCATACATCAAAGAGCAATGCGTCTATTACGCCGGTCCAGCTAAAACCCCCGAAGGCCATGTTTCAGGGTCCTTTGGTCCGACGACGGCTGGGCGCATGGACGGCTATGTCGATGATTTCCAGGCGGCTGGCGGCAGCATGATCATGTTGGCCAAAGGCAATCGCTCACGCCAAGTCACCGACGCCTGCAAGAAACACGGCGGCTTTTACCTCGGCTCAATAGGCGGTCCAGCGGCCCGCCTCGCGCAAGACTGCATCCGCAAAGTCGAGGTAGTCGAATACCCGGAACTAGGCATGGAGGCCATCTGGCAGATTGAGGTCGAGAATTTCCCCGCCTTTATCATCGTCGACGATAAGGGTAACGATTTCTTTGCCAGCTTCATGAATCCGAACGCCTGATCAATGCGATGCTCTACGACTAATCATAGGGCATCGCATTGATTTATTGCGGGTGAATCGGTTGTAAACACGACAGGCGAACCGACAGAACACAAAAAGAGCGGGGCAATAAATGCCCCGCTCTTTTTAAATCCCTACCACTCCTCCCTATTTTCCCGCTTTGCGTAATGCCCCCTTGAACGCCTTTTCGATTTCACCGCGTGCGACGATTGCGTCCTTCCACACGTCAGGAAAACATTCGAGCGCATAACCCGAACCCAAGGGCCCCAGCTCGACCACCGCCCATAGCTCTTTGGCCCCGCGCTGGCCCTGAACCCAGTTGTAGAGTGCATGCTTGAGAAAATTATCGCGCCAGGATACGAAATCCCCGTCGAGCTTACCACGGCCATTGGTTACCGGCGTCTGGCAATGACTGCCGGTAAAGGTGCGGAAGTGGATCATCTCGCTCATCTGCAACAGATCTAGGCGATACTCGGCGATGCGTTCCCAGAAGGTATTCGGTCGCAATTGCTTGATAATCGCCGGGTGAGAATGATCGAAGTTAGTACGCAATTTCTCCTTGTAGCGCTTCTCATACTGCTGCGCCAGTGCCAAGCCCTTTTCCGGGGTCTCCGTGCAGGTGTCTCGATGCCACTCGATCGCCGGCATCAGCTTGAGTTCTTTACCTGCCTGCATTACCGCGCGCGCCACAGGCACGGCCTTGCGGATCTCTGTATCGTGGTCGCAGAGCTGGATATTGATATGTTTGGCACCAGCCGCCTTAAACGCCTCCAACTTCGGCCCCGCCTCATCCACCGTCGCCACATCAACCCCACCGACCAACTGCATACCATGCTTGGCGCAGGCCTCGGCAATCTCGGGTTGCGCACCAGCACTAAAACCGACAAAACCCGCGTCTTTTGCCGCCTTGACCTTGCGGTCCATCGACCACTGCTTATCGGCCGACGGGTAATTTGTCAACGTCCACGCCGCGGCGCATATTTTTATTTGCGGTTTCTTCGACACTTTCTTTTTAGCCATTTCCCTACTCCTTATGTAATTAAATTAAAAAATGATGCGTTCTTCCCCGGCATAGGCGTTAAAACCCCGGCCCCGGAGAAAACCCAATAGAGTCATACCGGATTCTCGCGCCAGGTCGACCGCCAAACTCGATGGTGCCGAGACCGCGGCAATCACCGCGATACCCGCCATCCATGCTTTCTGTACGATCTCAAAGCTCGTCCTACCGCTGACCATCAATACGCTTTCTTCAGGCACAGACTCATTGCGCAGCGTATAATAGCCGACGATTTTGTCGACGGCGTTATGTCGACCGACATCTTCGCGCAAGACGAGTAACTCGCCCTTGTTGTTAAAAAGCCCCGCCGCATGCAATGACCCCGTCTGCTCGAAGACGTCCTGGGCCCGGCGCATGCGATCATTCAGTTCATAGAGCGTTTCAACTGTTATGGTGAAATCCCCCGCCAAGACCGGCGCCTGGCAAGCAATCGCCTCGATACTGGCCTTGCCGCAAATGCCGCAACTCGACGAGGCGTAGAAGTTCCGCCGTAGTGCTTGCAAATCAAATTCAACGCCGGCCGCCAATTTCACCTCGACGATATTTTCCTCATTCGGCGGTTCGGCAGCCGTGCAATATGAGATGGCCCCCAATTGACTAGGCGAGTCAATCAGCCCCTCAGTGCGTAAAAAACCGGCCGCCAGTTCGAAGTCATGGCACGGGGTGCGCATAATCACCGCCACAGACTCGCCGGCGATGCGAATCTCCAACGGCTCTTCGACTGTCACCGAATCGTTTTCACTGGCCTTACCCGCCTCCTTGACCCGCCAGATCGCCCGGGTCTCGACGCGTACTTGCCGCTGTCGCGAAAGCGTCATTACATCGGCCCAACGCGTTTCGGCCCGCGATCCATCGCCAGCATAGACGCATCAAAGCTCTCCTGCATCAGCCGCAATTTCAGTGGCTGGGCTTCCGGTTCGTCCCACATATTCTCGAACTCGTTGGGATCCTCTTCTAGATCGTAGAGTTCACCGAGATCATGCCCGTGGTAGACGACCAATTTGTAGCGTTTGTCGCGATACATCGTGGCAAACGAATTATCCGGCTCATCGAGCGCGTCATAGTACTCGCAACGGACAAACTCGCGGTGTTCGGCCATGCTTTCACCGCGCAATATCGGTAGCAGCGACCGCCCGGTCATACGCTCGGGTACTTGCAATCCCGCCAATTCCAATATCGTCGGAGCCTTGTCGGTCAACTCGACCAAATCATCGCGAACCAGGCCCTGGGCAAAATGCCCCGGCCAAGAAAAAATCAATGGCACCCGCACCAAGCCCTCGTAAAAACGGCATCCTTTTTGGATCAGGCCATGATCGCCCAATGTCTCGCCGTGGTCGGAAGTAAAGATCACCACGGTATTTTCTCGCTGGCCAGTCTCCTCCAACACCGCGAGCATCCGCCCGACCTGGTCGTCAATCTGCTTGATCATCGCGCAATAGGCCGCCTGCAAGACTTTGGCGTCGGCGCCAGGGGTCCCGCGATCTTTCTGTAAGGGGTCGCGAATATCCAATTGGTCGGGGTGACGCACCTTCGATTGAAAATCGACCCCAGCCAACTTCTCCTGCTGCGCCAAATCACTTTCTGCAAAGAGCGGCCCTGGCATATCGGCCGGATCAAACATATCGCGATAAGTCTGCGGTGGATTAAACGCGGGGTGCGGATCGTAAATATTGACACTCGCCAACCAGGGGCCATCGCGTTTCTCCCGCATAAATTCAATCGTCTTTTCAGCGCACCAAGTCGTCTGGTGAAACTCGGCGGGCAGACCGTGCGGGTGCTCTTTCATCAGATCACCGAGCACTTCTCCCTTCTCGCGTACCCAGTCCGCGTAGCCGTGTCCTTCAGGCCAGTCGTCGCGCGGTGCGTGGCTGTATTCCCAGACGCGATAGCCGTCGTCAACGCGCGGCTCGATACGACCGTAGGCGCTGGCTAGATGCAACTTGCCGATCAAACCGCAATCATACCCCGCATCGGCCATGATCTTGGTGATAAGCGGCGGGTTATCGGGAAAAGTGTCAAGGCCGTTGCCATTGACATGTACAGCGCTGGCATATTGGCCGGTGAGAAAGCTCGCCCGGCTCGGCGTGCATATCGGCGCCTGGCAATAGGCGTGCGTAAAAGCCACGCCCTCGGCGACGAGACCGTCGATATGCGGCGTATCGACATGGTCATAACCTAGGGCATGGATCGTATCGTAGCGCTGCTGGTCGGTACAGATCCAGAGAATATTCGGGCGATCGCTCATGGTAGAAATTTCTCCACTGACGCCTCGCGCCATTGCAATTGTTGCTCCGTCGTCTCGTGCGGCTTAAACGCTTGCTCAATCTCGGCAATCGGCGTGCCCAAAACCTCGATACGATCTAAGTCGCATATCCCGTATTCTAATGTATCGGCGTAGTGCAAAAGCCCCAGTTCCATCGGTTCGAAACCCATTGCTTTGGCCATCACGGCGTCGACAGCAAATACATCGGCCGATGATGCCGCCGCCGCCAATTCCACAACATCGGTTCCGCCCGGACCGTTGCCCTGCAAGCCCTCCGTGCCGTCGACAATGCCAATATCGGGTTTGAGATACTGTGCCAAGCGGATCAAATTGACGTTGAGCACCTGTGCTTCACTCGGCAAAATGCGCTCGTCGTGCGAGGGATAGCCGTGCATCTTGATACGGTCATCCTTGTGCAACGTGCCCATGATCATATTCTTCTGGGCTAGCGTCACCACGCAAACATCGTGTGTCTTGGCTATCGCCACCGAAATCGTGCAGGGACAATCGAGCACGATCTTCGGCATGCGCACGATTGTCTCGACTCCGCCGGCCATATAGATCGTCGTTTCTTCCCATTCGGTCTCTTCATTAATATCGACAAGACGGATCGGCACCGAGTACTCATCCTGCAGCATAGGATAGCCGAAGTTCGCAAAGGTCTCGCCCGAAAAATCCTCGTTGCCGCCTTCGGCGATGATAATTTCCTTCGGCGGCGTCGGCGTGCTCAACAAAAAGTCGATCGCGCCGCGGATAGCGTCCGGATGCGTCGAGGCGAGTTGATTCTTGTTCGAGAGAAAGTTGGGCTTGAGCAAGACCTGCTCGGCAACTTTGCACTCGACGTCTTCGCGTATCAAATCCAAGGACCGGTAGACATTCGTCCGCCTATCCCCCGCTTTGGCCAGACCAACGCGGGCCATTTCCATAATCGATCTCCCTTAAATAGAGGCTTTTATTATTAACGAGTTTTCAATCGAGTGTAAAACTGAACCCCAACCCCACTCCGTCTGAAAATTGCCGATCGGAAAATTGCCTTCAGCGTCCCAATAGTCTTCCTGCCATGGGTCTTGGCACTGCTCACGAGTTTCGCAATCTTCCGCGAGTCAATACAGGGCGAGTTCCATGCCAGCAATGGCCACCTGCCACCATTCTCCGCCGTCGTAAAACATACCGCCGGTCGCCGTCACAATGGTGTGCCCCCTCTCGACAGCCCTCACTTCAACCGCCATCGCGATAAGAATTATTGCCAGGGTAATCGACCTCTTCATAGTGCGAGGTTCTTTGAAAAATGACGTTTAAGAGCGATCACACTCCTATAACACCACTTGCCCGCACTACCGTCCCAATTTATCATTTATTTCATATGATATCAATCACCTTCTTACAACACAGCGCCCATGCGTCTGACCTTTGAAGAAGGCACCCTGCTCTTGCGCGACTACAAAGGCGACGAAGCCCCACCAGCCTTTGTCTGGGACGCGCGCGTCGACCTCTTTCGCGCACAAGCCCATTTCTACCGCGAAAGCCTGGACTATCTCAAACGCGAAAGTATCACCTTTAAGAATACAGCTCCGCGCTACCAGACCCTCTCGCTAAGCCAGCAATCCCCCCCCGACCCGCACCCGCACCAAAGCGAAAGTATTACCGCCTGGATACAACACGGCCGACGCGGCGTCGTCGTGCTACCCACCGGCTCCGGCAAATCGCAGGTCGCGCTAATGGCCATGCTCGAAGTCCAGCGCAGCACGCTTATCGTTGCTCCGACCATCGACCTGATGAACCAATGGTATGATTTGTTGAGCAAAGCCTTTGCGATTGACGTCGGCCTGCTCGGCGGCGGTTATCACGAAATAGAGGATGTGACGGTAGCCACTTACGACAGCGCCTATATGCATATGGAACGCCTGGGCAATCGCTTCGGTCTGATCGTCTTTGACGAGGTGCACCACCTGCCCGGCGAAATGTACAGCCATGCCGCCGAAATGTGTATCGCCCCCAACCGCTTGGGGCTAACCGCCACCCCCGAACGAGCCGACGGCCGCCACGTGCTGCTCGACACGCTCGTCGGCCCCGTGGCCTACGAACGCGGCATTCGCGAATTGTCGGGCGAATACCTCGCAGAATACCGCGTCGAGCGCCGCCAAGTGCAGATGGTAGCCGAAGAAAGAGTGCAATACGAAGCCGCCTTGCACGAATACCAACGCTTCCTGCAAGACAAGAATATCCGCCTCGGCTCCGCCAATGGCTGGCGCAACTTCGTCATGCTCTCCGCCAAAAGCACCGACGGCCGGCGTGCCATGCACGCCTATCGCCGCCACCGCCAGATCGCGCTGGGCACCACCGCCAAGATGCGCGTACTCGAAGAAATCCTCAAAGCCCACCCGCGCGACCGGGTACTGATCTTCACCAACGACAACGAATCGGTCCACGAAATATCCGAGACCTTCCTGATCCCGGCCATCACGCACCGCACCCGCACTAAAGAGCGCAAATACATCCTCGAAGCCTTTAACAAGGGCGAATATCTGGGCTTGGTCGCCTCCAAGGTACTCAACGAAGGCGTCAATATACCCGAGGCCAATGTCGCCGTGGTGCTCTCCGGTTCGGGCACTATCCGCGAACACGTGCAGCGCCTTGGCCGCATTCTGCGCCAGCGCCAAGGCAAGCAGGCCGTGCTCTACGAAGTCATCTCAAAAGACACCGTTGAGGACCGCATCAGTGCGCGCCGGCGCCGCCACGAAGCCTATGAGAACCAGTAATGCTGACTTCGGACCTCTTACTTACCCGCTCACGCGGCCCCTATATCTCACCCCAGTATATCGACGCCGAAGACCAGAAATTCATCGATCTCGCGCAATCACTGATCGACATCTACAGGAGGCACGAAGGCAAAAGCCGCGGCGAACTGCAACGGGAATTGGATCTACACGAAGGCGACCGCACCGATTATCGCATCCAGCGCGGGCTCGCCAAATTGCTCTACGACGACTGCTGTGAATTTCATGTCGATAGCCCACTCCCCCCCGAAGAATTGCGCCGCGAAATCTTCACTATGGCGCGCGAGCACCACCCAGTGGTGCGCGAAACGAGCCTGATCTACCCGGTCAAAAGGGAAGACATTCTAGAACAAATCGCGCTAAAATACCAGATCGCCAGCCAAGAGGTGATCGCCGGGCTCTACGCCGACCTGCCCGAAAATCACCTGCTCTCAACCTTTAACGCGCCCTCACCCGACCAACTACTGTTGCGCTATAATGTGGCCCTGGCACAGGCGATGCTCTACCGTTGCGAGATCTTGCATTTGAGCGTCCACCGCAACTTACCTGCCCGCTACAAGCAGCTATTCAAGTTTATTAAATTCTATCGGCTGATCCACACCATAGAAGGCGATGTCGACGCCGGCTACGAAATCGCCCTCGACGGCCCCGTCAGCCTTTTCCGCCACTCGCAGAAATACGGTTTGCAGATGTCGGTATTCCTGCCCGCCTTATTATTATGCTCGCGCTGGTCGATGCAAGCCGATATTCAGCGCAAGGACGGCCGGCGACAACAATTCATCCTCGACGACAAATCCGAACTGGTCTCGCACTATAAAGACCAGACGCTCTACGATTCGCTATTAGAAGAAACCTTCGCTACTCGCTTTGAGAAAAGCAAAACCGAGTGGGTGCTCGAGCGCGAGACCGAGATCGTCAACCTCAAAGAGACCGTGATGATCCCCGATTTTACCTTCCGCCACCCCGACGGCCGCACTGCGCTGTTGGAAATTATGGGCTATTGGCGACCGGAATATCTCCGGCGCAAACTCGACAAGCTGCGCCAAGCACAGCGCAAAGACCTGATCGTCGCTGTTTCAGCCAATCTCAATGTCAGCAAGGACGATTTTTCGGATGTGCCGGGAGGCGTGTTCTTTTTTAAGAACAAAGTGCAGCCCAAGGACGTCATAGATTTATTGCATAAGATCGAAGACACCTCGAGCTAAACAGGACACCGCTATGCGCACGCTGCTCCTTCTCGCGCAAAATAATCGACGGAACATTCGCCATTAGCGTAGAAATGTTGCCCGACTCAAACGCAATATAGACGCCGGCGCCGACTATATTATGACCCAGCCAGCGTTCAATCTCGAAGCCCTGAAGAATGTGCAGGAATATCGCGCGAAATTACCGATGGTCGTCGGAGTAATGGTGCTGAGGGATTTGCAACACGCCCGGCGT
>JABHFS010000006.1 GCA_018672475.1 Gemmatimonadota bacterium | reverse complement strand
TCTCCCGACGGCGATCCCGATTTTTTTTTGGTGCGCCGGCTTTGGCGGTCGATTTCTTCGGCGGCGAGGATCTGTTCGCGGGTCGCAGAATAGAGCTTGTCGACTTTCTTGCGGGTCGACACCAAGCTTTTGGCGTTGGCGTTGGCTTCCTGCGCTTCGACAATCTCATCGAAAGCGGTTTCAAGCGCTGTGTGGTCTTCTAACGCGGGTACGGCCGTATGCGCCATGGCATAGGCGCCCATCAATGCGGCTTCGGCGGAAGGGGCTTGCAGGTCGACGGGGGGATTGGGTGCTTTGCGGCCGAGCTTGGCCAACTGGCGTTCGCGCTTGGTCGTGCCGGTACGGCGTGGATCGAAGCGCATTAGCTGGTCGAGTTGCTCCCGCACCAATTCCATTTCGCGGCTGTCAAAACCCAGACTGGCGGCGAAGAAGTTGATGAGGTCGACTAGCTGCCGCATGTAGTCCCACTGGCCGTCGAGCCGCTGGCGATAGGCTCGCGAAATTTCTTTGGCATCACCGTCCCCCAACTGCAATTTGTTGCAGACGCGGGCGAAACGGCGGCGGTCGGTGTGGGAAATGGCGCCGTCGCGGTTATAGACCAGCGGAAAAATATAACGGGCGATTTCCAGGCGTTCTTCCTTTGACAAATAGCGCAGGGCCAACTGTTGCGCGGTATCCGGCGAAGTAGAGAGCAATTCAGTGGCTTCCCGATCCTTGACGTTGCGCGCTTTGAGAAAACGACTGAGCACTCGTTCGTCCTGCGGTTCCAATTCTTCCCGGTCTAATAAAACTTTGCTAAAGCCGATGATGCTGCGGACCTTGCGCGTCTGTTTACGGCTTTTCGACAGGTTGAGTACGCCGTATATCGCGCCACCAGCGGCGGTCAGTCCGGCCGCGCCGCCGACGAAGGGTACCCAGACCGGCATCGAGACCAAGCCCAGCGCATAACCGACCCCCCCCCACAGGCCGAGTGAGCTAGTCCACAGGGAAATTGCGGCCCAGGCGCCTGTCGCGAGGCCGGCACCGCCGAGAATACCACTGACGATTTTTGCCTGGTTGCGGGCAAAGGAGGTGACGATTTTGTCGAGGGCGACGCCTTTGGAACCTTCTTCGATAAGATGGGAGACGAATTGCACGGATAGGGTTTGTAGGGCTTGCAGGCCTTTTTCGGCTAATTCGGTGATCTGTTTTTTGCTTGGTTTTGCCATTGTGTAGGTGCTCCGGTAGTGGGCTCTATCTTGGGAGAAGGCTCGGGGCTATTCCCTGGGCTCATTCTCGTCGACCATCCTCGGTCGGCTCCGAGGCAATAGTTTGATTCTGCAATCCTATAGGATCAGGCTATTGCAAATCCGCTCAGAGAATACCCCCGAGCCTTTTTGTAAGGTCAACGGTTATATTCCTTTTCGAACGGAAGGACCGGATAAGATAATTTGTGGGATACGGGCGGGCAACCGGGATTGAAGGGGAATGGAGGGTTGGATATATTGGGGATTCGGCAATTGGTGATTCTAATCAAAGAAAAGAGAGGCAATGGATAGGATTCGCGTGGGATTTATTGGTTGTGGCGGCAATGCCAGTGGGCATGTCGGGCGTGTGTTGGCAATGGGAGAGTGCGATGTGGTGGCGTTGTGTGATGTGAGCGGTGAGAGTATTGACCGGGTAAGGGATCGGCATAAAGAGGATTACCCGGAGATTCTCGACGTACCGGTGTTTACGGATTATCTGGAGATGTTAGCGGCGGTGGAGATGGATGCTGTCGAGATCTCGACGCCACATACCTTGCACTACGAACAGATCATGGCCTCGTTGGACAAGGACCTGCACGTTTTGACGGAGAAGCCGATGGTCTGCACGGTCGATCATGCGCATGAGGTAATCGAGAAGGCTGAAGAGACCGGAAAGGTACTAATGGTTTCTTATCAGCGGCATCTAGGTGCGCAGTATCGTTATGTTCGCAATCAGATCATGGCCGGGGAATTGGGGGAGATACAGTTCGTTTCCGCCTTGCAGGACCAGAAATGGTATTTGGGCACGATGGGTTTATGGCGGCAGAAGTTGTCGCTGTCGGGGGGCGGGCAGCTCAATGATTCTGGCAGCCACTTGCTCGATATCATGTTGTGGATGACCGGTCTTGAGGTCGCCGAGGTGCAGGCCTATATGGAAAACTTTGAGTCGGAGGTCGATATCAATTCGGCGCTGTCGCTGCGTTTTCGCAATGGCGCGTTGGGGTCGATCGCGGTGGTGGGCAACTCGCCGACGGGTGGGATGTGGGAGGATATCACGATTTGGGGGAGTAAGGCCGTGGTTTATATCCGCCAAGGCGAACTCAGCTATAAGACGCAACACAGCAATGAGATCTATAAGGTAGAGAATCTGCCCGGATCGACGTCGCCGGACCGGAATTTCTTTGATGCGATTCTCGGTCGCGACGAAGTGCAGGTGCCGCCGGTGTGTGGTCTCAGGGTTATAGAATTGACCGAGGCGGCCTGGGCTTCGGCGGAGAGCGGGCGACCGGTTAAAGTCAAACGCCGTGAGGGCAGCCGTAGTTAGATCGCTTTTACTGAACCGATCAGGCTGTCGGACCCACGGGGTATTTTATCTTTTGCTCTAGTGGAGGTTGTGGATTTGGCCGGAAGATCCGCGCTTATGCGCAGCAAGGTCTTGCTGCGCATAAGCGCGGTCGCTTGCCGGGTGCCGACGATGCAGGGCAAGCTGTATTCGCGGGTTGCCGTCGTTTTGGAAGAGGCCGATAAGACGATACGTTTCGTGTAATGCTGGAAGCAAGGCGTCGACGTCACTTTTGAAGTGGGCGCGTATTTTATTTGACCTGCCGTTAAGGTGAAATAAATGGTGCACAACGAGAGATAAATACTGGAATTTATTGAAATAAAAACACGTTAAGATATTGTAAAATATATAGCTTGAGGGCAATTGTATTATTAGTGATTGACCGTGCTCATCGGCCCTTGTATATTAACTATTAGGTCGGGTTCGGGGGGTAAAACCTCTGTTACCGCCATGCTGAGGCTCGGGGCTATGCGAATGGGTCCGCCCGGCTTTGTCTATTGGCTATCACGCCGCGCAGAGTTGGAGTCTAGCTATGGAGCGCGCACTAACGAAAGGAGGTGGTTAATTGAGTAGTAATTGTACCGCAGGGAGGTTGATCGCTTGATCAACTCCAGGTGATCAACCACCTGGTCAGGAGCATCCAATCGCTTTGGCGATTGTAGCTTCTGAGAGTACTTCCGGGCGCACCCCACGCGGGTGCGTCCGGTTTTTTTGTGCCTGTTGGGTTGATGCAAGGGGTGCATGTTTATCATATTCTGCGCGAGGAGAATATCTATGAAACGAGTAGCCAAGCCCGCGGGGGCGTATAATATTGTCTTGGAAGATGTCGAGGTACCGTCCATTGCCTCGACGGAGATTTTAATTCGGGCCGAGCGTTCGTTGATCAGCCGCGGTTCGGAGATCTGGCGTCGTTATGTTCGCGAAGAAGCAATAGACCATCGCTCGATGGGCTATTCGCTGGTGGGGAAAGTCGAAGAGGTTGGCGTTGAAGTTGAAGGTTTTAGTGTTGGTGACCGAGTGGCGGCTTTGGCTCCGCATGCCCAGTACGTAAACGTCGACGTCGTTGAAGACCGGCATAAGCCGGCGGCGGTTTGCTTGCCCGATGAGGTCTCGGCGGAGGCCGGTACGTTTTGGCCATTGGGAACCAGTTCAGTGCTGTGGATGTGGCAGACGGAGGCGGGGGCCGGCGACACGATGGTGATCCAAGGACAAGGTTTGGTCGGCAGTGGTTGTTTACAGGCGGCCAAAGCGCAGGGAGTAGAGCGGGTGATTGTGGTCGACGGCCTGCCTCTGCGTTGTGAGTTGGCGTTGTCGTTGGGGGCGGATGAGGTGATCGATGCCAGTGCGGTAGATCCGATTGCCAGAGTGTTGGAGTTGACCGACGGCCAAGGGGCGGATGTGGTAGTCGAAGCGGTGGGCGGGCGTGCCGGAGCCGCGGCATTCGCGCAAGCGCAGGATATGCTCAAACGCGGCGGGCTCTTGCAGGTATTAGGGCTCTACGAAGAAGAGCCGTTGCCGCTTTATTCGGACAAAATTATGGGCAAGCGGTTGGTGGGCAGTTATCTCGACGCCAGCCAACGGGCAGAGGGGGCAGCGCGGACGTTGCAACTCTTGGCTTCGGGCCAGATTCAATTTGACAAGATGATCACGCACCGCTTCGCCTATACCGAGGCGGCCGAGGCTTTTGACTTGCTCTATAAGCGATTGGGCGAGACAATGGCTGTTTTGCTAACGTGGGACGAATGACAAGGAGAGTGTAATGGGCCGGACGGTAGAAAAACTATTCCGCGCGCCCTACGGGGTGCCGAACGCTTTGCAGGTGGTCAAAGAGGGCTTGTGGATCACAGATCAGATCACCGACCGGGTGGCACTGGTCGAAATCACCGAGCCTTCTGAATACGGCGTCACTAAGTTGATTAGCGATATACCCAGCGAGTCGTCCAATACCAGCGGTATGGCCCTCGGCGGAGGCTCGATGTGGCTGGCGGCGAACGGCCCGGGCACGTTGTGGCGGCCGGAGCGACCGACCGATGCGCAAAGTGGGCAGGGGGAGATCTTCGAGGTCGATCCGGCCACCGGTGTGACGCGCAATCGTTATCCGGTCCCCGGCGGCGGTGGGGTGCACGGGATGGAGTACGATCCCTTTGAAGAAGGTTATGTGTGGATCACCACGCTTAAAGACCAGACCTTGAGCAAGGTTGAAATCGACGGATGGTCGGTTGAATTAGTGCACGATCTGCCCTACGTGCGCGCACATGGTGTGGTGCGGGTCGAGGACGGCATTTGGGTAGTACATACGGCAGACAGGGTCATAGTCAAGCTGGATGTGGAAAGTGGCGCCGAGCTAGATCGGCTGACTGTGCCGGAGAGCGATCCGCAACCGCACGGCCTGTCGATTTTTGGTGACGATCTGATTTATTGCGATGCCGCCTCCGGGTGGATCGCCAAAATTAATCTGTGAGAATGCATATGACGCGGATAATGACGTCGAGTTGGAGTCTGCACCGGACGTTGGGGCAGTCGATGTATCAGTGGCCGGATCCACAAGGCGCGCCGGTGTTGCAGGGCAGCGGTCAAGGGGACCTGATCTTGTTGGAACTGCCGGCAGAGTTGGCCGCGCGGGGTATTGGCATGTTGGAGGTGTGTCATTTTCATTTCCCGCAGCTCGATGACGGATATATAGGGGAGTTTCGCCAGGCGCTCGCCGATAGTGGTGTTGAGCTTTTCAGTATTTTGATTGATGCGGGGGATATTACGCACCCCGATGCGGCGCGGCGCACCGAAGAGGTTGCCTGGATCCGCACTTGGATGGAGATCGCCGCTCGCTGTGGCGCACGCTGTGTGCGGGTCATCGCGGGGGACGCCGAACCTGTGAATAGCGGCGATTGGCACGATATGGAAGCAGTGCAATTGAGCGCAGGGCATTTGCGCGAATTGGCCGGTGTCGGTCGCGACGTGGGGCTTGAGGTGTTGACGGAGAATTTTCGCGCGATGGGCAGCAAGGCCGGAGCGCTCAACGCGATCCTCGACCAGTGTGAGGGCGAGGTCGGTTTGTGCGCTGATTTTGGCAATTACAAGGGAGCGGACAAATACGATGAGCTGGCGGCGATATTGCCGCGGGCGACCTCGGTGCACGCCAAGGCTGATTTTTCGGGGCTTCTGCAAATGGATCGCGAAGATTTTACGCGTTGTCTCGACTTGGCCAAAGAGGCGAAATTCACCGGACCGTATTCGTTGATTTTCTCTAGCCCCGGCGATGAATGGGAAGGCGTCGAACAGACGCGTCAGGCTGTCATGGAGTGGTTGTAGGCTGCGGCATGGACACGGCGGTAGTGGAGCTTGAACAGGCGCGGCTTGGCCGCGCGCGCAAAGTCGCCGAATCCGGTGATCTTACCCAGGTATTGGCTGGGCAAGTGTTGGGGAGTCGAATTGATACGACGGTTTCCGAAGCATTAGTGTTGGGGCTATTGGCGCAAGACGTACGCACCTTCTTCTGTGTTTTTGGCCATGGTTCGACCGAGGTCGGCGAGGTATTGCGGATCTATCAGGCGGTGGGGTTGTTGCGCGTCTGCGCGGTCCGCAACGAGATAGAGGCTTCGCACGCTGCGATGGCGTTGCGCTGGGTTACGGGGGAGAAGGCGGCGGTGGTGACTTCGATCGGACCGGGTGCGCTGCAGGCGCTGGCCGCGTCTATTGCTCCGCGGTCTGACGGGGTTGGCGTTTGGTATCTTCTCGGCGACGAGACGACCGAGGACGAAGGTCCGAATATGCAACAGATACCCGGAAGCGAGCAAAGCGTCTTTTTGCGGCTCTTCGGGGCGATGGGTGGAGCCTACTTGCTGCACACGCCGCTGGCGCTTGCCACCGCGCTCAGACGCGGGCTCAATACGGTGGATCATCCGCATCGGGCCGGGCCGTTCTTTCTGTTGTTACCGCTTAATATACAACCGGCGGAACTCGCTCAATTTAATCTGGCAGAACTGCCTTCGGGCGCGCCGCCGGCGCTTGGGCCGGCCGCCGACGAAGGGGTTTATGCAACTGTGGTCGCAGCGATTGCTGCGGCTGAACGCGTCGTCGTCAAAGTGGGCGGTGGTGCGCGGGCATGCGGGGCGGAATTGGTTGATTTTCTCGAATTGGCCGATGCGGTGGCGGTGACCAGTCCGCTGGTTTCGGGTGTGATTCCATATGACCATCCGCGCAATATGACCGTCGGCGGCTCGAAGGGGTCGCTCTGCGGCAACTATGCGATGGAATCGGCCGACTTATTGGTGGTGGTTGGTTCGCGTTCCGTCTGTCAGGCCGATTCATCGCGCACGGGCTATCCGCTGGTCGAACGGGTGGTCAATATCAATGCGGATCCCGAAGACGCGATGCACTACAATAAGACGACGGCGTTGGTCGGCGATTCGTCGCGCACGCTCGGCAAGTTAAATAGGGTTTTGCGGGCCAGACGCCAGCAGGATATTGTCGGATCATCTGCTTGGTTAAAGGCCTGTTGCGACAAAAAACGCGAATGGTCGGCGTTTAAGGCGATGCGCTATCAGAGCCCGGTGTTGTATGATGAGGTCTGGGATAGCGAAGTGCTGACGCAACCGGCGGCGATCAAGCTCGCCACCGACTGGGCGCGTGCCCAGGATGCGGTCTGCTTTTTCGACGCCGGAGATGTGCAGGCCAATGGTTTTCAGGTCGTCGAAGATGATCGCCTGGGGCGGACCTTTACTGAGACCGGGGCCAGTTATATGGGTTTTGCAGTATCCGCGCTTTTGGCGACAGCGGTTGCCGCTGAACCGTTCTATGGTTTAGCGATCAGTGGCGACGGGTCTTTCGTTATGAACCCGCAGGTGTTGATAGACGGTGTCGAACAGGGGGCAACTGGGTGCATGTTGATCTTGGACAATCGGCGAATGGGGGCGATCACTGGCTTGCAATTGGCCCAGTATGGGGCGGAGTGCGGCACTCGCAACCCTGTTGAGATCGATTATTTGGCCTGGGCGGGTGCGGTCGAGGGTGTGGCGACTTTTCGCGGAGGGTATTCGCCCGAGACGTTGGTGGAAGCCCTGGATCGGGCAGGTGCGTATGCGGGGCTGTCGCTGGTGCACCTCCCGGTATATTTTGGCTTAGACGAGCGCGGGGGGCTTGGTGCCTTCGGTCGTTGGAATGTCGGCAATTGGTGTGCTGACACCCAGGCTATGCGCCACGAGATCGGACTATAAAAATGGAAACACTGCGCGTCGGCATAGTGGGGTTGGGATTAGCAGCGACTCCACACCTCAAGGGGTATCAGAGCCATCCCCGGGCGGAGGTCTCAGCCATTTGCGACGTGGATGAGGCGCGGGCTTTGCGTTTCGCCGACGAGCACGGGATAGAGGAGGTCTATACCGATTTTACGGATTTCCTCGAAGGGGCCGAGATTGATATCGTCGATATCACCACTCCAACTTTCTTGCATGCGCCGATGGCTCTGCAGGCGGTAAAGGAGGGCAAGCATGTGCATTGCGAGAAGCCTTTCTGCCGTTTTACTGGCGAGGGTTTGCAGGTCTGTCGGGCAGCGGCGAAGGCCGGGGTGTGGGTCGCGGTGGGGGAGACCTATGTATTTACCAGCGCGCATCAAAAAGCTCGTGCGCTGATCGAAGCGGGCGAGATCGGCCGTCCGTTGCAGATACGGCAAAGGCATGGGGATTGGATCGAACGGGCAAAACCGCGTATCAACACCGGACCGGCCGATCGCAGTTGGCGGGTCGATGCGGCGAAGTCTGGGGGAGGCGCCTATCCGTGGATCTTCGATCACGCAGTACACTTTTTCGCTGCGGCCGAGTATTTTGCCCTGGACGAGCCGATCGCGGAAATCTATGCCGTGCGGGCGCAGCGCGCAGGTATAGAACCGCAAAGCGGCGCGGCGCATGACCCCTATCAAAAAGCAGAGGTCGATATTCCGATCATTACCTGGAAATATCAGGACGAGGGGGTGCAGGGGGTGTGGATGCGGGCAGAACGATTGAATGGAAAATACGACTATATGCGGGGTTTTAGTACGACGATTGTTGGGGAGCATGGGTTGATCGAAGTGTTGGGGGAGGGAGGGCACAATCTGTTGTGGCAGGGGAAACAGCAACATCTGGTATTGCATAGCGAGGGACAAAAGCCCCAGTGTTTTCGCTTCGACGAAGGCGGTGATGATGTCTGGGAGTCTGATGTATCGTATTACAGCCAGGGGCATATTAATCAGGTGCGTCATCTAGTCGATTGCATTGTCGAGGATCGGGAACCGGATTATGGTGGTGAAGAAGGGGTACATGCGGTGCGCTGCACCTTGGCGGCGATCCGTTCGGCGGAGTTGGGGCGGCCGGTGCGAGTCGGGGAGATTGGCGAGGAGTATCGAGCGTATTGATCGGCAGGGCGGTGGGTTTGGATTGGGTAAAAGGTAATAGGTCGGTGATGAGGAGTAGCTGTATCAAGGGGAAGCAGGACTTAGTGTCGCAAGTTGCGCCCAATTTATTGGGCACTTGTTATTGAAAGGTAGATTGCATGAAGATTGCCATATTGTACGGCCCACGAGATCTGCGGGTTGAAGAACAAGAGTTAGATACTGCCAATCTGGAACCCGATCAGGTTTGGGTTGAGACGCAGATCAGCGGGTTCAAGATCGGGACGGATCGCGGTAACTATGAAGGAGCGGAACAGGTGCCGGGTGCTCCCGATTATCCACGTTCGGTCGGCGACAGCAATTTAGGGATTGTGCGTGGAGTGGGAAGTGCGGTCGAGCATTTCGCCATTGGAGACCAAGTAGTGTCGATTGCTTCGCACCAATCTGAATATATCATGAGCGAAAAACTGCGAATTGTTAAAGTGCCTGCGGGAACTGATCCCGAAAACGCTGTGTTTTCCAATCTTTATGCGCTGAGCGCACATTGTTATACCAAGGCTATGTTTACGCCAGGTGAGACCGTCGCAGTCGTCGGGTTGGGGGTCTTGGGGTTGGGGGCGGTCGCCTTGGGGCCGCTTTTTGGGGCTCGGGTCGTTGGGTTGGGTAATAGTGAACTGCGACTGGAAATGGCGGGTCGCGCTGGGGCCCACTCGGCCTATTTGTCGGACGATCCGGACTTAATGGCAAAATTGCATGAGTTTACGGGGGGCAAGGGGATCGATCTGGTGATCTTGACGGCAAATCCCTGGCCGGCATTCCGTACGGCGATGGAGGTCGTGCGAAAAAATGGGCGAGTTTCGGTTGTGAGTCTGCCCGGACGCGGCGAAGACCCCCTGGACTTCAATCCCCTGGACATGAGGTGGTTTTATGACAAGGGGATCTCTCTTATCGCGGTGAATGGAATGGAGGGTGAACGGTATCCTGGGCCGACTGAACGTTGTGCCGGCGAGAAGCGTTGGGACCATGTATTGCAACTGATGCAAGACGGCCTGCTCGAACCGAAAAAACTCATTACCCACCGCCTGCACTACTCCGAAATGGTCGAGGCTTATGAGATGGCTTATCGCCGCGAAAAAAACATGCTAAATGTCGTATTTAACTGGAAGGACTGA
>JABHFS010000005.1 GCA_018672475.1 Gemmatimonadota bacterium | reverse complement strand
GCGGCTAGCCCCCCCACCAAATCGACACTCGAATCGACTTGCCGTACAACCTCGCCCGCAAACGTATCGACGTGATAGATGCGATCCTCGTCAAAACTCAACGCCAGCAGTCCACCGTCGGCAAAGGCCAAACCATCAACCTTGGCTCCGGGCGCAGGAAAGCTATGCCAAATAGCCGTGCCATCGGGAGCAAACTCGTAGATCAGGCGATCGGGATCGGTAGCATCGACGAAGAACAGGCTATGCCCACTAAAGGCCAGCCCGCACGCCCCCTCCGGTCGACAGAGCACCGGCGAGGAGAACTGGTTGAGGATCTCGCCGGTACTAGGAGAGATCTGCAGGATCTGCGAGCGACGGGCGTCGAGCCCATAGAGGGCCAAATTCTGGCCAGTACTAGGCACGAAGCCGAGCAGCAGTAACAGCAGAGATAAATAAGTAATACTCGACATAGGGCGGGGGAGAACGCTCTTTTTTTATTATTTTTATAATAATAGGTTTATTATGACTCTAAATCAGAAAATGCTCATAGTCAAGATAGAAAAACACCCGGCCGGCCCCAACGACAGAGCATAGCCACAAAACAGCCTAAGCAAAGCAACATCTTGCGCACTTGCGCCGGGGCTGCACAGGCTTTCAAAGCGACCGACATCGTAACGCACGGGCGCGAAACCAGTAGTTAATACGAAGGGCTAAGTCACGGGGCACCCCGCCAACGCGCAACCTCGGAAAGACTTTCGGCAATATTCCCCCCGTCGACACCTGTACGGTATAACTCACCTTGGTAAAGGCGACGAGAGAGACATCCGACGCCGACCACCAGCAGCGGCGCGGTCCCCAGCCTGAAGACCGCGCTCAGCGCTTGGGGTTCAACCCCCATCCCCTCAACGAGTGATGGAACTATATAGATGAAAAGTGAAAATTCAAGCCAATAGATGCCTAAAGACCGGGGCAGGCCATTCTCCATAGCCGCACTCGATTTCCGGCGCTTTCTCGGCCCGGCTCTCCGAGGTCATTTCCACCTCTACTTTACAATCGGTGAATACATTGTCAGACAGATAGATAGACCGAGCTGTCTGCTCGACAAAAACACCCGGCTTGTCCCTCTCCCCCCCCACCTCATTTTCAACAAAAACTAAATCCCGCGCATCACTGGTAATCTCCACCTGCCCCTGCCCTTCGACTCTCGCATTGCCTTTAATCTGGCATTTTTGCACCCGACAGGAATGCACTTCGGTGGGCTTTGGCGTCTGCCGCACCAACACCCCGGCGCCGCGATTGCCCTCCATCCGGCAATTTTCGATCAGATTATAACAATCCCGGGTGCCGAGCGAGATGCCGAGCGCGTTGTCGCGAAAGCTGCAATCGCGCACCGTGATGTGGTTGGCCCTAACGCAAAAGAAAAAACCGCTGCGCCCATTGCCCGTGCCCGCACAGCGCTCGAACAACACATTGGTACTGCCCGCGCCGGGATGCAGCCCATTGCCCGTATTTTCGTCGAAGGCGCAGTCGATTATTTTCACATCCCGACACATCTGAAAACTCAAACCCTCGCCCCAAAAATCCCGTTCGCGGATACCGGTAATTTCAATCCCGCGACTATTGCCAAAATACACCGCGCCGCCCCGACACCCGCCCATCGCCTTCTCGTTGGCGGCTCGATTCCCCTCTAATCGCATATTCCGCACCGCCGCATCCTGGATATAATGCGCAAACACCAGCGGATAGACCGTGGTCAGGCAAGGCTCCTTATCGGCGTAGTAATCCATCTCGATCCCGTGATCCAACCCTACCCAATCCCCGTCGATCCAGGTGATCGTCGCAAAGGTCTCCATAAACCCGCCATGCGATCGACCATCGTGCACCGACACCGTCATACCGACTTCCAACCCCTCCGCAGCAACAAGCGGCACATCGCACATCCCGTAGTTGTGATAGCCCGAAAGCGGATAAACCTTGCCCGGCCCCTTCACCAACACCGTCTGCTCCCCCTGCCCGCACAACTCGACCCCCGATCGCAAAATCAACCCGCGATCCAACACCAATTCCATCGCGGGCAACACGACTTCCCCCCCCCCAGCTTTTCCCACCTCATCAATTATCACCTGAATGCCCGCCGCACTGCCGCATTCCTCAAGACTAAGTTTCCGCTCCATCTGCTCTCTCCTTATTTTTAAAATTTAAATATTGGACCTTAAACCCGGAACTCAGTAGTTTTTAAAAAATCGACTTAAACACCCATCACTCCAATGGAACGGCCATGCTCTACGCCATCGCCTGCTGCTTAATCTCCACCGTATTATCCGCCACTGCCAACGACGCCCTGCGCATCCAGATTGAAGAATTGCGCGCCGCTAAAGACAGCCTGCTCAAAACCAACCCGGAATCGCCGCTCTTGCCTGAACACCGCGAGCAATTCCCAGGGCTCGATTATTATCCCGTCGATCTCAGCTATCGCCTACAAGGCGAGTTACATATCTATGGACGACAGCGCCAGATTGATGTGCCCAATACCGATGGCACTACGACAACGCCTCTAGAACGCTATGGACGCTTTGTTTCCGCCTTGGATGGAAAAGACTTCTGGCTGGAGGTCTATCGCAGCCTCGAAACGGGCGAAAGCGAGATTTTCTTTAAGGATTTAACCAATGGCGATACGACCTATGGCGGCGGTCGCTACGCGCGTCTGATCAAAGAATCAAATGGCCTGTATCTTATTGATTTTAATAATGCTTACAATCCATACTGCGATTACAATACGGCTTATATCTGCCCGCTGCCACCGGCGAGCAACCACCTTTCTTTTGCGATTAAAGCCGGCGAATTAAAGTATGGCATGAATCTTGCAAAATAAGCGAGTGAACTAGTCCGTATTTCTCGTTTATTTTTTCGGAGTCCCCCTTGCCACGTTTTATTTTTCTCTTTGCGTTCGGTGCACTTGTCGTCGCCGGCTCTCAAGTTGCCCTCACTTTAGGTATCCACCCCGAGCATTTGGCCTCGCTGCGCTATATCCTGCAAAGCGGCGCGGGTTTGATCGTGGGCACCGCCATGGCCGCCATCGGGCTTATGGGCTTAGCCGAAGGCTACCAGCGTAGTGCACGTCAACTCGGCTCCCTGCTACAAAGCAAGGCCCACGATGAAACACTACAACTCGTGGTGCGCTCAGACGATCAGCTACAATCGCAACACCGGCATTTCTGGCAAGCCTATTGCAGCATCGGACTATCGCTAGCCTTTTTTCTCGCTGGCCTGCTAAGCATCAGCATTCTACTCGGCGAAAGCAGCTTTTTCCTCTATATGGCCGGACTCAGCGCCGGCGTCGGCATTCTCGGGGTAATTGGTGCGATTTGGGGCATTCAGGGTTTGCGCTCGGCACGACAATGCCAAAAATCTGCTGAAAGTGACAGCAGCCTGCTCACAGCACAACCCGATTATATTGCCGAAGCACCCCGGCCCACTGCAAAAGCGCCAGAAAAAATTAGCTGGTCCTCCAACCGCAAACGATCTTCTTCTCATTCTCGAGCATTGACTAAACGACCCCCAGTAGCCAGCCGCTAAGCTCCATAACCGCTTGCCATAGCCCAACCCACTGGGCTATATTTGAGAAATTATTTCCCCTTTGGCTTGGAAATGATTTCCGCCTCTTATGGATCAAGGCACCAACGGACGCCCGATTGTGCTCGACTAGTTCATCCTAAAATAAAAGCTATTTCCCCATTATTCAGGTTGTTTTTTCCTTTTTTCGCTCTCGCAGAGGAGTAAAATTCCCGCTTTAAAAATATGAGGCACCCATTTTGCTAATCTTTGCTCAGACACTCAGCGCAAATGGCAAAAGCAATGGAAAAAATGGAAAAAACAAGCGAAGCAGACATCCTTTGGCAGGAATTGCGCCAAGTCTGCGAGCAGAGCATCGAACTGGCCCAAGACCTGGGACGCCACTTGCAACGCGGCGTCGCGGGCCCACAGTTACAGCCCCTGCTCGAAGAATCAGCCGAACTGGTCGGCCACCTTCGTGGGGGCATCCGCAATTTGGCGAGCCGCGGCGAAAAAATCGACTCCGCCGAGCGCGAACAACTCCTTGTACGGATGCGCGTGCTGCTTCAATTAGAAGAGCAAAACCACGCGCAGCTCGGCTCGAAGGGTGTTCGCCTCAATACGCCTCGATCCTATCGTTACAATGCGGGAAGCCGCGCGCGTCAAAACCGCCCGGCCCCCACCGAAAGCAACCGGGTCTGAGGCCATCGCTATGAATTCGTCGAACCAGACATCCCCCCTCCAGTTGGGCAAAACCGATGCCCAACTCGAAGATTTCACCGACTCCTATATCCTCTTTCAGGAAACTACCCGACGCTATCGCGAGGCCTACGAAGAGCTGGCCGCCAAATTCGAGTCCCTCACGCTCAAGCTCGAAGAAACCAATGTCCACCTGCAACAAAGCCTTGAGGAAAAGGACCGGGTCTCCAATTACCTAAACAATATATTAGAGAGCCTCAGCGGCGGCGTCCTGGTCGTCGACCTCAACGGCGCAATTACCTTTTTCAACCAGGAAGCCGAAGACATCACGGGCTTTGAGCAGCAAAAAGTCCTCGGCCAGCCCTATGCGGAAATCATCGGCCTAAACGCCGGCCGCGAACTGAGCGTGCTGCACACGCTGGACACGGGCGAACGCCTATCCAGCCGCGAGAAGGAGTTGCGACAGGGGGACGGGGGCACCATCCCCCTGGGCTTCAGCACCTCGCTGGTCCGCGATGAGGCCGGCACGGTTTTAGGCGCCCTCGAAGTCTTCAACGATCTGACCGAAGTCAAACGCCTCGAAGCCGAAGTACAACGCGTGCAAACCTTGGCGGCCCTAGGCGAGATGGCCGCCACCGTCGCTCACGAGATCCGCAATCCTCTCGGCGGGATCGCCGGATACGCCGGCATGCTCGAACGCGACCTCGACTCCGATGATCCCAACCGCCGCCTAGTGCAAAAAATCACCGAAGGCGTCGGCCGGCTCAATCGCATCGTTGTTAGCTTACTCAACTACACCCGCCCCCTGCGCCTAAATGTTCACCCGGTCAACCTCGTCGAGCTAGTCGAGGAAACGACCGCTTTCTTCGCCATTGATATCGAGCGTTCGCGCGAGGATATCCACATCGAACGCCGCTTCCCTGACGGCGACCTGATCTGCCGCATCGACCCCGAACAGTTGCAACAGGTTATTCTCAACCTTTTACAGAACGCGATGCAGGCAATGCCGGAAGGCGGAGCGATCGAAGTCGGCCTGCGCACCGAAGGAGAACTTGGCGTATTGACCATCAGCGATACCGGCGTCGGCATGGACGACGAGGTGCGCGAAAAACTTTTCACTCCCTTTTTCACGACCAAGGAGGACGGCACCGGGCTGGGCTTGGTGACCTCCAAAAAAATTATCGACGCCCATAACGGCCAGATCCTAGTGGACAGCGAGCCAGGGCGCGGCACACAATTCTCAATCTCACTGCCCCAATAACCAAGAGGAAAAACGACATGGCAACCCGCAAACACATACTAGTAGTGGATGACGATTCCTACGTACGCGAATCCACCGAAGAAATCCTCCGCCGCAAAGGCTACGACGTCGACACCGCCTCCGACGGCAAGGGCGCCCTGGCCAAACTGGGCGAAGCCGATTACGACCTCATCCTCTCCGATATCAAAATGCCCGGCATGGACGGCATCGAACTTTTGGAGACCGCACACGGCAAATACCCAGACGTACACATCATCATGATGACCGCCTTTGGTTCGGTCGATAATGCCGTCGAGGCAATGCAAAAAGGCGCTTACGACTATATACAGAAGGGTTCGGCCGACCCCTCCGAGATCGAACTGATCGTCGAGCGGGCACTCGAATCCCAGGGCCACAAACGCGAGATCAAGCGACTGCACTCCGAGTTACAGGACAAATACAGCTTCAGCAATATGATCGGTAAGGCGCACAACATGGAACAGGTCTTTGACCTGATCGACACCGTCGCCGACAGCCGCGCCACCGTGCTGGTCACGGGCGAGAGCGGCACCGGCAAAGAGTTGGTCGCCCGCGCCTTGCACTACAATAGCGCCCGGCGCACCGCCCCATTTATCCGCCTCAACTGCGCCGCACTGCCCAAAGACCTAATGGAGAGCGAGCTCTTCGGTCATGAGAAAGGCGCCTTCACCGGTGCCATCAAGCAGACCCGCGGCCGCTTCGAAATGGCCGACGGCGGCACCTTACTGCTCGACGAGGTCAGCGAAATTGACCCCGCCCTGCAGGCCAAACTGCTGCGCGTCCTGCAAGAGCGCGAATTTGAGCGCATCGGCTCGACCCAGACGATCAAGGTCGACGTGCGCATCGTCGCCACGACCAACCGCGACCTGCAGAAAGAGGTCGAGGCCGGCAATTTCCGCGAGGATCTCTACTACCGCCTCAACGTCATCGAGATGGGCCTGCCCCCCCTGCGCGAACGCAAGGAGGACATCCCCGCCCTGGTGCAGAATTTTGTCGCCAAATACAATGACGAAAACGGCAAGTCGATCACCGGCGTCGCGGACGACACCCTCGAAACGCTGATGCAGTACGACTGGCCCGGCAATATCCGCGAACTGGAGAATTACACCGAGCGTGCCGTCGTCGTCGCCCAGGGCGACGCCCTGACGCCGAACGACTATCCGCAACGGCTAACCTCGGGGCCCCAGGGTCGTGACGACGGCGGGATCCACGTCGGTATGACCGTACACGAAATGGAACGCCGCCTGATCATGAAAACCCTCGAATCTTGCAAGGGCAACCGCACCGAAGCGGCGAGTATGCTGGGCATCAGCACCCGCACGCTGCGCAATAAACTGCACGAATACGGCGCAATGAAGGCTTTCAAAGAATCTGACGAGAGCCTCGACCACCAAGAGGAAAAAGTCTTGGCCGCCGTCATGGCTTAACCCCCCAAACCCACTTTTACCCTCATTGTCAAACCCGGCCGGGGCCTGTTTTACAGGCTCCGGCTTTTTATTCGTTGTTATATGCTGCGTATTTGATTTATTCGTAACCGGCACCTATTTTGTCTAGGTCTCAACATGTTTTCTCGGTGTCCATACCCGGGGATGCTCCCCTTCTGGAGGATGATAGTTGGCCGACGACACTGGACAGGACGGCGGCAATCCGCTGATTGTCATCGGCGATAAGATCCAACCAACACCTCATCTAGTCGCCCTGCTACAGCAACTCCGCACCGAGAACAACATGCTCAATCCGGAGGACCGCATCCAATACGCGGTCTGTAACGAAAGCTCGGAGGTCGCGCTGGCTTTGCGCAAACACCTCGATTCGGTCAAAATGATCCTAATCGGGCCGGGTTTGGCAGGCAACCCGATCGCCATGGCCCGCATGCTCTCCCAAAAAGCCTCGATCGTCATGGTCGTCGACCCCCAGATCAACCCACTGGGGACCAGCCCGACCAGCATCATACAAAATCACAAGAATCTCGAGAAATTGGGCATCATCATCACCATGGCCAATAAAGCCACCGGCGAATTCTTCGAACCCATCGTCCAGGATTACGTGCTGTCCGGCGTCGCTCCTAGCGGAAACTTCGAATCGATGTCCCCCGAAGAACGGTCGCAACTTGTGGACCAACGCCTCGACTCGGTCAACAAGTTCCCCTCCCTGCCCGAAACCCAGCGCAAGGTCTCCGCGCTCGACGATATGGATCCGCCGAGAAAATGGGCTGAGGCCATCGATCCCGATCTGCCGACAAAAACCGTCATCCTGCGCATCCTCAACTCGGCACGCTATGGCTTCCGCTCGCGGGTTGAAGATATTGACAAGGCCGTGGTCATGGCCAGCGCCAAGACCATCCGCGAAATCGTCACCGCCTGCCAGATTCGCCAGATCTTCTCAAAAACCGGCAAAGGGACTATCGACCAGTTTTGGCGCCATTCACTGGCGACGGCTTTTTACGCCAAGCTCTTTTCACTGCCGGCGGATCCAGCGGTTCAGACTTCACAGCAGAAAACCGAGTTCGCCCGCTACGAGTTAGCGGAAGAAGACGTCAAAAGCATCAAGAATATACGCCTTTGGGAGGCTTTCGATCTCAATGACAAGGACGACAGCTTCACTTCGGGTCTCCTGCATGACGTCGGCAAAGTAACGATGATCATGTGCCTCGAAGACTCCCTCAAACTGATCACCATATTGGTCGACTCCGAAGCCGAGGAGGCCAAGGCCGAAGGCAAGCTCTGGGCTAACTCCATCATTGAAATCGAACGCTTTCTGATGAAGGACATGGACCACCAGGTCATCGGCTC
>JABHFS010000041.1 GCA_018672475.1 Gemmatimonadota bacterium | reverse complement strand
TCGGCATCGCGCACCGAAGGACTCCAACGAACAACCGCTTTGCTGAAATTCGTTTCATCCGGCACCGCCGAAAGATTACTCGGCGACTCCGGCGCAACTTGATCCGGGCCGTCCGTACGCACCTGCACCGCGCTAGCACGGACACTCTCATTGCCCGAATCGTCAATCGCGCTAACAGTGTAGAAATAAGTCGTCGCCACGTCTAAGCCCGAATCGACAAACTCGCCTATATCACCAGCAACCACGGCGACCTGGACAAAGGCCGTATTGGTATCTTTAGAGCGAAATATCGCATAACCTTCCAGCGTGGTCAGCTCCCTTCCGCCAACGTCTTGCAACGCCGGGCTCCAGGTGACAACGACGCGGGAAAAATTCACAGGATCGGGCACTGCAGCGACATTTCTCGGCGACTCCGGTGCGGCTTGATCACCAAGGGTAGTGGCATCGACGAAGCCAGACAATTCGCTGAACTGGCCATTGGCGGCGACCGCTTGCACCTTGTAGAAGAACTGCTGCCCCTCTACGAGATTCGAGTCAATGTAGGCCGTCCGCCCGGTCGTAAAATCACCACCTTCAACGCTCGGCAGTAACTCGTATCCTAGATCGGAACGCAATGAGCGGAAGACGTTATAACCGAGCAGGTCTCGATCTTCCACCGCACCCCAAACTAGTTCGACTCTTTCGATCCCGGCCGTTGCCGTCAAATTAAGTGGAAGGGACAAACCAAGCGTCTGGGTCTGCGCCGTGTTCGATACCGCGCTTTCATTGCCGAACTCGTCGTAGGCCAACATCCGATAGGCATAAATCGTCAGGGAGATCAGACCGCTGTCTACATATTCCCTGATATCGGCACCAACCGAATCAATCGGCACAAAAGACGAGCCCCCCCCTTCCGCACGAAAGATCACATAGCCGGCCAACCCTGTCAGCTCACCACCATCCGAATCCTGAATCACCGGACTCCAACGAATAGTAATCCGACCGGAGTCCAACTCGTCAGCGACAGCCGATACATTATTGGGCGCTTGTGGCGACACCCTATCAGGGCCTTCGGTGCGCACCTGTACCGAAGCGCCGCGTGGACCTTCGTTGCCCGCTTCGTCGTACGCCGAAACCGTATAGAAGTAGGTGGTTAAAAATGCTAAATCGACGTCTACGAAATCACGGGCACTGACATCCAATGAATCAACCGGCACAAAGGAACTCGTGCCCCCCTTCGAGCGAAAGACAACATAGCCCACAATCCCCGTGAGCTCCCCTCCGTCGGCGTCGAGGACCGAAGGACTCCAACGCACAACAGCCTGGTTGAAATCTACAGGATCTGGTATGGCGGATATATTTTGCGGAGCTTGAGGCGCTACTTTATCCGGTCCCTTAGTGCGAATCTGAATCGGAATCGTCCGCGGGCCTTCGTTGGCGGCGGCGTCAATGGCCGTAACCGCATAGAAATAGGTCGTCGATTCCACCGCGCTCCCGTCGAGAAACTCAAGTGTGTTGTCATCAACCTGGCCGATTCGGATAAAAGAGGCACTCGTTTCTTCTGAGCGATAGACGATATAACCCGTCAAGCCCGTCAAACCACCTCCCGTCGCGTCGCGCACCGACGCATTCCAAGAGACTTGAACCTGACTAAAATTACTCTCACTCGGCACGGCCGACACATCACTTGGCGCGGCCGGCGCTAATTCATCGGCCAAGGCCTCGGCACCAGCGGAACCCGACATTTCGCTCAGCAGACTATTCTTGCCGACCGCCTGGATCTTATAGAAAAACACTTGGCCACCGGTAAGATTGGAGTCGATATAGGCCGTTTGCCCGGTAGTAAAATCAGAGCCCTCCACGCTCGGCAGTTGCTCAAATCCGTCGTCGGCCCGAGTCGAGCGAAAGACGTGGTAGCCTAGCAAATCGAGATTGTCGATTCCTCCCCAACTAAGCACGATCTGCCCAATCTGGCCCGATGCGTTCACGTTCGGCGGCACCTGCAAGCCGCGGGTCTGTGTCTGCTGCTGGGCCGTTAACGAGCTTTTATTTCCGGCGTCATCAAAGGCCATAACCCGATAGGCGTAGGCCGTCAGCGATTTGAGCCCTTCGTCGACTAGCTCTTGCGCGTGCCCAGCTAATGTGTCGATGGCAACAAAACCGCCCTGCGAACCTTCCGCGCGAAAAATTACGAAACCCGAAAGCCCCGAAAGCTCTCCACCATCGCTGTCGACTCGCGGCACGGTCCAGCGAATAATGATCCGGTCATTGCCGTCCTCATCGGCGACAACAGAGAGATTGAGCGGGGTCTCCGGTGGCACGAGATCTTCGAGCACTGTAGCACCGACAAAGTTCGAACGCTCGCTAATTAGACCAACCGTATCAACTGCCGCGATCCGATAGAACAATGTTGTGCCAGGCGTATCGAGCGAATCGACAAAAGTCGTTTTGCCCGTGCTGATCAATAGCGTAGAATCGCCATCCCCGGACACAAACTCGTAGATGCCGTTGGACTTATTCGAACGATAAACCCCATAGCCCGCCAGGTCCCCTTCTTCCACGGACTGCCAGGCGACGAGAATCCGTCCAACATCATCTTGTGCAACTAGGCCAGTTGGCGTTGACGGCCGTTCGGCCAGGACGGATGACTGAGGATCAATCGGATTGCTGCGCTCACGATCACAACTAAAGAGCAGCAGAGCAGAGGCCGCTAAGGCTAAGGGCGTCAAAAATGGCTTCATCTTTTTCCTATTTGCAGAGAAAATAGCATCGCACGGAGCAGGGGTAACTTATATAGGACGACAGGGAACGCCTCAGAAAAATCGACGTTTTAGTTGCACCCCTATACGGCGAGGCTGCAATTGGGGTTCTAATAAAAATCCGGGAGCGACCTGATCAACTTTCGCTATGCGAGAGCTACCCCCGTCTTTAGAGAAAAGTAGACGAGAACCACTCAAGACAAAAGCCGCCGCCAAAGCCCAACTAACCTGGCTTTTGACATCGCGGTTATTGGTCCGCGTATATAGCCGATCGGCCTCTTCGGGCGATCCGGCCTTTTGGTATTTTGCGTAGAGTTCGTCAGCCTCATCGCGAAAACTAAACCCTTGTTTGGCCAGCACTAAACTTCCGCCAATAAAGAGGACCCCAAGGGATCGACGAGCCTTAAATGAACTTTGCTTCTCTTCTGCGCTCACCGGCTGAGCTATCAAGTGCGCACAAAGCACTGCGCCCAGTAGCGCCGCTGCCAAACGATGGAATCGCATCATGCCTATCCCTTCAAATATAGTAGACTGGCTTGTTAAGCGTGAGCTGAAAAATGCGCATGCACTTGAACAATAGTCGTTTAGGTCCATTTTTGTTAAGATTATTGCGTTGGGTGAACTTTGTCAATACGCATATTCAGATGCACAACCTATACTACACTTACGTGTAGCCCCTGACTCAAGAGATTATCGCATAACCTTGACAAATGAACGAATGTGCAGTATATATTGTTGCAGTTGTTCACATTTTCACTATTCCTCCCCCAACTCGGAGGTGCATCTATGCCTAAAGCCCTTACCGAACGCCAACAGGCTATTTTCGATTTTATCGCCGAGGCTATTCGCTCTCGAGGCGCGCCCCCCACCATCCGCGAAATTATGGACGTTTTCAATATCAATTCTACCAATGGTGTACGCACGACCTTGGCCGCATTAGAAAAAAAAGGGCATATACGCCGGCACGCGCGCCTCTCTCGAGGTATTGAGCTCGTCAATTATGCCGAACCCGAACCGCTCTCTTCCGATCTACGCGAAGTGCCGCTTATCGGAAGAGTCGCAGCGGGCGCCCCGATTCTCGCCACGCAAAACATCGAAAACACGTTCCTGGTTGATAAATCGCTTATCCCGGCCTCGGGCGACGTCTTCGCATTGCGCGTCCACGGGGAAAGCATGCGCAACGCTGGTATACTCGATGGCGATATCGTCCTTGCCCGCCACCAGGAAAACGCTGAAAGAGGCGATATCGTGGTAGCACTCTTAGGCGACGAGGCCACGGTCAAGCGCTACTCCCCCGATTCCGACTGCATTCGGCTCCTGCCTGAAAACGAGGCCTTTGAACCCATCATCGTCCCTCCCGACACCGATGGATTCCGCATAGCCGGCAAAGTAGTCGGCCTTATGCGCCGCTTCTAAACAGCTAGGATTGCCTGAGGTGGAAGCGAACACGCGCGGCGAACATGCCCGCGCCATATTTAATGCGGGTTTAGCCGCAGCCGAACCCGGTCTTTGCGTCCACCGCGCACTTTCAATCGCAGATGGCGTGTTACAGTGCGGCACACGCCATCTGCCCCTTGACTCCATTTCTCGCCTTCGCGTTATCGGAGCGGGCAAAGCTACCCCGGCGATGGCCTTAGCCGCCGAGGAGATTCTCGGCGATCGCATCGAAATCGGTGCGATCAATACCAAATACGGTCATGCGCTTACCCTCCAGCATATAGAAACATTTGAGTGCGGACACCCCGTTCCCGACGCCGCCGGCGTCGCTGGAGCCCAACGCCAACTCGAACTACTTGAGGGTTTAGACTCCGACGCTTTAGTGCTCTGCCTTTTCTCCGGCGGCGGTTCGGCCCTCTTGCCCGCCCCTGCCGATGGCCTGTCACTAGCAGAAAAACAAGAGACTACCCGCCTACTGCTGGCCTGCGGCGCGACGATCGATGAGATTAACGCATTGCGCAAACACCTCTCTTCGGTCAAAGGTGGGCTCCTTGCCCGTGCCGCAACGCCTGCCCGCGTGCTCGCTCTTATGCTATCCGATGTCATCGGTGACCCGCTCGACACAATTGCTTCTGGACCGACCAGCCCAGACCCAACTACCTTCTCTTATTGTTTAGAATTAGTCGACCGCTACGATCTACGACGACAATTACCCACAACCGTCAGGCAACGACTCGAAAACGGATCCAACGGCCTCTTAGCAGAAACCCCAAAAACCGGAGATCCTTGTTTTGCCGCTACCGAGAACATAGTCATCGGCAATAGCAGCCTAGCCATCGATGCTGCAACACAAAAGGCGCGCGCCCTTGGCTATGAAGTGCTCGTACTTACCAGTCGCTTACAAGGCGAGGCACGCGAAGCCGCTGTAACTCTGACCGCCATTGCGCAAGAAATCGCCAGCGCCAACCGTCCCGTCACCCGTCCAGCCTGTGTCATTACCGGCGGCGAGACCACCGTCACCCTGCGTGGCGATGGCAAAGGAGGTCGCAACCAAGAACTCGCCCTCTCCGCCGCCTTACACCTCGACGGTTGGCCCGCGATTACCCTGCTTTCCGGCGGCACCGACGGGACCGACGGGCCCACCGACGCGGCCGGTGCCATCGTCGACGGCCACACTCTTACCAGCGCCCGCAAACAAGGACTCGAAGCCCGTGACTTTCTCGCGCGCAATGACTCCTATAACTTTTTTCATGCGTTGAACGACCTCGTTATAACCGGTCCAACAGGCACCAATGTAATGGACTTGCAGATCCTACTAATCTCCTGAACAAGCCCATCAGCACACAGCATTGCCCGCCGCCCTTGACACTACCAAAGCCTTCTGTTAGTATTAGACTTACGCCGTTTCCATAACCCCGTCATTCCATGCAAAAACACCTATTTCAGTTCGTATTCGCCCTACTCTGCACCCAATCCGTCCACGCGGCCTCAAGCTATGCAGGCGAATTTCTCAACCTGGGTGCCGGTGCCCGCTCTCTGGCCTTGGGTAGTGCCTATGTCGCCCTAGCCGATGACGCCACCGCCGGGTATTGGAATCCGGCTGGCTTGGTGGGCCTAGAACAGCGGCAAGCTCACCTTATGCACGCCGAGCGTTTCTCGGGTTTAGTCCAGCACGATTTTCTCTCCGTCGCTCGCCCTGGTCGCCGTCTACATGGTATGGCTTTCAGTCTAGTGCGCGTTGGCGTCAACGATATTCATTTTACCGAATTGCAAGATCCAGGGCGCGCAATAAGCGCGGATAACCGGCCGCTGATAGCCTCAACCGAACAAAGTGCTGACTATGCCCTTTATTTGTCTGGCGCGCGCCGGCTTGGTAAACGCTTAGCTATAGGCCTAAGCGCCAAGGCAATTTATCGCCAGGTCGCCTCGGTAAATGCTTATGGTTTCGGTGTTGATTTGGGTGCCCGCTACCAATTGAGCCCCGGGATCGCACTGGCCGCCAATCTACGCGATATAACGACTACGCCCATCATCTGGAATACGGACAGCACTGATCGCATCCAGCCGTCGCTGCTTTTAGGTTTAGCTTACGCCCTTCCACTGGCCGGTGGCCAAACCACTTTCATCGTTGGCAGTCGCTCCGGCGGTGATTCGACCAACACAGCTGATAAGGCCCCACTTAATGCCGGCTTAGAATATCACCACCGCTATATCACTTTACGAGCGGGGCTGGAAGAAAGTCGCCAGTCCCTTGGGCTGGGTCTAAAACCGCACGCCAAACTCGACCTCGACTTGGCCTACCTACAACACAATGAGCTCAGAGCAACCTACCAACTCTCCGCCAACTTCCGCTTCTGAACTGCCCCGTGTCGGCTACGTCGCCCTCGCCGGCCGCCCTAACGCGGGAAAATCTACCCTCTTCAATGCCTTTCTCGGTCAACGGCTCTCCATTGTCACCTCCAAACCCCAGACAACCCGAGGACGCATCCTCGGTATCCTCACCCGTGCACAGAGCCAGATCATATTTCTCGACACGCCGGGTTTGCTCGACGCCGACTACAAATTGCATCGAACGATGGAAAATCAAATCGACCAAGCCGCACGCCAAGCCGATATAATCCTGTTGTTAGTCGATGCTTCTCGCCCCAAAGACCGCGATGTGCTTATCAAGCGTTTTCTCAAACGCGCGCAAGTGCCGGTCCTCGCTACACTCAACAAAATCGATTTAGTAGACCCGGCCCAGATCACACCATTACAACAATCCCTTGAAAACGAATTCGGCATAGAAAAACCGATCCCGGTATCCGCTCTGCGCGGCGACGGGCTCGACGGTTTGCTCACGCAACTCGAAGCCTACCTGCCCTATGGCCCCAAACTGTATCCAGACGATATGGTCGCTGAACAGCCCGAACGTTTTTTTGTCGCCGAATTGATTCGCGAAGCCGCCTTTGAGCACCTTGAAGACGAACTTCCATACGCCATCAATGTCCATATAGAGGAGTTCCGCGAGCAAGAGGGCCGCAAGACCTATATCAATGCCATCATCTATGTCGAGCGGGAGAGTCAAAAGGGTATTGTCATCGGCAAAAAAGGGAAAAACCTGCACTCCATTGGCCGCAAGGCCCGTGTTGGGGTGGAAGAATTGCTCGAGGCGCCGGTTTTTCTTGAATTATGGGTCAAAGTCCGTTCAGATTGGCGCAATACCGACCGTGATTTGCGCGAATTCGGCTATCTCTAGTCTAAAGAAGGAGCAGCAATGAATATTCTGGTCGTCGGCAAGGGGGGGCGCGAACATGCTTTGGCTTGGAAACTGGCACAGAGCCCGCGTGTAGACAAACTATATGTCGCCCCTGGCAATCCCGGTATTGCCACTCTAGCCGAATGTGTCGATATCCGCGTTGATACCCCCGTCTCAGATCGCGACAAGCTCACCGGCGAGATAGACCGCCTCATAGAGTTTGCCAAAGACCAGCGCATCGACTTGACGGTCGTCGGTCCTGACGACGCGCTCGCCGGTGGCATCGTCGACCGCTTCCAAGCGAGCGGACTGAAGATATTTGGCCCCACCGAAGCAGCGGCGCAAATCGAAAGCAGCAAGGCCTTCGCCAAAGAGCTTATGGAACGCATCGGCGTGCCCACCGCCCGGCATCGCTCTTTCACCGACGCCGACGCAGCCTGTGCCTATATCCGCGCACAAGGTGCTCCGATTGTCGTCAAAGCAAGCGGTCTGGCGGCCGGTAAGGGCGCGTTCGTCTGCCACGACGAGACCGAAGCGCTCTCCACCGCCCGAGAAATGCTGGAAGAGGGCACATTCGGCGGGGCGGGCAGCGAAATTGTAATCGAAGACTATATGGTCGGCGAAGAAGCCTCGCTCTTCGCCCTTTGCGACGGCGAACACTATGTCACCCTGGTACCGGCGCAAGACCACAAAGCCATCTACGAGGGCGACCGAGGTCCAAACACTGGGGGGATGGGCTCCTACGCCCCGGCCCCGGTCATGACACCCGAACTCGTACAAGAAGCCGAAGACCGAATCATCCGACCAGTGCTCGACGAGATGCGCAGGATGGGCATACCCTATAAAGGCGTGCTCTACTGTGGGCTAATGTTCACCGAAGAAGGCCCGAAGGTCGTCGAATTCAACGCTCGTTTCGGCGATCCCGAGTGCCAGATCCTTATGCCCTTGCTCACCAGTGACCTCGTCGACGTGCTCGAAGCCGCCTGTGATGGCCGCTTGCATGAGATAGAAATACAAAACTCGGACGCGGCAGCCGTCTGCGTCGTAATGGCCTCCGAGGGGTATCCCGGGTCGTATGAAAAAGGTTTTGCAATCGATGGGTTGCAGGCTTTCGCCGACCGCGACGACATCGTCATCTTCCACGCCGGTACAGCCCATCGCGATGGCCGTTTTTTCACCGATTCGGGCCGAGTATTGTGCGTAACGGCCATTGCCGACGATATCGAATCAGCCGTCGACAAAGCCTATGCCGCCATCGACGGCATTACCTACGACAATGTCTACTTTCGCCGCGACATCGCCCATCGAGCATTACGTCGAAAAGACTAACAGGCACAGAATAAAAGAAAATGCCCCGTTAGCTTATTGCTAACGGGGCATTTTCTTTTGCTATTATTTCAGTAGGCTTTAGGCTATCGTATCAACGGCTTGCCCTCGACCTTGCTCTTGCTCGACCTGCAAATTCTGGCCGCGATTATCCTCCGCACGCTGCGCAGCCTGGGCCGACTCTTGCCGACGCATCTGCTCGGACCGCTCTTGGGCCCGAGCTTCCTGCTGGCGATCGGTGCGCGCAGCCCGTTCCTGGCGACTGCTTTTAGCTTGCTCAACCCGATTATCTTCTCGCTCTGAGCGATCGGTGCGGGCTTGTTGCTGGGCACCAGCGGGTGTTACTTCAGACATATCCAACCTCCTTGGGGGGGAAGCAAATCATCCTTGATCACTAGGCAATATAGTCAACAAATTACCCTTAATCAAGACTTTATACCGCGTGCTACCGTTGCCTCTCAGATGTATCATTTCTATATTTCCGCTATGCCCAACGACGTGCTTCGCCTGCGCAATATGCGCTTCTTCGCCTATCACGGACTTTTTCCTGAAGAAAACGCGCTCGGCCAACACTATGAGGTCGACCTCGAACTTTGCGGAGATTTCGGCCGTGCGTGCCACGACGACAATATCGATGCGGCCATCAACTACCCGGAAGCCTACGCGCTCGTTGCTGAGATCGTCAACGGCGAGCCCTGCAAATTAGTCGAGGCCCTCGCCGAACGCATCGCACAAAATGTCGGCCAGCGCTTCGCCCCGATCGACCTCGTGGTCAGGGTTCGCAAACCCAACCCTCCAGTCGCCGCACATTTCGACGGCATCGAAATCGAAATACACCGCACCTATGCCTGAGCGGGCCTATATCGCCATCGGGTCCAATATAGACGACCGAGGCGCCCATCTCGAATCCGGTATCTCAGCGGTCGCCGCCTTCCCCAACACATGCATAACGGCCGTCTCCAGTATATACGAAACGCCCCCCATTGGCCCCGTCGAGCAACCCGATTTCCTCAATGCCGTTTTTGCCGTCGATACGTCACTTTCACCGGAAGCCCTGCTCATCAGTATGTTGCAAACCGAAAAAGACCATCTGCGCCAACGCAATATCCACTGGGGACCGCGCACACTCGACCTAGATCTGCTGCTCTACGGCGAACACATCGTAGAGAGCGCCTCGTTGACGCTGCCGCACCCACATATGAACGACCGCTGCTTTGTCTTGGTGCCCCTTTGCGAAATTGCCCCCGACCGACACCATCCCCTTACCCGACTCGCTTTCGCCACCCACCTTGCGGCACTCGACTGCTCCGGGGAGGCCCAAGCCGTCGGCCAACTAACCTTGCCCGCCACCGACCATGTCTAAACCGCAACTCATCAACACCGTTGCCAAAATGCAGGCGCAATCCGATACATGGCGCGGCGAAGGCCTGCGCATCGGGTTAGTCCCAACGATGGGTTTTCTGCACGAGGGGCACCTCAGCCTCGTTGACTATAGCCTGAGTACCGCCGACCGCACAATCGTCAGTATCTTTGTCAATCCGCTGCAGTTCGGCCCCAAAGAAGATTTTACCATCTATCCGCGCGACATCGAGCGCGACATCAAACTCCTTGCGCAACGCGGCGTCGACGCGGTCTTCAAACCTCAAACCGCGGAATTCTACCCCCCGGACTTTTCAACCACGGTCGAAGTCACACAACTCACCGACGGACTTTGCGGCGCCATCCGGCCCGGCCATTTCCGCGGAGTGACCACCGTCGTCAGCAAACTATTTACCGCCACCAAACCGCACTTGGCGGTCTTCGGCCAAAAAGACTACCAGCAATCCGCCGTCATTCGACGACTGGTCCGTGATTTGAACCTCGACCTGCGCATCGAAATCGCACCTACCATGCGCGAAGCCGACGGCCTGGCGATGAGCTCTCGCAACGTCAATCTCACCGAAGACGAACGGCGGCGCGTTCCCGCCCTTTACCAAGCCCTTGAGATAGCCAAACGATATATAGAACGCGGTGAACCAGATACGCAACGCATCATCGGCGAAATGCGCCGTCATATCGAAAAAGAAGTCGGCGGCGACATCGAATATATATCGATCGTACACCCCGACACACTCGAAGATCTCTCACAGATCGCTGGGCCCGTCGTAATCGCCCTCGCGGTACGCCTTGCCAATGTCCGCTTGATCGACAATATCAGTGCGGAACCATCCAGCAAATAAAAAAGACGCGCCGTAGCACGTCCTTTTTGTCTAACATCTTTTTAAGTCCACTAAAGCAAGATACTCGATCTCAGCATTTCCAAAGCCTGAGATCATACGCATATCGCATTTTATATTTTATTTTATCAATGCCAACTGCCGCATACGCATTTTGCCATCTACGTTCAGCACCGCTAGATAATTGCCGCTAGCCGCACTAGCACCTTCCCAACGCACCCTGTGCTCACCCGCTCCGAGACGCCCTTGCAACAAGAGCGCTTCGCGTTGCCCCAGCGCGTTATAAATCGCCAACTCAACTCGACTATCGCGGCTCAGGCGAAAAGGCAGAACGACCGCACTATTGAATGGATTGGGATACACCGGGTCAAAGGCGTCGACCTCGGCCACTTTCCCACCGAGACTCCCCGCCACAGCGGTCGGAATAAAACGGCGGGCTGCAAGGGTAAAGC
Organism: Gemmatimonadota bacterium; assembly: GCA_018672475.1. Classification (GTDB taxonomy): domain Bacteria; phylum Latescibacterota; class UBA2968; order UBA8231; family UBA8231. The sequence goes on along the minus strand of JABHFS010000041.1, from coordinate 32,348 downwards.
TCTCACCCACCCGCGACGCACGACCTATGATTACCGCAACGCTGTCGACTTGCACCGACGCGACCCGCCCCCTATTGTCGGCGCCGAGTTCCATTTGCACCATCTCACCCCGGTTATCCCGCATCGCATAAACCCAGACTGCATAACGCCCATCAGCTTCCCCGGCAAAATCAACCTCGATATCACCCGCCGAGCGAAGAATCACATTGGTCGTGCCCCATTGGTTGGCTACTGTCCCGCCCATTGGACTAAAGGGCACTTCCGGCGCGGAAAAAGCGAAAGCCCTGCGTCCATTAAGCGCCCCATAACCAAACACGGGATCATCGGCAGCATAGTTCGCGGCGATCCACAAAGCCCAGGCCCCGGCGTAGTCCTGCACCCAATCCTCGCTTTTAAACGCTTCATCGACACCGAATATCCCATTGCGCGGCTCGGCCACGATTTGGCGAATCAACCCTGCGCCGTAGCGCTCGGCAAGAAATGACGCAAAAAGATAGGTCTTGCCATAACTTTCCGGTCCCGCTACAAAAGGCCAAGAGGTCAGGTTGCGACTGGTGTCGTCGAGAAAACTCGGCACCATGCTCCGGTCCGTCTCGGGAAAACCGGTCAGGGTCTCGGCATGACCGGAAAGCCCTTCGTCGATCCAGGCTTCTTCATCCGGGTCGTGTCCCCAGTGGATCAAGTGCTGAAACTCGTGCGCCAGCGTCCCACGACCGAGATAGGCTTGAAAAACTAGCTTGCGCGCGTCGAGATAAATCGTATCGCGCCTCAATTCCTCTTGCACATGCCCATAAACCGATCGGTCGAAATACCCTACCACCCGATCGTCGGGAATATCGAGCAGCAAGATAAAAACGCGGGGATCCCCATCTTCGTCGGCCGCCTCCCCGAAGGCTTCAACTGCCATGTCGTAGACTCCGCGATCGGCATCAGCCGGGGTCTGCTCCTCGAAAAGCGCCCCAAGCTGGTCGACATCGGGTTGCGCGACGATGACATCCCACTGGCTTTCTTCGACAAAGATATAACAGTGCTCGCCCTTAAAGCGGCAGGTAGCCAAATTGAGCAGAGGATCGGTGGGAACCAAAAAAGCGCGCTGCGTCCCCACTTCAATCGGCCCCGTTTCCTGTACTACATCAAGCGCCTTAGCCGCAGGCGCCGGAAATTCGTCGCGATGTTCCTGCAACCAGCGGGTGCCGCAAATCCGCTCTTCAGCAAAAACCGCCAACGGCAACAGGCATACGATCCAGAGCCAATTCATCAGAAACGCCGCACTATCGATAGTGACGCCCTAAAGCGCCCGGGAGTAAAAATAGGCACCAGGGTAGTTCGCATATCGCCCGCACCACCAGCTGTCCGAGCTGCATGCACCGCCGAAACAAGGTGGTTAACCACCAGCAACCCGGTCATAAAGACCGCCTGCCGCCCGGCTGTGGTACTCGAATTGCGCAAGCTGCGATAGCGTTCACGCGAAGTGTCCCCGTCCCATTCCCAAAAGGAATCACGGTCCAGCGGGTACACCTTCGCATTTGGGCCGTCCTCATAGCGGGAAAACTGATTGTGCTGCAGTCGGCTCTGATAAAAACCAAGGTCGTCGAAATACTCCCCCCCCTTGCCCGCCGGCCGCGCCCCGGCCTTCTCCGCGGCATAGGCCCGGTATTGCTCACGGCGAATATCGCCGAGCCGCTCAAAGCCGAAATAACCACCCCAAAGAGCCAATTCAGCGGCAAAAAAACGTCCGCCTTGACCCGCCGCGTAACGCTGCCCCCAACCCGGTATAAGCAGTGAACGCCAAAACGCACCTTGGGATTTGCTCGCCGAGGCAGCCACGGGCAATAATAGCAGCAGAATGAGTATTGTGAATCTTAACATTGCTTCAATCGAAGGGCTTATAGGCCATAAGCATCGGCACCTGCCGTCGCTGCCAAGGCTGCATTACGACAGCCATGCGCGTCCGCCGCGCAAGCGCGGCCTCGTCGACGCCCTCAGAACGCGCCCGGGCGACCCGTGCCGCATCGATCGCGCTGATGACGTGGTTGATCAGTATCAACCCGCTTAATGTCGACGCTCGTTTTAAATATTTATTGCTGTCGTCGCGCCGGATCTCATAGGTCAGTCGCTGCTCCGACAAAAAATTCTCGACCGAATCAACCTCAGTCGGCTGAGCAGGATTCCCCGTTTCGACCCGAACTATATCGGTCCAGCCGGCCGCAAACTGGTCGTATTTGCCGACCAGTTCGTAGTACTGCTGGATTTCGGCGACGTCGCAACCTTTGAAATTGCCCGTTTCCAAATAGACATCCACATAGCTGGAGCAAGGCAACGCATGAGTTATCGATGAATTCCGCGAAATCGTCGAACCGCGCCAAGCCAAGTAATTGAGCGGATCCCATTTTTCGTCGGCCACCGCGCGAAACTCGTCTTCGACGTCATTACCCTTCCCTTTCCAACTCGACCACACCCCTAACGTCACCGCCTCGATGCCAAAGAAAACCAACCCCCGCGTCTTCGCCCCCGCATACCACTCTCCCAAGCCCGGCACCAATACCGAATAGAGAAAAGCTCGCCGAGTCGACTTCACCTCTTTGCCACCACTGCTAGGCGCTTCCATTGGAGTTTCCATCGGCAGCTCAGGCGCAACCACAGGACCGTCATCCGCCGCCATCCGCCCCAACCCCATCAAAAAATCTTGCCCCTCCGCACTAAGAATACTCGGCAACTGCTCAGCACCGATAGACGTAGCGACCATTATCGAAAAAACTACTGCTACCCCTAATCTCACCATCTTCTTATTTCCTCCAACAAAAACCGATGGATTCAACTGCTACCAATAGCATGCTAACAAGGTGTCTGGGGAGATCCCAGAGCGGATTATTTTGCCAATTTCACAGGACAGCAAAATCGGCAAAACTCCCTCGGAGCACGCCAAGAACGGCCTGCGAGAATGAGCGTCTGGGATCTTCCAGACGCCGTCCTCCCCAGGCCACCCTACAACTTCAGATTCCTACAAATAACCAAATAATACCGTAAAATAAAACTTCCACGGACTGCGCTCCTCCACCTCATCCACCCCATAAGCCCAATCCATCTGCACCCGCGTCGGCAAACTGTAATAAGAAACCATATCGAACCGCAACTGCCCGCCCAGCGAACGCAAGGGACCTTCGCGCCCATAAAACTCGTCCGGATCGCTGATCTCCCCGTCCCAGGCCTTGCCGATATCGCCGTAAACCGCCCCGTAAACCTTGTCGAAATACAAATGCATAAAGCGCTTGCCGATCCGCGGCAACAACGGCAAGCGCAAGGTCGCCGTGCCCATCATCGCCTTGCGGCCCTCGATGCTGTAGAAGGTATACCCCTTCATAAAATTCAGCCCACCGAGATGGTAATCAAAGAAATCGTTGACTTGCTCCTTATCGTCGACCTTATCACTATCGATCCACCCTCCGTAAAAACGCATGCCCAATCGCGTGTTCCAGGGAAGGCCGATATATTCGTTCCAATCGAGAGTAACCTGATTATAAAAAAGATTGAGATACTGCTCGTCAATAAAACTCGCGCTCTCGTTAAATCCCTCAATAAAATAATTAAACATGCGATCGTAGCGGAAATAGATCTGCCGCCCCAACGGGTTGATCTCGCGATCGCGTCGCCGGGCGATCAAATCCATACGATAGGTCAGCCCCAAGCCGAAACCATTGAGATAGGTATAGCCGAAGGGTTTCTGCTCAATGCGTTCAAAGCCGACCTGCCCGTCGCGACGCGGCCTAAAGGCGTCACTCTCGACACTGGCGTCGTAGCGATCGTAAGTAAACGAAGCCGCCAAACGGCCATAGCGTCCCAAACGACCGCGACCACCGACGCTGATCTGGTTGAGATTAAAATTGACCCCGTTGACGATCAGGTCGCGCGCATCTGTACTGTCGCCACGGGCCGAGTGCCGGCTTTGGTTGAACACTTCGAGGAAGAATGTCGGACGGAAACCCCGGTATTCGTACATGGCGAAGAGATCGCGATCTCCATTCGCCGGTGCGATCGCCGCCCCAGCAAAAATATTCTGCCGATTGAGCACGTCACTCGAAGAGACATAGACACCCGGTTTAAAATGGCCTTCGTCCATGGAGAGCCGCGGCAAGAGCGAAGTCTTGAGGAAGTCGATACCATAGGGCTCCGCCTGTTTTTGCAGAACGGGAGCAGGGGCGCTACTGGCCAACGGCTCCGGTGCAGTTAACACCCACCCAGATTTAGCGGGCGCGGCGTTTTTTTGCTCAACCCACCGAGGCGACCTCTGCCCTTCAACATTAATCGACACTCCTTCACCAGATAAATGGCGGATCTCGAAGCCCTTAGCAGTGTAAGAGGCAAAGAAGATCTCTCCAGTCGAACCGACGGTTGGATTAAAGGCCCCACCGATTACATTGGTAATTTGCCGCAGCGTTTGCGTCCCTAAGTCCAGGGCGTAGACGTTGAAGATTCCGCTATAATCAGAGCTGAAGACGACTTGCTTACCATCGGCGCTCCAAACCGGATCGCGGTCGGTGCCAGGCGTCGCGATTACCCCCTTAAAACTCGATCCCAACAACGAGACTTTTTCCGCAGCCAAAACCTCAGTCCCCTCAGAAGCCAGTCCTTCCTGTACAACTGATGCTTTCGGCTCGGCAGCAGTTACTCGATTGCCTGCTTGCACAGCAACGCCGACCAAGTCAACCATAGCAATATCTCGCTGCCCCTGTCGCGAAATAGAAAAAACCAATCGTTTTCCATCAGGCGAAAAACGCGGCGTATAAACTTGCGTCCCATCCTGAAAATCAGTGAGATAGCGCAGATCCGAACCATCGGCCCGCATCATCCCCAGATTGTTGTTGCTCCCTTTGTTCTTGACGAAGGCGATCCATTCACCGTCGGGTGAATAGGTAGGATAGAGCGCGCGCAGCCCGTGCGTCAGCTGTTTAATGCGCGGTGTCTCGGGGGCAGTAGCGGCGACCATGGCCGGTAGGGCCCAGATCATATCGTGCAAGAAACCCGGCTCGTCGACCGTGAAATCGTATTCGTAAATATCCGCCTGCCGCGAACCGTATTTATCCGCCCGGTCTATGCGCGAAAAAAGCAATTTCTGTCCGTCGGCGGACCAATCCACTGTCGAAGCCGCCACCGGAAAGGCCACGACCTCGTCTTCTTCCGTCTCGAGGTCGCGCACGACCAGCATATGCGGGCCGTATTGGCGTTTCCTCGTCGAAAGATAGGCCAGCTTCTTACCGTCGGGCGAGAGTTGGGGTCGCAAATTCGAGAAGCCAAGATCGCTCACCAATTCACCTTCATTCAACTCGCCCAAACTCGCCACTTGTGCCTCATAGCCAGCCCGCATCGACACAACCCACTCGTCGTATAGTTCGTCGACGCTCTTGCCAAGGACCTTATCGAACGCGCCATCGATTTCGAGCGAACGCCAGGCAGACGCCGCTCGATACAGCTCGGCGATTTTCTGTTCGCCATAGGTCTCGGCAATATAGCGCACCAAACCGTAGCCGTGATCGTAGACGTATTCGTTGCCAAAACCGTGTTTGCCGAAAATGCCCATCTGGTCGAAGGGTAACTGTTCGCCGGCAAGCACTTGTGCACGCAGCACCATATCGCGATTGGCATCCCAACGGTCTTGGTGCGCGCCTTCGGCCATATACTGCGCCGCTCCCTCAGCCAGCCACATCGGCACCACCGTACTCATTATCGGATAGGAGGCGATGGCGTCGGGATAACCGATCAGGATATCGGGGCGATTTTCCTCGCGCTGATATCCGAAATACTGCAGATAAAGCGCCGGCACCCGCTGCGATCCTTTGCGTGCGGTGCCCAATGAAATAATATGCGTGAACTCGTGGGTTATGACATTGCGTAACCAGTCGGAAGTCCCGCGCAAATCGAAGTCGTGATCGAGCGCAGTGGTCCAAATCTCGATCGTGTCGTGATAGAAAAATGCGGCGCCATTGGCGTAATCGTCATAGTCCTTGAGCACGATCCGCACCCGATCATCCGGATGATAGCCATAGAGCTTGGTGATGGGATCATAAGCGGCCTCGGCGATTTGCGCCGTCCGCGCGGCCGCCCCTTCCAAGCCCTGATGGTAGAGGATGCGGAAATGTTCCGTCTCGACCACCTGCCAATCGAGCTCAGGATGATTCTGCGCAGCAGCAGGTCCCCCCCAGCCAGCCCCCAACAACAGCCCTAGCATCAAAGTCAGTCTACTCATCGGCTCACCGCCATCTTCACCATCACTTCCGCTCGCTGCCCCCCCGTGCTGCGCGCCTGCAGGCGGCAGATATAGAGCCCGTTTTGATAGTCGTCGACCGACCAGGCGATCTCATGTGCACCCACTGCAAACGAATTCATATGCCCCCTGCCAACTCGCGCCCCCAACACGTCGAACACGTCGAGTTCGACGAAGGCAGCTTCGCTAAGTGCGAAACGCATATGCGCTTCTTCACCGACGCCAACGGGGTTCGGATAACAGTAGACTTGGGCTTGCGGCAACAGCGCACGCTCGGGCTCCACCGTCGGTTCTACGGCGACGCTTACCGCCCGTGTGCCAGCCGCATCAGCCCGGGCTTGGGGCCAGTGGGCGCTGCTGCCCGTATAACCAGCCATCACCCGCTGCGGATCCCAGACATAGAGCGCTTCTCCGTCGAGGGCCGCCAGTTCCAAACGACCGTCGCCGTTTATATCGAATGCGACAGGAGACGCCGTCGGTGGGGAAGCTGTCAGCAGCGGGAAACCCGGCAGTAATTTGCCATCATCGTCAATGCCAAATATTCCGCTGCGCCCCGCTGCAAAAATCTCCTGCTTGCCATCGGCGTCGATATCGAAAAGTATTGCTTCGAAATGCAGATCGCCAACTTCCGCAAAACGAGGTATCTCAAACGGGAAATCGGCATGGCGTACCCCATCGGCGCGTAGCGCGTGTATCATACCATTGCGTGCAAGAAAGATGATCTCCAAAGTCCCGTCGCCGTCCAGGTCGCCCAAAACGGGCGCGGATGCCAGCGAATCACCCAACTCAATCGGTTCACCGGCAAGATGCACAATCACAGCCCCGCCACTGTCGGCCAGGACAACTTCCGCGTGCAGCATACCGTCGCCGTTGAGATCGCCCACTGCTGGCGGCAATAAGCCGGGCCCGTCAAGCGGGCTAAAAGATGCATCGGCCGAGGCAACGAAGACATCCTCTACGGAGCCCCCGTCCTGCACTTTCATGCTGGCGAGAAAACCCGTCGGCGAAGACTGGTCCCACAACGCGCCGGTATCGGCGATAAAAGTATTTAGCTGTTCCGGGCCCGCCAACAACAAGGCGGGACCGTGGACTCCCTCGCCGAGCCGCTTGTTGGCGTCGAAGAGCGCGTCCTGGGGCGTCCAAGCCAAATCCGTAGACCACAGCGGTTCATCCGCGTGCAACGGCCAAGCGGCCACTTCGTCGCCCAGGGAGAAAATCTCCGCGAGGCCGTCGCCGTCACCGTCGCCGACGGCCAGCAACCGGCTCGCCGCGAGCCTCCACTCGGCTATCCCCGCTGCATCGGCATAACCTATCCCGGCATCCGCTTCAAAAAGCAATTCGTCCGCCCCGTCGCCGTCCAGATCGGCCGCCTGCAGAAGGCCATCCCCGGCCAATGCCAGCGGCCAGCCCGGCCGCGAATGCGCAAAGCGGATCGCCACCTGCATCGTATCGCCCAAATCAGAAAGGACCTCAATCTCAATGCCCGTATCCCAACCGCGATTACTGCGCGTATCGGGTCGGGTCCCCGGACCGAAAAGCGTTTGTCCGCCGACAAAGAACGGATCATCGGGCGAGCCTTCAATCTGTCGCAAACGCTCAAAAACCGGATTGCCGATGTCGCGATAACCATCGGCCTCCTCCAAGGCAATCCCCTGTCGCTCCGGGCGATTATTGATCGCCCCGTCGGCCGCATGCGCTTCAATGACCCCGTCGTCAATATGCCAAATAAGCACCCCCGAACCTGGAATAAAGGCATCGTAGTCCTCCACCCCCGTCCACACACCCTGTTCCAACTCGATCTCTCCCTCCTCGAGCCACAACACCTCGTCTTGATCAACTCCGCGCACAACCTGGCCCTCGGGCGCACCGCGCCGACCGCGCTGTTGGCGATTCTCCAGCAGGAAATATTCGTCGACGTCGATCGGCACGCGCAAGGCTTTTGGCAAATCGCCAGCGCGATCGGTCGCCAACAGTGAGACGACTGTATCGCGACGCACCACAAGCGGCTCGATCCATCCAAGACGCGCTTTGCTCCAGGCGATAGGATGTGGGGCGGTAAAACCAATGACCGGTTCCAAACTGTCGGCCAGCACGAAGCCCAGCGCATTGGCGCCGACATCCATCAGACTCCACCCGCCGACCGCAGGCAGACCGTCGGCAAAATTCGAAAGCCCCGGAAGCCCTAACTGATTGCCGAAGAACTTGGCCATAAGGCCATTAAGACCCGCCCGACCATTAAGGCTCGGCGATTCCGGCAAAATCCAGGCCTCCCCGACCTCGACGCCATCCAAAACCAACGGCCCTCCATTAAAACGATCAAAATCGCTTTTTTCGAGAAAGACCGAGCGGATATCATTGAGTTCACCGGTCTCGTGACCGACTCCGGCGTGAAATACCAGGAAGCTGTTAAAATCGGATAATTGTGGACCATCCGGATCGGCCAAAGCCATTTCAATGGCATCGCGTAACAACTCAATCCACTTTGCGCCGATCTCTTCGGTCGTGCGACCATTGCCGTAGTGCAGCATGCTTTGCGGCAGCCTATAGGCCAATCGCTCAACGCGGGGGAACACTTCAGATTCGATAACTACCCGGCCGTCCGAAACCGTCTGATAATATCGCGCCAAAGCCGTCAAGTGCCGTGCGAAATAGGCGCGATCATGCGGCGGTAAGTCATAGGGCGGCATATAATCATCGCCGGCGTCCTCGGCGAAACGCAGGTCAAAGGCGCCGACACCGGTGGTCGTGCCCTCGTCGGGACTTTCGAGCGGAAAGTCGACCCGCAAGGCAAGAACGCGCCATTCCTGGGCGTGGACAACTGCGCCAGAAAGCGAAAGGAGACAGAGAATTAGTAGGATCAAATAGGTAGAATCACAGAATGGCCATTAGCGAGTGCGGAGACGCCGATGCGACATCCACGCACCCACTTGCGGCGAGATAGATGGTCCAATTTAGAAAATGAGATTCAGCGAGAAACGCGTATTGTCTTGCTGTGGCGTGTCTTCGCCGGTGATATACGCTACATCGATCTGGAAGCGATTGTATTTCAAACCGACGCCGAAGGTCGGGGTCTTCAATTCGCCATCGCTGTCCCAAGAATAGCCGGCGCGCAACGCGAAAAAAGCCTCATCCTGGCGTGCGGAGAGCCCGTATTTGTACTCGCCGCCAAAATGCAGATCCATCTCCTTTAACTCGTTGCTCAAGCCCTCGTCGGTCCATGCCTTGAGCAAATTACTGGCAAAGGAATCATCGGCGATCAAAGGCTTGTAGAGGTCAAAGGAAAACAGCACGTCGTGATATTGCGTATCCATCAGATCGTAGGCGATGCCCAAAACGATATGTTGCGGCAGCGGATCGGCCTGGCTGGCATCGATATAGGCGATCTTCGGGCCAAGATTGCGCAACGCGGCGCCAAAATTAACAGTCGGCGTGACGGCCCACAAAAACCCTAGATCAGCGGCAAAGCTATTGCCCACGCCCTTGCCGCGTTCAATGCCGGCTCCTTGGTCAGCCAAATTGCTGCGAATAAACTTCAGACCAATGCCCGCCGACATATTTTCACCGATCTCCGCCCCATAGGCCGCCGATAGCGCAACGTCGTAGCTGCGAAAGGTCCCCTGGGTATTGCCGCGTTCGTCAGTGCGAATTTGTTCGCCGAGATTTAATAGCGAGACATTGAGACCGATATTCCCCCATCCTTCGACGGGCGCCGAATAAGCTAAAAACTCGTACGACAAATCGTCGGCCAGGCCAGGCAACCATTTACTGTGGGTAAAATTGAGCTTTTTGTTGGTCTGTCCGGCTAGGGCCGCCGGATTAAAATAGCTGGCTGTGGCATCGTCGGCGATGGCGACATAGGATTCGCCCATAGCGATGGCTCGCGCCCCTGGCTCAATCAGTAGAAAGAGCACAGCAGCACGGCTCTCTGGCGTGGCTTGAGCCCCAGTGGGCAACAAACCCAGACAAAGACCGAGCATCGTCAAGTTCGTCAGTTTCTTCATGGCGGAGTCCTCCTCAAATCTGGAGAAAATATGTAAAGCTGTTTGCAGTCTACAAACCGGCTGCCTAGCGCATCAATACTAAGGCGTTCTCACTGCTACAAAGGCACTCCTCTCACAACATTCATTTGACGACCTGCAGGACGGCGGTCCGTCCACCGGTGGAACCGTTTTTCCGTTCCGCGGTTATTTTATAAAGATACGTACCGTTGGCCAAATCCGCTCCTGGAATCCACGCCACTTGATTATACCCCTCGCGAATTTCCCCTGCCAATTCATCAACCAAGCGACCAGACAGCGAAAAGACCTCAATCTGTACCGCACTAGCCTCTTCTTTAAGGTCATAGGTAAAATGACCACCAGCATCCCGCATCGGGTTGGGGAAAAACAGGACATTCTCAATACCCGTGCCGGCCCCTTGCCGCACCTTGACCTTAATAGTGGTCCGAGACGAATTGTTGAAGTTATCCCAGACCTTCAGACGAACCTCGTGCTCTCCGGGTTCCAGTTCGGGCAGGGGAAATTCAATGTTCCCCTGCCGATAGTCCCCCTGCACGCTATAAAAGTCGGTCAAGACGAACAACTCGCCGTCTATCACCAGTTCGATTTCATGGCCTGTTTCGCCGGTAATATTGATGCCGCTGGGATCCGTAATCGTCGCCTGTAACACCGTCTGGCGCGGAATCGAGTTGCCGTCAGCCCCCTCGAAACGCAGGGTGATTTCCGGCCCTACCAAATCCGTTTCAACACCTGCCGCCGTGCCCGACAACACCAAGCCGCGCACTGAGCCAAAGGCCGAAGGGCGCTCACCGCTCCAGGCATAACCACTGATACGACCGTCGTCGCCGCCATACGTGATATCTTTGGGCACACGAAATTCCGCGTTGAAACGACCATCGACTACCGGAAAACGACCGCGAAAGATATGGGATCCGACCTGGCGGTAGTTGAACCCATCAAGACGACTCTTCTCACTCGAGTCAAAGGCCTGCAACCACACCTGCCCCTGATAGTCAGTAACCGGGACACCGGCGGGATCGAGGACCTGGCCTGTGACCGCAACCTCCCCAAGGGCGTTGAGCGAGTCATCAACAGACAATTGCACCTGGAAAAGCGGCACAGCAAGACGCGTCGCCGGATCACCGAAAAGGGAGTAGCGCTGCATATTGCGAAAAGCCAGGTCCGTGGAATTGAACAGCGGCAATACCAACTGTTTAGCCTCCATCAGCGCCAACCCGACCGGCACGTGCTGCCGCTCGCTGCGATACATTTGCTCGTGGAATTGATTCGCCAGGACAATATTGCTGTTGTGGAAGCCGACCCGGGTGGCCGAAATCATCCCGATCACGCCTCCATTGGTCTTCTTTAACAACGCTTCCGGCATCGAGATGCGCACCGGGTCATCAAAAACCCCCACCTGGCTTGCCGCCGTATAGAAGAAGGGTAAGCGGCCACCATTCTTAATTGCACTTAGATCGCGGGAGATAAGGAACATGCTCTCGTGGGCTAACACTGTCGGATTGCCGTGCCCCAAATAGGTTATGATCAGGGCCCCGTGGTTGAAGAGCCGGATAAACTCGTCCCTGGCCCGCGGCTTGGTCCGTCCCTCGAGCGGGAACTGGGCGATATAGAGCTTGGTCAGATCCAGCTCTTGCGGCATCAATCGTTGGGCCAAAAATTCGCTGTCGATTATAAAATACCCCTCGACGTCGTACGGGTGATCAGGATTGGCAAGGTCATCCGAGACGATCAGGACCCGGCTTTGCCAGGGACCGGTTTCCGGCTCGCGGTCATATGCGATGATTTTGTCTACGAGCGCTTCGGCCTCTGCTGCAGTTTGCACCGTGAGCCGACCGATCGCCATATCTGGTAATTTGTCGTTGCCCACCACCCGCACATACCATTCGTCATAGGTGCTGTCGCCATCCTGAAGAGGGGGTATCCAATTCCCGGAACTGGTACCCGAATTGTTCTTGTAGTCGTATGAACCATCGCCGACAAAGGTCACAAACATCGGCATCGGATCCCAGTTCTCGGCGGCGTACGCGAGAAAATTGCGAATCGCCGCAGGGTCCAGAAGACCGCCAGAAAATTCATCGTAGATATCCGCCACGTCGATGGCCATCGTCCGCATCGGCGTTCCAAATCGGTCGTCCTCGCCCCGCCACCGGGCCAGACGCTCAGCGGCATCGCGGAAATCACCATGGTAAATCGCGACCCAATCGGCTCCTGCCCCCTCCGCGAGCAGATTGCCGGCCACATCGCGTTCAATTCGGGAAGGCCGCTTCCAAGTCTTCGGGCCACCAATCGCATATTGCCGCGGCACGCTGGAGAATTGGTCTTGGAAGGCGACGGTTCCCGCCTGTTCGTCATATGTAAAATCGACGATCTCAACCAAATTCTGCGATACCTCGAAAACGCGCGGCACTTCATCGGCGAAACCGGAAAGCCGAAACTCTGTGGTGCCCACCGCCAACGGATAACTGTAAACCAGTTCACCGCGCTCGGCGACAAATTCCCGACTGTATTCCAGCTCGTACCAATCAAAGCGGGCTGGGTCGTTATTGGTATGGAAAAGCCCTAACTGATTGAGCCCTTCCTGCGCTCCCGATACCGTAGTATCCGCGAATTCGACGGCCCTACTGGCCTCAAAATGCAAGGCGCCGACCGCTTCATTATTCCAGCGAATGCCAAAACTCGGCTGCGATTTCGCGACGCCGTAAAAACCCATGCGAATATGCACCGGCTCGTCTACGGCCTGTCGTACCACTAAGGGGAAATTGCGCGCATTGCCGCGAAAATCCTCCCAGTACCAGTTATAACCAGATTTGATGCCGAACGTTTGTGCCAGGATAAACTGCTCTGCTTCCTCGTGGACTCGCACCCTGTAGCTCATAGGCCGATGCGGCTCGGACGCCTGCAAGGCGCCATCCCGTAAAGCCGGCCTCATCCCCTCATCCCCACCAAAACCCAACCAGTAGGTATTCTCGCGCGTGTAAAGGTTGCGTTTATATTGAAAAGACCGGCTGGATCGATTGTATGCCCAACGATTGACCGGCTCGGCCCAGAACAGGACAAAATCGTCCGGATCGAAGCGTCCGTCGCCACCGTCTTCGACAAGCACTCCGACTTCCGCCAATGTCTGAGGCGGATCTATCCGACCTAGGATCAACGCCTCGCCACCACCGTAGTGTAGACGTAAAGTTGCAGGATCGACATCACTAAGCGCCAAACCCGCTTCTTCTAACTCTGCTCCCGTAATCCGATGCATGCCTTCTTCCGTCACAAGAACCCGCAACCAGGTTCCTTCTTGCAACGCCGTTTTACGTGCTGCTCGCCGCTTAGGGGGCACCCGCCAAGTCCTGGCCTGTTCGGGATTGATCAGCACCTGGCTATAAAAATCATCACCCCACGGGTCGGCGACCACATGGCCCGCCCCGCCGCTGATATGCACGTCAACCACTACCCGGTCGTATAACGTGCGCGCCCCATCCTTAGCGACATGAGGGGCAAAAGCCAATTCGGCGACGCGCTGATGCCGCACCATACCCTGGCGGCCGAGAAACGCGGGACCTGCCACGGGCTCAATCTTTTCGCCTGCGCGATCTTTGCGCGCAACCCGGGCTTCGATAATCTCCAGACGAATATCGCCGTCGGGCGGCAAAGCCACCAAGACGCCGCGCCCGCGTTCGAGCGCCGGCCCATTGGGCTCATAAAGCAAGCGCAGGCGCTTCGGCCCTTTTTCGAGGACACGCAATTCCGCAGACGCGCTGACCGCACACAAGAGGGCCAGCGCACATAAACCAATTTTAATTAAATTCATAAGGTTTTAAAGAGAGGGTCGATCTCGTTAGAGCAGATGGGTGTACGGCCTCAACCGACACTTTTAAGGTGGCTCCCAGCCTCTCTTTTGTCAAGCTCGTCCCTTGACTTATCTACTTGTCGCCTCTATCTTTTCGGGTCTTCTAATGGAGGTGTTTTCATGGCCAGAAAGTGCAGTCTCACTGGTGTAAGAGGTCTGACCGGCAATAGTGTCAGCCACTCTCAGCGTAAAACCAAGCGCGTTCAGCAACCCAACCTGATCAAAAAGCGTATTTTCATTCCCGAAGAAAATCGCACGGTCACTCTGCGTCTCACCACCCGCGCCCTACGCACCCTCAACAAAAAGGGTGTATCGCAATTCTTGAAAGAAGCCGGAATCTCCATCTGAGATAAGCATTTTCGATGCTTGCTCTCAATGGGGGTTCCCCCCTTCGCAATTCCCCCTTCCCCTCCTGGCCCATATACGGCCACGGTGAGGAAGAAGCCCTGCTTGCCGTCCTGCATTCAGACCGCTGGTTCCTCGCCGAACACACTGAGCGTTTTGAGCGGGACTTCGCAGCCTTCCAAGAGGCCAAGTTCGGCATCGCGACCAGCAACGGTACTACCGCGCTGCAAGTCGCCCTCAGCGCCATCGGCATCCGCCCCGGCGACGAAGTAATTGTCCCAGCTTATACTTTTATAGCCACCGCCAGCGCAGTCGTCGCCTCCGGCGGCATCCCAATCTTCGCCGATATCGATCCCGACACCTACAATATTGCCCCGCAATCCGTCGCTAACGCCATAACTGAAAAAACGCTGGCCATTATTGGTGTGCATATCGGCGGATGTCCGTGTGACCTCGATGCCCTCAATGCATTGGCTGCCGACCACCAGATCCATCTGATAGAAGACGCCGCCCAAGCCCACGCCGCCGCCTGGAAAGGGCGGCGCGTCGGGGCCATTGGTCACCTGGGCACCTTTAGCTTTCAGGCCAGCAAAAATCTATGTGCCGGCGAGGGCGGTTTTATCACGACCGATGACGAAGTACTCGCCGAGCGCGCATGGTCCGTACACAATTGCGGCCGATCTCGTACAGGCGCCTGGTACGAGCACCCATTAATCGGCTCCAACTATCGCATATCCGAATTTCACGCTGCATTGCTCCTGCACCAACTCGAACGCCTTGAAGCGCAGACGGCCCGACGGACGGAAAACTCCGCTCTGCTAACCTCCCTATTGCACCAGATCGAAGGCATCGCCCCCATGGGCGAAGACGAGCGCACTACCACCCACGCACATCACCTCTATATTTTTCGCTACCAGGCCGAGTCAACAGGTCTCACGCGGGATCGATTTATCGAAGCGCTTTCCGCCGAGGGCATTCCCTGTTCCTCCGGTTATCGCCCGCTATACCGCGAAGCCGCTTTTACGACCCATTTTATCGACTCACCCCTGAGCAGCCCCTATTTCCAAGGGCGCCCCGACTACAGCGGCGTTTCATGCCCAGTTACCGAGCACGCCTGTGTTCGCGAAGCCGTCTGGCTCACGCAAAATATGCTCTTGGGTACTGCCGACGATATGCGGGATATCGCTTCGGCCATCAACAAAGTATTAACCCACGCCGCAGCATTGCTCTAAACCAGCATATCATCAATCTCACGCTGGACATGCTCTTCGCGCACCTGGTCAATTACCTGTTTGAAATAGCGGGCCGTCCCACTGATGATCAAACGCTCAATCGCGCTGATCTCTTCCTCCGAATACGCCCCTGAATCCTTGACCAATTCCATATATTCAACTTTGGCGTCCTTGTCCAAATCGGATATCGCAGCCAGCATATCAAAGAGCTTATAGGCTGCCTGGCTCTCCAGGCAGCGCTCGACAATATAAGCCAAGCGTTCGTTGCGGGTTCCAACTTGCAGGTCAGTTCTCTCCATGATGATCCTCCCCATCTTTATCCAGCAATGGTCCGGGGCCATTTCCCCAGTTTCAGGGACAACTAAAGCAAGGATTGGGCCGCAAGCGATTTGAATCAAATAATGGGAAATTAATATACGATTTAAATCAAATTAAAACATTGTCTTATAGGACATTTAACAAATGCATAGTTGCGATTCGAAACCCATCGCCCAACGCTGGAAAAGGAAAAAATGTCTCCCCATAGACATAATTTTCCCATCTCGTTTTACCGAACCACTTGTCGGCAGAGAAATACCGATCTATTTTTGGGTATAATGGAGGCCAATAATGATTGATAAGGAATTATTAGATATACTCGCCTGTCCCGAAACCAAAGAACCGGTCCACCTAGCCGAGCCGGAAATGCTCGCCGCACTGAATGATCGCATTGAACGCGGCGAAGTTAAGAATCGGGCCGGTAAGACCGTGGAAGCAAAAATCGACGGCGGCCTAGTGCGCGAAGACGGGGCGTATCTCTACCCCATAGAGGATGAGATACCCATCATGCTTATCGACGAGGCGATTGCCCTTAAGTAGCCCGCAAAGCCGACCCTTCGATTTTGATTAATCGCTGGCTGCCGTCCTTGTTCTGGTAAATCATCACTTTCAGTCCTTGGCGACGGGCTTTCTCCTGATAGTCATCGAGCAATTCGACCGTTCGCTGCTTTTTTAACAGATCATTACTCAGCAATTGCTCAAATCCTTCGCGCGTTACCATCCCCAACTGTTTGCCCTGAAAATAAACGGCATAGGCCCGCACGCTGCGGTCTTCCCCATCTCCGTCCCCTTCTTCGCCTTGACGGCGCTCCCGAGTATAGGTCAATCCGAATCCAATGAGATTGGCCAGAACTACGGTGAGATCACTCACCCAAATCGCCGTCGTCAACTTGAAGAAAATCCACAAAGGCAGCAGACAGACCAACATCAAGCTAGCCATAAAGAAAAAAACCAGACGAAAACGGTCGAGCCCCAACCCCTGGCGTTTGCGCCCCAGCATAAGAGTGATCTCGATGAGCGTGCCGACAAAGAAACAAGCAAACAGCACTAACGCCAACGTTTCTTGCATAGGCTATCCAGTCTCGGCAAAATCGTTAAAACGAGTCTCTAAATCCGCCGCGTCGATCGCTCCACTAGCACACAATGCCCCACTAGCGATTGCGTGTAGCTGCGACGCAAATACCCGTCACCGGCAATGCAGCGCTCAGCGCTATGCCTAGTTGGGCATAGCCCCACCAGGGGCACGCGGTTACTCCATGGCATTTATATTGAAGGGGGCAAGCCCCCGCGTCAAGAGCCGTTGCCGCAATAAAGCATCCAGCCTATATTGCTCCCGAGCAATCCGAGAAAGGGATATCCTATGACAATCGTCGATACACACTGCCATACGGGAATTCACAAATACGAACCCGTCGAAACCTTGCTCTTCCACATGGAACACGCACAAGTCGACAAGGCCGTGCTCATTCAACACGGCGGTGAAACCGACAACAGCTACCACGTCGAGTGCTTACAACAACACCCCGGTCGTTTCGCCTCGGCAATGGCCGTCGAGCCCGACGACGACGGCACCCAGATTCGCCATTGGGCAGCACAAGGCGTTATCGGTATCCGCCTTGCGGCGACTTCGCGCGCCCAGAACGCCGACCCCCTTGTGCAATGGAGAACAGCCGCCGAACTCGACCTAGTCGTCAGCGCCCCGGCTACGCCCCTCGCTCTTCTCGGCGACGAATTCGCCGAAGTGCTGCGTACTTTTCCAAATCTTTCGATTGTCATCGAACACCTCGCCGGCGTCGGCAACAGTGCCGTACCGCCCTATGAGGACTACGCGCGCACCCTCGCCTTCGCCGAACACCCGAACCTCTCGATCAAACTACCCGGTTTCGGCGAATTTTGTGCATTGCCGCATCCGTTCAGCGACGTTCCCCCGTTGGCCGAGATGGCCATCGAAGCTTTTGGCCCAAGTCGGGTGATGTGGGGCAGTGATTGGCCTCCGGTCAGTTCGCGCGAAGGTTACGACCACTCTTTGAGCTTCCCTATGGAACATCTTTCTTCACTGAGCGATGATGAACGAGCCTGGATATTTGGCGAAACAGCACTCGAAGTGTGGCGTTTTTAATACCCGCTCCACCTATCCAGAAACGAATCTGAAGTTTGATCAGATCTTGCTATATGTAATTTATATCTCGATAACATACAGTATCTTAGCCAGGTGAAATATCTTCTCTTGCCGATGAAGAAGTATATAATTACCCTTGTTGTATCTGTGCTAAGTCTCCCGTTGTCTTCGCGATTTGGCGAATCGCATTCCGCGGTCTTTCGATTTGCAAAAAACATATCCTGGTTATAGACGACGAAATGGTCGTCACCCAGGTTTTGGCGCAATTGCTGATTCACTGCCCCTATAAAGTGACGATTGCGCTTAATGGCCGACAAGGCATTTAGCTGTTCCGCGCCGATCCCGCGGATTTCGTCATTGTCGATATATATGCCGGAAGTAGACGGGATTGAGGCTGTCGCCACGCTAAAAGCAGAAAAATCCGCAACCAAGTTCATCGCCATTTCGGGAGGGCCCCTGCGCAGTGAAGGGGATCCCCTGCCGGAAGCACTGGAGTTAGGTGCCGGTTGCATTTTTGGCAAACCGATCGACAACAAAGAACTGCTCGAAGCCAGCGAAACCTTGCTCGGGGTCTGACAACTACCGGTGGATATTGGCTTCGATACAATCGGCAATGCTACGCTGATCTGCTACGACAAGGGCCCTGTCCTGACGACTGACCCTTGGTTAGGGGCCAGTGCTTATTTTGGCAGTTGGATCCTCAAACACCCCATTCCAGAAGAACAGCTGCAAGCCATTCGCGAATGCAAATTCGTCTGGCTCTCCCACGGCCACCCGGATCACTTGCATTCCGCCTCGCTGGACCAGATGGTTGGCAAGACGATCCTCCTTCCCGATCACGTGGGGCGACGGATAGAAGGCAGCCTCAGCGAAAAAGGTCATATTGTAAAGATCCTACCGGACCGACAATGGGTCGCGCTTTCGGATCGAATTCGCGTTTGCTGCATCGCCGACTACAACCAGGATGCCGTTTTACTCATCGACGTCAACGGCCGTCTACTATTCAATATGAACGACGCAGGTGACCAAGGCTGGGCTAAATCGGTCAAGAAGACGATCCGGGGTTACGATACCAGCTTCCTACTCAAAGGCAGCGGCTTAGCCGATATGGCCAATTTCTATGACGAGGACGGCCATTTCTTGCCCCCGATCATCCTGCCTTCCGGACCTTTCCTCGCCAATCTCGCCGACAGCTTCGGCGTCACACACTTTATCCCCTTCAGTTCCAACCACTACAACCAACGCAGCGATTCGGCGTGGGCCGAAGAGTACAGCACTTCCTACGATGAGTATCACATCGGCTTCTCATCCGAGCAATGCCAGATCCTACCGCCCTTTATCCGCTACGACTGCGCCAAAGACACTTTTACAGAAATAGCGGTCACCGCTATCGAGTCGATCGTTGAGGCTCCAGAAAAATTCGGCGACGATTGGAGCACCCCTCTAGACAAAGGTGATTTTGCCAAGATCGAGCATTATTTTCACTCGATCGCCCATCTATTCGATTTTCTGGATTTTATCAACTTCAGGGTGGGGAGCCAAGATCATCACATTAGCTTCAACAAAGAAAAGTTCCACCGGGGCGTATCGTTTGAGGCACCGAGAAATTCGCTGATGACCTGTATCGAATACGAAATTTTTGACGATATGCTGATTGGCAACTTTATGAAAACAACACTGCACGGCAAATGGAGCGAGAGCAAATTATATCCCGAGTTCGGCCCCTATATCACCAAATACGCCGATAATGGTCAAGCAAAATCCAAAGATGAGTTAAGATCCTACATGGAACAATATCGCCGCAGAGCACCGCTTGAATTTCTTATGCACCGCCTAGAATTCCATACCAAAAATACCTTCCGCAATTATGTAACGCACGATTCGCGGCTATACAGCATCGTCCGCGGCCTCTACCACCGACACGCCTAAACCCTCTCCGCACCGCACCAGCCCCAGCGCCAAACCCGTCCACAGCCAATACGTCATGCGCATCGTCGGCTCGTTCAAAATATCCCAAGTCAGCATGTTGACGGCCAGACTGATATATCCCACAAGATAAGCCCAGAGCAAATCCTTACCCGCCCCATCTACCGCCCGCCGCCAAGCTCGTAACACCACGAAGAAGATAGCAACCATCAAAATCAGACGGCTTATTAGCCCCAAGATCCCTGTTTCGGCGAGAAACATCAGATACATATTTTCAGTTGTGTGTTCGGGGAATTCTCTCACCATGTAGTTTTCGCTATATCTATAGCGTTCGAATTCCCTGGTAAATGTTCCGAAACCGACCCCTAATAACGGATGCTCCGCGAGAATATTGCCCACAGTATAGTACTGGGCGATGCGAAAGCGCTCGGTATATTCTAATAGGGAACCATACTCGTAGACTTTACCGTCCCCCCGAATCGTTACCGACCGGGTTTGCAAGGCCTCCTTCCAGCGCTGCTCAACTTGCTGCAAGACACTACCAACCTTCGCATGCTGCGATAATACCCCTAAGCCGACCACCACCGAGACCACAACAAGCCCGCCATAGAACTTGCTCCGACCAACCCGCCGGAACATCGGTCCCAATTTCTTCAACCAAGGTCCCATTAACAGACAGCACAAAAGCGTCGCCACTTGCGTGCCTCGGGTCTGCGTCAACAACACCACCGGCACAAAGAGAGTGCAGACCAGCCCCCAGCCGATCTTGAGCCACACCCGCTGTAAAACCGACAAGGTCCACACCGCCAAGGGCAATAGCAACATCGCGTATGTCGCGGTAGCTACCGTATGGCCAAAAGGCCCCATGGCCCGGTGGCGCGTGTGATACGGACTATACGTGCGCTGAACCGTATCCCAAAGCGGTTCGTGTCCGGTTATAGCGTAGAAAAATGTATAGCTCACGGCACACCCGCAGAGCAATGCCATAAAAAATGCCGCGCGGCGAATCACCTGCCAAGACGTGCAATACTGAACCACCAGTAGACACAAAACGCCACCGGTAATATTGTAATACCCCCACTTGCTCAACCCCGTCAGCGCGTAATTCGCACCGAGTAGACTGAGTAAAGCGACCACGAGATATAACCCCAGCAAACGATTGATAGGTGCTTGGAGAACCGGCTTAGAATATTTGACGATATCAAAGCACCACAAAAAACAAGCGCTTCCGGCCAAGATAAAGGGAAGGTACTTAACCAGCGAGAACACTGGGGGGCCATCGAGACTTTGCGATTGAAAATAATAGAAAGGCACTAAGGATATATAGGCGAATAATATCGCCAATAAGACCCAGATTGTTTGATCTACCTGTTTATAGAATCTCACCAAAACCCTCATCCCCCATCAATCACCTACTCGCTATTAAATAAAAAGGACTGTAAATAGGTCTACAGTCCCCCAAACGGCGAAGGGACTGTAATACTTCTACAGTCCCCTCTAATTTTCATATGGTGCCGAAGCGGGGACTCGAACCCCGACGCCCAAAGGCACTGCCCCTTCAAAGCGCCCAGTAGCAATCTTTTAACATCCAATATATCAACCACTTACAACCCAAGGCCACAATCATCAATCACTTAGCCTATGACAAAGTTAAGCTCTATTAAGTTCCAGTCAACTCCGAGTTTAATGGAGTGGTACGTTTCGATGAAGACGCTATGGAGACCCTGGGCTACCCCGCGCTCTGCCGCTCTAAATGAACCATGCGGATCCATTCGCGAGGAGGAAATTGAATCCAGACTTTAAGGAATAGATGATAGAACAGGCCCGATAGGACATCGAGGTCTGGCAACTGCACTCCAGTTTGCAACAGGGGCCCGCTGCGTTTGTACCGTATTTATATGGTCATATTATATTAGATATAGTGCGGAACGGCCCAACGCCTCTGAGCCGTGTTTTTTTACCGCGTGAGATCGAAGTATTTGATCGATCGAATAGGATTTTTATTTAACCAAAGTGAATAGCGTTTATAACGCTGAAGGACTATAATAAAATGAAATTTATTCTTTACGGCGTTGGCAGCTTTAGCACGCTGTGCACTGTCGTGATCTTTATCTATCTGCTTGACACTGGCCCTGCGGAAACCGGCTCCTCAGTATCCAGTGACGCCGCCAGCGAACCCCTTATGCCGTATATCGCCCTTTTATTCGGAATTATTTTCATCCTTGTGTTTGGCGGCGTCATCCTCCACCTACTGAGTGCGCGTAAGCAAAGTCTAAGACTGATTCAAACAGAGTTAGATGAAGGAAAGAGAATGTATAAAGAGGCAGGCCGAACCGATGCTGGAAGATCGCGTGCTCAAAGAGGTCAATTCAAAAAAGTAAGCCCCGCGCAGAAAAAATCAGCAGTGGCCTATACAGTGGGTCAGCGACTGTATAAGGAGGAGGGAGAGCACGCTGGAGGGTCGGGTCCGGTGCAGGTTCTCCTAGCAGACATGGGCCAGGAGGCGGGAGCAGCAAGGTTTGGATCGGTCGCGGAGGAAATGACTGGAGGAGGCGCGCCGGTTGATCGAGATAGCCGCCGATCCAGCGGGCTGCGCCCAGGTCGCGGCGCGGGAGCTGGGTATGGGTTAGCAGACCTTACGCAAGACCTTCGGCCGCTCGCCACTCTTTTACTCCCGGTACACAAGGGGCCCTACCTCGGCTTCCGTGTCGTACGGACTAACACCGTCTCTCCCACGCTCATCACTATCGGGCGGATTTCGCATGGGCAATAAACCGCGCCTCTTCCACGATTTAACTTTGTCCAACGAATACCCCGCTCATTTGCGCTGGCTGCCAGATTTTTTCATTACTCAGACGCCGGTCATCAACGCGAAATATGCGCTATTCAAATGCTACCGACCACCCCCCATCGTCTCATTGAATCAGCGGCGAGCCCCCCGAACAAAAGAGCAAGATCCGGTGGCGAATATTTCATGGGACAGTGCGATGGCGTTTTGCGGGATGGGCCGATGTCCCATCCCGCCGCTCTAACCTATTATCGCACATTAGTCTCAATTGAGTTGTTAACACTAAGTAAAGTGAGTCGGAATGAAGTATTCGAAATGGAGCTTCTTAATAGTATCTGCGCTGTTCGTACCTAACGCCCAAGCAAAAGAAGCGGCGGTGGTGCCCCCTGCTGAACCTTCGTTCAGCGCCTCATCCGAACTCGCTTCCCCAAAGAGTCTCGGTGCTTACAGTCCGGCCAAACTCTTCGACGGAGATCCTACTACCGCATGGTGCGAAGGTGCAGAGGGTCTGGGCATCGGTGAACGAATCATTATCACCTGGCCGGAAACGGTAGAGATCGACGGTTTCGCCTTCATGCCTGGGTTTCACAAAAGTGAAGAGCTGTTTCTCAAGAACAGCGTGCCGCGAAAAATTCATTTCGCAATCGATGGGAAAGACTTCCCAACCTTCCTCGTCGGTTATCGCCTGGCGTTGGCAGGAGACGATGAGGATCCGAAGGCGGTGCGGGGCATGGGTTGCTACCCGACACCAGCGGATCTACTGATACCTTGGCGCGTGGTGGTCTTCCCGGAAACCCGCAAGGCTAACCGCCTTGCTCTGGTCATCGACTCCGGTAAACGAGGTTCGGCATGGGCTGACCTGTTGATTTCCGAGATGGTCCTCTTTACCGTTGGCAAGGAGCCAACGGGGCTACCCCAAGAGGTTCTGAGGGCTGCGAAGATCCTTATAGAGTTGCGCGATGGCAGCGGCCCGACAAACCTCTATGCGCCTCATACTCAAATTCATTCAACCGACGACAACCGGGCTTACGCTCAGTTCTTATCGATGATACATGTCAAGCAGCCGGACACACAAATACAGGAACCGGTCATCGAAACCCGGCAAGAGCTAAACAAGGCGGGTTCGCAGGCGACGGCTTGGTGGGCTGCACAGCACCCCTATCTTTTCGATACGGCCTTGGCGATCGACGGCGCTCGGATCGTTGGACCGGTAAGTACTAGACACGGCGATGGCGAATGGGTCGAATTATATCCCGAAATTCTGCTTAATGATGAAGACCAAATTTATCAACTCGGCGAAGCCGCCTACTGGGACGGCGTACCCGGATGCGCTGGGGGCGTGATTCCCAGCACCGCGGGCACAGAGGGTTGGCGATATGGGGAGGAATAGTCCCTGCCTCCCTGTAACAAACCAGGGGTCAGATCGATTGGGCATGACCGTCTAAAGTTGACCCTGATTGGGGCCATACCTGTCAAGTTCCCCCAAGTTGGGAATAAAGCCCCTGATTCTTCGTTGGGTATCTGAAGTGCTAGTGCTTTTGAGTGAAAATTGGAGTAAAATTTCGTGTAAAAAATGCGGATGCACTGCTTCTGAACAGAACTCGACGTTGGTTGCTATAGATAGGATGACTTCTGAAGGTTCAATAGAAGGATGAATTTCATGCTCAAAATATAATCATATCGTCGAGAACGCTAGGTTACTCACCCACTGCCACAAATGCGATCACTACCCCTTGCTAATGGTCAAAATATGTATTTTCACCACTGCCGCGGTCTGCTTTGCGATTGGGATGACCCACCGCATGGTAACGTATGTGGTTATCGTGAAAAAGGATGTAACCGAAAAAAGGACTTACATCAATTGATGTAAGTCCTTGTAAATATTAATGGTGCCGAAGCGGGGACTCGAACCCCGACGCCCGAAGGCACTGCCCCCTCAAGACAGCGTGTCTACCAATTTCACCACTTCGGCACGAAGAATAATGCTGCGCTTGTTATTGCGTTGCGCCGGTCTCTTCCGCGGCAGCGGGCGCAGCCTCTGCCGAAGCAGCGGGCGCTTCTTCAGTGACCGGCTCGTCAAGCAGGGAACCCGCTTCGCCCAGCGGCGCCGGAATAACGGGCAAACTGCCCTCTTCCATCACCCGCTGGGTGGCCGTCGTTTGCGCGGTTACCGCCGTTTGAAAGGCAACCGACTGCACCAGACAGCTAACGATAAAGGCCGTGGCCAGGATCGCCGTGGCTTTGGTCAGAAATGTGGACGCCGTGCGGCCGCCCAAGACCGAAGACGAAGACATGCCGCCGCCGATGGACCCTGCCAAGCCGCCGCCCTTGCCCGCCTGTAGGAGCACAGTCAAGACGAGCAGCAGACAAATTAGTATATGAACGATCGTAAATAGTATTTCAATCATGATTTATTTAATTTAAGGTCAAAGGGCTGCCTTCACAATAGCGGCAAAACTCTCCGCGGCAAGGGCAGCGCCACCGATTAAACCCCCATCGATATTATCTTGTGAAAAAAGTTCGGCCGCGTTATCCGGCTTGACGCTGCCACCGTATTGGATCCGCTGTCCTGCCGCGACCTCGGCCCCTAGCTGTTCAGCAAGAAAATTGCGCATCATCGCGTGTGCTTCTTCGGCTTGCGCGGCGGTAGCCGTCACGCCGGTGCCAATGGCCCAAACCGGCTCATAAGCCCAAACTACATCAACCACCTCAGAAGCCTCCAGCCCCGCCAGCGCTCCACCGACCTGGCCGAGCACGACCTCTTCGATCCGGCCAGCTTCTCGCTCAGCCAGGGTTTCCCCAACGCAAACGATCGGCCTTAGCCCAGCCTCTAACGCACGAATCAGCTTGCGGTTGACCCATTCATCGGTCTCGCCGAAATATTGCCGCCGCTCAGAATGGCCCAAAATTACGTACGTGCAGCCCGCCGCCAAAATCATTCCAGCGGATAGCTCGCCGGTAAAAGCACCCTCCCCCTCCCAGTGCATATTCTGTGCCCCAAGACCAATCGCGCTGCCTTCCAACGCAGCGTGCACGGCTTGCAGGCTGGTCGCGGGTGGGCAAAGTGCGGTTTCGACTTCGACTCCGGTGAGCAGAGGCTTGAGTTCCGCGACGAGTTCAACGGCTTCAGAGGCCGTCTTGTGCATTTTCCAGTTGCCGGCAACAATCGCCTTACGCATCTGTTTAATCCTCCTTGTCGGCCAGGGCTTCGACACCGGGTAATACCCGCCCGCCCATGCACTCCAGTGAAGCTCCACCACCCGTAGAGATATGCGTCATGCCCTCGGCTAAACCCGCCTGGGTGAGCGCCGCCGCCGTATCCCCACCACCAATAATACTCATCGCACCGGCGCCAGTAGCTGCAACAAGCGCTTCAGCCACCTGTAAAGTCCCCTGCGCGAAGGGCTGCATCTCAAAGACCCCCAAGGGTCCGTTCCATACCACGGTGCCACCACCGGCGACCTTATCCGCATAGAGCTTTCGCGTCTCAGGCCCGATATCCATCCCCTCCCACCCCTCGGGCATCGCATCTCGGGCGACGACCTGGGTCTGGGCATCAACGGCAAATCGATCGGCAACAACGCAATCGATCGGCAACAAAAATTCCACCGCCTTGGCCTCGGCCTGGGCCAATATATTCTTGGCCGTATCAAGGCGATCCTCTTCGAGCAACGAATCGCCGATCTGCAAACCCATTGTCTTGAAAAAGGTATACGACATACCGCCGCCAATCAGCAAAACATCCACTTTGTCGAGCAAATGCTCGATCACCTCGATCTTACCCGATATCTTTTTGCCACCCAATATCGCGATAAAGGGACGCTGCGGATTTTTCAAGGCCTCATCCAGATAGGCGACCTCTCGCTCCATCAGCAGCCCGCTTACCGCGGTATCAATAAAGCGAGTTACCCCCTCGGTTGAGGCATGGGCCCGATGTGCTGCTCCAAAGGCATCATTCACATAGAGATCGGCCAACCCGGCTAACGCCCGTGCAAAAGACGCGTCGTTCTGCTCTTCGGCCGCGTGGAAACGCAAATTTTCCAGTAGTAACACCTGCCCAGCTACAAGCCCAGCAGCCTGACTCGCCACTTTATCACCGATGCAATCCGCCGCCATCTCAACTTCGCGTCCCAAGAGCTGACTCAACGCCTGTGCCACGGGCGCCAGAGACATTTCAGCCACTGGTGTACCTTTGGGCCGCCCCAAGTGCGACATAAGAATTACGGCAGCCCCTTGCGCCAATAGGTGCTCTATCGTGGGCAGAGCCGCTCTAATCCGCGTGTCGTCGGTAATTTGGCCAGCTGCATCGAGCGGCGCATTGAAATCGACCCGGACCAAAACCCGCTTACCCGCGGTATCGATATCCTTGATAGTTAATTTGCTCATCTGATTAACCGAAGAAGACCTTGGCCAAGTCGTAGAATTCCTGATCCACTACCTTCAGTTGGCCGACTGCAACTGAAAGTGGAATAGCGACGATTGCATTGCCCTGCAAGCTCACCATCTTGCCATAATCGCCGGCTTGTACTAAATCGATAGCGGCGATGCCGAAACGAGTGCCCAATACCCGGTCAAAAGCCGTAGGCGTGCCTCCGCGCTGCAAATGCCCCAACACCGTTACCCGCGTCTCAAAGCCTGTGCCCTTTTCAACGGTATCGGCGACCAACTGACCGATACCGCCCAATTTGACATGGCCAAAATCGTCCAGGCCGCCCTCGGAGACCACATATTCGTCATCGGATCCTTCACCCGAAAGCAACTGCGCCCCTTCAGCGACTACGACAATCGAAAAATCTTTGCCACGCGCATGACGCTTGCGAATCGTCCCGAGAACTTCTTCAACGGTGTGTTTCTGCTCGGGGATTAGAATCATATCCGCCCCGCCGGCTAAACCTGCATGCAACGCGATCCAACCACTATGGCGCCCCATCACCTCGATCACCATTACGCGATTATGGGATTCAGCCGTGGTGTGAATGCGGTCAATTGCCTCAGTAACAATATTGACCGCCGTATCAAAGCCGAAAGTATAGTCCGTGCCGCTTAAATCGTTGTCGATCGTCTTGGGCACGCCAACGGTCGGTACCCCCATCGCCGTAAGTTTGTTCGCCACACCCAGTGTATCCTCACCGCCAATAGCGATCAGGGCATCCAGCTTCATCCGCTTCATATTGTCGGCGACGATCTCACCACCGTCTTCTTCTTTGAAGGGATTGGTACGCGATGTGCCGAGGATGGTCCCGCCCTTCGGGAGGATACCGGAGATCTCTTCTAAACCCAAAGGCTCCCAGTCACACTCCATCATGCCCTTCCAGCCCTTCAGAATCCCCTTAAAACGGTGTCCGTGGGTAGTCATGCCCCGACGAACGGCAGCGCGGATCACCGCATTGAGCCCCGGACAGTCTCCGCCTCCGGTCAATATACCGACCGTTTTTTCGGCCATCTTCTTAAACTCCTTCATTCTACTGCTGGTGAGACATTAGCCTAAAGCAGGATTCTCGCGAAAAGCTCTAAATATAAGCCCCGGTTAAGATTAGGTCAAGAGATATCGGACTAATTTGCCCCCTTGACCCGAGCTAAAACTATGCTCGAGAGGTGATCCGTCTGCAAAGCCTGAGCACAAGCCTGCAAGGTAGCTCCGGTCGTCAACACATCGTCAACCAGCCCAATTCGCGCCCCGACGGGCAATTGGCCAACTTGATAAAATGCACCGCGCAGATTATCACCGCGCTCTTCGGCCGATAAGAGGGCCTGTTGGCGGGTATTCTTGCAACGGTGCAATAACCCATTGCATACGGGCACTCCGAGTGCTACCGCCAATCCACTGGCAATTTCCAAACTTTGGTTATACCCCCGCTCGCGCAGCCTTGCCGGATGCAAAGGCACAGGCAGTAAATAGTCAATCGACGCCAAATCTTTCGCTCGCCACAGGGCCATGCGTCTGCCCAACGCATGGCCCAATCGCGGTTGATTGTGAAATTTAAGCGCGTAGATTGCTTCTTGCAGTATCCCTGAAAAACACCCTAAGATTATATTTTCTTTAAATATATGACTTTTAAACAACAAATCGTCCAACGCTGGATCTTCGTGTTCGCTTTTGGCTTTTTCGATCGCCAACCAGCACGTATCACACAATATGGCCACGGCTTTTATTTCCGCCTGACAAACCACACAATGCGGTGGATAAGCAAAATCCAGCAACACCCTGCCTGCGTTCTGTAACGGTCCAAGCCATGATCCCATTTCACACGCTCCCGTACCCTTTTCGGCACAAAAATAGACCCTATTTTACTTGCTATTAGATAATAGAGGAAGAAACGTGCCAACCGGGACCGTACACACAAAAACCCGCAGCAATAGGCTGCGAGTTTTTTGCGCTTAGGCCATTAGATCGATAGTGGCCTTGAAAATTGACGGTTTCAGCGCTCTACCGTTTTCACTCTCCTGGCTTGGGGGCCTAGAGGGCCGGCGGCGAGGGCGCCGTTGCCTTTTGGATGGGTTTTCGTTAACCTGCACCCATCCGTGCTCGATTCGCTGGATCATTGGCAACCTCCTTGTCACCGGTGCCATCCCTGGCCATGATAGATCCTTGCGTCGCTATGTACTTAATTTATCGGCATACTTTGCAGACCTTGCACTTTTTTTACCATGATCACAAACTTGCCATAGTTGACAATATTTGGTATCTCCAATAAAAATATGCAAATTGTACAATATACAATTCTGACAAGAGGATACATTATGACGCTGCGCTCTACCTTGTTGTTTTTGCTCTTAGCTCAAGTCGTCTTCGCCGAGCCCAAGCTGGTTCACGCACCCGATGCCAAAGACCCGATGCAGGTCCATATCTACGAATTGGACAACGGCCTTACCGTCTATCTAACACAAAACCACGAAGAGCCTCGTTTTTACGCCGAGATTGCCGTGCGCGCCGGCTCCAAACACGATCCCCAAGACGCCACCGGCATCGCCCACTATCTGGAGCATATGCTCTTTAAAGGCTCGCAGAATCTCGGCACCTTGGATTTTGCCAAAGAGAAGATCCACCTAGACCGCATCGAAGCGCTCTACGAACAGCACTTCAGCGAAACCGACCCCGACAAAAGGGCCGAGATCTATGCGCAAATCAACGCTGAAAACCAGCTAGCTGCCGCCTACGCCATCCCCAACGAACTCGATCGGGTCTACACCGCAATGGGCGAACGCGCACTCAACGCCCATACCTGGGTCGAGGAGACCGTCTACAAGGTCGATCTACCGGCCAACCGGATCGAGCAATGGGCCAAAGTTGAAGCCGATCGTTTCCACAAACCCGTTTTCCGGCTTTTTCAAACCGAATTGGAAACCGTCTACGAAGAGAAAAACCGCTCGATGGACAACAAGGGACGAGTTATCCGCAAGGCGGTGCAGGATCAGTTCTATAAAGTGCACCCCTATCGCATCCAGACGATTGGCACCGTCGAGCACCTGAAAAACCCTTCGCTTGAGCGCATGTACGCTTTTTATAATACGTATTACGTGCCCAACAACATGGCAATCCTGATTTCTGGTAATATCGA
Source organism: Gemmatimonadota bacterium (assembly GCA_018672475.1). Lineage (GTDB taxonomy): Bacteria > Latescibacterota > UBA2968 > UBA8231 > UBA8231. The sequence goes on along the minus strand of JABHFS010000041.1, from coordinate 1,942 downwards.
TATTGAAAAAACCATCCAACTTATAGACCGCGAATTCTCCATCTGGGAATACAAGAAACTGCCCAAGTTACCCAAATATAAAGAGCCCAAGATCAAAGGTGTCGAACGGGTCACTGCCAATTATTCTGGTGAACAATACGCGCTTTTGGCTTTTCGCACCGCCAAGCGCTCACACAAGGACGCCGAAGCGCTGCAAATCCTCGACATGATCCTCGACAACTCCACCGCCGGCCTGATCAATCTCAATCTCAGCCAGCAGCAAAAGGTGCGCGAAGCCGGCTCCTACCCCTATCTCTTCAACGATTACGGCGCGCAATACCTGTGGGGTGTGCCCAAAGAAGGACAGACGCTCGCAGAAGTCGAAGCCTTGCTCTTGGAGCAGATCGAGTTCATCAAGGCTGGAAAATTTGACGATTGGATCATTCCAGCAATCGTCAACGATTTCAAAAAGAACGAAAAACAACGACTTGAAGGGAATGGCCCTCGGGTCGGCATGATGCGCGACGCCTATTTGGGCTTCGAGGATTGGGACGCCGCCGTACGCACCCTCGAGCGGATGGCCAAACTAAAAAAGAAGGACATCGTCAAAGTCGCCAAAAAATACTTCAAAGGGGCCTATGTCGCCGGTTATCGCCTAGATGCCGAGCAGGAAATTCCACCAATCGACAAGCCTCCGATCGACAAGATAGATATCGACCCCTCGCGCCAATCGGGGTTTTTCGCGGATGTTATGGCCATCCCCTTCGAGCAGATCGAGCCGGTCTACCTAGTGCCCGGACGCGACTTTATCACCAGAGAGCTGGCCAGCGAGACCAAGCTCTACTACGCCCGCAACCCACTCAACGATCTCTTTGACTTCTCTATCTCCATCGACATCGGCACCTTGACCGACAATCGTCTCGCCGTCGCCCGCGACCTGCTCGACAAGTCCGGCACGCCGCGCTTCACCTCTGAAGAGCTGAAAAAGGAATGGTACAAACTCGGCACGAATTTCAGCCTCGGCATCAGCGACCAGGAGACCACTATCTCGATCTCGGGCCTCGATGAAAACCTCGCCGCGTCGCTCGATCTACTATCCGCCCTCGTCCGCCAACCGACCGCCGACGAGGCCACCCTCGCTGAACTGAAAGACATTATCATATCCAGACGCGGCGATGCCCTTAAGGATCATCGCACCATCCACCAGGCCCTCTACCGCTACCACCGCCTCGGCGACATGGCCTACTTCCGCCGCGTCCCCTCCAACGATGAAGTCCAGGCCCTCGACCGCGAAGAGCTACTCGACCTGATCAGTAGCCTGCTCTCCTACCGCCAAACCCTCAGCTATACGGGTTCGCAAAGCATAGAGGAAGTGCAAGCCATTCTCAGCGAGCACTACACACCGCCCGAGGAGCCCATCGAGCCGCCCGCCTACCAGGTTTTAGGCTTTCACCAACCAGAAAAGAATCAGATTTACTTCTTTAACAAAGAAACTGCCCAGGCTCAGGTTCGCATCGAATACGCCGACGTGCCCTATAGCGCCTCACTCGAACCTGCGGTCGAGCTCTTCAACGACTACTTCTACGGCGGCATGGCCGGTATCGTCTTCCAGGAGATCCGCGAGGCGCGCGCGTTGGCCTATTCCGTCGGCGCCTTCTATGTCAATGGCCGCGATAAACGCGATTACAACTACATGATCGGCGGCATGGGCACCCAGGCCGATAAAACGCCGGAAGCCGTCGAGGCCTTTAACGGCCTGCTCGACAACATCCCCAAATCGCCCGAGCGTTTCGCCGCGGCGCAACTCGCTGTGCTCAACAAATACCGCACCGAGCGCCTCGGCTTTCGCTCGGTACTTGGCGCTGTGCGCGGCTGGGAACGCAAAGGCTTGACCGGCGACCCGCGCTCCTGGCGTTACGAGCAGATCCAAAGCGGCGACCTCGACAAAATCCTCGAATTCTAC
>JABHFS010000040.1 GCA_018672475.1 Gemmatimonadota bacterium | reverse complement strand
GTTTCCTGCCCGGGCTACCGTCTATGCCTTTTCTGACCATCGGTTCCCTGCTGGTAGGTGTCTCGTTGTTTGTCCGACGACGCGACAACAGGCAGGAAGCACAGGCGGCCGCTGCTGAGGTCGAATCGGCCGTCCCCGAGGAGCGACCTGAGGATTATCTGCGTGTCGATTTACTCGAAGTCCAGGTGGGCTATCAGTTAGTACCTTTGGTCGACGCCAATCAGGGCGGCGATTTGATCGAGCGAATCGTGCAGATTCGCAAGGTGGCGGCGATGGATATGGGTTTTGTCGCGCCGCCCGTCCGGGTCCGTGACAGCACAGAGCTCAGTCCGAACGAATATCAGATCCGCGTCAAGGGCAATCCAGTCGCCCGCGGCGAGTTGCAGGCCAAGCAGTTGATGGCGATCGATCCGGGTTATGCCGAAGGCGTAGTCGACGGGGTCGAGGCGATTGACCCCGTTTTCGGGCTGCCGGCTCGCTGGATCGCTCATAATCAGCGCGAGAAAGCGGATGCTTTGGGATACAATGTAGTCGAACCGGTTGCCGTGCTCGCCACACACCTTACCGAGGTGATCAATCAACACGCCTACGAACTCTTGGGGCGTGAGGAGACGCAGCACTTGCTCGACGAGTTGAAGAAAGTCTATCCGAGTGTAGTGGAGGAACTGGTGCCCGATGCCGAGGCGGTGGGCAAGTTGCAGCGCGTGCTACAGAGTCTGCTGTCTGAGCGGGTGCCGATCCGCGACTTGCGTACGATCCTGGAGACGCTGGCCGATTACGGCCGCATTGACGACGTTGAGGTGTTGACCGAGTATGTGCGTACCGCGTTGCGGCGGCCGATCTGCAATATGCTGCTCAAGGAAGCGACGGATGAGACGATCTCGGTGCTGACCTTGGACGGTACGCTGGAAGAATTGTTGCGGGAATCGGTCCAGAGCACCCCCGCGGGCATCAACGTGGCGTTGGCGCCGGATGTAGCCCGCGAGCTCTTCCACCACATGACCGAAATGATAGATCAGATGATCACCAACGGGCAGCAGCCAGTCGTGCTCGCTGCTCCGCACATTCGTTTGGCCTACCGCAAATTGACGGCGGCCAATTTCCCCAATCTGTTCGTATTGTCCTATAACGAGATCGCCCCGGATGTGGAGGTCGCGTCAGTAGGTAACATCACGTTGAGTTATGAAGATACGCAAATACGTAGCCCGGAACATGCCGGAAGCCCTGCAACAAGTGCGTGATGACCTCGGGGACAACGCGGTCATTTTGAACACGCGGACTTTGCGCAAGAACAACCGCTTCAATTTACAGGACGAAGCCCACGTCGAAGTGACAGCGGCTTATGACGAGGTGCCCGCCGCTCCGACCGGCAGAGCGCGTTTAGCGGCCCGCAAATACGGGGCTCAGACCCCGGACGGACCTGTGCCGCTGGAGTCGCGACGTCAAGCCGCGCCGGAGTCGCCGCGTCCCGTGCCGATTGAGGTGCCCCAGACTATCGCGCCACCGATCGCTGTGCCCTTTGAGTCCGCTGTGACGCCGGAGTCTACTGGCGAAGGTGGGGCCGACCAGGTGGCCAAGCAATTGCGCCGGCTCCAGGATACTGTGGCCCGGCTCGAACGCAAGGGGGGGGTGTCGTTGCCCGACGAACTGGCGCGATTGAGTGAGCGGATGCACAGTGTGGGGCTAGTTCGCGAACTGGTTGACCAGGTTGTCGGTCAGTTGTTGGAGGGGATGACCGGTAAGGCGCTGGCCGACCGTCGCCAAGTCGGGGAGCGGGCCGCCGCCGAACTTTTGCGTATGCTGCCGCGCAGCAAGCGCATCAAATTGGGGAGTCAACGGCAGGTCGTCGGTTTTTTCGGCGCATCCGGCGTGGGCAAGACCACGGCTGCGGCCAAGATTGCCGCCGGTTTCACCCTCAAGCGCAAAGAACAGATCGTCCTCGTCACGGCCGACGATCAGAGAGTTGGGGCCCGCGACCAAGTCAGCTCTTTCGCCCGAATTATCGGGGTGCCGTTAGAAGCCGCTCATTCAGTGGAAGAGATGCAGGCGGTGCTGGCAAAACACGAACAAGCGCGACTCGTGCTGATCGACGCGCCGGGGTGCGGTCCGCACGACCACAGGGAACTCGATCGCCAGGCAGAGCTTTTTGCGGCCGCTGGCGCAGGAGAAATACACGTGGTCGTTGACGCGTTGCACGGTTTTGATCATATGTTGGATGTTCTAGAAGCGAGTAGGGACCTGCCCAATCGTCGGTTGCTTTTTACCAAAATGGACGAGATGGTACGGCCAGGCCCGGTGCTCAGCGCGGCGATCAAAAGCCAGATACCGACTTCGTATCTGGCCGTCGGCACGCAAGTGCCGGGAGATATCGAAGCGGGAAATCTCAACAAGTTGGTGGAGAGAATTGTCGGGTATGGGCCAAAAAAGAAAAAATAATATAAAAGCCTTGCCGTACTCGGTCGCTATTACTAGCGGCAAGGGGGGGGTGGGCAAGAGCTGTATCGCTCTGAATCTGGCCGCTGAACTTGCCAAAACCGGGAAGAGGGTGTTGCTCGTAGACGGCGATCTGGGTTTGGGTAATGTTGGGTTGTTGCTCGGTATCGGTGGCGAGTGGACCATTGAAGATGCCTTATCGGGGCGATGCCCTGTAGCAGAGGCGGCAATAGAAGGACCGGAAGGTTTGGTGATCTTACCGGCGGCAACCGAAGGGGAGACCGACTTTTGGCAGACGTTGGCGGTGGCGCCGGCGGTGGTCGAAGAACTGGAGGCCTTTGCAGCAGATTTTGACGTTCTGGTAATCGACACCGGCGCGGGGATTGCCGATAAAACGGTGGATTTGGTTATTGCCGCCGATGAGGCCTTGGTGGTGGTGACGCCGGAACCTACTGCGATTGCGGATGCTTATGCCACACTGAAAACTTTGCTTTTGCATCGATCGGACCTCGTAGCGGGTCTACTCGTGAATATGGCGGATTCCGCCGAGGAAGCAGCCGAATTGCACGACAAGTTCGCCGAGCTTGCTTCGCGTTTTCTAGGGGCGGAAATTGACAATCGGGGTTATATTCCTTTAGATCGGTATGTACGCGAAGCAGTGAAGCGCCAAGTGCTCTTAGCACTAACTGTGCCACCCTCCCCCGCCGCGCAGGAGCTAATGCGACTCGCCGGAGATCTCGGAGGGGCTAACGCATCTGTTCGCAACATCGGACCGGGATTTTTTACGCGTGCTCTAACGCGTCAGGCGGACGGTGTTGACTAGACCTATGATACAATCGAAAGCGATAGCATGAGCGCCAAAAAAACACCGGCGAATAAAGCGAACCAGCAGTATAGCAAGCAAAAGCAGGCGGTCGGGCCCACCGAAGAAGGCGCAATCGTAAAAAAGGGCGAGCTGGTCGATTATTTACCGTTGGTTAAATATATTGCCGGACGTCTGGCAATTGGGTTGCCGAGGTCGGTGGAGATGGACGACCTGATCAATGCCGGGGTCGTTGGGCTAATCGAAGCCTATAATAATTTTGACGGTTCTAAAGGGGTCAAGTTCGAGACTTATGCCTCACTGAGGGTGCGCGGTTCTATTTTGGACGAATTGCGCGGGATGGATTGGGTGCCGCGTTCAACGCGCGCGCGTTCCCGCGAAGTGGAGCGCACGCTTTCCAAGCTGGAGAGTACGCTCGGGCGCTCACCGACCGAGGCCGAGTTGGCCGACGAATTAGATGTGACGATACAAGAATACTACCACATCATCGACGACGTGAGTTCGGCTGCGTTACTGTCTTTGGACGAGTCCTCCTTCGGCGAGGACGACGACAAGCCGGTGCCGCTCGTCGATCGGTTGCGTTCAAAGGACCAGCCGAGCGCTTTAGTCAACTTGGAACGCCTGGAGATGCGCGACCTGCTGGCCGATTCCCTGGGGCAGGTCAGCGAACAAGAACGACTGGTCATAGCGCTCTATTATTACGAGGAATTGACGCTCAAAGAGATTGGGCTGGTGCTCGAATTATCCGAGTCCCGGGTGTCGCAATTGCACACCAAGGCTGTTTTGGGGCTGAGGGCCAAGTTGCGCAAACGCTTCATGGCCTAATAGTTGTAGCAGCCTAGCCGCGTACGAGGGGCGTATCTTGGACGAGCAGAGACAACAGCGCATAAAAAAGATCACGCAGAGCATTATCGGCTTGCCGACCTTGCCTACGGTCATCACTCAGATGATCGGCTTGATCGATAACCCCAAGACCTCTGCCAAGGACGTGGCGAGCCTGATTTCGACCGACCAGGCCCTGACCGCCAAGATCCTCAAACTGGCCAATTCCTCTTTTTACGGTTTTCCCCGCGAGATCGCTACCGTCAACCACGCCGTAGTAGTGCTCGGCTTCGAGACGGTCAAGAGTCTCGGGCTCAGCGTTTCGGTGCTCGAACGCTTTGCCGGCGGCAATAGCGGAACAGATTTTGATCGGCAGAAATTCTGGGAACACTCGATCGCCTGCGGCGTGGCGGCCAGGATGCTAGCGGGTAAATTGCGCTACAGAGTCCAGGGCGAAGCATTTGCCGCGGGCATTCTCCACGATATCGGCAAGTTAATCCTCAGCCAGTATTTCACCGACGAATTCGCCCAGATCCTCGCCCTGGTCCGCGACGAGGATCTCTATATCGGCAAGGCGGAGGAGCAAGTCCTGGGGCTGACGCATTCCGAGATCGGCCACTGGCTGGCCGAAAAATGGAACCTGCCCGACAAGTTGGTCTCCGCGATCGCCTACCACCACACACCGGGTAGGCTCGAACGCGGTGCGGAGTTACCCTCCTTGATCCACCTGGCCGATTTTCTTTGCCGGCGCGAGAAAATCGGCGACGGCGGCGGCACCCGCCTGCCCAATCTCGATCCGGCCGCTTTGCGTACTTTCGGCATCCACGAGGAACCGAAGGCGGCGATGCGGCGGATCTTCGGTTATGGTGATCTCCTGCATGAGGAAATGGAACGGGCGGATGCCTTCAGGAGCATCGCCCGGGGGGAGGGAACAGATCCAGAGGACAATGCCGATCCTGATTCTGATCCAGATCCCGGTTCTGGCCCCGATGGCAATGGGGGGGGAACCGGCAGTGAGGCCGAGGGCGAGGTAGTCGGCGGGGTGAGGCGGTGAGGGTTGTGGTGCAGCGGGCGGGTGAGCGAATAAACCCACCTATCCGCGATCTGCGAGTCGCTCGATGGCCCAGTTAGAACACCCTTCCGCGGCCGACGAGGAATTGCCTCTGGAGCGGATCCAGGAGCTGCTGGCTCAACTCAAAGGCGCGGCCCCAGAGGATGTCACCTGGGAACTCGGTATCCATATCGAGACGCTTTCCGAAGCCTTGAAGGAGAGTGCCGCGCATCAGCGGGGCGTCGAAGAAGAGAATCGCCAGTTACAGGAACGCCTGCTCGGGGAGCGTCGCGAATATGTGGAACTGCGCGCCTCGATGGACGAATTGCTCAATCTGCATGAACTCTCCGAAACCATTTCTTCCAGCTTTGACATCGAAGATATCCTGGCGTCGTTGATAGACCTTTCCGGCCGCTTCGTCGAATATCTGAGCTGCGGTGTTTTTGCTCTTGACGAGCAGGAGGCGCGGCTCGTGCCGCTGACTTTGCGTGGTGCGCCGGGTTTGGTGGAGCGTCTTGAGGCGCAATGGGAAGACGGCATTATCGACTGGGTGATGCGCGAGGCACGACCGGTGGTCATCGAGGATATGGGGACTATCGAACAGCTCGATGTCGCCAAACGCAGCACGGTGGTGGTGCCGATGATCGTCCGTGGCAAGCAGGTCGGTGTCTACGCGCTGTATTGTTCTAGAGCGAAGGACGAGTTTACCGCCGGTGAAATCGAACTATTGGGCGTGCTGGCCAGCCAGGCGACCATTGCGATCGAGAATAGCCGCCTTTATACCGATCTTGAAGCGACCCATACCCAACTCAAGGACTCGCAACAGCAGATCATGCTGTCGGCTAAGTTCGCGGCTATCGGCGAGTTGGCTGGTGGGGTTGCGCACGAGGTTAACAATCCCCTGCAGATCATCCTCAGTCGCGTACAGTTAATGACCTTGCAAAACAAGGACCAGCCCAAGCTCGTGAAGGGGTTGGAGCTGATCGAGCACAATGTCAAACGCATCTCGCGCATTATTCGCGCGCTATTGGGTTTTGCCGGCCATAATGCTAAGGAAAGCGAGTGGGAGCAGTTCGATATTGCGCAGGCCCTGCGGCAGGCGCTGGCACTGGTCGGACACCAACTCGACAAAGGCCTGATTGAGACATCGTTCGAATGCGATGACGATTTGCCCTTGCTCACCGGTCATATCGGCGAGTTGGAGCAAGTCTTTATCAATCTTATGATCAATGCGCAAAACGCGATGGCCAATGGTGGGGCACTGAAAATCGAGGTGTGCAGGGTCGACCAGCAAGTTGAGGTTCGCTTTGCTGATACTGGCTCCGGTATCGCTTCCGAACACTTGGACCATATTTTTGAGCCCTTTTACACCACTCGTGCCGAGGTTGGCGGCACTGGGTTGGGGCTGGCGGTCTCTTATCGGATCATCGAGCGTCATCAGGGTATGCTCACGGTAGAGAGTGCGCCTGGTGAGGGGGCGACTTTTATCATTCGCCTGCCTTTGTCGGCGGTGGAAAAGGAGGGCGAAGAATGAGCAGTGATATCTGGCAAGTCGTATTAATCGATGCTCTCTTTTTGTGTATGGTGGCGGGAATGGGCTTGTGGTTCCGGGCCTGGTTGGCCCGCCAGCAGCAGCACTTGGACCGGCGTTTGGACGCGTTGGAAGCCCAGCATGCGCGGCTTGAACGCGTGAGCGGACGTCTGCAGACGGTGTCGCGGGTCTTGGAGCTGATGGGGCGCGAGGGCGGGGAGGGTTTAAAGGAGAAGCCGGTGCCGACGGTGCCGGAGGTGCGCCCCGTACCGGCTTCGAAGCAGGAAGCTGATTTTGAGCAGGCCTGGGAAATGCTCAGTGCGGGAGCAGAACCTGTGGCGGTTGCCCAGCGGCTCGGCATCGGCGTGGCCGAGGTCGAATTGATGAACCGAATGATGCGCTACCGGCGGCAGGTTTAGGCGGCGAGCAGCTCTTCGAGGGCGGCGAGTAACGCGTCTGTTTCGGCATCGGTGCCGATCGAGATGCGCAGACAGTCGGCTAGGCGGGGGGGATTCTGGAAGTAGCGCACGAGTATCCGGCGTTCCTTGAGTTGCGCGTAAAGAGTCGCGGCGTCATGTCCGGCTAGGCTCTCGCCGATTCTCGCGAGTAGGAAATTTGCTTGGGAGTCCCATACGTAAAATCCCAATTCAAACAATCGTCCGGAGAGGCGTTGGCGGGTTTCACAAACCCGAGCGGCGTGTGCGCGCATTACGTCGATATTTTCCAATGCGGCCTCGGCGGCAACTAGGCTGAGCCGGTTGAGGTTATAATGGTCCTTGACCTTCCACATGCCCGTGATTAACTCCGCTGGGGCAAAGGCGAAACCAATGCGCATTCCGGCGAGGGAGAAAGACTTGGACATGGTGCGTACCACGATCGCATTGCGGTGCTCGTCTATAAGGCGGATGCACCCGCCCTGTGAAAAGTCGACATAGGCCTCGTCGACGACGAGAACGCCATCAATGCGCGCACATAACGCCGCTACCTGCGAGTAGGGCAGGAGAGTGCCGGAGGGACCGTTGGGGTTGGCGAGAAAGGTGATGCGTGCTCCGGGCACGGCCAAGTCGTTGGGTAGGGAATAATCGGCGGGGAATTCGACGGGAACAGCGGTTGCGCCCTGGATGTCGATCAGCGGTTTGTAGTAGCCGTAGGTCGGGTTGGGGTAGACGATTTTATCGCCCTCGCCGGCAAAACTGCGGATGATGATATTGAGCAATTCATCGGATCCATTACCGACGATAATTTGCTGAGAATCTACGGAAAAAACTTCGCCAAGTTTAGCGCGCAAGACATGCGCGTCGGGGTCGGGGTAGAGCCGCAAGTCGCCGTTGCAGGCATCGCGCAGTCGGGTTAGGACGGCTGGCGGTGGTGGATAGGGGTTTTCGTTGGTGTTGAGTTTGATATAGCCACTGTCTTGGGGTTGTTCGCCGGGTATATAACCGCGCATCGCCGCGATATTGTTGCGAAAGAGTTTGCTCATATCCGTTTTTTGTTAAGACACGTGATGTCGGTCACGGTCGCATTGCATATTAAAGCATAGATATTATTTACTTTACCGGAGAAGGGCGCAATATAGAGCCGCCTGTAAACGATGTCAACGAAATCGTCATGAATCCACCTTTAACCCCCAGGGAAAATCGTCATGGATCTACCTTTAACCCCCAGGGAAATCGAATATATCATCGCCTGGAGGCCGCAGCCCTTTTGGCCTGATGAGCAGCGGGTGTTGGGCAAGTTGCATCGGGCACTATTGGCAGCCGACACGCCCCAATTGAGCCCATTGCAGGTGCGGATTATTCTCAAGTGGGTTGAGGAGGAGACGGGCGGTCATTACGGTGGCGGCCAGGTGCGAAATCCGGAAGAGCGAGCGATCTTGGGGAAGCTGAGTGCGGCGTTGGCTGAGGCGCAGGGGTAGAATTTAGGTAGACGCTGGCGGATCGTAGCTGGCGGGTTCGTCGATACGCCGGACTTCCAACACCCCCTGGATTTTTTTTATTTGGCTGATGGTTCGGCGCAATTGCTTGATATCGGTGACGTCGATCCAAAAATCCTGTTCGGCGATTTCGCCGTCGGTGCGGGTGGTCGCGGAGCGGATATTCGATCCGGCGTCGCCGATGGCTTTGGATATTTCGGAGAGCAGGTATTTGCGGTCTCGGCTGCGCGTGCGTAACTGGACGGTAAACGCGGGTTCGCCCTCTAAGTCCCACTGAACATGCAAGAGTCGATCGGGGTCTTCGGAGATCTCGCCCATATTGGGGCAATCCGTTCGATGTACCGTGACACCGCGGCCCCGGGTGATTAGGCCGATGATGCCTTCGCCGGGGATCGGCGTACAGCACTTGCCGAAACTGATCATCAGGTCCTGCATGCCCTGTATGCTGATGCCCCTACGGTCCCGGCGGCGGAAGATCGAGCGCCGTTTGGGTTTGTGCGGGATGAATTTGCCGACGATCTTGCCTACCGATAAATCCCCACTTCCGAGTCCCGCATAGAGTTGCTCGGCATCTGTGAGTCCGACTTCGGCGGCGATCTCGTCGAGGTCGACCGGACCGTCGCTGCGGTAGCGCTTTAGTTCCCTGTCGAGAATATCCCGGCCCAAGCGCACGCTGTGGTCGTATTGCTCCTCCTTGAGCCAACGGCGGATCGCCTGGTGGGCTTTGGTCGTTTTAGCGAACTCCAGCCAACTGTGGTTGGGCTTCTGGTGTGGGTTCGTGACGATATGTACTTTGTCGCCGCTGCCGAGGGGGGTATTCAGCGGCACAACCTGACCGTTGACTTTAGCCGTCAGGCAATGCAGGCCGATATCGGTGTGCACGGAGAAGGCGAAGTCGATGGGGGTGGCGCCCTTGGGCAATTGGTAGAGGTCACCCTTGGGGGTGAAGACGAAGACCTCGTCCTGAAAGAGCTCGATCTTGAAGTTGGCCATGAAGTCGGCCGGGTCGGTCGCCTCCTGTTGCCAGTCGATGACCTTGTGCAGCCAGCCGAGGTGCTGGTCGAGGTCTGGGGAGATCGCATCCTCCGACTTGTAGCGCCAGTGTGCGGCGATGCCGATCTCAGCGGTGTGATGCATCTCGGAGGTGCGGATCTGCACTTCGACAGATTGTCCCTTGGGACCGATTACCGAGGTGTGCAACGATTGGTACATATTGCTCTTGGGCGTCGAGATGTAGTCCTTGATCCGCTCGGGAATTGGGGAGTAGATGCCGTGTACGAGACCGAGAATATGGTAGCACTCGTGCACCGTGCCGGTAATGATACGTACCGCTAACAGGTCGTAGACTTCCTCGAAGGGTTTGTTGCGCGCCTTCATTTTGTTGTAAATGCTGAAAAAGTTCTTCGCGCGGCCGGTAAATTCGGCCTCGATCCGATTCTCGAGCAGTTTTTCCTCAATCGGCGACTTGAATTCCTCTATATACGCTTCGCGCTCCCGGCGTTTCATCGCCACTTTCTCGCGCAATTCCTGATAGATCTCGGGTTCGAGGAATTTGAGGCTGCTGTCTTCGAGTTCCCAACGGATCCGCGCCAGGCCAAAGCGATGGGCCAGGGGCGCATAGACTTCGAGGGTTTCGTGTGCGATGCGCTCCTGGGTTTCGGGTTTCATGTGCTCAAGGGTGCGCATATTGTGCAGGCGATCGACCAATTTGATGAGCATGACGCGAATATCTTTGACCATCGACAGCAACATTTTGCGATAGGTTTCGGCCTGTCGCGCCTCGCGGCTCTCGTAGGTCAACTGGTCGATCTTGGTGACGCCGTCGATTAGATGGGCAATTTTGTCGCCGAATTGACCGGCGATGTCTGCGTAGGTCGCTGGTGTGTCCTCAATGAGATCGTGCAGCAAGCCGGCAGCGACCGTGGTATGATCCATGCGCAGTTGCGCCAGGAGTCGGGCGACCTCGACGCAGTGGTGCAAGAAGGGGTGCCCGGATTTACGAGTCTGACCCTCGTGGTATTTTTTGGCGAAATGGTAGGCGCGGGCGATTAACGCGAAATCGGCTTGATCGTCACAGGAAGCCACTTCGATAAGCAGCATTTGCAACTGTAGGTGATCGTGTGCCTGTTCGAGTACTTCGTCTAGTCCAATGGACGAGTCGAGGTGCACAGGCGCATCTGCATCGCTTTGCACCGCGCGCTGTGTGGATTGGTTTTTTCGGGGGACAGTGCGGGCGGTTTCGGCCATTGTTGCTTCTGCTCTTTTTTACTCAATATAGTAAAAAAACAGGTAGATACAAACCGAAGTTACTCTATTTCATAGATAAAGATCGAATGGCCGATGTGCGCGACGGGTTGGTGGGCTTGCAACCAGGTGTAAAGGTCCCTGCCTTGGCCGTACATATCCATGTAGACGCCGGTTAGATTGGTGACGCTGATGGCTATTGTACCGGTGGTGGGCAGTTCGGCGCTACTATCACCTAAGTTGGGTAATTTGAAGCCGGGCAACCACTCGTATTTCAGGTCATAGAGGCGGGGGTCGACGGCCCCAAAGTAGCTGAGTTTGATCCGTTCTATGCCCTTTTCATCCATATAGGATTTTAGCCCCTTCAGGTCCTGCCCCCAATCGATATTCGAATCTGCGAGATAGCGGTAGCCTTGCTCGGGGCCGCCAATCAATTCGTTAAAATAAGCCAGGTGGTGGGGGTGATTTTTCGTTGTGCTGATGGCATAGAAGACTGCGAAGAGGCAGAGCAAATAGATCTTCCAGGAACGCAGGGCACTGTGCATGGTGGCGCCGACGAGCAAAAAGAGAAATGGGTAAATGCCGAGCAGATACCGCAAGCCAATGTTTTTGGCGTTGCCAAGAACAAAAAGACCGATGAGTAGTAGCGGGGGCCATAGCACAAAGCCGAGTTCAAGAGTCGGGCGACGCCGTGCGAGCGCCCACAGACCCCAGACGGCGAGCACCAAGGTCGGAATGGGCGTTTTGATTGCTATCGCCAATGGAAAATAATACCACCAGCCCTGGTCGGAGAATTGTCCCATTAAATAAGCGGCATGCCCGGCGCCTATATCCCAGAGCTGGGAGCGAACCGTCAATATATAGGGCTCGTGATTAAAGCCATAACTGGCCCATAGGGTGAGTATCGCCAAAAAACAGACGCCGAGATAGGCCACGGCAAGGCTGACGAGATGGCTGTGGCTGAAGAGGCGGGCTACGCGTTGGCGCTGTTCGAAGTCGCTGAAGTGAAAGAACCAGAGGGTAATCGCAAGCAACACCGGTAATAGGACGAGAGCTGATAGCTTACTCATGAGCGCTAGACCTAAGGCCAGTCCGGCGATCACTAAGGCGGCAGGGGATGGGTACAGCAGGAGGCGTCGGTAGGCGAAGATTGTGCAGAAGAAAGTGGCGGTCAGGGTAAAATCGGTATTAATCAATGTGGCGTGGGCCAGCAGATTTGGGGACAAGGCCGCAAAAAATAAAGTCAGCAGTGCCCCCCAATACCCACAGAGTTCCCTACTCCAACTATATAGGGCCGCAAATAATGGGATGGCCAATAGCAGCGAGGTGGTGCGAGACCAAAAGAAAAAGCGCTCGCCGTCATAGCGCTGATCGAGCAGCATCGCATTACCGCGTCCGGTGTCGGCTGAGCGCAGAAATTGGATGTCGCGCAACTCGTCGGCGCGATAACGCCAGCGACTCCAGTTGAGTGGGTAGACAAACGCGGGGGGACTGTGCAGGTAAAAGGCCAACGGAGGATGGGAGCAGGAGGCTGGGACGTCCCAGCGCCCGGTCTTGAGCAGATAAGCACCCAACCCAATATGGCCGACCTCGTCCCAGGTCGGTGACTTGACCCAGGCAGTGTGTAGGAAGAGGACGGAGAAAATGGCGAAGAACAGCCAGGGTAACAGGGCGCGGATTTTGTTGGGCAAGCGGTAGGTTATGCTTCGTCGTTTTCGTTTTCGACCTCGACCTCGAGCTCGTCGAGTGAAAATTCCGGTTCGGGTAAGGGCAAGCCCTTTTCTTGGATCTGGCCGCGCATTCGTTTGATATCTACACGCAGTCTGTCGATGCTGTCAGTCAGGGTTTTCTGTTGGTTCGTGAGGTCTTTGGCCTTGGCGTCAAGGAGATCTGCTGTTTCGCGCGCATCGCGCAGTGCCATATTTTTTATGGAGATCTGCTGTTTCGTGCGCAATAGTTTACTAGAGCACAGATATTGGATTATTAGGGCGATGCAGGTACAAACGATCGTGGCGATCCACCAGTCCATGGCGCATTCTCAGTGTAGGTGGTGGGGTAATAGAGGAGTGGAACTCTTGGCTCGACCAAGGCCATTCCTTTTAGTCTGAGAGGTCAATATAAAAAGAACATGGATGGAAAGTCAACGATAGCACCAAGTCCGTGGGCTAGAGGTCGCAGTTCTGGGCATTGGGCTGGGAGCTCGATTACTTGCACCAGGCCCCAGGGTTGGCTAAGATATTGAAAAATGAACAGAGCGAAATAATCGAAATTAAACGCCCGCGAGTTAAAACAAGGGGTTGCGGTGGCTGAAGAGGGGTTGTGGCCGGCATTGACGTGGGCGGATAAAATACTCGCCTTCACCGTGGCTATCTGTGCGATCGCCCTCATAGCGCACGAGCGCGATAGCGCTGCGGTCGGTGGTGTGTTGGTTATCGAGGCGACGGGTGCAGAGCCCGCGACCCGGATGCTGGCGAAGCACGGGCTCTTGCGGGTCATGGGGTTATTGGGGGAGAGCCAGATCGAAATTGGCGCACGCGGTGCGCACGTGATTGCCGCCCCCTGTACCCATAAGATCTGTATGCGGCGTGGTTGGATACGGCAGCGGGGCGATCTTGCGGTCTGCGTGCCCAATGGTTTGGTGTTGCGGATTGCCGGGACGGCGGCGGTCGATGCGGTGGTGCGCTGATGTTCAAGCGGCCCGGTGATGTCGCTCGTTTGGGGCTTCTGGCTAGCGCGGCTATCGTGTTATTCGTTTTTGAAGCACTGGCCCCCAGGCCCTTGCCTTGGATGAAGTTGGGTTTGGGGAATTTGCCGGTGTTGCTATCGCTATTGAGCTTTGGCAGCGGTCCGGCCCTAGCGGTGAGCTCGATCAAGCTGGTCGTCGGGGGGTTGCTCAGCGGCGGGTTTGCTGGCCCGGCCTTTGTTATCGGCGGCGGGGCTGGTTTAGTGAGTTGGTTGGTTATGGCTTTGATAAAACGCTATACGGGAAGACTCTTCAGTGTTGTGGGGTTGAGTATCTGGGGCGCGTTGGCTCATCAACTCTGCCAGTTGTTGCTCGCTTATGCGTATATCGGCCAAAGTGGCCTTTTTTCGTTATTGCCGCTCTCATTGATCAGCGCTCTGTTGAGTGGGGGGCTAATTGGTCTTCTGGCGTGGTGGACTTTGCATCAGTTGCAGAAAATCGGTTGGTTCAATCGGACATAGGGCCCACGGGATTTAGCCAGGGACTTTTCGACGACGGTTTATAAATGGATACGGACAGCATAAGGCCAACCGATAATGTATGAAGATCGATTGCCCACCGAACCGGTCTTCAGTGCCAAAGCCATTGTCACAGGCGGCTTAGCATCGCTGTGTATCGCGATTGGATCCCCCTACGGCAATATGGTCATCCGCGGCTCGTATTTGTCGATTGACTTTAGCACGGCGAGGGCTTTATTCCTCTTTTTCCTGCTGACCGGTTTTTTTAATGCCCTCTTGCGTCGCTTTGCCACCTCATTGGCGCTCGGGCGCCGTGAACTCATCGTCGTCTACATTATGATGATCGTGGCCTCTGCGATTCCGACGATGGGGCTTAGCGAGTATTTACTGACGATCATTACCGGGGCACAGTATTTTGCCACGCCGGAGAATGAATGGGGATTGCACATTTTGCCGCATCTTCCGCAGTGGATGGTGCCGCAAGACCCCAATGCGGTGAAGTGGTTCTTCGAAGGCGCTCCGAGCGGCGTCGGCGTGCCTTGGGAGGCTTGGGTCGAACCGCTGTGTTATTGGGCCGTGCTGATTATCGCCCTCTATTTGGTGATGATTTCTTCAATGGTGATTCTGCGCCGACAGTGGGTGGACAGGGAGCGGTTGATCTACCCGCTTGTGAAGTGCCTTTGCAGATGGTCGAGAACAAGCGGGGAGAGGCTTTGGGCCCCTTTTTTAAGAACCCGATCATGTGGGCTGGTTTCATCTTACCTGTCTTCGTCAGCAGTTGCAACGCCCTGCACGCCTATCTCAATTATATACCGGCGATGCAATCGTTTCGTCGGTGCCTATTTTCCGTAATGCGGTCGGGCTAATTTTTCGCCTCAGTTTCCCGATGATCGGCTTTTCCTATCTGATCAATCTGGATATCGCTTTTAGCCTGTGGTTCTTCAATACGATCGCCAAGTTGATCCGGGGCGGGTTGAGCGTGCTGGGGGTTGGTAGCACTGAAAAACTGGGCATTTACGGTGCGGTCAGCGAACCGATTCTCGCTCATCAGGGGCAGGGGGCATTGATGGTGTTGGTGTTCTTCGGACTCTGGGTCGGTCGCGAGCATCTCGGCGATGTGGTGCGCAAGGCGTTCAAGGGCGACGACAGTGTTGATGATAGCGGGGAGATGCTTTCGTATCGCGCCGCAGTTTTTATTTGTCTTGGCGGCGTGGCGGTGATGACTTTATGGCTGTGGCAGGCCGGATTGCCGCTGTGGGCGGCATTTTTTACCATTGCTAATGGCGCTTCTTATCTTCGTCGGTTTGACCCGAGTAGTGGTAGAGGGCGGTGTGGCGGCGGCGGTGGGGCCCATGATTTCATCGTTTGTCCTGGTTTCGGCGGTCGGTTCCACGGTTATTGGCCCCGCGGGGTTGGTGGGCATGGCCTATACCTACGTGTGGGCAGCCGACATCCGTACTTTTGTCATGGCCTCGTGTGCCCACGGGCTCAAGCTCGGAGAAGAGTTAGGGCAGCGTTTGCGTCCGCTTTTTTGGTGTATGCTATTGGCGATCTTTATCAGTTTGCTCGGTTCCGTCGCCATGATTCTGCACTTGGCTTACGAATATGGGGGCATAAATCTCAATGGTTGGTTCTTTGGTGGTGGAACTCGTGCGCCTTTTGATTATATTACCACCAAGCTGAACGCGCCGACCGTGCCGAATATTAGCGGCTGGGTCCACACTTTCATAGGTGGCGGGATCATGGCCTTGCTCGTATTGGCGCGTCATACGCTGCTGTGGTGGCCTTTGCACCCCATCGGTTATCCGATTGGCGCGGTGTGGCTTATGGATCAATTGTGGTTTAGTATTTTTTTGGTTTGGCTGATTAAGTTATTGGCGATAAAATACGGCGGCCCCGGGCTTTTTCGCCGGCCCCGACCATTTTTTTGGGGCTGATTCTCGGCCAGTTTTCCATCGCGGGAATCTGGTTGATCATCGACTTTTTCATGGGTATGACCGACAATGTGGTATTCTGGATCTGAGAAAGGCGCTCTTATGCCGATGTTGGCTATATGGACGGTGCTGGCGTTAGTGCTGGCTGGAACGGCGCCGGCCAGCGCCGCTGTGGACTTTGAGGAATTGGCGCAGACGGCTCCGGTCGGGCGAGTGCAACAGACCATGGACTATTTTGCCAATTTGGGCTCCAGGGTCGCGGGCTATCCCGGAGCCGACCAGGCGGCGAAATACGTGCAGGAGCGCTTTAACGCGGTTGGTCTCGACGATATTACCGTGCACGAGTACGATGTCTCGATCCCAATGGACAAGGGCGGGTTTCTGCGTATAGAAACAAGCGGCGAACAACTAGAACTGCACGGTCTGTGGCCCAATTTGGTCAAGACTTCGACATTGCCCGATGGCGGAATGACCGGCCGGCTGATCGACGGGGGGACGGGCGAGTACTCGGATATGGACGGCAAAGTCGTTGATGGCGCCGTGGTCCTGATGGACTTCAATTCGGGTGATGCCTGGCTCAATGCCTCTTATCTCGGCGCCGCGGCCATCGTGTTTATCGAACCAGACTCCACCGTATATCTCGAAGGTGAAAAGAAATTCCTCAGCATGCCGCTCGATATGCCCAGGTTTTGGGTTAGTCGCCTCGATGGGGAGCTCCTGCGCGACGGGCTGGTGGCGGCTGGTGAACTCGCGGTCCATCTCGAATACCGCATGGATTGGGAACGGCGCCCCGCTTGGAATATCCTCGGTTCGATTCCCGGTTACGATCCACTGATGAAAGAGGACGTGATCGTCCTGGAGGGCTATTACGACGCGATGTCGGTTGTGCCGGCTCTTGCACCAGGTGCGGAGCAGGCTTCCAGTATTACGGCCTTATTCGAGTTGGCACGCTATTTTCGCGAACATCCGCCGGCGCGGACGGTCGTATTCCTGGCAACATCCGCCCATCATTTGGGTATGCGCGGTGTCGACGATTTTATTCAGCGTTATTTGCGTAAGGAAGATCCCTTTGTAGACCACATGCTCGTGCGCAGGGTGGTCGAAGCGGCGCTCGCCCGCGATCTGATCCAGAAGGACGGGGTCAGCTACGCGGTCGGCGAAGATGAATTTACCGGTAAAGAGGCCCTGGTCCGCAACATAGTCGAGGGGGATACTACGCTGGTCGTCCGCATCGCCGATGCCGCCCTCGCCGAGGGGCTACTGCGCAAGGAAAGCGGTCAGTTGGTATTCGCCGACCAGCGTTTTGCCAACCGGGGTGAACTCATAGAGGAGTTACGCGACGACGAAGACTTGCGACTGGCCTTGTATAAGGATTGGGTCGATCCGAAGGTCGATTCGCTTGCCGTCAAGCTTTTCATTAGCCTCGACCTTTCGTCGCAGACCGATGAGTTAGGCATCTGGAACAGCAATAGCAGTTTTTACTACAAGCGCTACTTTGCGCCCTTCGGCAAGAACTTTATGACCTATGCGCGCAAGATCAGTCGCGAGTTGGGTTATCTGCGCCGCGACGTTCTCGTCAACGGCATCAGCCCTGAAGGGGGTATGAGTTGGCAGACCTTCGTACCCGGTGAAATATCGGTCAACAGCGAGTTGGTCCTAGCTACGGGCACGCCGGCACTGGCCTTTGTCACCGTCAACGACGCGCGTTTCCTTGTCGACACGCCTCTCGACCGATCTGATAAGGTTAATTACGACAACCTCGCCAAGCAGATTCGGGTGTTGGCGGGTATGTTCCACATGGCCTTTGAGGATCCCGAACTCTTTCCCGACTTCAAGATGCGCCTGCGCGATAACCTGCGTTCACTAAGGGGGCAGACGATGGTCTTTCCCCGCCGCAGTATCGTTCCCGACCTGCCTCGAGCCGATGCGGTCGCGGTGGTGCGCAATGGCAAAAAGAAGTCGTATAAGGGCGTGCGCGGGGAATACTACGAGATCGTCGACGAGAAGGGCAGCTTCTTTGTCAATCGGGTGCGGGTCAATAATGTCCAGATCGAGGGCTATTATATGGACCCGATCACCGGTCGTATTACCTATGCTCCCGATCGCGGCGTGCAGGGCGACGAGGCCTATCCGATGAAAGTCGCGATGGACTGGCGCGACAAGGAGTGGATGGTGATCCTCTTTCCCTGTGAAGCGTATAACTTTTACGATATTGTCGACCCGCGTTACCTGACCAAGTTGTCCAATGTGCAGGTCTTCGATGAGACCAATGGCGCCCCGGTGGAATACGGCTACACTATCGGCGAGGGGCCTTCAGCGCAGAACGAACCGGTAGGCGTGCTCTTCGCCCGGCCCGGTTCACGCATTAAAATGGGTTTCGGAGCGGGTCTGTTGGGTTTTCGCTCGTTATTGCTCAACGCCACCAATGTTACCGATAAGGACAAGGTCGATGGCGATGGGTATAGCATTACACGGAATACCTCGTTCGCCCGCACGACCTTTCTCGCGGCCAATGATATGTGGAACCTCGACGAGTCGCGGATGCGGGAGCTCAAGAGCTTTTCCATCGAGAATCAGCGTCTCAACGACTTGCACTATCGTGCCAAGGACGAGCTGGATCTGGCCGAAGTAGCGAGTGCCGAGTTGCGCTGGGGGGATTTTGTCCGTCATACGCGCGCCGCCTTCGGGCTCGAATCGCGCGCTTACCCGGACGTTAAATCAACTCAGAACGATGTGGTACAGGGCATTATATTTTTTATGGCTTTGGTGATTCCCTGCGCCTTTTTCACCGAGCGACTGCTTTTCTCTGCGGTTACGATCAAGAACCAGATCATCGGTTTTGTTGGGGTGTTCATGGTAATCTGGGGCGTGTTATGGTTGGTGCACCCCGCCTTTCAACTCTCCAATCCCTTTGTGATTTTGCTGGCCTTCGTGATTATCGCACTGGCGTTGCTGGTCATGTCGATTATCTCCGGTCGTTTCAACGAGCAGATGAAAAAGTTGCGCACTGAGGTGGCCGTAATTCACGATACTGATGTCAGCCGTTCCTCGGCCTCGCTGACGGCTTTTCAGTTGGGCATTTCCAATATGAAGCGCCGCAAGACCCGGACGCTGTTGACCTTCATGACCTTGTTGCTGTTGACCTTCACGGTGCTTTCCTTCACTTCGATTCGCACCGACATGCGTTTTAATCAGATTACCCGCGACAATGAAGGACTCTACGAGGGGATCCTGATCCGCAGCAAAGCTTGGAATCCGATGGAGGATTCGGTACTTGAATACGCTCGCAGCAACTTCCGCGGTGACGTTTCGGTGGCACCGCGCAGTTGGTACAGCAACAAGTCCAAGGCCCATATCAAAATCAAGTACGGAGACAGGGCGCATAACGCGTTGGGCGTGTTGGGGCTGGCCCCGGAAGAGACGCAGGTCACCGGTCTTGACAAGGCGTTGGTCGCCGGGCGCTGGTTTGAGCCGGGCGAGGACAAAGTCTGCATTCTTCCGATTGAAATGGTTGCCGAGGGCCACCTCAATATTGACCTAGCCGATGTCGGCCGGGCAAGGGTCAGAGTTTTCGGCGATTTATTCACCGTGATCGGCGTGCTCGACTCCAAGCGGGCGAAGGATCTCAAGGATCTCGACGACGAGATTTTGACGCCGGCCGATTTCGCCGTTACCGGCGGGCAGGCAGTGCAGGAAGTCGCCGAGGAGGAGAAGCGCGAGAAACAAGGCTTGGAGGATACCAAGGTCGTTATCAAGCCCTTTGTTCATCTCGAGCCGGCCAATACGCTGATCGTGCCCTATCATACTTTGCGCAATGTCGGTAGCGGCAACCCGCTGCAATCGGTGGCCGTGCGTTTCCCGCCAGGCAGCGACGTGCGCGCAGAGGTCGAAGACTTTCTTTCTCGCCTGGCCGTAACGCTCTTCGCCGGTATCAAAGAGGTGGGGGATGAATACATAAAGGTCTCGATCTATTCCTCGTTGGGATTGATGTCATTTTCCGGTATGAGCAACTTGTTCATACCGATGTTAATCGCCTCGCTGATCGTGCTCAATACTATGATGGGCAGTGTTTACGAGCGCTTTCGTGAAATCGGGATCTATTCCTCAGTGGGGTTGGCGCCAGGCCATATATCTTGGCTCTTCATCGCCGAGAGCTGCGTTTATTCGGTGCTCGGGGTGGTGGCCGGTTATCTCAGCGGTCAAGTGGTGGCCAAAGTGCTTATCGAGTTGGATCTCTTGGTCGGTTTTACACTCAATTATTCCTCCGTGGCTGCGGTGCTCTCTTGCATGCTGGTCATTGCTGTGGTTATGCTTTCTACCATTTATCCTGCGCGGAAGGCCGCACAGATGGCGGTGCCGGACGTGACCCGCAAATGGAAACTGCCCCCGCCCGACGGCGATCAGTGGGATTTCGACTTTCCCTTTACCGTCAGCGGGCATGAGGTGTTGGGCCTGAGCGTATTTCTCATCGGCTATTTCGATTCCTATAGCGAGGAGTCGATCGGGACCTTCTATACTGACGGCGCCGAACTCAGTCGGGAACAGATGCCAAAGGGCGAAGGCTATCTTATCGATATGAATATCTGGCTAGCCCCTTTTGATCTCGGCGTCAGTCAGCACGTAACCGTGCGCGCGCTGCCTGAAAATGAGCATAATATCTACTCGGTCGGTCTACAGATTAAACGTTTGAGCGGCGAAGATGCCTCGTGGCGTAGGGTCAATCAGCGTTTTATGAATGTTATTCGAAAACAGTTTCTGATCTGGCGCACCGTCGACGCGGAGGCCAAGGACAATTATCGCGAGCAAGGCGCGGAAATATTGCAGGGGTTGCGCAGCGAGGTATCGGGATGAGCATGAGGCCCAACAAGACAAGCGGAGGTAAATAGCGAGTGTTCGGAAGCAAAAACCGAAACCCGAACCAGGAGATTGAAGAGTATCGGGACCTGATGCAGGTCCCAGATAAGTTTGAGGATGGCTTTACGATCAAAGCCATTCTCGGCGTGCTCTTCGTCGCGTTTATTATGGTGCCGGGTAATATGTATTTGAGCCTGATGATCGGTGGCTCGTTGGGGGCGGCAGCTGAGTGGGTGACGATTATCCTCTTCGCCGAGATCACCAAACGCTCTTTCTCGACCTTGAAGCGCCAGGAAGTCTACGTGCTCTTCTATGTGGCTTCTTCGCTGATAGCCGCCGAGACCGGTGCCTTTGAAGGCCTGCTGTACAATCAGTATTTGGTGCAATCGCCGGCGGCAAAACAGTTCGGTATCACCAAACTGATACCGACATGGGTCGCCCCGCAGCCGGATTCCGAAGCCATTATTACGCGCACATTCCTGCATGCGGACTGGGCGATGCCGATCGTGCTATTAGTACTGGGCATGATCATCTGGCGTGTTAACTGGTTCACCATGTCCTACGCGCTTTTTCGCCTCAGTTCCGATTACGAGCGCTTGCCCTTTCCCTTTGCTCCAGTCAACGCGCAAGGCGCCACCGCTCTGGCGGAGACGACCCAGGGAGGGGAGACGTGGCGCTGGCGGGTCTTTTCGGCCGGTGCGATGATTGGTCTGGTCTTTGGCGCGATTTATGTGGCTCTGCCGGCGATAACTGGTGCGATGCTGACGGAGCCGATCACGCTCATACCTATTCCCTTTGTCGATTTTACCCAGGTTACAGGTAACTTCATCCCGGCTACACCACTGGGTTTTACCGCCCATCTGGGACCGATATTCACTGGGCTGATTGTGCCGTTTTGGGGAGTCGTTGGTACTTTCCTAGGGGTCGTCGTTGCCACTATCGCCAATCCTGTGCTCTATACTTGGACGCCTTCCTGGCGCGAGGAGCCCTATCTGAACTTGTGGCGCCAGGGCATGGGCACCGTCGACACCTTCTTCGTAAATAATGTCGATTTCTGGATGAGCTTCGGTATTGGTACTACTGTTGCGATTGCCATCATCGGCGTTTACCAGGTCGTACAGAGCGTGCGCAATGCCAAAGACGGCGGCAAGGAAGGCGGAGTCGAACGCAGTTTCGCCACGCCAGAGGGCCGAGGCGATTTTCCGATCTGGCTGGCATTGGTACTCTACTCGCTGGCGACGGTGGCTTTGATCGGCATCGCCGCCTGGCTATTGCCGGGCATTTCACAGTTTATCTGGTTTTTTATCTTCTTTGGTTTTGTCTTTACGCCTTTCCAGTCCTTTGTGAACGCGCGTCTTGTTGGTATGGTGGGGCAGACGGTAGACATCCCCTTTGTCCGTGAAGCGACGATTATTCTTTCGGGTTATCGCGGCGTAGATATCTGGTTTATTCCGTTTCCGCTAGGCAACTACGGCGCCCAGACACAGAAATTTCGCGAAATCGAATTGACTGGTACTCAGTTCACCAGCATCATCCGCGCCGAGATTTTTATGGTGCCGATCGTTTTGTTTACCAGTTTCCTCTACGGTTCCTATATCTGGAAACTGGCACCGATCCCTTCGGCTTCCTACCCATATGCGCAACTGATCTGGCGACTGAGGGCCTATCAACAGTGTCTCTTTATCACCGGCACGATGAAGAGCGAGTTGGATGTCGCCAATGACAAGGCGAGATGGACTCCGGCAAATCTGATCGAGAATGAGTGGTGGTATTGGCGGACGCGTTTAGCTAGCGACGAATGGCTGGACTCCGGTGGCAAGCGCGGCGAGGTGGGCCCCTGGATGCCGACGCAGGTCTTCTATTCTCACTTCGACCAGGACGAACCCGACATCGCCTCCGATCGCTTTATGCGGGTTGTGCCATTGGGTGATGAAGAAATAAGACAGGGGTTACCACAGATCACGCCGCTTGGCCCAGCGATGGACTCGATTCTACGCAATCCCCGGCCGACGCTGGAAGTTACGGTCGGACGGGCCATGCCTACGGGATGGTCCTTCTATTTCGAGGTTGATACCGATCCGTTATTCACCAGTTCGTGGATCCAGCACTCGACCGATGAACCTTGGCTCTATCGGGCGATCAAACCGGAAGTGATTGCTTTCGGGGCCGGCTTTGGGCTATTGAGCTTTATTTTGCTCTCGATCTTGGGGTTACCTATCCTATTGATCTTTGGCTTTGTACGCTCGTTGACGCACTTGCCGCACTTCGTGGTCACGGAGATTATCGGCGCGCTGCTGGCTCGTTATTACTTCTGGAATAAATACGGCAGAAAAGAATGGCTGCAGTTCTCCCCGATTCTGGCCGTGGGTTTTTCTTGCGGTATGGCGCTGATGGGCATGGCGGCGGTTGGTGTCGCTCTGATCCAGAAGTCGGTCTCGGTATTGATCTTCTGATATGGAGAATACCGTAGATTTCGTTTGGCAAGGCCTGCGACTCGAAGTGCCCGAGGATTGGAACCTCGGGCGGGTCGATGGCGATTTTGAGAAGGGCTATGCTCGCCTTGACGACGCCGAGATTGTGCGTTTGGAGATCGAGTGGCGTAGGCTCAAGGGGCGCGGTGAGGCATTGCGCCTGACCGAGTTGGTGGATCGCTACTTGGCGAATTTGCAGAAAAAAGCCGATAAGGCCGGCGCTTCTTTTTCCGTACAGCGCCAGGCGCGTTTCCTTAAAAACAAGAAATTCCTCGGAGACCGCGAATACGAAGTCTTCACTTGGGAAGCGGACTTCCGCGCCTATAATCTGGCGATCGTCCTAGAGAAGGGCCGGGTCGTTTTATTGCGAGTGCTGGCTAGGCGGGACGAGTCTTTGGAAGAGCAGGCGGAGGCTATTTTTCGCTCGTTGGTGGACCAAGAAGGGGAAGATGCCTATGTCTGGAGCATTTACGGTTTGCGCTTTTCGGCACCGGCAGACCTGAAGCTCGAGGGCCACTCGCTCAAGTCGGGCCATATCCAACTCGACTTCGCTGGCGGTAACAAGCAGACCCTCAAGGTGCACCGCTTGAGCATGGCTCGAATTCTGCTCAAAGAGGTTTCCCTTGAAAATTGGTATCCGATATTTTTTAAGAAGACGCTACGTGACGTGGTGGTCGATATCGCCGCCGTCGACGTGCACGGCGGCGCAGGACTCGCGGTCGAGGGACGTCCGCGCAGTCGTTGGCGGCAGCTTTTGCGCCCGTTACCTTTTCTCAACCCCAGGCCGCGCCAGTATCTGCTAGCTCGGGTCTGGCATGATACGAACACCGATAAGATCGCGATTGTAGAACACCTCTACCGCAAGAAGGGTACAGAGGCAGACTTAGTAACCAAGGTAGTCGATGGCCATTTTTTCGCAGGACAAAGGACCGAAGCTGAGTCGGGGCGCGATGTTGGCGTCGCGGCCGACGCGCAATGATTCGCTGCGGTGGGAAGATAATGACAACGGGGAAGTACAGGTCTTTATTGAACGCCAGGAGACCTGGAAAGTAAAACTGCTCTCCAAGGTTTTTTATATCCCCAAGGAGCGCAAGATCACTCTTGATGAGGTGGGTACTGAGGTTTGGCAGATGTGCAATGGCCGAAATTCGGTGGGGGATATGATTGAACTGCTCAGTGAAAAATACCAACTCAATCGCAAGGAGGCCGAGGTTTCCCTGCTCCAGTATTTGAAGACCTTGGGCCAGAAGCGTTTTATCGGCTTCGTGCTCGAGGGGGAGGAGGGGCCGCCTGACCCAGGTAAGGCCAGCGGCAAGAGATGGGTGAAAAAATAAAAAGGGGACGGGCCAAAAGCCCGTCCCCTTTTTAAGTGTGAAACTTCCCTTACTGCAGCAGGGATAGCGCCGTTTGCGGTACCACGTTGGCTTGGGCCAGCATGGAGGTCGCGGCTTGCGAGAGGATCTGCGCGCGGGTGAATGCCGTGACTTCTGCGGCAATATCTGCGTCGCTGATCGACGATTCACTGTTCTGGATGTTCTCGATCTCGTTTTCCGTGAAGGAGATCGTGAACGCCAGACGGTTCTGAAAGGCACCCAAGTCACCGCGTTGGCCGGAGACTTTGGAGATGGCCTCGTCGATCGTAGTGATCGATGCACGCGACGAAGTCATCGTCGCGACCGACGTCGTGTTTAGGTTGAGCAATGTGCCCGACGCCCGCATATCGGCGATCGACACTTCAATGCGGTTGTTGACACCGTCGTCGGGACCGACCTGGAACGAACCGCCGGTGCCGCTGTTGACGACGATGGTCTCGCCGTTCAGGTCGCCGTCGGTATACGAACCCGTGGCATTGGAAACACCAGAGCCTGCCAGTGTCACCTGGATGCCTAGGCGATCGAAATTGGCTACCGCGCTGGTACCGGTCGCCACGTCGTTGCCGTCGAGCAGGGTGGCGACGCGGATCGTCTGCGTCACCGTGCCGTTGCCCAAGGTGATATTGCCGTCGGTGCCACCGTCGATGAAGCTATAAGTTCCCGTCGATGCGCCCGAGATCTTGAGATTGGTGACACCAGTGGTGTTACTGTTGGTCAGCGCCGTCGAAGCGGTATCTACATTGTTGCCGTAGCCGGTTAGCAGCACCTGGTCATTATACGTCGTCGACAGGGCAATCCGGTCGATTTCGTTGGTGAGCTGGGTGTACTCCGCTTGGATCGCCTCGCGGTTCTGGTCGTTGACCGTGCTTGAAGATGACTGCACGGACAGTTCCCGCATCCGGATCAACATCGCGTTGATCTCGTTGAGCGAACCTTCCGCGACCTGTAGCAAGTTTGAACCTTGCTCGGCATTGAGCACGTTCATCTTCAAACCACTGATTTCAGCCCGCATGCCCTCTCGTACTGAGAGGCCTGCGGCATCATCTGAAGCCCTGTTCACGCGGAGCCCCGAAGACAAGCGTTCCAATCGGGTGCTTAAGTCCCGATTGTTGGCATTGAGGCGCCTGCGCGAGTTCATAGCCGCAATATTATTATTTATACGTAATGGCATTAGAAACCTCCTTGTTTCCTGTCCGTTCGTCCTTGAATAATTTCTATGTAGTTATTATTATTTATCTTATGCTTGTTTTTGTTGTTTCGTCCCTCCTCGGCGGGACTTAATTGAGGCGACCTCCTTTGGTTAAGAAATCCCCCGCCTTACAGCCCGGGAAAGGTGAAAGGCGAGTGGCTGGACAAGTCGATCGGCTTGAGGAAGACATCTTTTTGTCCAGTAATTGGCTATAGTTTATTGTTTTTTAAGTGCTTATGAACATAAAGTGGTCGAATAATTAAAATGATACTATTTGGCTTATTTAAAAATAATAAAGTATTACTTGGTATCTCTAAATATACTATCGACCTCTATCTCGCATACCTTTAGAAAAAAGGTGTAAATTGCTGCATTCAATGTTTTTTCACCTATTACATCAATAAGAAGCTCTATGGGAAAGATTGCGCTTCTGCTCTCTCACCTGCTCAATCCGGCCTTACTTGCTTTATTGGTATTTGCGGTTGAGGGTTGGTTCGATGATTGGTTTATTGGGTTTGTGGCGATGGGTATCTTTGCCCTGCTCCCGGGGGGAGTGCTGTTGATATTGGTGCGTTGGCGGTATTTAGACCAAGTCTATCCGGACGATCGCGACGAACGAGCAATCCTTTTAATGTCAGGCGGGCTGTGTTATGCGGTTGGATGGGCAATTCTCTACTGGTTAGGCGCAGGGCTGATGGTACTGCTCACCGCCGGGACCTTTGTCTTTTGCACCTTATTGGTCTGGCTGATCAATCGCTATTGGAAAATCAGTATTCATGCCGCTGGCGTTGGCGCAACCGCTTGCATATTGTTGGTAACCGCAGGCGAAGTGGCGCTCCCTTTTTTATTGGCCTTACCGGCTATTGCTTGGGCACGGCTCTATTTGCGGGTGCATACCCCGGCGCAGGTCGGTGTTGGAATGGTGTTGGGAATCGCAATTCCGGCGTTGTTATTTCATGTTTTCGAATTGCTGTAGGCGATAAATAAATAATTCAATGAATCAGTCTTATAAAGGCTCTATAGAGCGAGTAACCTACCACAACCCGGAAAACGGCTATACTATTGCCCGTTTGGCCGTAGAGGGTGAGCGGGACTTGGTTACGATTGTCGGCGCGATTGCCTCGATTCAGGAGGGGGAAAGTGTCGAGGTGGAGGGCGAGTGGGCGAATCACCCCAAATACGGCAAACAATTTAAAGTAGAAAATTACAAGCCGGTTTATCCCTCGACCTTGGAGGGGATTCAGAAATATCTGGGATCGGGTTTGATTAAGGGAGTTGGCGCGGTGTCGGCCAAGCGCATTGTCGCGCATTTTGGTGCGGAGACGCTGGAAATCATCGATGCCGATCCGCAGCGGCTCGCCGAAGTGCCTAGATTGGGCAAGAAGCGGGTTGAGCTTATCGCCGAAGCGTGGGGAGATCAGCGACAGATTAAGGATGTGATGGTTTTTCTGCAATCGCATGGGATCACTACGGGTTATGCGGTCAAAATATTCAAGCAATACGGTCAGGAATCCATCCAGAAGGTCCGTAGCAATCCCTATCGCCTCGAGCGGGAAATTTCCGGTATTGGCTTTCGCATTGCCGATCGTATCGCGCAGGAGTTGGGTTTGGGGCACGAGGCGCCGGAGCGGGTCCAGGCCGGTATCCGCTATTTGTTGGATCAAGCCGCTGATGATGGCCATGTTTATCTGCCAGCGGTCGAAATGATGGAACGGGCTAAAGAGATTCTCGAAATCAGCGCCGAGTTGTTGCCGCCGGCCTTAGAGGCTTTGCGCGCTGATGACGGGGTGGTGACGGAGGACCTGCACTATTATCTGCCGCCGCTGCACCGTTCTGAGGTCGGCACGACCTCGTCGCTCAAGCGGTTGATGCAAGACGCTGCGGAGGTCTTGCCGATCGGGGAGGAGGAAGAGGACGGGTTGGAATTGGCGCCGACGCAAAAGCAAGCGGTCGCCCTCGTCGCGACTAGTAAGGTCATGGTGCTGACGGGGGGGCCGGGCACGGGCAAGACGACGGTGACTCGGCGAATTCTGCACCTCTTGGAAGAAGGCGGACAGAAGGTCGCGCTTTGCTCGCCCACGGGCCGTGCGTCCAAGCGTCTGAGCGAGGCGAGCGGGCGCGAAGCCAAGACAATCCATCGCATGCTGGAATTCCAACCGGCCGAGCGGCAGTTCAAAAAAGGGCGTGACGATCGTCTCGAAATCGACGCACTGATTGTCGATGAGGCTTCGATGATCGACGTGGCGCTGATGAACGCGCTATTGCGGGCCCTGCCCGATATGGCCCGGTTGATACTCGTCGGTGACGTGGACCAATTACCCTCTGTCGGCCCGGGCAATGTGTTGCGGGATATCATCGATTCGGGCGAAGTGCCGGTGGTGCGCTTGACGCAGATTTTCCGCCAGGCCGAAGAAAGCCATATCGTGCACAATGCGCACCGAATCAACGACGGCCAAATGCCTATAATCGACAATAGCAGCTCGTCGGATTTCTATTTTATCGAAGCGGCGGAGCCCGGGCGGGTGGTTGAGTTGGTGGAGGATCTTTGCGCCGCGCGGTTGCCTCGCCATGGTGGCTGGGATCCATTGCGCGATATCCAAGTGCTCTCGCCGATGTATCGGGGGGAGACCGGGGCGCTCAATCTGAACCAGCGTTTGCAACAGCGCCTTAACCCGGAAGGACGGCCCTATAGTCATCGCGGCAACGAGTTGCGGGTCGGTGATAAGGTCATGCAGATCAAGAATAATTACGATAAGGGCGTTTTTAACGGCGATATGGGCATCATCGATCGGCTCGACGCGGAGAAACAGGTGCTTTGGGTGCAGTTCGATGATATCGTAGAATACGATCAGGCGGATCTCGACGAATTGATGCTGGCTTATGCGATCAGCACGCATCGCTCTCAAGGCTCTGAATTCCCCGTGGTGGTCTTGCCGTTGACTACCCAGCACTATGTGATGCTGCAGCGCAACCTGCTCTATACCGCGATTACAAGGGCCAAGAAGATGGTCGTTATCGTCGGTACAAAAAAAGCACTGAAGCTGGCCATTGAAAACGATGAGGTCGCCCGTCGTTATACGACGCTGAAAGAACGATTGCGCGGCGAAGTTGGGGAAGTGCTGGAGGCGGGCAAGGTGCGGCTGCCTGATGCGGTGCCGACTCCCACAATTGTTGATTAACTGGCGTTGGGGTTGCGGTTGTAAAGTTTTTTTTAAATATTATAGCCCAACTATAGCTAATACAATAATTTGCCCGAGCGGGCATAAGGCGACATGTCGCATATGAAAATAATTATTTATTTATTTGTAAGTAGCTTGCTCCTCGTCGAAATCGCTTCGACGCAACAGCTCGGTTTGGCCTCTGGCAGGGAGCCGCGTGGCGTGCAGGTCTATGAGATGGCGCTGACGCCGACCCAGCGAAAATGGCAGCATTCGCAGAGCTTGTATCAGTTCTACCGCTGGACGGGAGACGAATACAGCAACTACGCCGAAGAAAATTACGAGCGCTACGTCTCAGAGAAGTTAGAAGGCTTTCGCACATACGACATATACGGCAACTACGTTACGCGCGGTTTTGAGATCTACAGTTGGACCGCCAACAGTCCGACCTCGGCGGGTACTTCAGTGCGCAAGGCCCCTAAATTCTCTGGATGGTTCCGCAATTTGGTCGTCTCGTCGATGTCCAAGGGGCAGTTTTATTCCGCGCTGACCATCGGCGACGCGATCTCTACCACGCTGACGCCGCTGACATTTCGCAAACCGGCCTTCAATGGTTTGCAGTGGGATTTTGCCTCTGACCGTTTTGCTGCGACCCTGATAGCCTCCCGGTTGGCCTCACCGGGCACCGTGATTGCCAGCGAAAACTCGGGCGGGCAGAATCTCAGTGATGTGACCAATCTCTACGGCTTGCACGCTACGGCGAGCCTCGGTGATTTTTCGCGTTTGGGTTTCAGCTATATCAATATCGCCAACTTCGCCTCGAGCCGACGTCTGGGCAACAACTCGGTCAAGGGCGTGCTTACCGAGGACCAAAACGGCGGCCACGTCGAAACGATTGTTTTACGCCTGTCCGACGACAGCCCCGAGGACGGCAAGGGCGGGGCGCAATTGTTCTCCGAGCGGATCTTCCTCAATGGGGTCGAACACCCCGAAATTGTGCCGACCGTGCGCGGTGGTGTTCGTCGCTCTGGGTTGCTGGAGGCCGATGGGGCCGAGAGCATTGAGCTGACTTATAATATCATCTCCGACTTCGCCGTGCAGCTCGGTGAGGATGCTGTGTCTTTCCAGGATGTGCGGGAAATAGAATTCGAATTGGTCATCGCCAACGATTACAAGATCGAAGTGACCTCAAATCTACAGATCAACAGCCAGGACGAACCGGTATTTTTGCTGGTCGAACGCACGCACGGCAATGTCAGCGACGGCTCGAATATGAGCTTTGTCCGCTTCAAGTACGGGCTGCCGACCGGCAAGGATATTCTCGGTGTCAATTTTGACGTCGAGGACTTCCAGGGCTTTAATCTTCGTTCGGAATGGGCGATCACTCGTAACTATCGCCGTTTCCCCAATCAGAATTTTCGCGATCACAAAGTCGCCCAGGACGAGGGGGTGGCCTATTATGTCACGGCCTCGCAGGACGCCTACCCGTATTTCGTTTACGGTGAGGTCTATCGCCTCGAGCCGGAGTATTCGACCCAGGCATTTATCACCGATACGCGCGGTTTTATTGACTACGAGGATCCCGAACGCTATTCGTTCGAAGCCATCGATGACAACGACGACCAGGACCGCTTCCCAGATTGGAAGCGATTGTGGCAAAACGGCGATTTTCTCTTTGGTACGACGAAGTTCGGCACCGGCGGTCTGCCCGACCCCCAGGTCTTTCCCGGCTACGACGAGAATAGCGATTTTATATCGGATTTTAACCAGAACGACAATAGCATGCCGGATTTCGCCGAACCTTTCCTGCGCTATAATGTCGATTCGCCGGAGTTTCTCTTCGGCGTCGATATGAACAACAACGGGATCGTCGACCGCTTCGAAAACGACAATCTCGCCGATTTTCCCTATCGACAGGACCGCGGTGGTTACAACGCCTATGGCGGCATGTATCTGACCGAGAACCTCAAACTGACCGTCGGTCGGGCCGGGCTTGGGGAAATCAGCAGTAAGCGCGAGGCCAACCAGACCTATGCGATCGCCACCGGCCATTGGAACTGGCCATGGGCCGAGGCGCGTTTTTACCAATATGCCCGCTTCGTGCAAGACGATATTCAGGACAATGCGATCATTTGGGTCGATCCGAATGGTTTTCGCGAAATAGTCGACCCACTAGAAACCGAAGACGCCTTTGTCAATACTGGGTATTTGACTTTCGACTATCTGGCCTTGAAAAACCTCAATATCTACAACAAGGTAAAATACGACTGGTACAAACAGCGTGGAGACGCCGCTGCAACGCGGGATAATCGCTTGTTCTTCGGCCTTATCAATAAGGTAGACTATCCCATGCCCTTGTCGGAGAGGGTGACCTTCTGGCCGCGCTGGAAATCTATATTTCGCAAGGTCGATCCGCAGGTGGTCGGGGAGAGTCCGGTCAAAGAGTGGTCGCAATTTTTCATGCTGACTTCGAAATTTTACATCCTGCCGACGACTTTTATAGAATATGGCGTCGAATTTAACGTCTTTGCGAATCTGGAAGATAAGCCCGAGATCGTGCCCCCCGGTTATATCGATGACTTTACGGGGACGGTGTTGGCGCTGCAGTTGACCAATCGCTCGTCCTATCTCGGATATGCGTTGACGATGAACGCCGGCTTCCGCTGGGATCGGCGCGCATTCGAGGCCGAAACCAATTCCAATTCCCTGCTTTTTATTCGGGTATTCGCCGGATTGCAGCGTTAGGGCGGTTTAGAGCTTCAGTTTTTTGAAAACGCGCTCGGGAACGAGTTTGATGATGAGCATAATCCAACGCCAGAAGAACGGGGTGTAGAGCACGTCTTTCTTCTTTTTATAGGCGCGAACAATATCGTCAGCGACTTTGGCGGGTGAGGCGACTAGGAAGAGTCCATCGAGGTCCTGGGTCATTGGCGTGTCGACAAAACCAGGTTTGACGGTAAGGACGTGCACTGGCGTGCTCGCGAGTCGGTTGCGTAAACCCTGTAGAAAGATCGCCAGTCCGCCCTTGGCGGCCCCGTAGAGATAATTACTCTGACGACCGCGGTCGCCGGCTACTGAGCAGATGCCGATGATGCCGCCTGCTTTGCCGCTCTCTTCGAGATAATTGGCCAGGTGCGAGAGGGCGATGGCGGCACCGGTGAAGTTGACATTGAGGCTCCTGGCCATGGCCGTCGTATCTCGCTCGGCCGCTCGCTGATCCCCCAAATAACCGAAGACTAAGACGACCAAGTCGAACGGACCGCACTGGTCGTGTACCTTGTGCGGAAAACGTTCGAGTGCGTCCGTATCGAGCGCGTCGAACTCAATGAGCTCGACGGCGCACGAGCGCTTGAGCCGCAGGTCGGCGGCAAAGGGCGCCAATTCCTCGCTATCGCGGGCGGCTAGTGCGAAATCGTATCCATCGAGCCGTTCGACGATGGCTTGTGCGATTGCAGATTTCGCGCCGAGAACTAAAGCTCTCAAGTGATCCCCAGGCGGTCGGATTGGCGTGAGCGAAAGCGGTGTTCGGGGTCGTAAAGCCGTTTGACTCGTTTGAATTCTTCGAGTTTCGGATACATCGCGGCAAAATCCTCTTTCTCTAAAATGGCGTCTTTGGCCAGGTAGACGCGGCCTTTTGCGTCGACGATGCTTTTGTTTAATTCGCGCAGAAAGGGCATGATGTCGGTATTCCTGAACGGGATATCGAGTGCTAGGGTGTAGCCGGCTATCGGGAAGGAGAGCAAGCCCTCATTCGCCGGTCCCAAGGTTTTGAGCACGGTCAATAGCGAGGGAATACCGCGATGAACTATGCGCCCCAATACATCGGCCATGATCTCTTCGCCGTCGGCGAAGGGCACGACGACCTGGTATTGCAAAAACCCCTTACGGCCGTAGATGCGGTTCCAGCGATGGACCATGTCGAGGGGATAGAAATACGGGTTATAATGGATCGTTGTAGTCGATGAGTGGCTCCACTGGTGGTGGTAGTACAGAGTGTTAAAAGCCCGCATAGACCAAGTGTTAAGCGCAAAGTCGGGGAAGAAAAAAGGCACGTCGAGGCGACTACCTGCGTGCAGGGGGAAGAGTTCTTTCTTTTTTATCTGGTCTGCTGGGGCATGTTCGCCGAGCAAGATCAGGCCGCGTCCCAATTGTCGCCCCTTCTTCAGGGAATCGATCCAGGCCACCGAATAGGTGCATTGCTGTTGAGTCTCGGCAAAGATACGACAGGTCTCGGCGAAGTTGGCGGTTTTGATCGAGCGCTGTTGGATATAGGCCGAGGATATTTTCTTGAGACGCAAGGTGGCCGCGTAGACGAAGCCGGTCAAGCCCATGCCGCCGAGGGTCGCCCAAAACAGATCCGGCAGCCGGTGGCGCGAGCAATGCACCTGCGAGCCGTCGGCTAGCACCATTTCTAAATCCTCGACAAAGCCCGCGATCGAACCATCGGCATGGTGGTTTTTGCCGTGTACGTCAGCGGCGATACAGCCGCCAAGCGTGGGGAACTTGGTACCCGGAGTAACCGGCGGGAAAAAACCGCGCGGTACTGCGAAGCGGATAAGGTCTTCAATGGTGACGCCGGCCTCGGCGCGCAGCAACCCTTGCTCTGGATCGAAATCGAGCAGGTGCTTGAGCGGCAGTGTGGAGACTACGTGATCGTGCAGACAGGCATCGCCATAGGAACGGCAGCTGCCTTGAGGCAGGACCGAGGTCTCGTCGTCGGTCCTCAGATCGCGGCGATAGTGGGCGCGTCGAACAGAGGCGTCGACTCTGGGATAGAGGCCCCAGCCAGAAGTGGTCGTCTTTTTTGCCAATAGTCTACTGTGGATTGGTATGGAAAACTCCTGAAAAGAGAATAGCTAAGGGGTTAATTCTGGGCAAGGGCGGTCACTCGTCGCCGGCATTTCTAATTTTGGTAAATTGACCTATGTTCTTGCAGATGTTTGACTCCAATTTTCATTTACTCGCGATAAGCCTCTTGGCTCTGGCAGTGGGGCCCGTTTTGCATCAGTTAGCCCGTATTAGGGGCACCATGCTGGCGGCTTTGGATGGCTTTGTCTATGTGACTATGGGGGGGGTGGTTTTTTTGCATATCGTCCCCGAGAGTTATGAATTGGCCGGTTGGTGGAGCATTCTGGCGTTGTTGGCGGGGTTGTTGGGGCCTGGACTGATCGAGCATCGTTTGCGCGGCCTGGCTCGTCAGGCGCATGCGGTCGCTTTGTTATTGGCGCTGATGGGGATCGGATTGCACGGTTTTATGGACGGTTTGGCCCTCGGGCATGCCGGCGGCGACCACGACCACCATATGTTGCCCATGGCGATTTTACTGCACCGTCTGCCGGTTGGGCTTGCGGTGTGGTTCTTGCTGCGCCCGGCTTATGGTTTACCCAAAGCTTTGGGGCTTTTGGCGCTGATCGGCGGTGCTACACTGGCGGGTTTCGCCTTGGGGGAGGCGGCCGTGGGTGGTTTGGCCAACCAGGGTTTGGGGCTATTTCAGGCGTTGGTCGCCGGTTCCCTGTTGCATGTAGTGGTGCATCGTTCCTATCCGATTGAGGAATCCGCCTCGACACCGCAAACAGCACGTCGCCACGCGGGAATCGGTGCGTTGGTGGGGTTGTTTTTCCTTTGGGCCTTGACGGCGGATCTATTTGGTGTGGAAGGGCAGGCCGCCGCCCGGATGTTCGTCGATCTGGCGTTGGAAAGTGCACCGGCGTTGTTATTGGCCTATGTCGGCGCCGGTTTGGTCCATGCGCTGATGCCCAAGGCCTCGTTGCAATGGTTGCGTCGCGGCAATTCTTTCTCGCAGTCTTTGCGCGGTATCGGTTTCGGGTTGCCCCTGCCGATTTGCTCCTGTGGTGTGGTGCCCATTTACAGGACGTTGGTGGCGCAGGGGGTTCCGGCTTCGGCGGCGATGAGTTTCCTGGTGGCGACACCCGAGTTGAGTCTGGATGCTGTGCTGATTTCGCTGCCCTTGCTCGGGGGGACCTTTACCGTTGTGAGGATTGTTTGCGCGGCCGTGGTGGCATTGGCGGTCGGCTGGGGTATTGGCCGCTTAGTCGCGCCAGCGCTGGCCGGAAAACTTGGTAAAGAGGAGCGCGACGAGCAACGCTCGTTGGCCGAGCGCATCGTAGCGGGTTTACGCACTGGGTTTGGCGAAGTGGTGGACGATACCGCCCCGTGGATCGTATTGGGGGTGGGGGCGGCGGCCTTGATGGCACCGTTTCTGTCGGCAGAATGGCTGGCGAAGATTCCGTCGAGTGTGGAGGTGGTGTTTTTCGCGCTATTGGGGATTCCGACCTATGTCTGCGCTTCGGGGGCGACACCGCTGGTGGCAGTGTTGATTTTTAAAGGGGTCTCGCCCGGCGCGGCACTGGCTTTTTTGCTGACGGGGCCGGCGACGAATCTGACGACCTTTGGCGTTTTGGCGCGGCTGCACGGGCCGCGGGTGGCTGCAGGTTTCGGTGCGGGCATTATGGCGATGGCGGTGGCATTGGGTTATGGAGTCAATGGGGTGCTGGATCTGCCTCCGCCACCCGTGGTGGGTGCCGGCGAAGGCCATGGGGCATGGAGTGAAGCCGCGTTAGCGGGGCTTGGTATACTCTTTGCCTTTTCGTTATTGCGTCGCGGGCCACGGGGGTTTGTGGGTGAAATTTTCGCTGGTGATGAAGACGAGGATCACGAGCACAATCACGGGCATGACGACGAGCACGATCGCGGCCATGTTCACGAGCAAGACCAGGACCACGAACATGGCCATAGCGCTAACGAGAACGACGGGTCATCGAGTGAAGTCCACGCTTGAACCGCAAGTAGCGCAAGCCCTATTGCGCGCGGAACTCGGCGATGTGTTTTCCATTCTGGGAATGCATGCAACAGCGGAAGGCCTCCTCGTGCGCGTATTCCTACCCGATGCGGCGGCCGTGCGCATCCTCGAGCGGGGCGGCGAAGGCCTGGCATACGAGGCGAATAAGACGCACTCGGAAGGGATCTTCGAGGCGAGTATCGTCGAACGACGCGAACTTTTCTCTTATGAGATAGAGATCGTAGACCATCTCGGCGTAGAAAGCCGCTGTCGCGACCCCTATTCCTTCTGGCCGCAATTAGCTTCCAAGGACCAACATCTCTTCAATGAGGGCACGCACCACCGCGCCTACGATGTACTCGGCGCGCATCCGCGGCGCGTCGACGAAATAGATGGGGCGTATTTCGCGGTGTGGGCCCCTAGTGCTACAAGGGTTAGTGTCGTCGGTGACTTCAATCACTGGGACGGCCGCCTACACTGCATGCGGCCGTTGGGAGAGGCGGGGCTTTGGGAGATCTTCATTCCGGGTTTGGCAGAAGGTGCGGTGTATAAATTCGAAATACTGGCCAGCGAGGGCGACATCTTGCTCAAAAGCGATCCCTTCGCCTTCGCGGCGGAAGTTCCGTCGAAAACCGCTTCGGTCCTTTGCCGGACCGATAATTTCCATTGGGGTGACGAAGCGTGGATGACGGAGCGGGACGAACGCGAATGGACGATGG
The DNA here is from genome assembly GCA_018672475.1 of Gemmatimonadota bacterium. GTDB lineage: Bacteria > Latescibacterota > UBA2968 > UBA8231 > UBA8231. The sequence goes on along the minus strand of JABHFS010000040.1, from coordinate 42,172 downwards.
AGCCGCTGGCGATTTACGAGGTCCACCCTGGGTCTTGGCGACGCAATGGTGAGGCCTATCTCGACTACCGGGAGCTAGCGCATCAATTGGTCGCGCATGTCGAGCAACTGGGCTTTACGCATATCGAACTGATGTCGGTGGCCGAACACCCCTTTGACGGATCCTGGGGCTATCAGGTAACGGGCTATTATGCGCCGAGCGCGCGTTTCGGCACGCCGGAGGATTTTGCCTATTTCGTCGATTATTGTCATTGCCACTCCATCGGGGTTATTCTCGACTGGGTGCCCGGACACTTCCCGGTCGATGCGCACGGTTTAGCACGTTTTGATGGTACTGGGCTCTACGAACATCTCGATCCGCGTCAAGGTTGGCACCCAGATTGGCAGACGCTGGTTTTTAATTACGGTCGCGATGAGGTCCGCTCCTTTTTGCTGTCCAACGCGCTCTTCTGGCTCGAACGGTACCATATAGATGGCTTGAGGGTCGATGCTGTAGCCTCGATGCTCTATCTCGATTATTCGCGGAAGGAAGGCGAGTGGGTGCCGAATGCGTATGGTGGACGAGAGAATCTGGAGGCGATAGAATTTCTCAAACAGCTCAACACCGCAGTATATGCGCATTACCCCGGAGCGATGGTGATCGCTGAGGAGTCGACTTCCTGGCCGGCGGTGTCCAAGCCGGTCTATGCTGGAGGGCTCGGTTTCGGCTTCAAGTGGAATATGGGCTGGATGAACGACGTTCTGCGTTATATGCAGAAGGAGCCGGTCCACCGGCGTTACCACCAAGCGGATCTGACCTTCGGCATGCTCTATGCCTATCACGAGAATTTCGTGTTGCCCTTCTCGCATGACGAGGTGGTCCACGGGAAGGGCTCGTTAGTGCAAAAGATGCCGGGCGACCCCTGGCAAAAACTGGCCAACCTGCGATTACTCTATGGTTTTATGTATGGGCACCCCGGTAAAAAACTGCTCTTTATGGGCGCTGAATTTGCGCAGTGGGGGGAATGGAATCACGAGAAGCAGTTAGAGTGGGACTTGCTCGATGATCAGGCGCACCGAGGAGTCTTCGATTGGTTGCGGGATTTGAACGCGCTCTATAGGGAGCGCAGGGTTCTGCATCGTACCGATACGCGTCCCGATGGGTTTGAGTGGATTGACTGTTTAGATTCTGAACACAGTGTCGTCGCCTTTATGCGTTGTGGCGAAGGGGAGCAGCCGTTGATCTTCGTCTGCAACTTCACTTCTGTGCCGAGGGAGGGTTATCGGCTCGGATTGGCGGAGGCCGGGCCATATCGCGAAGTGCTCAATAGCGATGCGGAGATCTATCGGGGCAGCGGCGTGGGCAATGGCGGTAAGGTGATGAGCGAGCCAATCCCCTGTCATGGTAGGCCGCATTCCGCGCTGTTCCGCCTGCCGCCTCTCGGCGTATTGATTCTTGAACGGTTAGAGCTCTAAGTGGATATTGTACTTAGAGTTGCGCCACTGTTGGGCCGTGGGCTATATTGACTTCGTATTCCGTAGATAGGGAAAAGTACAAAGGAGTCCTCGGCAATGCCCCCAGAGTCTAGCCAGTTGTTGGTGCTGGTGTTGCGCAAGATCCCAATTTTCAAGGGATTGTCGCCATCACAGGTCAAGAATATCCTCGGCCTTTGCACGCATAAGTCCTACAAAAAGGGATCCCAAGTCTGTCGCAGTAATACCCCCAGTCATGAGATGTATATCTTGCTTTCCGGGGAGTTGGCCGTAGTGGCCAGTGGAGGGATCCGCGTGGCGACGATTCTGCCGGTGACTACCGTGGGTGAGATGGGCGTCATCACCGGGCAACCACGTTCGGCGACGGTTGAGGCGAGCAAGGCGAGCAATATATTTGTGGTCAAGAAGAAATCTTTTGATGATATGCTGAGCGACGACGGAGATGTACGGGCGACGGTCTACAAGAATATCATCGATGTCTTGTCTGAAAAACTCAACAACGACAATATTCGTATGCGCGACCACCAGTTGGAGAAAAGCGAATATGAATCGCGTTTGCTCGGCTTCGAACGTCAACTCTTACAGGAGCGTCTACGTTTCGATACGTCAGTGGAGATGGCCGCAGAGCGAGGCGATATGACTAAAGATGAGGTGGTTATGCAGATCGACGAGCAGGTAGGCAACCTCACCCCGAAGATACTTGTCGTCGTCGATGAAGCCGATTTTTGCCGTTTGGTCACCGAAGCCCTCGTTGGGTTTACCGTCGTAGAAGCCGGTAACAGCCACGAAGCCTTGGCGATTGTAGCGGAGAAGAAACTGGATCTGGTGATTACCGAAATTCTTACGCCCAATATCGACGGTTTTGCATTATTGGAGAATCTGCGCGCCAAACATCCGCAACTGCCCGTGTTAGCCGTGTCGGGCAATAGCGATGCCGAGGAGGTGTGGATACAGGATTTCAACGGTTATATTGACAAGCCAGTCAGGCCTGCGCAACTGCGGGACCTAGTCAAAGAAAAGGTCGCACAGCGCAAAAACGAGGACAATAGCTGAGGCGGTTGGATCGTGTTCGATGATATATGGCGACAGTTCCGCAAGCAAAGACTGGGATTAATCGGTGGTGGCATCCTGTGCATGCTGCTGCTGGTGGCGTTATTGGCCCCGGTGTTGGCTCCTTATGACCCTTTGGCGCAAGATCTCTATCAGCGTTTACAACCGCCGTCGATAGACCATTGGTTCGGAACCGACGACTTTGGTCGCGATATCCTCAGTCGCATCGTTTACGGTTCGCGGATTTCGCTGCGTATCGGACTGATCGCGATCTCGCTGGCGTTGACGGGCGGTACGCTCTTCGGTCTAGTCGCCGGTTATCGCGGCGGCATGGTCGATATGTTGATCATGCGGTTGATGGACTTGATGCTCGCCTTTCCCAGTATCCTATTGGCTATCGCCATTGTCGCGGTTATCGGTCCTGGGATCGAAAACGCCATCCTGGCGGTCAGTATAGTCTTGGTGCCGCAGTTCGCGCGCTTGGTGCGTTCTTCGGTGTTGACGGTGCGCGAAGCGACTTATGTCGAAGCGGCCAGGGCGCTGGGAGCGACAGAATCGAGATTGCTTTTTTATAGTATTCTGCCCAATTGCACTGCCCCACTAATCGTGCAAACTACGCTGGGGATGGGCACGGCAATTCTCGATGCAGCGGGGTTGAGTTTTTTGGGCATGGGTGCCCAGCCACCGGTGCCGGAATGGGGGGCGATGTTGTCGGGTGGCCGCGAATTGCTGTTGCGCGCGCCTTGGGTTATGACTTTCCCCGGGCTGGCGATATTTACCGTTGTGCTCGGACTCAACCTCTTTGGCGACGGGCTCAGAGACGCCCTAGACCCGAAAACAACCTGAGGCGGCAAACGCCGACTTTATGAAAAAATCATCCTATATCCGCCCTTTGTGTTGCGTTCTATTGCTCGCCGCGAGCGGTTGCGCCGGCCCATGGGCGTTGAGCAAGTCTGATGAGGCCACCGGCGAGGGGCGTCGTCAGGCGATGCAGTATTTTATCAAGGCCAAGGTATTCGAAGCTCAACAGAATTACCTCGGGGCGATCGTCGCACTGCGCTCGGCGGCCGACCTCGATCCGACCTCGCCGACAGTCTACGCGCAGCTCGCGGAAAACTACCAGCGCATCGACGATATGCGGATGGCCGCACATTTCGCGCGCGAGGGCTTGGCGTTGGAACCGGGACAGTTGCGGCTGCGACGCTTGCTGATCCAGCTTTATGAGCGCGAGGGCGATCGCCGCGCCGCGATCGAGCAGATCGAGGAACTGTTGCTTTATGAGCAGGACAATTGGCCGCTTTATCGCCACTTGGCTTATCTGTATGCCGAGACGGGACAGCCTGCGCGCATCGCCCCGTTGTTCAAAAAAGTTCTCGCGCGCGAGAATGTTCCCCCGGAGGTCGGAGTCGATATCGCTGGCATTTTTGCGCGGGTCGGTGAGAAGCAAGAGGCCGAAAATATTTACACGCGAATCCTCGCGGTTGACCCTACGATCGAAGACGCTTGGTTGGGTTTGGCCGAGCTCAAGCTCTCACAGGGCTACCGCAATGAGGCCATGTTGATCTATCGACGGGCCGCAGGCCAATTGCCCGACAGCAGTATGATCTTCTATTATCTGGCACAGTTGATGGCCACCGAACACGATTTGGAAGATATACTGGCCGAGGAGGACGTCGGTTTGCTCTACCGTTTGGGGTTGGCGCTTGCCGAGGCGGACAAGCCTGCCGAGGCGACGATGGTCTTCGAACATATCGTCGGTTTGCAGCCGAAGACGGTCGGACACTGGCTTGATCTGGCGCGCTATTATATTTATCTGGAGGATTACGACGAGGCCAACGCCAGACTCGAAAAAGCGGCGTCGGCGATGCCCGATAGCAGTGAACTCTATCTGTATTGGGGGACGGCGCTCGAGAACCAAGGCAAATTTGACGAGGCCATCGTTATCTATCAGCGCGGTTTACAGCACCTTCCGGACCATCGGGAGCTCTACCTTTATTGGGGCATCGCCTTGGAGCAGCAAGAGGCATGGCAAGAGGCGACCGACGTCTATCGACGAGCGCTTGTAGAGGTGCCTGGAAACGCGGCACTCAACGTGCGTTGGGGGATCAGCCTTGGTCAGCAGGGGGAGTGGGAACAGGCGCTGACGCACTTTGAGGAAGCGGTAGCCGCTGATTCTCTTTATAGCGAAGCGTATTTGCACTGGGGTATCGCGCTGGAGCGGTTAGAGCGATGGGAAGCGGCGATTGGTACGCTCGAACGCGCGGCTGAACTCGAAATCGACAAGGGGCCTGTGTTGTTTTATTTGGCTTCGAGTTATGAGCAGGGCGCTCGTCATTTAGACCGGATGGATTTTTTCGACCGGGCGGTGGAAACCTTCGAGCGTCTGTTGGAGTTCAACCCTAACGACTCCTATGCTCTGAATTATCTGGGGTATATGTACGCCGATAAAGGAATTCGGCTCGAAGTGGCGGTGGGCCTGCTAATGCGGGCAATCTCTCTCGAGCCGGAGAATAGCGCTTTCCTCGATAGCTTGGGTTGGGCTTATTTTCGCTTGGGACAATTACAGCAGGCCGAGCAATATCTACACCAAGCCCTGGCGCTGATGGGAGAGGATGACCTGGAGGAGCAGGCGGTGATATTCGACCACGCCGGTGATATTGCGAGCGCGTTGGGCAAAGAAGGTGAAGCCCGCACGCACTGGCAAAAGGTATTGGAATTGGCCCCGGACAACGAGGAGGTGCGGCTCAAGTTGACCCCTTGAGCCGGTATATAAATGAGGGCGAGTCGGTTGTTGTGGGTATGGTGCATTGCAGTTTGTTCGTTGGCATTTTCTTGTGCGCCGCCGCCGGTCGAGCGGGAGGGCTGGCGTGCCACTGCCGGCCCGGCGGCGTTGATTCGCGCGTCGGTCGCTCCCTTTGCCCGTTTGGGGGATTTGACGGCCGAAGCATCGATCGAATTGCGCCAGGGCAAGGTGCGCGAACGCGGTACGGCGATTTTACAATTGATCAACCCCGATCTTTTTCGCATCGAAGTTCGCGGCCCCTTTTTTACGCATATCTTTACGGCTTTGCTCGAAGGCGATAGTCTGACCGTCTACGGGCGGGCGGTCGACCCGCCGCTAAAGGGGGCGGCACACGGGCATTTGTTAGCGGCGCTGACGGGGCTGGATCTGGGCCAATACGATCTGCGTTACGCATTGTTGGGGCTAGTTGAGGAGAGCCCGGTCGTCGGTCTCCCCGAATATCCGCGGGCAGACCGAGCGATCGTGCCCTTACTCGGAGGGCGTCGGCTGTGGCTGGATTTGCAACGGGGCCTGATCTCGCGCGAGGGCAGCGCACAGGCCGGAGGCGATTCGCTATTTCGCGAATTGAAAAAATACCAACGGGTGGGTGAGTTGTATCTACCGCGCCGTGTGGAGATTCGCCAAGGGGACGTCTTGCTGGCATTGAACTATAAAAGTTACGCGATCAATAAAGGGCTGAGCGTAAAACAATTGTTGCAGGGTATGCCGTTAAATCCCGTGCGCGTGCCTTAAATCGCAATGGTGGGATCTCGGACTTTTGACCCCTCATTTTTCGGTAATCCGGGATCAGGGTCCCGACGCCGGTAGCGCCGGTAGCGGTCGGTGGGGCTTGGTGGGGTGGCGCCCATGGGGTGGGACGGGGTGAGTGGACCGAGATCCATGGGCAGGGTAATTTTATTATTCGCGCGGCTGCTGTAGCCCAAGTTTTTAGTATACCGCGTGTCGAGCCGGATACGACCGTCTTCGCCGCCGCGGTGCAGGGGCTGGGACCTCGATACTTTGGGACGGGCGTGACGATCTGGGTGAGGCGATGGCTACTGGTGTTTGTTTTCTCCGGCTCGTCACCGGAACCGTGTCGAAGACGCGGCGCTTGTTGCTGAAATAGCCCGACTGTTTGACAGTCCCGGGCACAATGTGTATCAATATTAACCTTGAAATTCACTATACCGCGTCATCTGTATATAGGGGAGAAAATTCTATGGCCAAACTCAAAGTAGGCATGATCGGCGGCGGCGGCCCCGGATCGTTCTTCGGCATGGTGCACAATCGCGCGATCGCGCTGGACGCCAGTCGCGAATTGGTGGCCGGTGCGATGCGTACCGACGCGAAGGCGGCGCTGCGCGCGGCCAAGGATTACGGGATCAAAGGTTATATCAACTACCAGGCCATGCTCGAAGCGGTGCAAAGCGGCGAACAGGCGCTCGACTATGTCACCATCGTCACCCCCAATTTTGCGCATTATGAACCGGCCAAGGCCTTTTTGCAGGCCGGCATCCCGGTCTTATGCGAAAAGCCGATGACGATGACGGTGGCCGAAGCGCAGGATTTGGCGCGCATCGTTAAACGCAAGAAAGTGCCCTTTGTTTTAGCCCATACCTATACCGGCCATCCGATGATGATGTTGGCCAAGCAAATGATCAAGGACGGTGACATCGGCGAAGTGCGCAAAGTCGATTCTTGGTACAACCAAGGCTGGTTGGCGACGGACTTGGAAAAGTCGGGCCAGCAACAGGCTGCCTGGCGCACCGACCCTAAACGCACGGGCATCTCCAACTGTGGCGGGGATATCGGCACGCATGCTTTTGTCGCGGCGACCTGGGTGACGGGGCTTGGTGTCAAAAAGGTTTCCGCCCGGCTCAATACTTTCGTCAAGGGGCGCGTCCTCGATGACGATTTCAATACGATCTGCGAATTAGAAAACGGCGGCACCGCGGTCATCACTGCCACCCAGATCGCCGTCGGTTATCGCAACGATAACGGCTTTAGGGTTTTCGGCACCAAAGGGTCGATCGAATGGCACCAAGAGCGGGCGGAATCCTTGCTGGTGCGCCACGGCGATGGGCGCGACGTGACCTATTGGACGGGCGCTGAATTTGATCTGCCGGCCGAGGTCTCTTCCTACTTCCGCGTGCCTTCGGGGCATAATGAGGATTTCTTTCCTGCGCTGGCTAACTTGCACACGACGATCGAGCGCCAGATTCGCAAGGGGCGCGGCGAGAAGGGGATACCGGTGGCCTTTCCGCACCCCGGTGTCGAAGAAGGAGTGGCGGGTATGAAATTCATCAAGGCAGCGGTGGATTCTTCGAAGAAGAAAGGGGCGTGGACACGCCTGTGATGTGCGTCTCTTTTTAGTGTTGCCGGGCCGGCTCCCCAGGGAGCCGGCCTTTTTTTGTGACCTGGAACGATGTTCGGTGCTACGATCTACGTTGCACGGTAGAGGTTTGTCGGAAGGAATCGGGGTCGTTCGCCACTGCCGATGGCGCCGCGCCGCATATTTTGCGGGGTAGTGGGCCATACCATGGGAGGGCTAAACCGGTTAACGGTGCCGTCGAGATCGGGGCTGTGCCAACTGTGCCCATTAATAGCAAGATCGTCAGTGTCTTCACTATAAACTCTCTTGTCGGGCTTAGTATCTTGTTGCCGTTATTGCGGCGAACTTACCCACCAGACTGATATAAATTCGCGCGTATTATGTCGTTCCGGGTTATAGTGAACAGTCGGTTGCTGCTGAGATCTCGTCGTTTGCAGGCGGAGACTGCTTCGGCGGATAGGGGCCCGGCCCAGACAGGGATCGCAGTAAACACTGTCTGGGGCCTATCGGTTCTTCTTAATGCTGTTCGGTCGTGGGGTCTTATTTCTTGTCGTAGCGGATACGCGGATCGAGCCAGGCGTACAGTACGTCGGCCAACAAGTTGGCCAGCACGAAGACCGTGGCCAGCAGCAAGACGCCGCCCTGCACGGCTCGGAAGTCGCGCGCTTGCACTGCCAAGAAGAGCCAGCGGCCGACACCGGGCCAGGCGAAGATCGTTTCGGTGATTATCGCGCCGCCGAGCAGGTAGCCGAACTCTAGGGCGATAACGGTCAGCGTGGGGATGAAGGCGTTTTTCACCGCGTGGCGCAGCACTACCATCCGTTGCGAGAGGCCCTTGGCCCAGGCGGTGCGGATATAATCCTCGCCGAGGACTTCGAGCAGGCTGGCGCGGGTCATGCGTGCGATAACCGCCATCGGGATGGTGCCGAGTGTCAGGGCGGGCAGGAAGAGATGCCAAAGGATATCGCCGAAGGCCTCAAAATCGCTTTGTAAGAGCGCGTCGAGGGTGTAGAAGTAGGTGATGGGCTCAAAGTAGATATGGGTACTCAGACGGCCGGAGACGGGAAAGAGCGGCAAGAAGACCCCTAAGAGCAGGATCAACATCAGGGCTAACCAGAACACGGGCATTGAAATACCGGCGGTCGCCAAGACCATGCTCAGCAGATCGGCTATTTTACCGCGGCGGACGGCTGCCCAAATACCGGCGGAAATGCCGACGGTCATCGCCATCAGCATACTGGCCATTGTCAGTTCGAATGTGGCGGGGAAACGTTGCAGAATCTCAGTGGTAATTTTCTCGTGCGTGCGGATCGAACGACCGAGGTCACCACTCAACAGTCCGGTGAAAAAACGGTAGAACTGCACGTGGAAAGGCTGGTCGAGTCCCATGGTCGCCCGCAGTTCGGCCAGGCTTTCCGCGTTGGCCCGCTCGCCGAGCATGACTTGTGCCGGGTCTCCCGGCACGAGGTAGAGCATCAGAAAGACCAAAAACGATATGCCCAACAGCGTCGGGACCAGTGAGATAAACCGGTTGAGGACGAAACGATACATGGGCTATGGTGTGAAAGCCGTGCTGTGGAACCACTTACTGCCGGTCGGGTGCAGTTTGAAGCCGGAGACGCCGCGATGGAACGCTGCGGTTTGTGTCGCGTGCACCAATGGTACCCAGGGTGCGTCGTGGAAGATAATTTCCTGGGCTTGCTGGTAGAGCTTGCTGCGCTGATCGCGATCGGCAGAAATCCGGGCGGCGACAAGCACTTTGTGCAACTCCTCGCTTTTGTAGAAGGCGATATTTTGCGCGGGTTTGACGGCGGCGGTTTTATCAAGCAGCACATACAGAAAATTATCGGGGTCGCCATTGTCACCGGTCCAGCCTAGTAGGGCCATCGGGTGCTCGCCGTTAGAAACCTTGTCGAGATAGGTGCCCCATTCCCATTGCACAATGCGCGCGCGGACACCGATCTTTGCCAGGTCGGCCTGGACCGCCTGGGCGATCTTATCGGGTTGCGGCATATAGGGCCTGGGTACGGGCATCGCCCAGAGTTCGGTTTCGAAGCCGTCGGGAAAACCAGCCTCGGCCAACAACGCGCGGGCCTTGTTGGGGTCGTAGGCGTAGCCGGTGATTTTGTCATTATAGCCCCAAAGCGTCGGGGGGATCGGGTTTTTCGCGGCTAAGGCCAGGCCTTGGTAAAAATTATCGACGAGGGCTTGTTTGTTGACGGCGTGGTTGATCGCTCGGCGCACACGTAAGTCGTCGAAGGGCGCCTTGTCCATATTCATCGCCAGGTAGCCGACATTCATGCCCGGTTGCGTCAGCAATTGCAGTTCGGGGTTGTCGCGAATTTCGTCGATATACTCGGGGTTCAGATTGTCTAAACCCTGCACGGTGCCCTGTGACAGTTCGAGAAAACGGATCGCGGCTTCTTGAATCGGTTTAAAGATTAGGCGGTCGAGTTTGGCTTTGGGACCCCAATAATTATCATTGCGGGCGAGTACAATGCGTTCATCTTTGCGCCATTCAATAAAACGGAATGGCCCAGTGCCGACTGGGTTTTTGAAATAATCCCGGCCGTATTTTTTTATCGCGGTCGGGCTTACCGCGGCGCAGAAATTCATCGCCAAGTTGGAGAGGAAGGGGGCGTTCGGTTTCTTGAGGCGGATGACGAAGGTCGAATCATCGGGAGCCGCGAGTTCGGCGAGGATATCGTCCATGCCCATATCCTTCCAGTATCTGTAACCGCCTTCGACTTTGTGATGGGGGTGGTCTTTGTAAAACTGGCGGCCTAACGAGAAGAGCATAGCTTCAGCGTTAAAGACGGTGCCGTCGTGAAAATGAACGCCGCGCCGTAAATGAAAGGTCCAGGTCAACTGGTCGGCGGAAACGTCCCAGGAATGCGCGAGCTGCGGTAAGATCGCGGTGCTCTCGCTATGATATGCGACGAGCGTTTCGTAGATGTTGTCGCAGACTTTAAATGATTCGCCATCTGTTTCTAGTCCTGGGTCAAGGCCGACCGAATCGGAACCGCGGCCAAAAACCAGCGTGGTCAGTTGTTGTTTCTCACTGCCGCAGGCTGCAAGGGTCAGTACGATCAACAAGAAGGGAATAATCACGGTTTCAGATCCTTTAGCAACGAGTTCTTTTCCGCCTCGATTTCGCGCAAACGACGACGATTGGCCAACTCGCGGTCTTCCGGGTGCATAAGGCGCAGCCAGGCACTGATGGTGCGCAAGTCGGTATAGGAGGGCAATGAGTAGGCCTGGCGCAGCGACTTGGCGTCGTTGGAGGAGGTTTTTTTGTGTATCGGTCTGATCAGTAGACGGGCATCGGAGGTAAGGATCCAAGCCTCGTGCGCGGCTGAAATGTCCCGCAGGTAGAAACGGCCGCTCGACCAGGAAGTACGTTGGGTATAAAGCGCGACGCGGCGGCCCCAATGCATGAACTGTTTTTCGAAGTTCAGCGGGTAGGCACCGACGCGGGGGTTGCTATAGCGGTCGGGGTCGTAGTGCACGATGATATCGTAGACGCTCGTTGTGTTGAGCACCGGGTCGCGCACGATTTCGACCAATGTGAGGATCTGCGTGTAGGCTTCTTCGTTTGTGCGGGCTAGGGCCGCGCGCAATTCGGTCCCAGCATCTTGCAGTTCAGTCTCCGAGAGGGTGACCGCGGCCTTTTGTGCTTCGGCGGTGGCGGACCATAGGCCGATGAGCAGGGCGCAACAGATCCCCACCCCCAGGCCTAAAAAACCACGGCCCCTGGCTGCATAGCCGGGGGCCGTGGTCCGCTTGCACCGCAATGTCTAATCCTCGAAGGCCGCGTCAAAGGCGATATCCGAAGGGGCAAAGTCCACCTCTTTGACGAAGGCGGCCGATTCGGTCGCGCCGTGTTCGCGGTCCATGCCGCTGTCTTCCCATTCGACCGACAGCGGTCCCTGGTAATTGATGCGGTTGAGGGCGCGGATGATTTCCTCGAAATCGATATTGCCTCGGCCCAGTGAGCGGAAGTCCCAGAAGCGCCGCCGGTCGCCGAAGTCGGTGTGCCCGCCGAAGACGCCGGCGTCTTTGGGCGTCTGAGACCAGCCGACGTCCTTCATGTGCACATGGAAGATTCGGTCGCTGAAGCGATGGATGAATTCGACATAGTCTACGCCCTGGTAACCGAGATGGCTAGGGTCGTAGTTAAAGCCAAAGGCCGGGTGCCCGTCGAGCGCCTCAATGGCGCGTTGGGCCGAAGCGATGTCGAAGGCGATTTCGGTCGGGTGCACCTCAAGTGCGAACTTGACCCCGAGTTTCTGGTATTGGTTTAGGATCGGGGTCCAGCGTTTGGCGAAGTCCTTGTAGCCCTTCTCGATCATATCGGGGGAGACCGGTGGGAAGGAATAGAGCAAATGCCAGATCGAGGACCCGGTAAAGCCATTGACTACGTCGAGGCCGAGCCGGGCGGCGGCCTTACCGGTGGCGATCATTTCCTTAGCCGCGCGTTTGCGCACGCCTTCGGGGTCGCCGTCGCCAAGGATGCGCGGCGGCAATATAGACGCGTGGCGGCTATCTATATTGTCGCAGACAGCTTGGCCGACGAGGTGGTTAGAGATGGAGTAGAGCTTGAGGCCGTATTGGTCTAAGAGTTGGCGTTTATTTTTGCAGTAGGCGGCCGTGGCTTTCTCGACTTCAAAATGATCGCCCCAGCAGGCGAGTTCCAAGCCGTCATAGCCGAATTCGACGGCTTTCTGGCACATCGTCTCAATGCCCAGATCGGCCCATTGGCCCGTGAAGAGAGTAACAGGTCGCATCGCGGTTGCTCCTTGTTGGTGATCGGTACGAAAATCTCTATAAAGGAAGATACATACGGCGGTTGGGACAAGGGTGTCAAGAGCTATCGGCTGAGCGATTTCTCACGGCGCAGGTCAATGTCGAAGATACGCAGATAGCGGCCTTGGAACTCCCCGATCACTTCGAGGATCTGGTCCTCGTCGAGGTCGAGCAGGCCCATACGCTCGCCGAAGGGCTCGGGCGATTGCCATTCGAGGTCGAAGAAGCGGGCATCGAAGATATATCCGTCGTTGAGCACGATTTCGTCTTCGCCGTCTCCGTCGACATCGCCGATGAGGATTTGGTGTGCGGTCAGATCGGTCTGGTCGCTGCGCCATTGCTCATACTGGTCTCGGCCATCGTAGACGATCAGGCGGCCGTCGGCGCAGAATACAAGTTCAGGCTGCTCGTCGTCGTCGATATCGCCGATGGTTAAGCTGGTGATGCGCCTGTACTCGTTGGGGGAGTTGCTCCAGATGAGCGTGTAGTCCATGATGTCGAGATAGTAGATGCGGCCCTGGTCGGTGTAGGCGACGATTTCGTCGAGTTCGTCGTTGTTGATATCTACGACAAAGACTCCGCTCACCGACCCTTCGAGATATTCGCTGACCCACACCTCGGTATAAGAGCCGCCGTCGCGCGCTTCGTAGATATGGATGCGGCCGTTGTTATCGCCGAGGACCATTCGGTCGGGGCCTTCACCGGAGGGTAGGTGAAGCAGGTTGTCAAATTCTTCTAAGTCACCACGGTAGGCCGGTAAGTCGAGTGCTTGTATGCAAGGTGGGGCGAGCAAGATGGCGCATAGGATGAGCGTCAACATGATGTGCTTTACTCCTCGGAAACGGCCGCACGGGCGGCCTCGTAGACGGAGAGCAGCGGTATCTGGTGCTTCTTCGCAAGCCGGGCGCAATCCTCGTATTCGGGCGCGGCGCGGCGGTGGCCGTCCAGATAGCTAAATTTAACGCGGACCTCGCCAAAGGGTGTTTCAACCGAGCGGACCTCGCGCTCTAATACGCGACGTTCGACGGAATAATAGCGCAGGCCGATGGTGGTCGTCTCTTGTAGGATGGTCGTCGCCAACAGGTCAAAGGTCGCGGCGTCGGCGAGCACGCTGAGCACATTGCCCGGGCGGCCTTTCTTCATGAAAACCGGCGTCGCGTAGACCTCGCGCGCGCCTTGTTCGAGCAGTCGGTCGAAGAGATAGCCATATACCTCGGGGTTCATATCGTCGATATTGGCTTCGATCAGCGTCATTTTTTCGCTAGCCTGATCGCTCTCTCCGATGCGCAGTCGCACTAGATTGGGTATGGCTTCGAGGTCGCGACTGCCCGCTCCGTAGCCGACGGCTTGTTGTCGGAAAGGCGGTGGCGATCCGAATGACTGGGCGAGCGTCGTGATAATCGCCGCCCCGGTCGGGGTGACCAACTCGGCGCGGATATCGGTTTGCTCGGTCGGCACGCCGCGGCAAAGGGCCAGAACACCGGGTACGGGCACGGGGTAGCGGCCGTGGGCGCAACGCGTAAAACCGGTGCCGAAGCGCAGAGGAGAGGCATGGATTTCATCAATGCCGAGAAGCTGGAGACCTGCGACGGCTCCGACCACGTCAACGAGGGCGTCAAGGGCGCCGACTTCGTGCAGGTGGACTTCGTCGGGCTCGGCTCCGTGCACTTCGGATTCAGCCGCGCCAAGGCGTTCGAAAATGCGAATGGACTGCTCCTTGACTCGAGAGTCGAGGTCGCTGGAGGCAATGCGTTCAAGGATGTCGTTGAGGCGATGGTGCCCGTGTGCATGTTCGTGGTGTTCGTGGTGTTCGTGGTGTTCGTGATGTTCGTGGTGTTCGTGATGTTCGTGGTGTTTATCGCCAGCAGTCTCTTCGCTCGGTAGTTGTAGATGGTGTTCTTCTGTAGCCGTGACCGCAACCCCGCCAACGCGGACTTGCGCGTGGGTGGCGGCGATGGCGTGTCTGGAGGTGGCTTCGCTGGCGATCGTTACATCTTTGAGACCGAGCTTGGCAATTTCTGCATTGAGGCTTGCAAGCGACAGGCCACTGTCGAGCAGGGCGCCCAATACCATATCGCCGCTAATACCAGAAAAACAGTCAAAGTAGGCAATTTTCATCTAATATATCAAGGTAGGCGTTTAAGATCGGCTTTGCGCTTGGCCCAGTCGAATTCCTCGGCGAAATCGTAGACATCAACGAAGTCATCGATCTGGTCGTCTTCTGTTTTGCTCATCAGATTCGCTTCTATTAAGTTGAAGACAATTTCTCCGAAATCGCGCGTTTGTTTGATACCCCAATGAAAGAAAACAGAGCAGGTGAGTGGCCCGAATTGCTCGGCGCTGTACTCGCTGATGCCGAGAACTAGGTCCCGGCCGGAAATATGTCGTTTTTCTTTGGGCAGGGTGGTCTTGCCGAGTTTCTCGACGGTATATTGCAAAGCATCGTAGACGAAGATATAGGCGTCTCTATTATAACGCCCATCGCTTTCGGCTAGATCCTCAATTTTTTCTTGTAGGGATTCTCCGCTCATATCCGCCCTTAAAGTCGTATGCGCGGCACCGCCGATAATTTTGCTGTGGATCAGTTATGGCGCGGCACCGACCACAATACAAGGCACGGTTGCGCGGGTGTCAAGCCCTCAGTCGCGATAGCCGGATGCGAGGCGCTGGTGGGACTGACGCTGCTTCAACAGCTGCAGCAACTCGTCGCGTTTGACGGAGAAGGCGGGCAGAAAGGTTTTGGCGAGTGGTTGGCCGGTTGCGCCCTTATTGACGCTTTGCGGATTGATATGGTGGCCGTCTTTGATAATCTCGTAATGCAGGTGGGGACCGGTTGCCCTGCCGGTAGCGCCGACTTTGCCAACCGCTTGTTGCTGCTTTACGCGCTGGCCGTTACGGACTAGGATCTTGCTCAAATGCGCATAGCGGGTGCGATAACCATTGGCATGGGTGACTTCGACGAGATTGCCATAGCCGCCTTTGCGCCCGGCGTACGTGACTCGGCCGCGGGCGGTGGTCCATACTTTGGTGCCGGATGGAGCGCCGTAGTCGGTACCGAGGTGGGGCATTCGTTTTTTGAGGATGGG
Organism: Gemmatimonadota bacterium; assembly: GCA_018672475.1. Classification (GTDB taxonomy): domain Bacteria; phylum Latescibacterota; class UBA2968; order UBA8231; family UBA8231. The sequence goes on along the minus strand of JABHFS010000040.1, from coordinate 26,644 downwards.
GTGAAAACGTTTGCGGTTGAACCGCGAGGTGATCCGGTTGATCGAGAGCGGTTTGAGCATAAACATACGCCCGAGTGATTCGCCTTTGCTGTCGTAATAATCCTCGTGCCCTTCCGCATCGGGATGGCGGATCCCGACCTCGCTGACCTGCTGGCCTTGATAGCTGGCCAACAGCACGTGGCCGTAGCGGACAAATTCATCGTCCATATAGAGTTTTTCAAAGACGATGCCGAGCCTGTCGCCGCGTCGGGGGTCCAACTGGAAGTCGATCACTGCGCCAAAGATTCCGTCGAAGAGCATGGTGCTGAGCGCGTCCCCTTCGCCGGCTTGGCTGATGGCGTTGGAGAGATTGTCCTCAATGTTTACCGAGAGGGTTTCCGTGCGCCGGTCGAGAGGGAGATTGAGCTGGCGGCCGACGAGCGAGCTGTCGCGCAATTTAATATCGACTGGCTGGTCGGGTTCGCGGCGGGGCGTATAGCGAAAATGCAGGACGACGTCGTTGGTATCGAGGGTGATGGTGTAATAGTCATCGGGTTTGACCTGGGCGGGGTTGAAGACTTTGCGCAACGCCTGGTCCAATAGGGCCAATTGCTGGTCGGAGACCCGATGGCGTTTGAGCGAGAGATAAATGGAGTCGCCGCGGTCGAGTGTATCAGCGATGGTGCGGGTAGCCGGTTTGGGCGGTGGCGGGACAGGTGGTCCAGAAAATACCCAAGCCGGTGCGAGGTCCGCCGCCGATGACGCAGGGCTGGCTACAGGCTCTCTTGCTGTTGGCCGGACTGTGTTCGGATCGGCGTCTGCGAAGGATACCAGCTTGGGATCCGCGGCGGATACGGGCATCGCCGCGGAGCGCTGGGAGAGAATTCCAAAGCGCAGCACGACCAGTACAAGCAGGCCCAAGAGGCTGCCCCAGAACCAAATAGAAGGGTCAAATCGCGAATTCAAAGAAAGACCAACAGGAAAAAAAGGGGATACAACGGTTGGGGACCGTTGACCAACAATCAATGAAACTATTTATTTATAATAAATCTATGCCATTTAAGCGTCAAGGACTTTTAAGGTGGATACCCCCCTTCAAGATTTAAAAGCGATGTTGCCGGCCGAACTCGACGAACTCGTCAGTGAACTCGGTCAGCCCGCTTATCGTACCCAGCAGATACTCGATTGGCTCTATGTCAAGGGGGCGCGTGAGATTGCACAGATGAGCAATCTCTCCAAATCGCTGCGCAGTTTGCTCTCTGAGCGGACGCGGATCACCTCGCTTTTGGAGGTGGACCGGCAGGAATCGGCTACCGGCGAAGCTGTCAAATTCCTCTTTGAATTGCCGACTGGCCAACGCGTCGAGTCGGTATTGATCGTCGATGGTGACCGCCGTACGGTGTGCCTGTCTTCACAGGTGGGCTGTCCGCTCGATTGCAAGTTTTGCGCCACGGGGAGAATGGGGCTGATCGCCAACTTGCAGGCCGGTCAGATCGTCGACCAATTGTTACAGGTCAGCCTCTACGCCCGCGAGCGCGGCGAAAGAGTGACGAATGTGGTGATGATGGGCATGGGGGAGCCGCTACTGAACTACGACCAAGTCGTGCGCGCTTTGAAGTTAATGCGATTGGAGGAAGGGTTGGGGTTGGGGGGGCGCAAGATCACGGTATCGACCGCCGGGTATGTGCCCGGTATCCGCAAGCTCGTCGCCGAGGACCTCAACGTGGGCCTGGCCATATCGCTCAACGCCACCACGGATGAGATACGCGAAAAGTTGATGCCGATTAATCGCAAATACAAAATCGCCGACCTGTTAGAAGCGGCGCGTGATTTTTTTGATCGCCGTGGATATCGCGTCACCTTCGAGTATGTGCTGATGGCGGGGCTTACGGATTTAGACGAGGATGCCCTGCGGTTGGCCAAATTGACCCGCGATACGCCCTGCAAGATTAACCTCATTCCCTATAACGAGCTCGAAGAAGACGGTCTCTACCGCCGCCCGTCCCGCCGGCGCTTGGATCAGTTTTACCGATTGCTCAGGGATAGCGGCACGGAATTCACGGTGCGGGAGAGTCGCGGGCGCGATATCGATGCGGCTTGCGGCCAACTCTACCATCAACAAGAAAAAGTCCGCACGGCGTTATGAATTTTAAAGGTCATCTCTGCAGTGGCGTTATTGTTGGTATTGGGATGGCCGTAGGGGCGACGCGGCTGGGTTATATCAGATCTGACGACTTGACCACGCAAGTCGCCGTCTCGGGTACCGCGCTTTTTTTTGCGCTCTTTCCCGATTTGGACACCTCTTCCGTTCCGCAACGCTGGTTCTTCCGCATTGTATTCTTCGCATTGCTCTATCTGGGGTGGACTGGGCGCTATGAATTGGCGACGCTGGTCGGCATCGTCTCGCTTTTACCTCTATTGGATCACCATCGCGGTTGGACCCATTGGAAGATCAGTCCTCTGATCGTATCGGTGTTATTGGGCGCGGTCTACGAGTATTGGCGAGCGCGGCACGCTTTTATGGGGGAGTTTGCCTGGGGCAATGTGCGGGCGTTGATCGAGGGCCATTGGGTTTTTCTGGGCGCCTGTATTGCCGGGTGGTATACCCATCTATTGTTGGACGGGCGTTTCAAGATTTTTCCTACCGACCAAGGACATCACTGATTTAGTCCGCGGTTTTTTCAGCCTCTTTATCGTCCTGTTTTTTACCGACGAATTGTTTGATCTTATCTACGGCATCCGGTACTAACCCGACCAATTGGCCCCAGCCGACCTCTTTGTCGTTGAGGGTCATGATCTGTACCTTGCCATTGGCATCGACGATAAGGAAGGCGATGGGTTCGACGCTTGCGCCGCCGCCGGTCCCGCTTTGCCCCTTGCCTTCCTGGGCTCCTCCAGCGCCAAAGCCAAAGGAAATCTTCGATACGGGAATGATGGTCAAGTCTCCGGCTTGTACCGGTCGTCCCACGACGGTTTCGGTTTGTACTATCCGGTGCAGTTCACCCAAAACTCGTTCGATTAATGTCTCAACAGATGATGCCATTAAAAATCCCCCCGATTGGCTCAGATCAGGCCTGGTTGCCGGCGAAGTAGTCGCACGGCTAAAAAGCGATAAGCGACGTGTAGGCCAAAACGCCCAAAGAGCAAGAGCAGCAAACCCAGATGGAAATGGGCGACAAATTCTAGCTGGCCAAAGGCTCCTGGGCGAATAAAATCAGGCCCTACGTCGATCTTTATTTTTTTGTTTTTTAAAGATTTAATTGCTTGAAGGTAGCTGCTGAGCGTTCCTGTTTGTGCCGGATTGGTGAACCCTAGACTACCCTTTATGCTCAATTGTCTGAGGCCGATTGTTTGAGGTAGGCTAATGAGCAATTTGAGCCCAGGTTTGAGCAGCAGGCGCAACATGCCGATCAGGCCGCCTTCTTGCGTTTTGTCCGCGCGATCGTTAGCCGATTTGGGCGAAGTGACTTGGTCTGATGTTTTTGACTCTTTTTTGGTCTTATTGTCCTTGCTTTTTAGCGATAATATTGGGAACGGCATCGCTTTGCCCAATATTACGGGCACGAGGAACCGATGTTGTTCATCGAAGCGAAATCCGAGGCCGATTGCGCCGCCCAAAAAAGCCAATTGTACAAGCAGTTGCCAGTTTGCAGGGAGTCCTTCGCGTTGAAAATGCAAAGATAGAGCAATGGGCAGGCATAACACGCCGAGACCAAGCGCCGAAAATGCGTAGAGCAAGGGGAGTAGCAGGTCTAGCATAACTAGGCAAGTGACTGGAAAATAGTAAATTGAAAAAATTAGGATTGCGCTGGATTCACAACGTAATTCGCGAGCATGGACTAAGTCAAGCCCTTTCTTCCTTTGCCCGATAAGTGGGACCCGTGGGGCCGGTGTTTAGCCTGGATAAATACCTTGACAGTCCCCCTATTTTTTGTTAAGGTTGGCATAGCGCAAGTCCCATGAATAAAAGTAGTTTAGCCTTTTTTTATTCTCTGCGTATCTATGTTTTTTACAACGCAATTTTGACTTGTTTTTAGGAGGCTTACGACGAGCTACGGCAAATTGGCAAATTCGTTCTGGTGTATTGTCTGGGTGGTCACAGCATTATTGGCTTTAGAGACTCGAGCTGAAGCTCGTTCGACCCTCAGTGCTCGCTTTGCCTATCAAGCCATCGTAGGCCCCGGCTTGCACCAGCAGGCTGTGCTCTATCTGCACTATTTTCCGGGCGATGGCGAGGCTATAACTCGCACTGTGCTCAAGTGTCCGGGGGCTGTCCAGTTGAAGGGCGCCCAAGCGGCAGGAGGACAGGTGCGGTTCGAGGGGGCGACCATAGAAGTAAGCTATGCAACCAGCCCTAAAGCCGGGGAGAGCATTGATACACTCCATATAGACCTCGTCGCTGACGAGATGACGTTACCCCCTTGGTCGATCGCCATTTATTCGTCGCTCGATCCGACAGGAGCAGCAGCTCATCAACTGGAGGTCGAATTAGAGGTCAAACCGCCTCCTGCCATTATTTGGTCGATTACACCAGGGCAGGTCTACCAAGGCGAGCGCTTTGAGTTGCGGGCCATCGTGGCTTATGATGCGGATGCTGGTCCGGAGATAGAAGAAATTCGCTGGAACTGGCCGCAAGGATTGGCCTGGCAAGAGGGTGATCCTCCTGAATCTTGGCAGGCCGGATTGGTGCCGGGCCAGGTCGATACCTTGACTTGGTCGGTCCGCGCGGTCGGGGATGAACCGGAGCAGATATTGTTGGCGGCGACCGCACGAGCTGCCGATCAAAGTCCGTCGCCTTTGCGCGTGCAGGCTTTGCAGGTCGATCCATTGCCCGCCATTCTGTTGGAGGCGGGGTTTATGGAAGTCGGCGAAAGGGGCCAAATTACTTGCATTTGGCGGAACGAGAGCGTCGACTCCATTCGCCTCGAGGCACTGCGCTTGGAAGTCAATCAAAGCTTCTCCGATGTCGCCTTGATCGATGCACCCGCTGGTGCTGCGCTGGTGCAAGAGGAAGGGGCGCAAGGACGCAGTATACTGGTTGATGGCCTAGGTCGTCTGGACCCGGGACAGGAGGTCCGAGTGGTGTTCGAGGCCGTGCCGCAACGGCCGGGGCCTTTTACTTGGCCGAGTTCATGTAAGCCCGTGGGGCGCGAGACATTTATCCCTTTGCGCGGTGCTAATACGGTTAATGCGGTTTGGGGCGGGATCGACGAAGCCGAAAGTTCAGAAGGCCAAATACCAACCGACTTAGAATTGGTGAACAAGGCATTCGCACAGGCGCTCGTTCGCCAGGTCGACGCGTTGCCGTTGGTTGCGGGTACGCGGCTCTACTTACAGGCCGAAGATAAGAAGAACGAAGCGAATTGGGTGGTTGAAGACGCATTGATCGATGCCTTGCAAAAGCGGGGCTACCGGGTGTTGGTCCGCCAACCGGAAGATGGGGAAGTCGATGTGATTTTTTATCGTCTAGTCCGAGCTAGGGTCGTCTATTCCCAGGCTAAGCAGGGGTTTTTCCCCTGGGGCAAGGAACTTCGACGGGAGGTATATGGTGACCTTTTTCTCAGGCTCGAAACGGCGGCAGATCACGTCATTCGCTGGGACCGCCGTGTGCGGGCGTATGATTGGGACTTGGTGCCGAAGGGGGGGGGCGAAGTGTTGGGCGGAGGCGATATGATTGAACAAACGGTCATTAAAGTGGAAAACAAAGCGATCGAACGTAGCCTTTCGGCTGGAATCGTCGGTGGGTTGTTTTACATTTTCTTTATTTTGTGAGATTTAGTGTGCGTATTGCATGGCTTGCAAATAGGCGGTCCAGGGAGATCGACAGATGAAATTTCTCCTGGTTGCATTGCTGATTGTTGGTATGTTTTTCTCGTTTTCTGCCGCGCTGGTGGCGATGCTTTTTTTTACTAAAACGATAGAGACGCCGCAGCAGCTGATACACTTGGTGATCGGTAGTAAGGATTCAACCGATGTTTTCGACGAGTTTCGGTTGAAGGAGGACCGCTTAAGCGAGCTTTTTGCGTTGGCTGACACCTATAAGACGCGCTATGAAATGCAGTCACAAGAGTCGTCGGCGCTCGTCGAGAGTCTGGCGACCGAGAGCAGCAGGTTGTTGGTCTTGCAGGACGAGCTGTCGAAGAAAGAACAGCGGCTAAGCGCTTTGGACGATCAGCAGGTCCAAGACCAGCGTTCGCAGAGCCTGGACGAATTGGCTACGTTTTATGCCAAGATCAAGCCGGCTAGTGCCGCCGAAATATTGCAGCAGAGCACAGAATTGAGCGATACGACCGTAGCGGCCCTCATGCGTAAGCTCCCGGCGCAGCAACTGGGTAAGATCATGAGCAATATGGCCCCGGACTTTGCCGCAAAGATCACTAAACTTATGCAAAATTTAGCTCGTTAACACGAACGAGGAGAGGACAAATGGCCTGGGTATATATTTCTATAGCGGTCGGTGCCGCCGGTTTCCTCATCTGGATTATCATCGAATTCCTCAAACATTCCTCCACTCTAAAACCAAAGGCGGATAGGGCGCGCCTGGAGATTCGCGAGTGCGAAATGCAGATAGAGAGTGAGCTAGCCGCCGCTGGTGAGACAAAGCAGGAAGTTGAGGAGTTGCAGATGGAGATCGGTGAGTTAGAAAAAGAATTGACCGAGACCGGCAAGAAAGTCGAAGAATACCGTGATCGCGAGCGTCGCCGCAAGCCCACCAAGTTTAAGGTCGAAGACTGATCTCAGAATCGCTGTCTGCGGCCGGGGCTCGATTGTTGGGTGCCGCCGTGTAAGGGGCAGGTGCTCGGCAAGGCCTCACCGATTATAAAGAGGTCTTCGCCTTGGTCGGGGCAGAAGCGGCTCGCCATTTTGTGGGTGTCGTTGCAAACGGCCAGACGTTCGACCAAATCCTCGGGATAGTCAAAACCGTGGTCTTCTAGGCTGCGGTAGGGTTCCACCGTCAGATACACTTCCTTCATAAATTGGACCCAGAGCGGCATCGCGGCGACCGAACCGGCCTGGCGCGGCCAGAGGCGTAGGCTGGGGTCGTCAATCCCGACCCAAACTCCGGCTACCAGATCCGGAGTGAAGCCGAGGAACCACGCGTCGGTATAATCGTTGGTCGTGCCCGTTTTACCGGCGGCCTCGGGTTTGAATCGGTAAAAGGTGCGGATGCGGCGTCCGGTGCCGCCGATATCGTCAATGACCGAACGCATCATATCGGTGACCACAACAGCCACGGCAGGGCGCAAAACTTCTCGTTTACGCCCGCTTTCCTGCGAGAAAAATATATTGCCGTCTTTGCTCTCTAGGCGACTGATCGAGGTGGGCTCGACGTAGATGCCTTTGTTGGGGAAGACCGAATAAGCGGCGACCATATCCAACAATAGGACTTCACTGGTGCCGATACCGATCGACGCGACGGGTGCGATATAGGTTGAAATCCCCATGTTGCGGGCATAACCGCGAATCAGGGGGGGGCCAATTTCGTCGGCGAGTTTAATCGCTATGAGGTTGCGCGACTGTTTGAAACCATCGCGCAAGGTCATCGGGCCCTTGAATTTTTTGTCGTAGTTTTGGGGGTCCCAGAATACGCTATTTTCCTTGTCCCATAGGGTCACGGCGTTGTCGTCGAGCACGTCGACCGGAAAGCGGTTGTTGTCGATGGCGGCGGTATAGATAAAGGGTTTGAACGAGGAACCGGGTTGCCGTTTGGCCTGGGTGGCGCGGTTGAACTTGCTGAGGTTGAAGTCGCGGCCGCCGATCATAGCGAGGATACGGCCAGTGGAAGGCTCCATGGCGACGAAGGCGGCTTGTACTATGGCCGAGTCGGGCAACCCCTCGCTTGAGTCTTGCCGCGCCAGGTATTGATTGACTTTTTCCTGGACCTTGCCGATTTCTATATTAAAGTGTTTTTCGGCGATGCGCTGCAGGCGCGAGTCTAGGGTGGTGTGGATCGCGAAGCCCTCCCGGTAGATCGAGGTGCCGAATTCGCGCTGTAGCTGTTGGCGGACGTGCTCGACGAAATAGGGGGCTAGGCCATAGGTCTCCTCGCGTCGGCGCCGTCGAGTGACGATGGGAGCCTCGCGCAGGCTTTCGTAGCGGGCTTGGGTGATCACGCTATTGTCGACCATGCTGCGCAATACCTGGTTGCGGCGTTTGAGGGCCCGCTCTGGGCGCCGGAGTGGGCTATAGCCGTTGGGTGCCTTGAGCAGCCCGGCGAGCAGGGCGCTCTCTTCGACGGCGAGGTCTTCGACGTTCTTGTTGAAGTAGAACCGTGCCGCCGATTTAAGTCCGTAGGACCCGTGCCCGAAATAGACCTTGTTGAGATACATGGTCAAGATTTCGCGCTTGGTGTACAGGCGTTCTATATAGACGGCAGTGATTTGCTCGCGGACTTTGCGCGCGTAGGTAGCTATGACGGCTTCGAACGAGGCACTGCTGCGCTGTTTGCCGACTTCGCTGAAGATATTGCGGGCGAGTTGTTGGGTGATGGTGCTTGCGCCTTGGCCGACGATACGCATCGATTTTAGATTGGATAGCAATGACCCGAAGATGCGGCGGATATCGATGCCCCAATGCGAGAAGAAACGCTGGTCTTCGATAGAGACAAGGGCGATCTGGATGGATTTTGGAATTTCTTCGTAGGTTAGGATCTCACGGTTTTCCTCGAGAAAATCCTTGAGGTGGCGACCATCTGAGGAGTATACTTTAGTAACCCGCTTGGGCTGAAAACTCCAGGCGTCGATATCGGGTAGGTTGTCGTTGAAGGCTAGGTAGATCCCGACGCCGGCGAGAGCGTAGAGGGCCAAGAAGGCAACGGTGTAGAGCAGTAGGCGTTTGAGCATGGGATGTTAAGTCGTTAAGAAACTTTGACTAATATCTCCTCGCCCTCTCTAAAAGTCAAGGTAGTAAAGGTAATAGGTATGGGAGACTGGACATATGGGCTGGCCATTGCGTTATGCGCAATATTGTGGGTGATGATTTTCGTCGATTACCGCAAGAAATTGATGTTGGTCATGCCCAGGGTCGAGCATGTGTCGAGCCGTCGGCATGATTTTTCCAGCAAAATATCGGAAGCCGAGAATTCTGCCCAGGAAATCTCTGTTAATATCGATAGCGTGCGTCGCGAAATATCGGAGCTCGAAGATCGACGTCAGGAATTCCAGGACAAGCTCAATGAACGGGAAATGGTTTTTATTTCCGTCGGATCGTTCAAGATGGGTAGTGATCTGGTCGGCCGTAAAAACGAAAACCCAGAACATCTGGTACAGGTTAAGGCTTTCTATCTCGACCGCTTCGAAGTGACAAACCTGCAATACAAGGACTTCATCGACGCGACTGGACGTCGGACGCCGGTGCATTGGCAAGGCGGTAATTTCCTCACGGGGCGGGCCGATCACCCCGTGGTCAATGTCACCTGGGAAGACGCCAGCGTTTATGCCGACTGGGTCAATAAGCGCCTGCCGACGGAGGCTGAGTGGGAGTGGGCGGCGCGCGGAACCGAGGGGCGGGAGTATTCCTGGGGCAAACAAGTCAACCAAGACTTCGCCAATTTCAACAACCCTGAGGGCGGTACCTCCTCTGTTGATAAGTATATCAAGGGACAGAGCGAGTTCGGGATTTGGGATATGTGCGGGAATGTTGGCGAGTGGGTTAACGATTGGTATGAGGCAACATACTATGCCCGCAGCCCCGATTCCAATCCGCTAGGCCCTCCAGACGGGCGGCAAAAGGTCTACCGGGGCGGTGGTTATCAGACCAATCGCATCGATATCCGCGCCCTGTCCAGGCACAACGCGATACCCACGATGTATCAGGATTATATCGGCTTTCGCTGCGCTCTGAGTTCCGAGTAAGTCGTAACGGTCTATACCCTATTCATAGTAGCCTTTGATCCCGCGCGTGTTATAGTCTTGCAGATACTCCAGATGCGCGCTGGTCTGCGGATAGCGCTCGTCTGCCGGATAGGGGTAGGCCGACATGCCGTGGAAGGGCAATGGCTCGACGCTGAGCGAATTGCCCGAGTGAAAGTCCATGTCCTTGCCGAAGCCATCGGCGTAGAGCAGGAACGATCGTTCTAGCCCCGCTGCGGGTGGGGGCAGGGTTGTGGCGTCGAATTCGATGGTTAGTTCGTCACCGTGTAACATGATCACAAAACGATCGTCGATTTCCTGAACTAATTCATCGACCGGGCCGAAACGGGTAAAAGCCCCGCTGTGCGTGCCCCAAGGTGCCTCTAACAACAGCTTGTCGTAGTGGTAACGGAAGGCGAAGGTGCCTTTGACAGCGGTGTGGGCCGGATAGCCGCGCCAATGCAAGTCGCTGGCTGAAGGCTGTAGTCGCTGTACGAGCAAGGGGTCGGGCGTGGCTTCACCAATTTGCAGTTGGTCCCAGTAGAGTGCGGTGTTGGTCGTGATACGCAAGCGGTAGTCCGCAGAGGGGAAAACGCCCTTGAGGTCGAAGAGCATATGTTTCGGCAACCCGGCCGGAGAACCCATATCGGCGCTGACCTCGATCCACCCCCCCTGGCCGTCGGCGACTTCGAGGCGCGGTGGGTAAAGCGCTAGGCCGCGTTGGGCTGCACTCCAGTTCGAGGTAGAATGCGCGTAATCGACCCAACCGTAGCCGAGTAGTACGGGATGGGCATATTCGGACAGGTCGCCAAAATCCAGTTCGAGCGAATAATCTTCGGCATAGCCGTGAATGTCGAGTCGGGTGAAACCCTCATACCACTCGTCGTCTATGTCCTCTAATGCGGAAAGCGCGTCCACGCCTTGGTGGTCGATCGCGGCTACGGGGGCGCGCAACTTGCGCAGTGGGTAAAGCCCGAATTCTGGATAGGGCGGTTGCGAGAGCAGGCGTTCATTGGGGTAGACGTCGGCGCCAATGGGATGGTCGATGGCGACTAACTCCAGCGCGTCGATATAAATGACTTCTTCTAACTGATTGGCTAACTGTAGGACGTAGCGGCCGTCTTTGGGAGCGAGTGGTCCCAGGCGTAGGTACTCGTCGGTATCGGGGCTGTTATATTGGTTAGGTGCTGTCAAGTAGCCTATAATGGCGCCGCCGGGTATATCGCTTACAAAGCGATAGCGCTCGCCGTCCCAGGCGTAGAGGATGGGACAGGAGGTACCCTTGCGGTCGAGTTCGGTAAGCTCGAGTCGCTGACCGGCGCCGGTGGCCAATTCGGTCTGGCGCACTCCGCCCGGCCAAAGAATGCGGATAAATTCCACCGAGTCGCTGGCCGCTACGCCGAAGTTCAATTCGCCGGTATGGGTCTGGCTGCGGACCTCGCGTTTCTGTAGGCGATTGGCGGTTTTTATCTCGACTTTGGCACCTATGCCGGCGCGGTTGCTGTTGAGCCCCTGCGCGGCGATCTTGATCCAGCGCCCTCCTTCATTCTGATTGGCGAGCACCTGGCTATTGGTCCAGATATCGATTCGGCCGTCGCTGTCGAAGTCGGCCAAAAGCGCTGCCCCGCTAGTGGAATCGAGCGCTTCTTGGCGCTGAAATTGACCGGAGGTATAGGCGAGAAGTTGTAGCGGGCCGTCGCCATAGGCGGCCAGGTCGAGGTCGCCGTCGTTATCGAGGTCGGCCGACAATAGGTGCTGGGGAAGCGGAGTCGAAGACGATACGTCCTCGATTGCGAAGGCTTGGCCATCGCGATTGTGATAGATCTGCAATTGGCCGGTATCGCTGACCAGGGCCAGATCCATATAGCTGTCCTGATTAAAATCCTCGATGGCCAAACCGCTGCCCTTGGCTTGGTCCAGGCCGAGTTCGGCGGCGATTTCCGTGAAGGTCCCATCGCGGTTATTGGTGTAGACTTGCAGACCTGCAGACGAGAGCAGAACGATATCCACGTCGCGGTCGTTATCAAAATCGGAGAACAGGGCTTGATGGGCCTTTGCTCCGGCAAAACCCGCGGCAGCGCTGATATCGGTGAATTGGCCCTCGCCGTCGTTGGTGAGCAGGTGAACGCGGGAACCAAGGGTCAATAAGTCGAGATCGCCGTCGTGGTCGGCATCGCCGAAGACTGTGAGGGCTGAGGCAACAGGCAGTTTTACGCTTGTTGACCAATGGCCGGGGTCCGTCGCGCGATAGAGCAGGGTGCCATCGGTGCCACTGAGGATTAGGTCGGTGCCGCCATCGTTGTCGATGTCGCCGAAGGAGGCGCCGGTCGCTTTAAAGGCCTGCGGCGGCGCAAATGGGGTATTCGGCTCTTTCTCGTTTCCGGAGGCAAAGAGCGCTAACTCTGTTGTGCCAGCTAACGCGTCGGGGCGGTGGTCGGCATTGTAGTTGGCCAACGCCGCAAAGCGGGCGGGAGTCGCTGGAGCAGTTCCTATCGACGCGAAGCGGAACCGGCCGGCTTGGTCATCGAGTTCGGGGTTGGCCCCACCGGCGTCAGCTACGGCTTCGGCGTATTTACCCTGGCCCTGGTATGAGGAACTGACGCCTTGGTGACCGGCTTGGCTGAGTTGGTTGAAATGCTCTAGGGTTTTGCGCCAGTCGTCCTGCCGGTCTATACGGCGGTAGAGGTTGGCCAGGCCATAGTATGCGGAAACATTGTAAGGGTCTAAGCGAATGGCTTCCTGGAAGTCGTCGATGGCCGCGTCGCTTTGTTCGAGTTTCGCTTTTATCTGTCCCATATAATAGCGCACGTGGGGGTCGTCCAAGTCTGCGGCGGCGACTTTTTGCAAGGCCTCGAGCGCTTTTTGGTGCTCCTTGCCCTGAGCGTTATAGATCAAGCCGAGTGCGTAATTGGCGTGCAGCAACTCGGGGGCAATGGCGATGGCGTTTTGCAGGGCGGTGGCGGCGCTGTCGTATTTGCCGAGGGCATAATAGGCAATGCCGAGATTGGCATTGGCACCGGCGTAGTCAGGGGCTATGGTCAAGGCCCGTTGGAATTCCTCGCGTCCGCGGGTGTAGTTGTGCTGGTCCATGTAGACCACGCCTTGGTTGTTGTGCCAACGTGCCCGCGGGGGCAGTGTCGTTTGTTCCTCCGGCGCTTCCTGTTCGCAAGCTGTGCCGAAGAGGGCGAAGGTAAGGGGTAAAAGGTATTTTAGCACCTTGACGCTTTTACGAGGCATGGTTATATTTTTCTCCTCACATAATTGTTTTTCGAGCGAGAGTAGCTCAGTTGGTAGAGCCCCACGTTGCCAACGTGGTTGTCGCGAGTTCGAGTCTCGTCTCTCGCTCCATTTTTTGTTTTATTTTAGTTGAGTATAGCTATACGATCAGAGAAGGCCGATCCGCCAACGCGGGTCGGCCTTCTTTGTGGTTAAATATCTTTTTAGGCTGTGGCGTAGCGCTCTCGAATCTGCAATAGGGCCGGCAATAGGGTCACCGAGGCGATAAAGCAGGACCCTAGTCCTACCAGCGAAAGCACGCCGATTGAAGTGAGTGCCGGGTGGATGGCGGGTACTAACCCCGAGAAACCTACCATGGTGGTTAGCGATGTGGCCAGCAGCGCCATACCGGTGGTGCGCAATACCAGGCGCAGCGAACCCTTGCCGGTCTCGCGGTATCGATGAAAGATATGTACGCCATTGTCGATACCCATGCCAATAATTGTCGGGAAGGCGACCATGTTGTAAAGGTTGAGCTTGATGTCGAAAACATACATAAAACCGGTCACCCAGGCCAAAGCGGCCAATAGCGGTGTCAGTACTAAAAAGGTGTCGACGAAGCTGCGCAGGTCGATCAGCAGCACCAGGGTGACGACGCTGAGGGTGAGGATGACGGCGAGTGTGCTGTCGTCGAGCATGACCTTGAGCATTTCGGCGATGATCACGTGTGAGCTAGAAGCCAAGTAGAGATTGCCCGAAGGGGTCTCGATTCGACGGATCTCTTCGGCGAAGCGGATGGCGTTGAGCCCGTCTTTTAGTTGTACGGAGGAATTGATGGCCACGAAATTGAGAATTTCGCCGTCTTTGCTCTTGAACTCGTTGGTCAAGTCGGCTGGTAGGTCGTAGAGGGTCAATTTTTTGACATTGAGATAGGGGCGAAGCGAATCGACCTCCGCTCGTTCATCGTCTGAGAATCGACGCTCTTCTCGATCAAGCAAAGCGCGGATCTCGCCGATCGTCGCCAGTTTCTCGTCCTGTTTTTTGGGCAACACCGAATAGACGCTTTTGACATTGAGGATGGTGGAGGAGTCGCCTTTGGCGGCTTTGATCTCCTTGACTCTTTTGACCACTGCCATCGCCTCTTCGTAGCTCTCGGTGAGCACAATCGCCGGCGAGCGGCCCTCCTTGAGGCTTGCGGGCAGGCTGGCCTTGTTGACGCTGACCTCGGGCGCGGGTTTGAGCTTGCTGAAATCGTATTCGAATTCAAGGTCAAAAGTGTGGAAACAGGAATAGGCGGTGGCGATCGCTCCGAGGAATAATGTGATCCACGGCATCGGATAGCGGCCTTTGCGCAGCAGGTGCCGCGGGATCTCCTTGCGCTGCAAGCTAATCAGGCGGAAGCGTTCGGCCAGGACGATAAAGGCCGGGCAGACGACGACCATGGCCACCAGCGAAAAGAGGATGCCGGTGCCGACGATAAAACCAAATTCCGAGAACCCCTTGAAATCGGTCAGCAATAGGGAGTAGAAGGCGACCGAGGTGGTGACGGCAGTGGTCGTCAGGGCGCTGCCGGTGTGCACGACGGTTTCGGTCAGGGCCTCTTCGATGCCGGTTCCGCGGCGTCTGGCTTCGCGGTAGCGGGCGAAAATGTGGATGCCGAAGTCGATGCCCAGCCCGAAGAGGATTGCGAAGAGGCCGACGGTAATCATATTGAGGCTGCCGATAGCCAGATAAGTCACGCCGAAGGTCCAGGCCAGGCTCATCAGTAAAGGCAGGGTGATGAAGAGGGAACCGAGTACTTGGCGGAAGTAGACCGTGATGAGCAGGAGCACGCCGAGGATGCTGTAGGTCGCCGTCGACTTGAGGTCCTGCATGATGATCTTGACTTGGTTGGCACTGTTTTTAAAGCTGCCCTTGTAGACGTATTCGAGGCTGGGGTGGAAGCGTTTGGGGTCGATCGATTCGATGGTTTGGTCGAGGTTCTCTAATAGTGCCTGGGAAAACTTGACATCCGTGATGACACCGGCTGGGTAGAGTCTGAGAATGACACCATTGCCCTCCTTGGTCAGCACGTACTGCCCGTATTTCTGCTCGATGCCGGTGGTTTCGCCGTTGCGTTTGCGGTATTTGTCCTCGATGTCCGAGAAGTTCAGGCCTTCCTCTTCCTCGTCGTCTAGGGCGAAGTAGAGCGGCGACTGTTTGAGCTTTTGCAGCTCTACATGGTCGTCGAGCCGAGCGTGGATCTCCTGCAAGTCGTCCAGATCCATATAGAGCAGCCGGTTGGCCTCAATGAGCTCCCTTTTGTTGTCGAGCCGGCTGAGCGAGCTGATCAAGGGGCTTTTCTCGAGCGAATCGGCGAGGACCAGCATGAAGTCGATCGCCTTGTCCATGTCGTCGCCGGTAATGACGACCATCAGCGGGCCGATGCCGCCGACGCGTGCTTTGATACGGTTGAGTTCGCGGACGCTTTCGTAGTCGTTGGGCAATAGGTCAGCGAAATCGGTCTTGATGTTCTTGGCCAGCTTAACTGCGAAGAATCCGGAGAAAACGGAGCAGACCGCCGCCAGCAGGATGATGCCGATATAGTGGTGGTATATATAGTTGACGAGCTTTTGGTAGTCTATGCGCATCGCTTGACGGTTAGTTGCGGGTTTGGCGCAGGCGGGCCAGTTGTTTGTCCAGCTGTGCGATCAATTTTTCGTAGCCTTTTTTCTCGATATAGCGGGCATAGCGTCGGCGATTGCCCTCGGCGGTGCTGACGCCGTCGATGACTAGGTCGTAGACCCGCCAGGCCTTCTGCACTTGGTGCAGCTTGTAGACGATCTCGATCTCTTCGCGTTGTAGCGGTACTTTCGCTACTACGACTGTCGCGTCCCCGTCGCGTTCCGCCGATTCGTAGGTAATTTTCCCCTCGCGATAATATTGCACAAAGCTGTCGAAGTTTTGCTCTTCGATAATGCCGCTGAAGGTCTGGATGAAATGATCGCGATCTTCGGGGGTCCGTTCCTGCCAATGCGTGCCTAGGGCGAGGCGGCTCAACTCCGGGAAGTCGAAGGCGGCGTTGATATGCCCTTTGATGTTTTCACGCAAGGCCGGGGGGAGCGTATCGGCGGTGGCTTCGGCTAGAATGGCCTGGACTTTGGCGTCGTGTTGTTTGAGAAAGCTTATGGCGTCGACTGGAGCGACGACGGCTGTTTCGTTGGGCGCAGCGAGAGTCATCGCGGGGCAACAAAGTGCGATAAGGGTAATAAACCAGTGAGTATTCATCAGCTATTCCTCCGCGCGATAAGCGCTACCGGGCTTTGAGTCGCGCGCGTTGCGCGCTAACTGTCGCGGCAGACCGCCGCAGTGGTCGGTGATACGCCCACCCTCGAGTGCATCGCGCGTCCATGCGCGCATATCGGCGTAATAGGCTTCGGCATAAGAGCGGGTCGAATTGGCGTCCGTCAGCAACCCAAGACCTATGGTACGCTCGGCCGGTCGCCCGCCGAGCTTGTCTTTGTGATGCTTTTCTAGGTCGACGGTTTCAAAAGCCCACTGTCCGAGCTTGTTTTTTCCGCTTTCAACGACGTAAAACCAGGGCCTGAAAATCTTGTCGCGGCGACCGACAGTGCCTTCGGGCAGGGTGGTGCTCCAAACGTATTTCAGTTGTTTAGGGATGCCGAGAAAGTTTTGCGAGAAGATGACGTAAATGCCTGCGGCGCTGTCGTTGGCGTCGTCGAGAAACTCGTTGCCGCCCGGTGGCAGGGCATTCGCGCGCCAGCACCAGGTCATAATGGGGTATTGACGGGGGTTCCATTGCACGAATTTTCCGAGGATCACAGAATAGGTCGAATCGCGGGCCGTCATATAATGCCT
Source organism: Gemmatimonadota bacterium (assembly GCA_018672475.1). Lineage (GTDB taxonomy): Bacteria > Latescibacterota > UBA2968 > UBA8231 > UBA8231. Next base: position 9,740 of record JABHFS010000040.1, on the reverse strand, counting down.
CGTGTCGTGTTGTTCTATCCTGTAGAGCATTGGTTTGACGCGGTCTTTTTCCTTCCAGGCACCCCAGTCCATTGGTTGGTGACCGTCCCAGGTGGCGGTGAAATCGTCGAGCACGACATAGTCCCGTTCGGCCATTTGTGCTTCGAGCACGGGGAGCGAATAATGCTCGGCTATGGTCTTTTTGTATAGGTGTCGGTAGTGGGTGGAAACCGAGCGGCTGGCTATTTTTAGCGTGGCAATTTTCCAGGTCTTACCGCTCCGAATAAGGTCGGCGAGAAGGGAGACGTGACCGTCGGGAAAAAGAGCATGCACATTCGCCTGGCCCCGCGAACCTTCGGTCGTGATGTTTTCTAATTTCAACCCATGCAAGGCGGGGTTGGCGAGCAGGTTGGCGAGGTCTGCCTGCAATTTTGCTTGGAAAGCGGTGGCCAAGCGATCGCGGTAATGGGCGATTAGGCGGTGGAATCGCGGGCCGGAAAGCAAGTCATCGTAGGTTTCTAAGGACACTTCGAGATAGCCGCCAAAGGTCGCTTGCGTGACTCGGTCTAGTGCGACATGGTCCTGCACAAACTGATGGGCCCAAACGGCGGGCTCTCGGCGGGAGGCTTGTAACAACCCGTCGAGACGAGAGATCGAGGCTTGAAAATTCGCCGTATCAGCCAGGCCGTCAGCGACCCAGGCGAGGCTGAGCAACAAGAAGGCCACCGCCTTATGGAGATATTTCATCATCTACACTCAATTTAAGGCCGCCGGTGATCTTTTCGAGCTTGGCGATGCTGAGGTTGTAGTCGTAAATGGCTTGGCTATAGCCCTGTTCGAGATGAGCCCAAGCTTCAAAAGCGGTGATTAAGTCGCCGATAGCGCCCGGGTCAAAATCGTATTCGTCTCGGGCTTCCTGCAGCCACTGTCGGGCGAGTTGGCGGCCCTGTCGGGCGCCTTGCAGGTCTTTGTCGGCGCGTTGGTAATCCAGGTAAGCGCGCCGAACATCGAGACGAATCCCCTGGTCGGCCCCGGCTTCGCGCGCCTTGAGTTCGCGGTATTCGGCTTTGGCTTTGTCCACATCAGCGGCGATCAACCGCCATTCGAGTGATTGCCGTATCCCGATAAAAACGCCGCCGTCGAAATAGTTGAAATTGTCTTTAACGAAGGGGTTGCGCTGGTCTGTGCGTCCGGGCGTGATGGCGTAGCGAATACCGCCGCCAACGAAGACCTGCGGCAGATAGGCGGCACGGGCGACTTGCGTCAGGGCTTGTGTTGCGGCAAGCCCGGCTTGCAATTTGCGTGCGTCGGGACGTAGGCCGATCGCCCTTGTCGATAATTCATCTAAAGGGAGGACGGCCGGTGTGATGGGGGCCAACCATTCGGCTTGCAATTGCAGGACGGTTTTGTTCGGGAGTCCGGCTTTCCAGGCCAGGGCCGCACGGGCCAGTTCTACCTTGTCGTTAATTTCGCGTGCTCGTTTGGCCATCTCTAACAAGGTCAGTTCAAGTTTATAGCGATTAGTGAGTGAAAGCCCGTCTTCGTTGTCTATGCCCTCTTTTTTTTCTGCGAGTTCATTGCTCAGACGCCTTGCTAGGTCTTTTAGATCCTGAGCCAAAAGCAGGCCGTAGTACAGCTCTTTGATGTCGAAAGCAACATCCAGATGCGCTTGCGCCAAGTCGGCGCGTTCGACGTCGACGCCCTCGACGGCGGCCTTATTTAAGCTGCGTCCCTGGCTAAGGGGAAAGAGCGGTTGAACGAATTCCAATTCCGTGCGATTAAAAGGTCCCAAAGGGCGTATCCCGGACGAATCTTGCGGTGGATTGAAAATATCCCCCTTGGCTTCGGGCACTAGTCCGCTCACACTATTTATTCGCAATCGAGGTAAGATATTGGCGGCTTTGGCTTTGCGTCGGCGAGCGTTCGCTGATTCGACCTTCCAGCGCCAGCGTTCGATATCGCTATTGTGCTCTTCGGCACTTGCGATGAGTTCGCTCAATGTCCAGCGTTTTGCAGACTCCTGGGCATTGCCTGGGACCCAACAGATCAGGCCGGCTAGGAGCACTATGGCATAATTTAATTTGTATTTAACCACCGAAAAAGGCCAAAATTTGCGGCCTTCTGTTCGAGGCATAATAAATATTTTCATATAAATAGGGCGTGGCATAACCCCGGGAAATTCAAAGAAAAAAAGGAGAAATTCAAGGTGGGGACACGGATCTATAATTTTTGTAAATTGCTAAAAATAATCAGTTTAATATAAAGATAAAGCGATTTTTCGTCAATATTTGCATCGGGTTTGGCGCTTGTTGTCAGACGGCTGAATTCGATATATTAAACACGCTTTTTTGCCCAAACTGTTACCCCATGGGTTCGGGATTCCGCTATTTGCGTGAAATAGATCGCTACCACCCCGTTTTGCGGGAGAACTTAGGCTGGGTGGGAATGCAGAATTGAGACGGGATTAAGGCGAAAGGGCGGGCAGAGAGGCGAGTTACTCGGTAGGGCAGGGATTTATGGCGTAGGCGGTAGGCTCTTAATATAGGCGATAATATCGCGGATTTGCTCGTTGCTAAGGCGATCGGCGCCAAAGAAGGGCATAAAACGGCCTTTTTTGTATTGGTAGGCATTGGGATCGACGCCGGAGAGGACCGCGCCAAGACCGTCGCCCTCGCGGATATATCTCGCGTAATAGGAGGGCTCTTGGTCGCGTGGAATAGATTTGGGCGCAATGCCGGCGTTGCCATTGGGATGGCAGGAGTGACAGGCGGCGTAGAAGGTTTCCTTGCCATCAAAGCGGTTGCCACCGGCATAGACCGGATATTCGCCCGTTTGGTCGGCGGCTGCGGCAAGGGGCTGGGCAATGCGAACGAGTTTGAAGGACAGCGATTTCAAATAAGCCCTAAGGTCGAGCAGTTGCTGGGCAGTGAGTTTGTTCTTGTTGCGCATGTAATGGACGACGCAGACAAGGGCCGCTTCGTCGATTGTAGCATAGGCGTCCTCTTCTTCCGGGTCCTTGCCCCACCAAGTCTCGCGATAATAGGCGTTATAGAGGCTATGGGCAGCGCGGATAAGGCCGTCCGAGCGTTTGTTCTCGTCAAAATCGGCGTGGCAGTGGCCACAGGAAAGACCGTTATTGCTAATCGCCGGCGAATGGAAAAGGCGCCGACCGGCGCTTGAGGTACCTTTGAGCATCATTTGGCCGTAGGCGGGCCAAGCGGTGAGTAGGCCGGAGAATGCGATCAGGGCGATGAGCAGAGAATAGGCGCAGTTCATAACCGTTTAGTAAATAGTTTATAGCCATTCTGTCAAGCGTTTTCACGTATGGAAGAGCGTATGCAACGGAAGATTGTTGTCCGCGAGGCCTGCGAACACAATCTGCGGGCCGTCGATGTGGATCTGCCGCATGGGGTGTTGGTTGCCGTTAGCGGCGTATCGGGTTCGGGCAAGACCTCGTTGGTCCTAGACACGATCTATGCTGAGGCGCGCCGCCGTTTTTTGGCCGCACTAGATCAGGGCGGCGGCTGGCGTTCGTTGCGTGTGCCCCGGGCGGGGCGCATCGAAGGTTTGGCGCCGGCGTTGGCGCTGGCGCAAGGGCACCATCGACAGAATCCGCGGGCGACGGTGGCGACCCTGGCGGGTCTCTACGATCTGTTGCGCCTGCTTTTCGCCCGCGTTGGTCGCCCGCACTGTCTGAGGTGCGGTGAGCGAGTACTGGCGCATCGCTTTGAAGAAGCCAATGAAACGGCTGCGGGGATGCCCGAGGGTACTCGCTTAGTGATATTGGCCCCAAGGCAACTGGGAGAGAATGAGTCGCCTGAGCAATTTCTCGAGTGGGTTGACCGTTCGGGGTATCGGCGTGTGCGCATCGATGGGCAAGATCATTTGCTTGAAGAGCTAACACCCGAGCAGATCGCCGGCGGCAAGCGGTTGGCGGTGGTCGTCGACCGTTTGGTGGTCAAGGGGGACGCGAAGCGTCGTGTTCAGGGTTCGTTGGAGGCGGCGTTGGAGGTGGGCAACGGGCAGATCGCGCTCGCGCGCCACGACGAAGAGGGGCACCAGACTTTTTCAGTGCGGCCGGCTTGTTCTTCGTGCGGGACGCTTTTTCGCTCGATTGAACCAGGGCTATTTTCTTTCAACAATCCTGCCGGTGCTTGTGAGGTCTGCCGAGGTTTAGGGGTGCAAAGCGGATTGAGTCTGGAGCAGGTCTTTGTGGGCGGACGGGCGACGTTGGAAGGGGCTCTTGGCGCCCTATGGCAGGATTTTGGCCACGGTGACTTGCGCGATCGCCTAGATAGTTTTTGCAAACAACAGCAGGTCGATCCAGAAATGCCGGTCGGGGATTGGGAGGGCAAAGCCGTCGAACAATTGTGGGGCGGTGTTCGACGGCGTGGCGGATTTGCAGGTTTGGCGCGTTGGTTGGAGCGCATCGGCGCAAAGGCTCAGGGGGAGGAGTTGACTTGGCTGGAGGAATGCTTGGGCGATGCGCCGTGTCACGCTTGTGATGGTGCACGTCTGCGGCCTGAAGCATTGGCGGTCGAGCTGGCCGGAGCGTCTATTGCGGCGATGGCCGAGCGTTCGGTAAGCGCCGTCGCGCTTTGGCTCGCCGACTTGGATTTTGCCGGGGAGAACGCCCCGGTAGGCGAGGCGATCCGCGACCAGGTTGCTCCAGGTCTGGCGCTATTGCAGGAGTTGGGTTTGGGGTATTTGCCCTTGGGACGTCGCGCCGATTCGTTGTCGAGCGGGGAGTATCAACGCCTGCGGCTTGCCTCCGCCCTTTCGTCGGGGATGAGCCAGATGCTCTATGTACTCGATGAGCCGAGCGCCGGTTTGCACGCCCGGGATGCCGAGCAACTACTCGTCGCGCTCAAGGGACTGTGCGCGACGGGCAATTCGGTGCTGATCGTCGAACACGACGCTGCCCTTTTGCGCGGAGCCGATTGGCTGGTCGATATGGGGCCGGGGGCCGGTGTCGAAGGGGGTGAGATCGTCGTTCAGGGCACACCGGCTGAGGTGGCTGAAGCCGAGTCGTTGACTGGAAGATATTTGCGGGGCGCATCGGGGATTGAAGCGAGTCGCGGCCGTCGCCCGGAAGGGTGGTTGGTGTTGGAAGGGGCTAGTGGCCACAATTTGCGGGATGTCAAGGTTGAGTGGCCGTTGGGGACTTTGGTCTGCGTGTCTGGGGTTTCGGGTTCGGGCAAAAGTTCGCTGGTACGCGATACACTGCATCCATTGCTCGCGGCCAGGCTGCAAGGCGCCGAGCGGCGCCCTTTGCCTTATCGCGATTGCACCGGCATTGAGCAGCTCGAGCGCGTCGTCGCCGTCGACCAGCGGCCGATCGGTCGATCCTCGCGATCGAATCCGGCAACCTACACGGGGTTGATGGCACCGATTCGCCGGCTCTTTGCCGAATTGCCCGAAGCCCGGCTCAGGGCTTATAAGCCGAGTCATTTCAGTTTTAATTCTTCCGAGGGGGCCTGTGACGTGTGCAAGGGCAGCGGTGTGCACGGCATGCGCCGCGGCGTCTTCGACGATTTGCAGGTGGCGTGTCGCGCCTGCGGTGGCCGTCGCTATCGAGCCGAGGTTTTAGACGTGCGTTTCCGCGACCGACATATCGCGGAAATATTGGAAATGAGCGTGGCGGAGGCGTATGTTTTTTTTGCGGTGATTCCCGAAATCGCCCGCCGGCTCAAGACGATGGCGGAAGTTGGTTTGGGCTATTTACGCCTTGGGCAGGCGGCAACGAGTTTCTCCGGCGGTGAGGCGCAACGGGTGAAGCTCGCTGCCGAGTTGGGGCGTGCGCGCATGGACCACACGCTCTATATCCTCGACGAGCCGACCACCGGCCTGCATATGGAGGACGTGCGTTTTTTACTTGAGTTGTTACAGCGCTTGGTTGACGAGGGCAATACGGTGGTCGTCGTCGAACACCATATCGAATTTATAGCCGCCGCCGATTGGGTGATCGACGTGGGGCCAGAGGGCGGCGTTGCTGGCGGGCAGATCGTCGCCTGCGGCCGCCCGGCGGAAATAGCCGACGTTGCCGGCTCTTATACCGGCGCGTATTTGCAACAGCATTTTGCAACATTGGGCTGAGTTGCTTGCGAAATAATTAACCGGGGAGTCGAATGAGATGTTCGATTTGCAAAAAATACAGGACCATATGCGGGCGGAGGGGCTCGGGGCTTGGTTGGTCTACGATTTTCGCGGTTCCAATCCAGTCTTCTGGCAGTTGTTGCGGGAACGCCGGCAGACGACCCGGCGCGTCTTCCTGGTGATTCCAGCGACCGGCGTACCGCGTTTGATCGGTTCGATGGTAGAGCCGGAGGCGCTGGCGGGTTTGGGGGTTGATATCATTCTCTACGCGAGTTGGGTGCAGATGGAAACCTTATTGCGCGACGCGGTGGCGGGGCATGCCCGGGTCGCGATGGAATATTCGCCGGGCGGTGCGTTGCCGATCATGTCCTGGGTCGACGGCGGCACGTTGGAATTGGTGCGATCCCTGGGGCCGGAGGTGGTTTCCTCCGCCGACCTGTGCCAGGTCGCGCTGGCGGTATGGAGTGCTGATGCGCTGGCTGCGCACCGCGACGCCTGTCGGCAAGTCGCCGAGGTCAAGGACGCGGCCTTCGAATATATCCGCTATGGTCTGGCCAATCACACCGCGGTCAGCGAGTTCGGGGTGCAGGAGTTTATCCGTGCCGAATTCGCGCGACGCGGTCTCGACATGGACCATCCGGCGATTGTCGGCGTTAACCAGAATAGCGGCAACCCGCATTATAGCCCGAGCGAGAAGGAATCGGTGCCGATCCAACAGGGCGACTGGGTTCTGATTGATCTTTGGGCTCGTCATCCAGGAGAGCAGCATGTATTTGGCGATATAACCTGGGTGGGCTTCGCCGGTTCCCGCGTGCCCGAGTCCCAAGCCGCGGTTTTTACCGTGGTCCGTGAGGCGCGCGATCGGGTCGTGGAGCGACTGGTCGAAGCCTGGCATGGGGGCGAGGAGTTACAGGGGTGGCAGCTCGATCGGGTGGCGCGCGATGTCATCGAGGGACACGGCTATGGTGAGCAGTATGTGCACCGCACCGGTCACAGCCTTGGACCGGGTCCGACCGTACATGCATTGGGTGTTAATCTCGACGATTTGGAGACCCATGACGAACGCCAGATATTGCCGGGCACGGGTTTTTCGGTTGAGCCGGGCGTCTATCTGCCCGAATTTGGTGTACGTCTGGAGATCAATATGTATGTGAACCCGGAGACGGGGCCGGAAGTGACTACGCCGGTACAGGACGAGGTAGTGCTATTGGTCTAAGCTGGGTTCGGGCGGTTCTTTTACTTTCCTGCCGACCCTATATTATTTGGCACCGCTTATCCCGGAGGAGCAATGAGCAAGGTATTTTACGTCACGACACCCATCTACTATGTCAACGCCGAACCGCATATAGGCCACGCCTATACCACGGTGATGGCCGATTTCCTCGCGCGTTTTCACCGCCTCGACGGCTATGACAGTTATTTCCTGACCGGTACCGACGAGCACGGGGAGAAGATCTACCAGGCCGCCAAGCAGGCCGATACCGATCCGCAGAGTTTCTGTGACCGCATCAGCCAGCGTTTTAGCGAGGCTTGGCGGGTACTCGATGTTTCCAACGACGATTTTATTCGCACCACGGAAGAGCGCCACAAGGCAGTTGTGCGCAGGGTATTGGAGACCGTCCACGCTAGTGGCGATATCTACTATGACGAATACGAAGGGATCTATTGCGTCGGTTGCGAGCGTTTTCTGACGGATAAGGAACTGGTTGACGGCAAGTGCCCGGACCACTTGATCGAACCCGAAAACCGTCGCGAGGGCAATTACTTTTTCCGCATGGAAAAATATCGCCAATGGTTGCTGGACCATATCCGCGACAACCCGAGCTTTATTCGTCCTGAAGGCTATAAAAATGAAGTGCTCGGGATGCTGGCCGAGTCGATTGGTGACTTGTCGATTTCGCGGCCGAAAGACCGAGTACCTTGGGGCATTGAATTGCCTTGGGATAACGACCACGTGACCTATGTGTGGTTCGACGCGTTGATCAACTATATCTCTGCGCTCGGTTTCCCCGATGATCAGCGCTACGCAGACTATTGGCCGGCGACCCAGCACATGATCGGCAAGGATATCCTCAAGGCCCACGCTGTGTTCTGGCCGACGATGCTCAAAGCCGCGGGGCTGCCGATTTACCAACACCTCAATGTCGGTGGCTTTCTGATGGGCCACGATGGGCAGAAGATGAGCAAGAGTCTGGGCAATGTGGTCAACCCTTTGCAACTGGCGGAAAAGTTTGGTCCCGACGCCGTGCGGTATTATCTGCTCAAGGACACTGTCTATGGGCAGGATTCTTCGGTGGGCGAGCACTTATTGATCGATCGTTACAATGCCGACCTGGCCAATGACTTGGGCAACTTGCTTTCTCGCGCGCGCGCCCTAATTGGTCGCCATATGGATGGTGTGTTGCCGACACCTGAACAGGAAGTGGGCGACCAGAAGGTGATCGCGGAAGGCACGGCGTTGGTCGGCCGAGTGCGGCGGCTGGTCGGTGATCTGCGCATTTTTGAGGCGTTGGAAACGGTGATGCAGTTCGTGCGCATGCTCAATCGCTATTTCAACGACGAAGCACCTTGGAAACTGGCCAAAGACCCCGAGCAGCACGGGCGGTTGGGCACGGTGCTCTACAACTGCGTTGAAGGTTTGCGGATTGTTTCCGTGCTGATGGAGCCGGCGATGCCGGGCAAGGCGCGGCAGGTGCGTATCGATCTTGGGCTTGGAGATTTTACTTTCGCCGACATTGAGGAGTGGGGCGGGGCGATGCCAGGCACGAAGATGCCGGCGGAAGCGGAGATTCTCTTTCCGAAAACCGAGACGGAAAAAGTCAAACAGCAGCAAGCCCCAAAGAAGAAAAAACAGGGCCCGAAGAAAGAGCCTAATGTGAGTGAGGAAAAAGGCGAGATATCGATTGATGACTTTTTTAATGTGCAGCTGCGGGTTGCGCAAGTTACCGCGGCCGAAAAAGTCGAAAAAGCCGATAAATTACTCAAACTAACGCTTGATTTGGGCGATGAGACCCGGACGGTGGTTAGCGGTATCGCCGAGTGGTATCAGCCCGAGGACCTGCCTGGCACGAAGGTGGTGTTGGTGGCGAACCTCAAGCCGGCAAAGCTACGCGGTATTGTCTCCGAAGGCATGATCCTGGCTGCCGACGACGGTCAGGGAAATCTGACGCTGGTCAGCCCCGCGCGGGATATTGCGATTGGGGCCGAGGTGCGTTAGTCCTGAAAATAGGAATTTCGCGAAAAAATCGGCCCACTTGGAATGGCCGCGATGACAACGGCCGCGCGCTGGCCAGTGGAATCTATATATACAGGTCTAACGCTGGCGCACGGACTGAATCGCGCAAGCTGCTGCTATTGCGTTAGTCTCCCGACGGCGATCCCGATTTTTTTTTGGTGCGCCGGCTTTGGCGGTCGATTTCTTCGGCGGCGAGGATCTGTTCGCGGGTCGCAGAATAGAGCTTGTCGACTTTCTTGCGGGTCGATACCAAGCTTTTGGTGTTGGCGTTGGCTTCCTGCGCTTCGACAATCTCATCGAAAGCGTTTTCAAGCGCTGTGCGGTCTTCTATCGCGGGTACGGCCGTATGCGCCATGGCATAGGCGCCCATCAATGCGGCTTCGGCGGAAGGGGCTTGCAGGTCGACGGGGGGATTGGGTGCTTTGCGGCC
>JABHFS010000039.1 GCA_018672475.1 Gemmatimonadota bacterium | reverse complement strand
TGTTGCTGCCCTATTTGGCCGGGGGCGCCTATGTCGCGGCGCTCTTCCGGCGCCAGCGCGAAAACGCCGCCCAGCTTTATGCGGCCGATCTAGTAGGTGCGGCACTGGGCGGTGTCGCAGCGGTATCGCTGATGAATGTCTGCGGCGTGCCCGCCGCCGCCGCGCTGTGTTGCCTGCCCGGTGCGGTTGCCGGATGGGGCCGCGACCGCTATCAGCGCGCCGGATCCATCGCAGCGCTCGTCGCCCTTATCGGCTTCGCCTATACGGCAGACTTAACGCTAGTACCAAAAAAGCACGAAAAAGCGCCCATTATCGCCGAGCACTGGGACGCGTTGGGCCGGATCAAGATCTATATCCATGGGGCGCAGTCGCGCGGAATCAATATCGACGGAGCGGCCAATATGCTGCTGCATCGAGTGCGCGGCGACTGGCGCGAAGGTCTGCAAACGACACCGGAGTTTCGCCTCGACCTGCGGCCGTTGATACGATACCTCGGCGCCGAGCGCGTGATGGTCGTCGGCGCCGGTGGCGGCAGCGAAGTCATGCAGGCGAAGTTGGCGGGGGCCAAATACATCGACGCCGTCGAAGTCAACTCCGCCCTCAACGATATGCTCATTGACGGCGCACAATCTGCGTTCTTCGGACATCTCTATCAAAGCCCGGGCGTCGAGGTGCAGAGCGAGGACGCGCGTATCTACGCCCGGCGGCATCCGGCGACCTTTGATTTGATCCTCTCGCGCAGCGCCAATACCTTCGCCGCGCTCTCGTCGGGGGCCTTCGCCTTGGCGGAGAATTACCTCTTCACCGTTGAAGCATTCGCGGATTTCTATCGGGCGCTGTCCGCCGACGGGATCCTGCTCGTCGAACACCAAGTTTATGTACCGCGACTGACCAGTGCCGTATTAGAGGCCTTGCAAAAACTGGACCTCACCGAGCCGCAGCGCCACTTCGCCGTCTACGACCTGCCGACGATGCACCGACAAGTATTGATCCTGAGCCGGCAACCGCTCGCGGACAAATTGATCGAGGAAATCTTGCCCGCCGTCTTTAGCGCTGCCGATCCCGCGAGCAGAATTTTGCACCCGGTGCACGAGCCAAAGCATTTGATCAGCCGGATCGTCAGCGATGGCTGGCAAGAGCATTGGCCGACAGCGACGGTCGATATCAGCCCGCCGACGGACAATCGGCCCTTCGTCGCGCAAATGGGACGCTGGGATCGCCTGGATCAGGGACGGCAGCAGCAGGCGCTGGCCTTCGAATTTAGCGGGTTTCCGTTGGCGCGGCTGATGGTACTGGCGGTATTGCTCGTCGTCGTCGCGGTCGCCGTGCCGCTATTGCTCTTGCCTCGACGCGGCGGTCGGGCCTCGATGCCGGGAGTGGCCTGGCTCTACTTCGCCGCCATCGGCATCGGCTATATGCTGCTTGAAGTCGCGTGGATCCAGCAATACAGTCTTTTCCTGGGCAACTCCGCCTATACTTTTCCGTTGGTGCTATTGGTGCTGCTAGTGAGTTCGGGCGCGGGGAGTTTCTATTCGCAACGCGGCGGACAGCGGCTGCCCTTTCTCTTTGTCGCCGCGTGGACATTGATCCACCTGACACTCTTTCCGCATCTGGTCACCATATGCGGCGGCCTCGGTTGGAATGCACGTGTCGCCATCGGTTGCGCGTTGATCATTCCGCCCGGTTTTTTTATGGGCATGCCCTTTCCCAGGGCGGCCCGCTTCGTGGGAGAGTACATCGACTGGGGTTTTGCCGTCAACGGGGTCGCATCGGTATTTGGCGCGGCGCTAGCCGTATTTATCGCCATTCACCTGGGTTTTGTCGCAACGCTCGCAACCGCCATCTGCTGCTATCTGGGGGCCATGGTGCTGATGGGACGATTGGCCGAGACTGCAACCTCATCCGACACCAGCTAGGACTCGCCGTCTTAATAAGGCTCCACGACAAACTCCTCACCCACAGGCGAGTGCTCGACATTCTCATAGACAGTTAATAGCATTCCCGCCCCTACGCTTTCCAAACACTGCACTCGCCCGGAAGGCCAGCGCACTCGCACCGCCTCGACCCGCTCGTGCGCGCCCAACCCGACGATCAGCGTCGAACTATTCTGGGCCGATAAACCCTCTCCGGCACGATGTTCGCGCACTAAGGTTTTGCCCGCGACATCCACTGTGACCTGGGCGCCATAGCCGTCGCGCGCGCTCCATCCGCTCGACGCGGCGTCGGTGTCGTTACCGCCGACAAAGCGCAGTGCCAGCACCTGCCCTGCAGCGCTATTATTGGCAAAGAGCTGGCAGAGCGGTTCGTTGGCATTGACAATGGCCAGGTCTGTCCGGCCGTCGCGATTAAAATCGAGGGTGGCGAAGGCGCGGCCGTCGGCGGGTGAGTCGGCAGCGGAGAGACCGGAAATGTCGATGAAATCGCGACCGTCCTGCACATTGAGGAAAAGCCGGTTGCGCTGTGAGCCGCTGAGCGAGGCTCCCGCGTCAAACCGGGCACCGACATTATACGAGCCATCCGTCCTGCCAGAGCGCACGACCGTGCGCCAGAATAGGCTTCAGCTATCCTCGACAATCGCCGCTTCTTGTGGGGCGGTATAATAGCCGCTCGGGACGTAGATATCGAGATCACCGTCGTTGTCGATATCTACGAATTGACTGCCCCAACCCCAACCGCCGTCCTCGACCGGCAGATCGTCCGCAACGCGGGTAAAGCCATCGCTGCCGTTGCGCAGCAGGGAATTGCCCCGGGCCAGGGGCGCAAAAGCCGCCCCCATACGCCCCACCGCCGCCATAACGCGGCGACCGGCACTGCTGTACATATTGGTGACATAGAGGTCCTGGCGGCCGTCCGCATCGTAGTCGCCCCAGCTGGCCCCCATGCCAAAACCCGGATCGGCGACCCCGCTGGCGACCGTGATATCGCTAAAAGCACCGCCGTCGTTTCGCAGCAGATTATTGGCAGCGAAATCGTTGGCAAGGTAGAGGTCGGGATCGCCATCCAAATCATAATCGGCCCAGGTCGCCTGCAGCGTATTGCGCCAGATCGCCTCATGCGCATCTTGCGACTGGGGCGCGGAAGCCGACTCAAAACGACCGCCGCCCAGATTGCGCAGCAGAATATTCGGTGGCCCTGGCGCGTCGCGGAACAAATCGTCGATCCGGTTGCGACTCAACCGATAGAGTTTGCGGGCCAGGCCGACGGGGAGAAAGCCCGCCAGTATTTCGCCACCGCCCATCGGCTCGGCACGCAGAGAGTTGTTGACTTCTTCGAGCAGCATGCGCGCCGCGTAGGTCGAGAAGTAGACATCGAGCAGTCCATCGGCATCGTAGTCTGCTGCTGAGATCGAGGCGACGAGGGCGGGCAAGGTGTCGGGACCGAGATCGCGGGCGACAAAACGGCCGCCCTCATTGACTAGATAGAGACTGGGGACCAGGGTCCGGCCGAGAAAGACATCCTGGTCGCCGTCGTTGTCAAAGTCGGCGAAGAGCGCGGCGGCGGTGTGGTGCTCGATATCCAGACCATAATCGGCGGCGCATTCGCGAAAGGTCCCCTCGCCATTGTTGTGCCACAGCATATTCCGGCCCCGGCGCACGCTCACATAGATATCGTCGTGGCCGTCAGCGTCGATATCCACGACGGAGATGCCGGGGTGGCGGTCGAAAGCCTGACGGGTGAAGTAGCGATGCGGTCCAATAAAAGCCGAGTCGATAAACGACTGACGCACCAGAGCCGCATGGCGGGAAAACCGGGCGCGAGCGCGATCCTCTGCGCGCGGTAGCGCCTGGTCGAGGACTTCCGTGAAAAGAGAACCCGATCGAATTAGTATCTCCAGCTCTTCGCTCTGCCAGCGATAGATCTTCCAGGTCGAATCGGGCTGCTGCCGCCAAGCGATCGTCAGCCCGGCGCGGATTTGTGCGCGCTTACCGTCTTGTGTCGCGGCCAGGGCATCAAAGCGCAAACGCGCCTGGTAGGTCTGTTCCTGCGCGTCGAGGAAATGCCCTGTTTCGACGTGAAACTCCGCATGGTCACAAGAACGCATAGTGGCCAGCAATGGACGCCAGAGCTGGATCTCGCCCCTGCGCAGTTGCACCGCGGGGGCCACTTCCCAGCGCTGGGACTGGATGCCCTGCATTGGAACGATATGGTTCGTTGTGGCGATCGGTTCCAGATCGACTATCGCCACTTCGTCAGCGAAGAGGTTGCGGGTGAGTGCGGTCGGCAATTGGCCTTGGGAGATATCCGCAGCCAGCAGCAGTAGGACTTTGGCGCTCAAATATTGCTGTAGCGCTTCGCTGCGATCGAGAGTCGCCAGCCGTTGCTTGCGCTCTTGCACCTCTTGCAGCGAGCAGGCGGTGCCGTAGATGCCGAGGGCGATAAGCGCGCCAAGAGCAGCGGAAACCAACACAGTGGCTCCAAGCGGCAACGAGGGTCGCCGCCAAGCAAACAAACCGCCACCAACCATCAGCGCGACTTGCAGCGCGAGCACCGCTTGCTTGCCGAGCGGATCTGCTGGCAAAAAATGGGCGAAGGCCAACGGGTTGAGGGCCAGACCACTCAAAAGCAGCGCAGCGCCCGTCACATAGCCTGCGGCGCGGGGGCGCTTGACGGCGGTCTCTGCTTCAGCCACCGGCTGCACGGGTGCGAACCTGGTCCAGACCAACCGCCAGCAAGAGCACCGTGCCGCGGGTCACGTCCTGCCAGAAGCTCGACACGTCCATCAGCGTCAGACCATTGTTGAGCGTGCCCAGGAGCAACACCGCCAGCAAAGTGCCCCAGATCGTCCCGCGCCCACCAAATAAACTGGTCCCCCCCAAGACGACGGCGGCGATCACCGTCAGTAAATGTTGCCCCGCCGCGTCGGGCGCCGCCGCATAGAGCATCGCCGCCAGGACCAGACCGCTGGCGGCGCCGCTGAGGCCCGAGAGCGTATAGAGGATCATCAGGGTCCGCGCAACCGGCACGCCGACCAGCCGGCTGGCCTCCGGGTTGCTGCCCGCCGCGTAGACAAAGCGGCCAAAGCGGGTTCGCGCCAGTAGCCAGCCGAGTGCAATATAGACCAATAGCATCAACACCAGCGGCACCGGTAATCCAAGCAACTGCCCGCCGCCGAGCCAGTTGAAACCGGGCTCCATCAGCGGTTTGGTCAGCCCCCCGGTCAGCACCAGGGCCAACCCGCCGATAACGCTCATCGTGCCCATCGTCGCAATCAGCGGATTCAACCCCAGACGGACCGCGAGCAAACCATTGAGCGAGCCGATGGCTGCACCCAACGCCAGAGCAATAAGACAGGCAGCGACTATGCCGACGCCCGAGGCGTGCAATAGTGCGACAACAACGCCCGACAATCCGGCGACCGCCGCTACCGAAAGATCTAATCCCCCGGCGATAATCAACGGCGTCTGCAGCGCGCACATCAAACCGATAAAGGCCATATTGGCGCCGATGCTCATCATATTGTCAAAGGATAAAAACCACGGCGAAAGCACGCTGAAGAGCACGGCGACGACGAGATAAAAGACCAATAACAAGGCGACACCCGCACCGGGGCGATTGAGTAAGATAGCAATGTTCATAAATGGTCTTTCACAGGAGACACGTGGAGTAAATCCGCCGGCGAGACCCCACCGGCGAAACGGCCGGACACCCGGCCGCGATCGAGCACGATCGCGCGATCGCAGATGCCGGCCACTTCTTCGGCGTCGGAAGAGACCAGCAGCACCGCGAGGCCCTTCGCGGTCCATTGCCTGAGCGCCAGATAGAGCTCTTGCCGCGCGCCCAGATCGACACCGCGCGTAGGCTCTTCGAGAATCAAAACCTCGAGCCCCTCGACCAACCAGCGGGCCAGACAGACCTTTTGCTGATTTCCGCCCGAGAGCAGGCGCAATTCTTGCCCGAGATAGGCGCTGCGAATACTCAGGCGGTCGACCCAACTCTGCGCGTAGTCCAGTTCGCGCGGTCTCGACACCACGGCAAAACGCGTAAAACGATCGATAAAAGGCAGTGTGAGATTGGCGGCAACACCCAGATCGGGGACGATGCCTTCGCGCTGGCGTTCGGCGGCGACAAAGCCGATGCCCGCGTCGCGACCGCGGCGCGGATCCGCCGGGGCATAGGGCCGACCGCCTAGCGTAATGAGGGCTCCCGGCATGGGGCCGAGTGCACCATAGACGGCGCGGCCGACCTGGTCGATCCCCGATCCGAGCAAGCCGAATACCCCCAGAATCTCGCCGCGGTGCACCGCGAAGGACACCTCGTGCAACGCGGCGGGAAAATTCAAATTCTCCACTTCCAACGCAATCTCGTCGGCGGGCTCGCCCCGCGGCGGATAGAGTTCATCGACACTCGTGCCGAGCATCGCGTCGAGCACTTCCCGGCGCGACGCGGAGACGGTCGCGAATTCGCCGGCATTGAACCCGTCCCTCAGCACCGCTATGCGATCGGAAATCGCAAAGACCTCGTCGAGATAATGGGAGATATAGATGATGCCGATCTGCTGCGCCTTGAGTCGTTCGACAACGGCGAAAAGCGCCTGCGCCTCGTGCTCAGTGAGCGCGGCGGTCGGCTCGTCCATCACGATGATTCGCGCCTCGCCAGCGAGGGCGCGGGCGATTTCGACGAGGCGCTTTTGCGGCGAGGAAAGCCGGTGCACCATTTGCTCGGGATCGATATCACTGCCGAGCCGGTCGAGCAGGGTAACGGCCCTGTCTCGCAATGCCGACCGGTCGACCTCCCTACCCCGCCAGGTGCGCTTGAGCGGCAAATCCGCGATCAGGATATTCTCGGCCACGCTGAGATCGGGCAGCACCGAGACCTCCTGCGGCAAAAAGCGCACGCCGTGGGCAATCGCCTCTTCGGGACGGGTCAGGTGCACCTGCTCGCCGTCGAGGCGGACGGTGCCCGCATCCCGGCGATAGACGCCGCAGAGAATTTTCACCAAGGTCGACTTGCCCGCACCATTTGCGCCCAAGAGTGCCAGAACCTCTCCTGCGCGCAAATGCAGATCGACATCGCGCAGGACCTGCGCACTGCCAAATGATTTACCGATGCCCTCCAGCACGAGGAGGGGTGAATCTGTCGCCATTTAGGACTTTCTTCTAAGTCTTCCGCCTTAAGTGCCTAGTGGACCATGCGAGGCCCAGCAGGGGTTTGCAACAGCTTGTTAATGATCGGGAATCAGCTGTCTGTAATCGGCCAACTCGGGGTCGTCCTGCAGAGTCTGCAAGTGCGCGATAAATGCCTCTTGCGGAAAAACATAGTCAAAACTCGGAGAACCTTGGCACTCGTATTCGGGGTAGAACTGGCAGATATTCGCCGGAGTGACCATCACATGCGCGACGGAGACCGCCAGTGGTGCGGCATGGCCGGCCAGGCGCATTAGGGCAAGCGGAATCAGATAGTTGCCGTAGCGCTCAGGGAAATAGGCGACCGAAGCGACAAATGTCTCTTCTGCGACCATCGTCTGCAATTCGTCAGCGCCCTTGCCCACGACGATCACATCCCCTGCACGCCCCTTTTGCTGCACCGCGCGCAACATGCCGGTGACCGACTGATCGTTGATCGCGGTGAGCAAGATCGGCGCGCCTGCAGGAATGCGCCCGAGCGCGTTGCTCATCTGCTGGAAGGAGTACTGCAGCGTATTCTTGGTGTCGATGCGGATAATGCGCTCGCGGGGAAAAGCGGGCAGCACAGCGAGGAAACCGGCGATCTGGCCCTCGGTGCGCATCGCCGGAATCGCGCCGGATTGCGGCAGCTCGCCGACAACGAGATAGCCCTCCTTCAACGCCCGGTCGCCGAATCGCACTTGCGCCGCTTGCGCCAAATAAGAGCCGCCCATAAAACCCGAACGGGGATTATTAGCACCGAAGTAGGTGGCCCCGGGCATCGGGATGTCGATGGCGACGACGCCGATTTCTTTGCGATTGAAGTGCTGCATAATCGCTGGACCGAAATTGACGTCGGTCTGAAATTCGATTACAAAGTCGGTGCGGCGCCGGGCAAAACTCTCGGCATTGGCCAGGGCGGTCGGGCCGTCGAGCCTATTGTCGGCGATCAGCAGTTCGATCCCGGCGGCCTTGGCATTGCGCTCGATACTTTTTTCAACCTTGATGCCGAAACTGATATCGCGCTGTAAATTGGCAAAGCCGAAGACCAGGAACTCGCCGTTTTGGGGCGGGGATTTCTGCGCGGCCTCGGCGGCCATGGCTTGCAGCGTTGCGGGCGACAGCATCAGACCGTCGAATGTCGCCGGATCGAAGCCGTGAAAGTCGGCACCGGCCGATGGGGACGGCGCGAGCAATAGATAGGCGGTAGCTACAGCGATACACATAAGGGACATGGTATATCCTCGCTTTTGTAAATGGGCCGAGAATATACCATGACACTGGGGGGTAACTCAAGTCTGCTGGATGGGGCTAGCGGACCAGGGCCATCAATTAGGTCAATTTTTGCTCGTTTACACCGATTCCCGATCGATAGAAATAGGTGCCGCTGGCCGCGTTGGCCCCACTCTCAGTACGTCCGTCCCAACGCTGTATATAAGGCCCAGGCTTGCTCGTAGCCAGCGTCCAGGTTACGGACGAGTTGGCCGGCACTATTGTAAACGACCAATGAGACCGAGGTGGTTGCGATGAACTGATAGCAGATCAGGGTAGTGGCGTTGAAGGGATTGGGGAAGTTCTGGCCCAGAACAAAATCACGCTGCAGTATTCCATCGACAGCGACAGCGACGGCGGTAGGGCTTGCCAACAGGCCTTCGCCGTTCCAGATCGCGATTATACAAGCCGAAGTACACCGCCTAGGCGAACCACATCGAGTTGTAGGCGGGTATTTACTGCAACTGGGGGCTTTGCCAGGGAGCCGTCGATCGCTCGACCGAGAATATTCCAACGGCTGCCCGTTTCCACCTCGGCAAATCCCACAAATGGGAGGTCCGTGTTGGCCCGTTCGTCCACAGCGTAAAATTCGAGCAATTGCCCATTGACGCGGTGGTCGTAGGACAGGGCCAGACGGGCCTCGGCTTCGAATAGCACAAGCAGCGGGAAAACGACCCCGAGACCGTTAAACTGGACCATCAGGTAAATCATCGGTATAAGAACCTAGGGCATTGCAGATGCGAATCGCCAGCAGATACCGACACTTCCAATATAGATGGCGGAGTTGCCCGCCGGCTGTAAAAAAATAACACAATAGAACCGCCCCAAGGCCTTCTCGGAGCGGTTCTATTGTGTTATTATACCCAGACAAAATAGACAACCGCCCTGAGTGACTATGACCTTATCTACCCCCAAATTCGTATTCTACGCCCTCGCCATATACTGGGCGCTGTGCCTACACCCCACCTCCAGCTCGGCTAAAGACCGGGTGATCTTCTCCACCGTGCGCGGATTTTACAACACCGCTCTCGCCGAACTCGCCCACCAATATATGGAGCTCCACCCCGAGGTCGAGATCGAAATCAATATTCAGCCCGACAATTTCAGCATCCTGCGCTACTACACCGCCCAGATGGCCGCCGACCGCCGCACCGCGCCCGATATCGTGCACGGCAACCTCATCGGTATCGAGGAGAATTTTCACCAGGGCAATTTCCTGGCCATTAACGAATATCTCGAACGCCCCAACCCCTATGCCGACGGCGCGATTTGGCGCACGCTCTTTGACGAGACCTTCCTCAAGGTATTCGCCGTCAACGGCATCTATTACTGCGTCCTGCCGCTCGACTATCTCGACGTCGCCGTCTACTACAATCGCGATATTTTCGCGCGGCTGGGACTCTCGCCACCGCAAAGCTGGGAAGAATGGCTCGAGCACTGCGCCTTTATCGAAAGCCAGGGGCTTATTGCCATCTCGATCGCCGCCACGATGCAGGCCAATGTCAGCGAATGGTTTTCGACCATGCTCGAAGACGCGGCACTGCGCCATTTCGTCCCCTTAGTCATCGCCCGTCCCGGCGACTGGAACTGGGTCGAGGACAACGCCAGCTATGTGCACGACCTCAACGACCGCTACGCGGACCAGATGATCACCATCAACCCCGAGCGTTTGACCAACGCCTTTCTCGAAGGCAAAATATCCTACGAGATGCCGCTCTTCGTCGAGGCCTATAGCGCCTTCCAAACCCTGACGCGCCACTATGAGCTGGGCCATCTCGGCACTGACCAGGCCGGGGCCTACAATCTCTTTCTGACCCAGAAGGCCGCGATGTGGATGATTGGCTCCTGGCGCGTCGGCAGTCTGATGAAGGATCTGGCCGATCTACCCGAGGAGCTGCGCTTCGACTGGTCGGTCTTTCCCACCCCCAGCATCAAACAGAGCGCGCTGGGCCTGGGGCCTTTGCGCGGCTTGGGCGGCGCCGGCCATCAGATGTGCATCGTCGATAAAAAAGACCCCGCCCACCACGACCGTGTCGTCGACTTTATGATGTATCTCTACGCGCCCGCGCAGTCGGCCTATCTGATTCGCCGCACGCTCGAAATGGGCGAGTTTATCCAGGGCGCGCCGCTGATCAAGGGCGCCCGTGAGCAACTACCGACCGACATCCGCGACAGACTCGACCAGTTCGGCGGCCAGGGCTATTGCAAACAGGAGTTGATCCCCATCCGCGGCGACAACCAGACTAAAGCCTATTTGCGCCCCTGGACCCAGCTATTTTCCCTCGGGCGTATCTCGCCCGAGGAGTATCTCGCGCGCAAACAGGTGCTGGTCTTGCAAACCTTGCACCGCCAGGTCCGCGAGCGCGGCTACGACCTGGACCCGACGACGGAGGACCCTGTCCCGTGAAGTGGCGAGAGATTGCGCAAGCGCGCCACTCCTACCTGCTCATAGCGCCTAGCTTTGCGCTGGTCGCGGCTTTTCTCTACTATCCCGCGCTCTCGGGGATCTACCACGCCTTTACCCGTTGGCAAAGCGTCGGCGTCTCCATCTGGGTCGGTACAGACAACTTTGTCGCGATGGCCTCCGACCCGTTTATCCGCCACGGAATCGTCAATCAACTGATCCTCAGTCTCGCCGATTTTGCCAAGGCGCTCATTCCCCCCTTTATCGTCGCCGAGCTGATCTACGCGCTACCGCGCGAGCGCGAGCGCTACTGGATGCGCACCTTCTTCGTCCTACCGATGGTCGCGCCGATGATGGTCATTATCCTGATGTGGTATTTTATCTATGACGCCAATATGGGACTGCTCAACCAGACGCTCGGCGCGTTGGGCCTGGACAGTTGGCGCCAGGCCTGGCTGGGCGACCCGGATTTCGCCTTGGGCTCGATTATCGCCATCGGCTTCCCCTGGGTCGGCGCGCTGGCCTTGCTGATCTTTATGGCCGGGCTCAACAATATCCCCGGCGAAATTCTCGACGCCGCCCGCATCGACGGCGCCGGCCCGCTGCGCCGCGTCTTCCACATCGACATCCCGATGCTGGTGCCACAGATCCGCCTGGTGGTCGTCCTGGCGCTTATCGCCGGTATCCAGGACTTCGGTCGCATCCTGGTGATGACCGGCGGTGGCCCCGGCTATGCGACTTATGTGCCGGCCCTGTGGATGTACGAACAGACCTTCCAGCTTGCGCATTTCGGCTATGCCTGCGCCATCGGCCTGATGCTTTTCGCGGTCATTCTCAGCGGCAGCACCCTCGTGCTGTGGTTGATGAAAAGCGATATGGATACCTGAGCCATGCGCGACTATCGCCTATCCCTCGTGCGGCTTGCGCTCTATGGCCTGTTAGCTTTGAGCCTGTTGCCGGTAGTGATGATGATCTTGCTCTCGCTAAAGAGCAATGTCGAGATCATCACCGACTTCTGGTCCTGGCCCAATTCTATCCGCTGGGATAATTACCCGGCCGCCTTTGCCACCGTCGCGACCAGCACGCTCAACAGTCTTTTTGTTGCGCTGGTCAGTTGCGCGGGCATCCTCTTGCTCAGCTCGTTGACAGGTTTTGTCTTTGCCCGCCACAAGTTTCCCGGTAAGGAACTGCTCTTTAGCCTGCTAATTGCTCTGATCATGCTCCCCCAGGTCCTACTCTTGGTGCCGCTATTTATCGAGATCAAGAGCATGGGGCTCGACAATTCCTACTGGGCGCTCATTTTGCCCTATTTATCGGGTGGCCAGCTGATTGGCATTTTGCTCTGCCGCGGTTTTTTCTCCACAATCCCGCGCGAGTTTTTCGAAAGCGCGCGCATCGACGGGGCCAGCGAATTCCAGATCTACGGCCGAATCGTCTTGCCTTTGTCGCTGCCCATCTTGACGACGATCGCCATTATCAATTTCCACGCCATCTACAACGATTTCATTTGGCCCTTGATGGTTATTCAGCATCAAGACCTCAAGACTTTTGCAGTGGCGATCTTCGATTTGTCGACGGTTTATCGCTTTGAGTACGGTCTGACTTTCGCGGCGTATGTCATTGGCTCGCTGCCATTGGTGATCGCGCTGTTTGCGGGAATGAAATACTTTATCCGCGGTATCACTGAAGGCGGGTTGAAGGCTTGACTTAGTTTGGACGGCCTGGTCGTGGGGATTCCCTTCGCTCATGTCGCTGACCTTCGGTCGCGGTCTACGACAGCTCGGATCACATGATCCAATACTAAGCTAAAAGGATAATAATATGGATGCTCAACCCAAGATACTCATCGCCTGCAATCGCCATGTGCGCGAGACCTATTTGGCTGAGGCCGACTTAGAACAGCTAGCAACCTTCGCCGAATGGGATTGGTTCGAATGCGAAGGCGGCGGCATCTACGATACCAACGACGATCCGGAAACCACCAAAGCGCTGGGCGAGCGGCTCGGCAACTATGACGGCTTGGTCGTCTGTCACGGCTGTCCGACATTACATGCTGGGATACTGGATCAGGCCCCACGGCTCAAATTTATCGGCGAGTTGGAGGGCGACCGCTTCGCCAGCCGCATCGACGTCGATGCGGCTTGGCAGCACGGCATCTGCACGGTGGATACGACCAATGGCTCGTCGTATCCCGTATCGGAATGGGCCTTGGCGCTGATCATGATTTCCCTGCGCAATGCGGGTGCCCATTTCCGCCGCATCATCGGCGGTGATTTGACCCCTTCGTCGCAGGATGATTTTGGCTATATCCACGGCGACTTGACGGGCAAGCGGGTCGGGCTAATCGGCTGTGGCCATATCGGCCGGCGGCTGATCCAGTTTTTGCGGCCATTTGAAACGGAGATTTGGGTCTACGATCCCTATTTGGCACGCGAGATGGCCGACGCAGTCGGCTTCCTCAAAACCTCGCTCGACAATCTGATGTCACAGTGCGATGTCATCGTCAGCCTGGTACCACATACCCCGCGTACCGAAGGCATGATTGGCCAGCGAGAATTGGATCTGATCCGTTCTGGCTCAGTACTGGTCAATGTATCGCGCGGCAAGGTCATCGACTCCGACGCGTTAGTGGCCAGGCTCAAACGGGGTGACATCGTCGCCGGTCTCGACGTGTTCGATCCGGATATCTACGAGCAAGATCCCTATGGGAATAATAAAGAGATTCTCCAGATGGAAAATGTCTTCCTCAGTCCCCATATCGCCGGGGTCACAGCGCAGAGCTATCCGCGTTTCTTCAAGTTGATGGTAGAGGAACTCGATCGCTTCTTGCACGGACACGAGACGCTCTTCGACTTGACACCGCGCTCGTTAGCCAATCGCCTGGGCAGCGAGTCGACAAACTAAATGCGAGTAGATTCCATACAACTAAGACAAAGGAGTTAACATGGCAAAAGTAAAAATGGCATTAATCGGCTGCGGCGGTATGGGCACCCGGCATTTGTATGGCGTGCGGGAACTGGTGCAATCGCCTTTCAACAATATCGAGCTGGTCGCGCTCTGCGATATCCGCCGCGAAAATGTCGAATTGGCCGCGACTGAAGTTGAAGAGCTGCTCGGCAGCAAACCGGCCACCTTCACCGACGTGGGCGCAATGGCCAAGGCCATACCCGACCTAGAGATGGTCGACGTGGTTACGGACCCCTCGGTGCACCACACGGTGGTCTGCCAGGCCCTGGACTTGGGACTGCACGTACTGGTCGAAAAGCCGTTGGCGATCACAGTCAAGGCCTGTCACCTGATGATGGAGGCGGCCAAGCGCAATGACCGCCTGCTCTCCGTGGCCGAAAACTACCGCCGCGACCCATCGGCGCGACTGATCCGCCATCTTATCGACAAGGGCGTGATCGGCACGCCCTATATGGGCATGCTGCACTCCGTGCGTCCGGGCAGGGACATCTTCATCACACCGTGGCGACACCTGATCGACAAGGGCGGCCCGCTGATCGACATGGGCGTGCATTTCACCGATCTGATCCGCTACCAGCTAGGCGATATCAAAGAAGTCTACGGCGACGCGCGGCTGATCGAGCCAGTGCGTCAGAAGCAGGAATCCATCGGCGACCACTACACCTTCTATCAACAGCGCCACAAAGCCATGGACCAGGAAGTTCCCGCCACCGCCGAGGACTCTTCGCTGGCGGTGTTCAAGATGGAAAGCGGTGCCACCGTCAGCTGGATTGTCAATATCGGCGGACACGGCTCGGCCGGAGCACAGTTGATCCTCGGCGATAAAGGCTGCATTGAGGGTTGGGGCAACCGCGGTGGCAGCACCCAGCTGAAAGTCGCAGGGCAAGAGGACGTGCAGTATGAGCAGTTGCTGGCGGAATACAAGGACTTTTCGCTAGAACCACTGGCCGAGTATTTCTTCCCCCAGCGCTCCAGCCTCGGCGACAAAGCCGTCGACTGGAAAATCATCGCCCTCGAGCAATACGAGTTGGCCGAGGCGATTCTCAACGGCCGCCAACTCGAAGTCGATGGCGCAGAGGGCCTCAAGGACGTCGCAGCCGTCTACGCCATCTGCGAGTCCGCGCGCGCCGGCCGCACCGTTACCATGGCCGAAGTCGAAAACGCCGAGGTCTACGACTATCAGGCGCAGATCGACGAGGCGTTGGGCATAAGCTAAGGGGTGCGATAGAGTATAGCGTTGATGCTAGCCTTCGAGAAGGCGGTCGGGTCGGGGATCCCGCTATCATCTATTTAAAAAAGAAAGAAGCGGGGCCGGTCTTATTCAACATAACCGGTCCCGCTTTTATTTTCTTACTTGCTCTCTATTCGATGAGCTTGTTTTGCGGTGACCACTGAAGTCGCGGAGGGTGGCTTGCGGGTATTCCCGAAGCGGTTTGCGGTGCCGATTTGCAGGATTGCAAAATCGGAATAGACCGCCCCTACTTACAATGCCCCACCGACCCCCCACCACAAACCCGCCCATCCACCCACACTGCCCCCGTCAACACCGCATTCTGCCAATCCGCCTCCGCGATATCCGCATCCCGCAGATCCGCCCCTTTAAAGAAGGCGCCGCGCAAATCCGCGCCCTGCAGCACCGCCCCGCGCAAATCCGCGCTGTCCAAACGCGCATGCCGCAATAGGGCATCGCGCATATTCACCAACCGCAGATCCGCTCGGCGCAGATCCGCGCGCAAGAGATCCACCCGCTCGAGCCGGCAGCGCGAAAGGCCCGCATCCACCAACAGAGCCCCGCGCATACTCGCCCGCCACAAATTTGCCCCCTTGAACTGTGCCTCGCGCAAGTCAGCGCTGTCTAGGCGCGCGCCGCGCAGATCCGCCGTCGGCAATTGTGCACCACGAAGGTTCGCATGGCCTAAATCTGCAAGCCGCAACACCGCCCGATCAAGGTTTGCACCGCGCAAATTAGCACCCTGCAAACTAGCGTCAAACAAGTCGGCGTCCACCAACTCCGCACCTTGCAAACTAGCTTTATCCAGTTCGGCGTGTTGCAAAGTTGCACTGTGCAAATTAGCACCCCGAAGCGAAGCACCGCGCAAATTCACACTATCCAATCGCGCGCCGCGAAGATCCGCACTGTCGAGCAACGCCTCGCGCAAATCCGCACCGACAAGCTCTGCCTGCGCCAGCATTCCTGCCGTCAAATCGGCCTCGTGCATAAAAACGCCACGCAACGAAGCACCCTGCCAATGCGCGCCGCGCGCCCGTACACGGCGTAAATCGGCGCTATCTAATCGCGCACCGCGCAAATCCGCATCCGCCAATTCCAAATCCAAAAGCACCGTACCGCGCAAGTCAGCACCGACCAAAGACGCACTGTCAAGACGCGCCTCGTGCATAAGCGCACCACGCAAATCGGCACTGTCCAATAGTGCACCGCGTAAGTCGGCGCGCTTTAGATTGGCCCAATAGAGGTCGGCACGGCGCAAGTCAGCACCGACTAATTCGGCGGCGAACAGACGAGCACGACGTAGATCACAACCGGGGCACGAGCGCGTCGAGTCGGGAAAAGACGCGCTCTGCGCATCGAGGACCGCGCAGTGGGTGATCATCGATACGATTAAACAAAAGATCCTATACATAAGACTCGTTCAACTGATCACTCCGGGCGATTCGTGGGACGTACCTTGCGCTGAGCCAATGGAAGAATAAATCCGACTGCAAAGATTGGGACATTACGCTCAAGATATAAAAGAACAAAACACCCACACCACGCCGCGGTGCAAGTGCTTCGATTGCGGATCGTTCGCCTTATCTAACTAACGTACAAAGGCCTTGTTCCCGACGATGCCCTTACCCTGGACGATCTCGTAGCGTGCGCCGGCTGCGACGGATTGTAACTCTTCCAGGCTACCGTCTGGCCAACGAATCTGCAACCGGTCAATACGCTCCGTCTTCCCCAGGCCAAAAGTCAGCGTCGTCGAACTGTGGCTGAGATAGGACGAACCGGTGCGCACCATCCGCGTCTGCACCTGATCGCCGACCGTAGCTCTGACCACCGCGCCGATCGCGTCTAGGTTCGGCGCGGTGCCGGTCAAGTCAAGCGCAACCGCATTGCCGGTCGGCCCGTCATTTCGCAACAGATACGCCGGGCCGCTGTTGCTGCTCATCAACACGTCGAGGTCACCGTCCGCGTCGAAATCGCCGACGGCGAGACCGCGTGCGACCAGCGGTCGCGAAAACAGCCCGCCGGTCTTTTCGGAGGCGTCCAAAAGCTGCCCACCGCCCGCATTCCAGAAAAGCTGCGGCGCCTGCGCATAGTCGATCTCCTTCTGCACCGAGTTGATGCCCGGTTCGATATGGCCGTTGGCCAGGATCAAATCCTGCCAGCCATCGAGGTCGTAATCGAAGAAGCGCAGTCCGAAGGTCAACGGCCTCAACGTCGACTGCACCAGACGGGCCTTACCCGCAGCGTCAACGAAGACCGCGCCCGCCGCCTGGCGGTAGAGCGAGAGCGCCTCGCGGCTAAAGTTGCCGATGGCGATCGAGAGCACGCCGTCGTTTTCGACCGACGCAATATCGACGCCCATGCCCGCCTTCGCCCTACCCGTCTCGTCGTAACCTATCCCGGCCGCCAGACCTCGTTCCTCAAAACGACCCGCGCCGATATTGCGCAATAGGAAATTGGGCTGGGTGTCGTTGGTCACGACTATGTCGACAAGTCCGTCGCCCTCGAAGTCAGTCATCGCCACACCCATCGACTTACCCCCAGGCAGTAGCAGACCCGCCGCCTCGGTGATTTCCTCGAAGCGGCCATCACCCAAGTTGCGGTAGAGTCTCGGCGTTGAACCCGGGTATTGTTGCGGTGTGGCGTAGGATTTTTCCTTGCCGTCGAGCGAGGTGTAGATGTCGGTCCCGGGAGACCAGCGCACATAGTTGGTCACCAACAGGTCCAACCAACCGTCCCCGTCCACATCGAACCAGGCCGCACCCGTCGACCACTCTGGATTCTGGTTGCCGGCGTCGTCATTCCACATCGTACCCGTCACACCGGCCTCTTCGGCCACATCGACAAAGCGACCCTGGTCGTTGCGCAACAACAGGTTCGGCCCCAGCGTCGTCAGATAGATATCCGCGTCGCCATCGGCGTCGTAATCGGCAACCGTCGCGCCCATCCCATAGACCGTAAAGTCGAAACCGGTCTGATCGCTGACATCGACAAAAGTGCCATCACCGAGATTGCGATAGAGCCTGCTCGGCGACGATTCACCGTACCAACCACCGCTATTGACCAACAGCACATCCAGCGCACCATCTCCGTCGTAATCGAAGAGCGCGCAGCCACTGCCCATCGTCTCGGGCATCCAGCGGTCACCGCGAGCGCCATTGTCGTGTTTAAACTCGATGCCGGCCGCCACCGCCGTCTCGACGAAGCGTACGGCAGGTGCCTCTTTTTGCCCGCGCCCGACCGCATAGTCAGCGGTCGGGCGCCGGG